>CAJUID010000019.1 GCA_910585905.1 uncultured Lachnospiraceae bacterium
GCGAGGGTCAAATACCCCGCCCCTCTGGGGCGAACTTGCTAAAAAGAAGCTAAGCCATGCCCCGTTGCTTGCAGCGGGGTATTTGACTATTTTACAATTCACAGTTAAAAAATAGATAATAATTTATTGTAAGTAAAAAAGAAATGCCGGTTGCTCTGGAAATTTTAGATGTTGTAATTATTTGTTAAAATATCTTTACTTGCTAAGGATAATATTTTTTTGTATACTAATTTAATAGATTGTTTATGACGCCTATGGAGGCATGATTGGAAGTGTGAAATGTTATGTGCCACCAGGAAAGGAAATGGAAAAGCAGTATGGTACGTTTGGCGAAAAGAGAGGATTTAGTTAGGATTAATGAGTTAAGATGGCAGGTAAATAATTTGCATTGTATGGGACGGCCGGATATATTTAGGAGTGGTTTTCAGGATGAATTGCGGGATTTTGTTTATGATATTTATGAGTTTGACAATTCAGACGTGATTGCGGTAGTCCGGGATGAAGTAATATGTGGTTATGCCTGTGTGGAATATATTGATAAGCCTTTATCAGCGTATACATGGAAACGGTCATTTTACCACATTAGTGAGTTTGGCATGGATTCCGAATTTAGAAGGCAGGGAGTGGCGACGGAGTTATTTGAATTTATCAAGGAACATGCAAAAAGCAAGGGGCTTGATAAAATCGAGCTGGATGTCTGGGAATTTAATGATATAGCCTTAAGATTTTATGAGTCATTGGGTTTTCGCACTTATCGAAGATATATGGAATTTGATAACCAGTAAACTAATTAAAAGTATGTGCCCACGTATATTCCCTTTTCTTAATTATTTAATTTTTTTTGCCTATAAAGGATGCCACCTGCTAATTTTTCTAACTAAATATTCTAAATCAGGATATACAATGTTCTGTATAGCTTGACACGTACAATATCTTCATTGTTATCTTTCTTCATCACTTCATCTTTTTGTCCCAGCATAACAAACAAACTATGACGCCATTATGTCATAGTTAGCTTGAAGAAGCAAGTATTTCAAATTTTTCCTGCCAAATTTCCAGAGAATCTCCCACCTTGCAAATTAAAAAGTTATTCTGCGTAAAATTTGCCTATATTTAACCGCCATAGTTATGGCATGAATCTGACATTTATGTAAAGAGATTGATATACATAAATTTGGCAGAGTCGTATGCTTTTGTTAAATTTTTAGGAGGGAGAATAGTTATGAAGTTTGGCTATTTTGATAACGACAAAAGAGAATACGTAATTAATAGGCCGGATACACCGGCGCCATGGGCGAATTATCTGGGTTCACCGGCATATGGTGCAATTATATCCAATAATGCCGGCGGATATAGCTTTGCCAGGTCTGGTGCAAATGGCAGGATATTGCGTTATGTATTTAATGATTTTGACCAACCGGGGCGTTACATTTATATTCGTGACTGTGACAGCAAGGATTACTGGTCTGCTTCTTGGCAGCCGGTTGGAAAGGATCTTGCAGATTATAAAAGTGAGTGCCGCCATGGAACAGCATATACTAAGCTGCTTGCAGATTACAGTGGGATTCATTCTGAGGCATTGTATTATGTACCTCTGGATGAAGAGTATGAAATTTGGGAGGTCAGCCTGACAAACTGTTCTAATACAGAAAGAAAGTTAATTATAACAGGATATGCAGAATTTACGAATAATAGCAACTATGAGCAGGATCAAGTTAATCTGCAGTATTCACAATTTATTACGAGAACCAAATTTTGTAAAAACCGTATTTGCCAAATGATTCATGGGAATCTTGATGGAATGGAGAAAGGGGAAGATGTAGATGATAAGGTTGTAATTGAACGCTTTTTCGGCATGGCTGGTGCAGATGTCCAGTCATATTGTGGGGATAAGGAGAAGTTTCTGGGGCGTTATCACGGTTATGGCAATCCAGAGGGTGTAATCCATGGAAAACTTGATGGTTCACTTAATTACAATGAAAATGGGTGTGGTGCGCTTTCTGCTTCAATCACGCTGAAACCGGGGGAGACGAAAAACCTGGCATTTGTTCTTGGCATGAAGAACAATGATGAGGCAGAAATGATTATAAACAAATATCAGTGTCCGGAGGAGGTTTGTAGGGAAGATTTGAATAAATTAATATCATATTGGCATGGCAAACTTTCTCATTTTCAGGTGAAAACGCCAAGTGAGGAGTTTGACAGCATGATTAATACATGGAATGCTTATAATTGCTTTATGACATTTATTTGGTCACGTGCAGCTTCTTTTATTTATTGCGGTTTGCGTAATGGATATGGATATCGCGACACGGTGCAGGATATTCAGGGGATAATCCATTTGGCTCCGGAAATGGCTGCTGAGAAAATCCGTTTTATGCTTTCGGCTCAGGTAGATAATGGTGGGGGATTGCCTCTTGTAAAGTTTACGCATAACCCAGGGCATGAGGATACACCAGATGATCCTTCTTATGTGAAAGAAACAGGTCATCCGGCATATCGTGCAGATGATGCTTTATGGCTGTTTCCGACAGTTTATAAATATATTTCTGAATCAGGGAACCTTGCATTTATTGATGAAGTAATTCCTTTTGCTAATAAGGATAAGGGAACAGTATATGAGCATTTGAAACGCGCAATTGATTTTTCAATGAACCGTCTTGGAAGGCATAAGATGCCGGCGGGACTTTATGCCGACTGGAATGATTGCCTGCGGCTTGGAAAAAAAGGGGAGTCTACCTTTGTGGCATTTCAGTTCTATTTGGCAATGACAATTATTAAAAAAATTGCAGAATATAAAAAGGATTTAGATTATATCAGTTACATTGAAGAGGCTCAGGCAAAATTAGGAGCAGCAATACAAGAATTGTGCTGGGACGAAGACAGGTTTATCCGCGGGTATACAGAAGAAGGAGAGGTGATTGGCAACCGAACGGCTGCGGAGGCAAATATATGGCTGAACCCGCAAAGTTGGGCTGTTATTAGCGGGGCTGCCGATGATGGACAGGCAGATGCTGCCCTGGATACTGTATATAAAAGATTGAATACCGAGTATGGTGCAATCCTAATGGATCCACCTTACCATAAGCATGCTTTTGGCGGTGCGCTTGCCGTTATCTATAATGCCGGGACAAAAGAAAATGCAGGAATATTTTCACAGTCACAAGGATGGATCATATTGGCGGAAGCCCTGAGGGGGCATGGAAACCGTGCGTTTACATATTTTATAGAAAATGCCCCGGCTGCACAAAACGACCGGGCGGAAATCAGGAAATTAGAGCCATACTGTTATGGGCAGTTTACAGAGGGAAAGGATAGCCCGCATTTTGGGCGTTCTCACGTGCACTGGCTTACGGGAACAGCATCTACGGTTATGGTAGGATGTGTGGAGGGCATATTAGGAATACGGCCTGATTTCTACGGCCTAAAAATAGAACCTTCTATTCCGGCAGAATGGGAACGTTTTGAGATGCAGAAAGATTTTAGGGGAAAACACTTGAATATAGTGGTTAAAAATCCTGGGCATAAAGAATCAGGGTTTAAAAGGCTGATGCTAGATGGAAAAGAGATAGAAGGAAATTACATTTTAGCGGAATTATTGGGAGAAGAGTCCGAAATTGTACTGGAAATGTCCTAAAAAGTTATGACATGATTTTGATATTTTTGGTATGTTTCTTGTATATTGTTTTGACGGATTTGTTTATAGTAAAGTATGAAAAGAAGAATTAAAATAATTAATATTAAGGAGGAATTAATATGAAAAAAAAGTACATGAGTATCTTATTGACAGCGGCATTAGCCGTAGGGGCCTTGACTGGTTGCGGTGCAAATGATTCTAAACAGAAGGATTCGGATACGAAAAAGGCAGACAGTAATAATGATGGCGAGGGCAAAGTTATCAATATTTACAGTTGGAATGATGAGTTCTACAAGCGGGTGCTGGCAGTTTATCCAGAAGTAAAAGAGACATCAAAAGATGGTTCGGTGACCACATTAAAAGATGGAACTGAAATTCACTGGATTATTAATCCGAACCAGGATGGCGTATACCAGCAGAAACTTGATGAGGCTTTATTAAATCAGGCAGATGCAGCAGCGGATGATAAAGTAGATATCTTTTTATCAGAAACAGATTATGTGTATAAGTATACAGATGCAGAGGCAGATGCAGCAATCCCTCTGAAAGACCTTGGCATTGATCCTGAGAAAGACCTTGCAGACCAGTATAGTTTTACAAAGGTAACGGCTTCTGATGAATATGGCGTACAGAGAGGTTCCACATGGCAGTGTTGTCCGGGTCTGCTGGTATACCGCCGCGATATCGCAAAAAAAGTGTTTGGCACGGATGACCCAACAGAGATTGGTGAGAAAGTAAAAGACTGGAATGTCATGGAAGAGACAGCAAAGGAATTAAAGGCAAAAGGATATTATACATTTGCATCCTATGCAGACACGTTCCGTTTATATGGCAACAGCATTGATGAGCCTTGGGTGAAAGCGGGCGATACGGTGATTAAGATTGACCAGAAAATTATGGAATGGGTAGACAATTCGAAAAAGTGGTTGGATGCAGGTTATTTGAACAAGACAGTAAAGGGTCAGTGGAATAATGATTGGAACCAGGCAATGGGTTCTAAATCAAAAGTATTTGCATTCCTTTTCCCGGCATGGGGAATTGATTTTACTTTAAAGCCAAACTGGGATGGCGACAATGGTGCATGGGCCGTTACAAATCCACCGCAGGAGTACAATTGGGGAGGTTCTTATGTTCATGCATGCACAGGAACAGATAATCCGCAGCATGTAAAAGATATTATTCTTGCAGTAACTGCAAATAAAGATAATCTGTTAAAGATATCAAAAGATTACTTAGATTACACAAATACACAGAGCGGTATGAAAGAGGCGGCAAAAGATAATAAGACATATGCTTCTGAGTTCCTTGGCGGCCAGAATTCTTTTGAATACTTTGCTCCAGTTGCAGAAAATATCAAGATTGCACCGCTTTCTGCTTATGACCAGGGATGCGTTGAATTAATCCAGAACTCCTTTACTGATTATTTCCAGGGTAAAGTAGCCTTTGATAAGGCAAAGACAAACTTTGAGACGGCAATCAGGGAGCGTTATCCGGAAATAACAGAAATTCAGTGGCCAAAATAATGCATTAGGGGCTGCATGGCAGCTTCTGGGGAAGAAAGGAGTGCTGGTCTGTGAAAAAGAAACGTAAAAGTATTAGTTATGCGAAGTGGGGGTATATCTTTATTCTTCCTTTTTTTGCAAGTTTTTTCATCTTTTCTTTTATTCCTTTGGCAGACACAATCCGATACAGTTTTTTTGAATATTACCGCTCTGGAATCAAAGAAATTGGACCGAATTTCGTAGGAATGGAAAATTATGTGAGTTTACTGGAATCAGATATGCTCAAATATGCAGGAAATACTATTATTTTGTGGGTTATCGGATTTATCCCACAGATTGTAATAGCATTGCTGCTCGCTGCATGGTTTGTAGATATTCGGCTGAAAATCCACGCAAAACAATTTTTCAAGGTCGTAATTTACTTACCAAACCTGATCATGGCATCAGCATTTGCAATGTTGTTTTTTACCTTATTTTCAACAAATGGGCCGATCAATGAGATTTTAATGGCTATAAAAATTATTAAGGAACCAATCGATTTTATGGGTTCTATCTTTGGAACAAGATCACTGGTCGGACTTATGAACTTTTTGATGTGGTTCGGAAATACGACTATCATGTTGATGGCAGCAATTATGGGAATCAGTACAGATATTTTTGAGGCTTCTGAATTGGATGGCTGCAATAGCATACAGAGATTTTTTAGGATAACTCTTCCGCTGATTCGTCCAATCCTTGCATACACATTGATTACATCTATTATTGGCGGGCTGCAGATGTTTGATGTTCCGCAGATTTTGACAAATGGACAGGGAAGGCCGGATCGTACATCTATGACCTTGATTATGTTCTTGAACAGTCATTTAAAGAGTAAGAATTATGGTATGGCAGGAGCACTATCTGTCTATCTGTTTATTGTCAGTGGTATTTTGTGTTTCTTTGTGTACCGCATGACCAATGGCAATAATTCAGATAAACCGGGAATATCTGCTAAATTAAGAAAAAGGGCAAGGAGGGGATAGCTTATGAAATCAAAAAGAGCCGATAGCCTGCGGAGTGTTATTGCACATGTTTTGCTTGTTATCCTTTCGTTTATGTGTCTGTTCTTCTTCTATATTCTGGTGGTGAACGCAACGCATTCGCATGCAGACTTACAGAAGGGATTTTCAGCACTGCCGGGAGGCCATCTAATTAAAAATTTTTTAAGTGTAGCAAATGATGGAACATTTCCGATGTTTCGGGGCATTTTAAACAGTTTGATTGTTTCTGGTTGCTCGGCTGCAATTTGTACATATTTTTCATCGCTGACGGCATATGGGCTTTATGCATATGATTTTAAATTTAAAAAAATAGCATTTACTTTTATTATGGCAATTCTCGTTATGCCAACTCAGGTTACAGCGATGGGATTTCTCCGTCTTGTTACGAATATGGGCATGTATGATTCGTTGCTGCCGCTTATTATTCCTTCCATTGCATCTCCGTCTGTATTCTATTTTATGTACAGCTATCTTCAGTCCTCCCTTCCACTGTCGCTAGTGGAAGCATCGAGGATTGATGGATGTGGAGAATTTCGGACTTTTAATAAGATAGTATTGCCAATTATGAAACCGGCAATTGCGGTGCAGGCAATCTTCTCATTTGTTGGTTCATGGAATAATTATTTCGTTCCGGCATTAATCATCCAGTCAAAGGATAAAATGACTGTGCCGATACTGATCGCAACACTCCGAGGTGCCGATTATATGAACTTTGATATGGGAAAAATATATATGATGATTATGATAGCAGTCGTTCCGATCATTCTTGTGTATTTATTACTTTCAAAATATATTATTGCGGGCATTACACTTGGCGGTGTAAAGGAGTAATTCTTAAACAATACATTTAAGGTAATACATCCATAGTTCAATTCTGGAATACAGTTTGGGGCTATGGATGTTTTTTTGATAATGGCATGTATTTGATATTTTCTTTATAAATATGATATACGTTTTTTGCGGCTTTAAGTAAAATGTAAAAAAATAAACGAAAGTGATTATTAAGAGAAAAAGAAATGCAGCAGTTTGACTCACGGCGGATTAACAGCTTTCGGAGAACTGACGGTCTCGGCAGAAGAGATTGCGATACAAATTGGAATATTGAAACTAGGGAATTAAGGGAATAATCAAACAGTTATAAGACAAGGAGGAACAAGGATGGTAAACGCAATTCAATTTTTGGACAGGGAGGGGACATTTACCATAGAACAACCGGAGAATTACAGCGGGCTGTACTTTCCGATAGCGGGAGAGGGTGGGGTGAAAAGCGCCCTTTCACCAAATCTGGGTGGAGATATTAAGATAGACCAGAATACCTTCTTAATGGAGCCGGTCAGTGTGGAAAATCTTCATAATAACCGTTCTGGCAGAAACTTCTGGTTTCACACGGAAATGGGGGCATGGTCTGCAGTAGGGGCATCTGCTGAGGAAGAAAGCAAAAGATTTACAGAATTACAGGATAGAAGTGAACTAAAAGCAGGTTTTATGTGGCAGACTGTTACAAGACAGTCTGCAAAATATCAGTTAAAGTCAGAGATAACCTCTTTTGTGCCACTAAAGCATAATGTGGAGATTATGTATGTAGAAATCAGAAATATGGGGAGTTTGGCACAAAAAATTGTGCCTGTAGCGGCGGTTCCTATTTTTGGCCGGAGTGCAGATAATATTAGGGATCATCGGCATGTAACATCTTTGCTTCATAGAATAAGAACAACCGAAAATGGAGTATATGTTAAGCCAACGCTTTCTTTTGATGAGCGTGGGCATCAAAAGAATCATTGTACCTATTTTGTTTGCGGCATAACTGGCGCAGGAGAGAAGCCATTAGATTTTTATCCGGTGGCGGATGAGTTTATTGGCGATGGTGGAAGTTTTGCTCAGCCTTGGAAAGTGATAAAAAATGAAGACGGAGTACCTGCAGGAAGCAGGTATGAGGGAAAAGAAGCATTGGGAGGTATACGTTTTTCGCCGATTACCCTTAATTCAGGGGAAAGTGCCACATTTACGGTAGTAATGGGCATTACAGAGAATGAGGGGGAAATTGAAAATATTTTGGATGCCTATCAAACAACAGAAAAGGTAAAGAAATCGCTGGGAGATACAAAAAAATATTGGCAGGAGAAAGTGAATGTCAGATACTATACAAGCAGCAGCCGGTTTGACTGCTTAATGCGCTGGATAAGCTTTCAGCCGATTTTAAGAAGGATTTATGGCTGCTCCTTCTTGCCGCACCATGATTATGGTCGGGGAGGCAGGGGATGGCGTGATCTGTGGCAGGATTGTCTTTCTCTATTGATTATGGATCCGGATGGAGTGCGCCAGATGATTCTTGATAATTATGGTGGTGTCCGGATAGATGGGACGAATGCTACCATTATAGGTGCAAAGCAGGGGGAGTTTATCGCAGACCGCAACGGGATTGCGCGTGTATGGATGGATCATGGTGTATGGCCATTTATGACAACAAAATTCTATATTGACCAGACAGGCGACACAGGAATATTGGAGGAGACAGTTTCCTACTTTAAAGATGGGCAGGCAGAACGTGGAGGCAGCCTTGACAGCCGGTGGGATGCGGAATATGGGATACAGCAGAGGTGCACGGACGGAAAGATATATAAAGGAAGTGTTCTGGAGCATTTGCTTCTACAGCATCTATGTGCATTTTATGAGGTTGGGGCGCATAACCATATCAGGTTACGCGGTGCAGATTGGAACGATGCATTGGATATGGCGGCAGAAAATGGTGAAAGTGTTGCATTTACTTGTGCATATGCTGGCAACCTTACAGAGATGGCTAAGCTTCTTTTGCTATTAGAGGATAAATTCGGCTGGGAGCAAGTAGAGTTGTTGGAAGAGATGATGGTTCTGTTAGGAGATGACAGCCAGGTTTATAATAATGTGGAAGCGAAGAAAAAACTATTGCAGAAATATCTGCAAACTTGTATTCATAATGTCAGCGGGAAAAAAGTCCCGGTTGCAATACAGAAGCTGGCAGATAATTTGCAATCTAAGGCGGAGTGGATGAAGAAACATATTCGAAAGACAGAGTGGATAAAAGGGGATAATACCGAAGGCTGGTTTAATAGTTATTATGATAATAGTGGAAAGCCTGTAGAAGGGTATTTTGAAAATGGTGCTAAAATGATACTTACTGGACAGGTATTTGCAATTATGGGAGGGACAGCAGAAGATGAGCAGGTGGCAGGAATCTGTAAAAGTGCAGACCATTATCTGTATGCTCAAGAGATTGGAGGGTACCGCTTAAATACAGATTTTCAAGAGCAAAAATTTGATTTAGGCAGGATGTTTGGGTTTGCATATGGAGAAAAAGAAAACGGCGCTGTTTTTTCGCATATGACGGTAATGTATGCAAATGCATTGTACAAGAGAGGATTTGTAAAGGAAGGTTATAAAGCTTTGCAAACACTTGCGGATACTGCCTTAAAATTTGAAGTGAGCAAGATCTATCCGGGAATTCCTGAATATTTTAATGGGGAAGGAAAGGGTTTGTATAATTATTTAACTGGAGCGGCAAGCTGGTATATGTTGACAATGGTTACAGAGGTGTTTGGGGTGCATGGGGAAAATGGCAGTATGGTAATTAGCCCGAAATTGATATCGGAACAGTTTGATGAGCATGGAAAAGCGCAGATTCAGCTTAGGTTTGCAGAAAAGGAGTTCCATATTGTTTTTCAAAATCCGAAGAAATTGTCTTATGGAAAATATACAATAAAGAAGGCAGTATGTGATGGGAAGTTGGAGTTTCACTGTGATGGAAATTCGGCATTTCTTTATCGGGAGGAGATTTTGTCTATGCAGGATGGGGTGCATCAAGTTGAAGTATATTTAGGTTAATAAAGACATTTACAATATAAGTTAGATAATAACATTAGGGGATTGTTACCAGATCACAGTAGCAATGCCCTAATGTTTGTTTAGAAACTTAGATATGCCCTGGGATTACCAAGATGCATGGTAAAACTGGTTGCGGTATTTGCTTGGGGTTAAACCGACCGCCTTCTTAAATGTCTGGATAAAATGGCTCTGAGAAGAAAATGCTAAATAGTTAGCAATATCAATTAGGCTGTAATCAGAATATTTTAGTAAGTTTTCTGCCTTTTCTATTTTTTTCTCCAAGATATAATCACTAATGGCAATTCCCAATTCTTTTTTAAAAAGCCGTGAGATATAGCTGGGGGAAAGCCCGGTATATTCAGATAGAGCTTGTATGGTAATTCTAGTATTTAAATGGCTATAAATATAGTCCATACACAGAATAACGTATTTTGAAATTACAGAGCTTTTTTTGATAAGTGCCATTTTACCAGTAAAATCCAACGCCATGCTATGATGAAGCTGTGAAACACCTTCGGCGGACATACAGGAATCCAATTTTAAGATATAAAAGTCGCTTAAGCGGTATGCCTGCTCTAACTCCATTCCTGCTGTCACGCATTGCCTTGTAATCATGGCAACAGTAATTACAAAATGGTATTTTAAATTGGTTAAATGGTCTGTTGACAGAATTCCCATTCCCTCTGGATTGGTAAAAGTATTTTGGTCACAATTTTTCTGTACAAAATCCATATCGCCAGAGCTGACAGCGTTATAGAAAGAATATTCTTCTTCTAGCGGACGGTGCGTTAAAGCTTCTTCACTTTGTTTAAGTTCCTGATCATACCATTCTTTTCGTAAATTCATAAATATTCCTTTCATTATTCATCTGCAAGATCGGTTAATCTATATCGTAGTAATATTTGTTCTATTATAGCATGATTTTGATATTTTTGTATACAGCGTTGTATATAAGATTGGGGAAATAGTTTATAATCTCAAAAAGCTTAAAGTAGCATAGGCAGGAACAAATTAAAAAAAGATAGGAGGTTTTTATATGAGAAAACTTTTATTTAAGAGCATAGCAGTTTTTGCGGCATCAGCAATTATTGTTTCTTCAGTGCCATTGTCTGTACAGGCAGCAGGAAAAATATCTGTTTCAAGTTGTGTTATTTCCAAAGGAGATAAGATTGACTTGAATATAGTTGGTGCAAAGGAGAAAGATGGCAAGTATTCTACAACAAAGAAAAAAGTGGCGTCTGTTACCAAAAAAGGTGTTGTGACAGCTAAAAAAACAGGCAGCACAAAAATAACATGGAAAAAAGGCAGCAGAAAATATACCTGCAAGGTAAAGGTCGTTAAGGCGCCTGATTTGAAGCGGCATAAAATGGAAATAGCAGAGGGTCAAAAAACAAAGGTACAGGTACAAAAATATGGAAATAATAAGTTAAAGGTAAAATGGATATCCTCAAATAAAAACATCGTAAAAGTAGAAGGTAAACAGATTGTAGGGATATCTGCCGGGCATGCGACGGTTAGTGCAAAAATAAAGGGCTATAAAAAAACATGGACAAGAAAGGTTGAGGTAATGGTAACAGAGAAAGACAGCGAGGCGACAATAGCGCCGGAAACAACCCCGGCTATTACAGCACAGCCAGAGGATACAACAGCACCAGAAGCAACAGCAACCACGGAGCCATCAGTGGTTCCCACTGCGTCGCCGTCACCTGCAGTGCCGGGTCAGCCGGGCAATCCTTCGGTTACACCGACGAAATCACCGGTTGATGCGACCCATAAGGGGTATACCCTAAAATGGGAAGAACAGTTTAATGGGGATTCACTTAATTTAAACGACTGGAACATTGAACTGCATGAGCCGGGATGGGTAAATAATGAACTCCAGCAATACACAGATTCTTCTGAAAATATTTATATTGAAGATGGAAATCTTGTATTGAAGCCGGTAAAAAAGACGGATGCAAATGGGAAAGTTTCTTATACATCGGGCAGAGTGAATACACAAAATAAACATAATTTTAAGTATGGGCTTTTTGAAGCAAAAGTAAAAGTTCCTGCCGGACAAGGATTTTTGCCGGCATTCTGGATGATGCCTGCCGATGAGAATTTGTATGGGCAGTGGCCAAGATGTGGTGAGATTGATATTATGGAGGTGCTTGGAAACGATACAAGTACATCTTATGGGACAATCCATTACGGAAATCCACACAGTGAAAGCCAAGGAAAATATACCCTAAAGAACAGAAGCTTTTCTGATGAATATCATATTTTTAGTGCAGAATGGGAACCTGGAAAAATTAACTGGTATGTGGATGGCATCTTAATGCATACAGAAAGCGATTGGTATTCTGTTACAGAGGGGCAGGGAGAGATTACATATCCGGCTCCATTTGACCAGCCGTTTTATATTATTTTAAATCTTGCAGTTGGAGGAAACTGGCCGGGAAACCCTGATGAAACTACAGATATCGAAAAAGCGGCCTTTAAAATTGATTATGTGAAAGTGTATCAAAAAGATAGTTATAATGAAAATGTTGAAAAGCCGGAAAAGGAAGTTATTTTAAGAGATCCGGATGCAGATGGAAATTACATTAATAATGGAAGCTTTGGGGTGCAGGAGGATCTGACAGATGATAAGGATTGGAAATTCCTAACGGCTCTTGGCGGAGTGGCAACAGCGGAAATCAAGGATGGACAAATTTCTATTAATACGACAGCAGAAGGAACCGCAGATTATAGTGTCCAGCTCGTTCAACCGGATGTTCCGTTGAAAAAAGGAGCAACGTACCAGTTAAGTTTTGATGCCAGTGCAGATGCAGCAAGAACAATAAAAGTAGATGTATCTGCGCCAGACCGTGGTTATAGGCGTTATTTGGAAGATAAAACGGTAGATTTGTCGACAGAAAATAAAACATATACTTTTCAATTTGTAATGAAAGATAAAGATGATGCAAATGGACGTTTGGAATTTAATCTTGGAGCCGCCGGTTCCATAGCAGGTGTCCATATTAGCAATGTATCCATTAGAAAAACAGCAGAAGCATCTGGGGATGAGCCGGAGGAAAAGACAGTTCTTGCAGATGGAAATTATGTATATAACGGAGGTTTTCAGGAAGGGAAAGACCGTAAAGAATACTGGGATATTGATAATCAGGCAGGGGCAAATATTTCTGTAACAAATACAGACAATATCAGGAAGTTAAAAATAATTGCACCAGAAGGAACCTCATCAAGTAAACCAGTGCTTGTTTCACAGAGTGGGCTTGCTTTGCTGGGGGGAAGTAATTATGCAGTCAGCTTTTTGGCAGAGGGGGAAGCTGGAAAGGACATTCTCTTGACAGTTGCAGGTCAGTCATTTACTGTTGCGTTATCTGGAGAGGAAAAGGAGTACAATTATAAGTTTACAACAGATGCTACTTTGCCAGACAGGAATATTGTATTTAAAATTGATAAACCTGGAACCTATTATCTTGATAATGTGCGTGTTGTTGAAGACACTTTAATTAAAAATGGAAGCTTTAATGCAGGGATGGCGGGATATGAGCCTTATGTAGACAGCAGTGCAGACGCATCCTATGTGGTGGATAGCCTTACAGAGGACAATGCGGCGGACTTTACAATTAATAAAACGGGCGATGCGGCATGGAAGATTCAGTTAAAGCAGAATAATATTGAACTGGAAAAAGGGCAATGGTACAAACTTTCATTGGATGCCAAATCAAGTATTGTAAGAAAAATAATGTTTGCCATACAGAGGGACGGAACAAGTGATAACGACTGGACACCTTACTCTGGAGAGAAAATTATAGAGCTAAAAGATAGTTACCAGACTTATGACATTGTATTTCAGATGAAAGGCGAAACAGACTTGAAAGCAGTGTTGAGTATTTCCATGGGTGCATTAGAAGGGATAGAAATTAATGAGAAGCATCGAGTATGTATTGACAATATAAATCTTGAAAAAGTGGATGCACCTGAAGTACCTGTAATTCCAGAGGGAGAAAATATGCTGAAAAACGGGGACTTTTCTAAGGGAGAAGAAAACTGGACAAAAGCCATAACAGCTCCTGGTGTAGCGAATGTTATATTTGGCAGTAACAAAGTTATATATGAAGTGACAAATGTGGGAACGGATGACTGGAATGTGCAGCTTAAGCAGGCGGGCATTACGCTGGAAAAGGGCTGCAAATACAAAATCACATTTAAAGCGAAATCTACAGCGGCGCGCACAATTAAGCTTGCAATGTTAAGTGACGCATATGCATGGTATGGAGGAAATGATATTGTATTAGAAAATAATGTGGAAAAACCAGTTGAAATTGAATTTATCATGAATGAGGAAACAGATTCTAATACAACTATGGTAGTGTCCATGGGGCAGATTAAGGATGGAAGTGGAGCTAGCCTTAGTACGCCTGTATCAACTATTACCTTATCTGAATTTACACTTACAAAAGTTTCTTAAAAGAAAATAATAGGACATAAGTTCATAGGAGTATCTGTAATGTTTTTATACAGATGCTCCTAAACATTTTGCAAAAAATTCCTTTTTCACCTAAAAGTTAACGTTTTGTACGCTCACAATTACTACTTAAACTTAAGTTAATAAGTTAACGGCCAAGTAAATGAATAATTTCGCATGATGGGTTGTATTTTGGAAAATTTAGTGATATTGTAAAAAGTAGTGGTTAATAGGACAAACGTAACGTTTTTAGACGTTAGGTTTGTTTGTGTTTTAATTGATATTTAAGGTGGGAAAGGAAGGTGCAACTAATGGAAGATTTTTCAGTAAAGTTCAGGTCTTACAGCAGGAAAGAAGCCAGGGTTGAGAAAGCAAATCAAGCTGTGCTTCTTAGTATGACAGTGCTTAAATGTTTTTTAATATTGGCATTTGCGGCTCAGATGCTGTTGGGAGATGCGAATTACTTAATTGTGGCAGCGCCAACTTTAATATTATTTTTTGGCGTGGTGGTTGACTGGATAATGTATTTGCGCGGTAAAAGTTCAGAATCACTCAGATACATTATGGTGGGAAGTTTTCTAGCAGCGTATGTTTGGCTGAACTTACTTGGGGGAGCGGATTTTGTAATTATTTATGCAGTTCCACCGTTGATTTGCTGCCTTCTTTATTATGACGAAAAATTTGGCCAGAGGATTGCTGCGGTAATAGCAGCGGCAGTAGTGATTCGATTTGTAAAGGACATTATTGTTGTTGGGATTCCTGACCAAACAAAATTTATAGTAAGTTTATTGACATTGTTATCTCTGTTTTTCTTTGTTTGGGGAGCAAAGATTTTTAGGCAGTTTAACCATGATACCGTTCATACGATGCAAGATGAACAGCAACGACAAGGAATCATGATGAATGATATTCTGCAAGTGGCAGAATTAACCCGGAACAGTGTTGAGGAAACTTCTGGGCGGATGGAGGTGCTTCAGGATTCCACTGGTTCAGTAAACCAGTCCCTTCATCAGATTGCAGAAGGAATTCAGAGCACGGCAGAGAGTATTCAGGAACAGTCAGTAATGACTGGGGAAATTAGGGAGGCTGTGCGAACAGCAGAGGAAGATGCCCAGGAAGTGGTTTTAACAGCGAAATTAACTGTGGAGCAGATTGATGAAAATTCAAAACGGATGGAGATGCTAAAAAAGCAGTCGGAAGAGATTGAGGCTGTTGGGAGAGATGTCGAGAAAGCAATGGAGGCCTTGAAAATAAAGGCAGAAGAGGTATCTGAAATTACACAGATTATATTTTCTATCTCGGAAGAGACAAATTTGTTGGCTCTAAACGCTTCGATTGAGAGTGCCCGTGCAGGGGAAGCCGGGAGAGGATTTTCTGTGGTGGCAGATCAAATTAGACAATTATCAGTTCAGACTAGGAAATCAACGGAAAAGATTGAGGGGATTGTGTCTCTTTTAAATGAAGATGCAGATACGACAGCGGATTTAGTTGGAAAGTCGATTGAAGCGACAGATCAGCAGAAAGACTTAATTGATCAGAATGCGACAAGTTTAAATGAAATACATAAACAATCGGAGGTATTGCTAAATCGGGCAGTCAGCTTAGGTGAGGAAGTAAAGCGGCTTTTAAATTCTAATAACCGGATTGTTGAAAATATCACACAACTTTCTGCGGTGAGTGAAGAGGTTACGGCAAGTACCCAGGAGGCCAGCAATATGAGTGAAAAGGACTTAAAGGAATTAAGGGAGATTACCAGCAATATTTTGGAATTGCAGGATACCGTTGAACAGCTGAAGAAATATCAGAATCATTAGAACAGGAATGATTTGTTGAACGACCGCGAACCATGTCGAATCATCGCATATAAATTCGGTAGACTTCTAACATATTTCCAAATTATACTTTAATTATAAATTTTAAGGAGGTTACGAATGAAGATATTAAAAAGGATATTAACTGTAACAATGTGTATAGGACTGCTGTTTTCCGGCAATACAACATTTGCGCATTCTGGAAGGACAGATTCAAATGGTGGTCATCATGATTATAACAACAAGAGTGGGCTTGGTAGCTACCATTATCATCATGGTTTGGGACCACATTTACATCCGGGCGGAGTATGCCCATATTCTGCTTCTAGTACCACTAAAAATAGAAACACCACCACATCTAAGAAAGTTTCTAAGTATTATATGAGTTCAACAATTAGGAAAGTACAAACGAAGCTTAATAAATTGGGATATAAATGTGGCAAGGCGGATGGCATTTTTGGTAAAAAGACAAAGAAGGCTATCAAGAAATACCAAAAAGATGAGCGATTAACGGTTAGTGGTAATATTAATAAGGCTCTTTTGGAAAAACTAAATATCAGGATTTAAAAAGGGGCACCGACGAAGTCGGTGTCTTTTTTTGCGTAATTTTATTCCCGCGAAGCAACGAGCCAAGCGCGAGCTTGCTCGCATTTGGCGACTGCCGCGAGGGTCAAATACCCCGCCCCTCTGGGGCGAACTTGCTAAAAAGAAGCTAAGTCATGCCCCGTTGCTTGCAGCGGGGTATTTGACTCCGTGACGTGTCATATCATTATCCGAATGGCGGCGATGTGCTGCACAATATTAAAGGTTTCAGCTCCTCCTACTAAATTAAATATTCGATTACAAAACAGGAAGATCGGATGGCAATTCAGCAATAGATATAAATTAATTAATGTATGTCAAATTATGCCGAAAAAAATACGAACCATGCCATACAACCCAAATCAGAAATTTTATCTGCTATAATATCGCCTGGCAGTGGAAGGAAATGTTTCGGCAGATTGTGATAAATAAAAGATTAAGCTTATGCATTTATGGTTAGCGGAGACATAGAAGGCGCTGTGGCTGTATAGTAGTACATCACAGGATAATAAAATTGAAGTGCGCAGATGCTTTTTTACAGAGGCGGATGTTGTATATAGGGCATTGAATCCCATACTGGATTGTGGGATTATGACAGGCGGAAAGTGAGGAAAAAATGATATTGCAGAAAAGAACAGTGTTTCTGATGGTTGTCTTTTTAGGGATGCTATGTCTAGGGGGATGCAAAAAACAGGAGAATGAAAAAATCACCTCCATAGAGCAGCTTAATAATTCTGAATATACGATTGGTGTGCCGGAAGGCGGGGCAGGCATGTATATGGCAGAAAAATATCTGCCGGAAGCGGAGCACAAAACCTTTTCTGGTAATACATCGGGGTATCTTGCTATTTCTCAGGGAAAGCTGGACGGGTTTGTTTATGATCGGGTAATGATGGAATTTGCCATTGCCAGCGGACTTGAGGATGTAGAGCTGTTAGAGGAAAATTTGGGAGAGAGTATGGATGTGGCTGTGGGAATATCACCTAAAAGCCAGATTGACAATTTAAAGGATAAGGTGAACCAGTTTCTTGCAGAAACAAGGACGGAGGGGACACTAGATAATATGTACGAGCGCTGGGTAAGCCGGGCGGAGGGAACTATGCCGGAAATACCGATGCCCAAGAAACCGGACTGTAAACTTAAGGTGGGAACCACTGGGACGGTTCAGCCTTTTAGTTACTATGAGGGGACGACCCTTACCGGATATGATGTGGAGTTGATATACCGCTTTGGTGCATGGTTAAATGCGGAAGTGGAGATAAAAATCTACGACTATGACGGAATCATTGCGGCAGCCCAGGCAGGTGATATTGACTGTATTATGGCGAACTTAAATGCCACCGAAGAAAGGCGGAAACATATTGAATTTTCCGACTGCGTGTATCCTTCGGTTTCTGCCGTTATGGTAAGGTCAGGACAGGGGGGGCAGGCTGGAGAAAAATATGAGGAACTTTCCGATTTTGCCAGAGCGAGGTTTGCTACATTAAACGGAGGGGTTTACGACCAGCTTTTGCAGGAAGTGATTGAGGATGCAGAGGATTTTTCCTACTACAATTCTGTCCCCGATATCGTCGCGGCTCTCAAGGCAGACCGCGTGGATGCGGGGGTGCTGGATGAGCCGCTGGCGCAGCTTGCAGTGGCAAAAAATGAAGGCTTAAAGATATTTCACGAACCTGTTGTCCAGGATAAATATGGATATGCCTTCCAAAAGGGAAGTTCTCTGCGAAAGCAGTTTAATTCCATAATCGCGAAGTTTAAAGAGGACGGGACGATTGCATCCTTGAAAGATAAATGGCTTGGGGCGGATGAAAGTGTAAAAACATTGATTAAGCAGGACTGGCCAGGTAAAAAGGGAACCATTCGGTATTATTATGATGGCGCCCATGAGCCTATGACCTATCTTGGAAGTGGCGGCGAGCCTCTGGGACTTGAGATAGACTTGGTGCTTTTAATCGCCCGTGAGCTAGATAGGAAAGTGGAGATGACAACATGTGAATTTGCGTCACTGATTGCTGCCCTCGAAAGTGGGAAGGCGGATGTGGTCAGCGGAAGCATGTCTATCACAGAGGAGAGAGCGAAGCGGGTAGATTTTGCGGATACCCACTATGACTCGGCATTGGTACTTTTAGTTCGCGATTTAGACGGCACAGTGCAGGAGAAAGGCTTCTGGGCAGGATTGGCAGACAGTTTCCAGAGTACCTTTGTAGTGGAGGGGCGGTGGCGGCTAATCATACAGGGACTTGGCGTCACTATTCTCATTTCGGTTTTATCTGGAATCTTCGGATTGTGCTTTGGTTTTGGGATATGTATGTTGCGCCGGACTGGTTATAAGCCAATTCAGTTCATTGGGGCAGTTTTTGTCCGTGTGGTTCAGGGAACGCCTATTGTGGTTTTATTGATGATTTTATATTATGGGATATTCGGTTCGGCGGATATTTCTGAAATCTTGGTTGCGGTTATTGGATTTTCCATCAACTTTGCAGCTTATTCATCGGAGATGATACGGACAGGTATAGAAACTGTGGATAAAGGGCAGAGCGAGGCGGCTCTTGCTATGGGCTATACGAAAGGCCAGACATTCTTTAAGATCGTATTTCCTCAGGCGGCCAGACATTTTATTCCTGTGCTGAAAGGTGAATTTATTTCTATGGTAAAAATGACTTCTGTGGTGGGGTATATTGCTGTACAAGATTTAACTAAGGTATCTGATATTATCCGTTCACGTACTATGGAGGCGTTCTTTCCATTAATCGTGACGGCAGTGATTTATTTTGCTATTGCTAATATAATGACAGCGGTCTTGTCTTTTGCAGAGAGGAAAGTTGCACCGAAGCGGAATAAGCGCGGCATAAAGGGGGTGTGTATGTGATGGCAGATAAGTGTGAGAATCAAAATAGTTATGCCGGAGGCAATATGGAAACAAGCATAATATCTATCCGGCACCTGTGCAAGGAGTATCCCAATGTAACCCCTTTGCGAGATGTTAGTGTGGAGATTAAAAGGGGAGAAGTGATTTCTATTATAGGTCCTTCTGGCACTGGAAAATCAACCCTGCTGCGCTGTATTAATCTTTTGGAAACGCCTACCAAGGGAGAAATTATAGTAGACGGCGTGGTAACGACGGATAAGAAATGTAAGGTGAATTTGGTAAGGCAGAAGATGGGTATGGTATTTCAATCCTTTAATCTGTTTGCCCATAAGACCATTATTGAAAATATTATGATGGGGCAGATTGATCTTCTTAACAGGAGCCGCCAGGAAGCTTATGACAGGGGGATGGAGTTGCTGCGCACCATAGGGCTTGCAGACAAGGCGCTTGCCTATCCGGATGAACTTTCGGGGGGACAGAAGCAGCGTGCGGCTATTGCAAGGACCGTAGCTATGGAACCAGAAATCATTCTCTTTGATGAGCCAACTTCCGCACTGGATCCTACTATGGTGGGGGAGGTTCTGGCAGTTATCCGCAGGTTGGCCGGGCAGGGAATGACTTTGATGATTGTGACACATGAGATGAAGTTTGCCCGAGATGTATCCACAAGAATCTTTTATATGGATCAAGGCGAAATCTATGAGGAAGGAACGCCAGAGCAGATTTTTGAACATCCAAAGAGGGAGAAGACTCGGATATTTATTCGGCAGCTTAAAGTGCTTCATGTGGAGGATATTTCATGTAATTTTGATTTTCCGGCCTTTATGACCCAGCTTGAGGAGTTTGGACGGAAACAGCAGCTATCTCAGAGACAGATTTACGCTATGCAGCTTGTGGTGGAGGAAGTGCTAATATTGAAGCTTCTGCCTGCAGCAGAGGAAGCGGAGGAAATGAATATTTCTATGGATGTAGAATATAGTGAGCGGGAGAATCTGGTTCAGGTGCGGTTTTCTTATAGCGGGCCTTCTTTCCATCCATTTGGCATTGAAGAGGATTTGTCCAGCAGGATGATAAAAGCGGTGTGCAAAGAGGTGGAGCACAAGTTTGCAGATGGGGGAAATCAATTTGTGATCAGTATTTAATTGAAGTAATAGAAGAAGGGATGGAATGCAATGCAAATAGAAAATGCAGCAATGGTTAAATTTCATGCAGATGATATTATTATAAAAGAAGGCGAAATTTATGAGGAGATGTACAAAATCATTTCTGGTTCTGTGGCGGTTTATCTCCGGTATGGGGAAAAGGAAGAGCATTTGATTGGGATTTATTCTAAGTCGAAATGTTTTGGCGAGACTCATGTGCTTTCCAGCCAGCCTAGTATTTATACAGTAGTTGCCTATGACGAAGTACTGCTGATGCGCATTACAAAAGATTCACTGGAAGAGTTTGTCAGAAACAATCCCAGAAATGCAATTGATATAATGCGAAATATGGTTCATACCAATATGCTGATGCAGAAAAATATTAATCTTTTGCTGGATGATATGAATGAAAAGCAGGATATCAATAAGAGGAGGACGGAAGACATTAAAAACAAGATTAAGCAGTACAGCATAAATGGGTTTAATCTATTGGGAGGGTGAAAAAAGGAACACAGTTTTTTCAAAGAATGAGATAAATACTGGTAGACAAAATGAGTTTGATTACCTGAAAGGTATTTTTATGTTGTTTATTCCCGCGAAGCAACGAGCCAAGCGCGAGCTTGCTCGCATTTGGCGACTGCCGCGAGGGTCAAATACCCCGCCCCTCTGGGGCGAACTTGCTAAAAAGAAGCTAAGTCATGCCCCGTTGCTTGCAGCGGGGTATTTGACTTACTTGATCCATGCGTTTCAGGCAACCTTGTCCACGGAGGGTTCCATAACTAGATTTTCCATTACATACTGTTCAATGTAGGCAATTTTTTCGGATATCATCAAAAGCCTGTTCGTAAAATTCTTTGAACTTATCTTTTTTACCTGAAAACTCATTATATTTAATCACGACTCCGTGGGCAGCTAATAGCAACTGCTTAGCGCTGGGTACAACTCTTTTATCGTGTTCATAAAAATATACTTTACCATCGGCATATATTTCACGTTGTTTGCGTCTCAACAGCCACCAAAGATCAAATTCGCAATCAGCAAAATCAAAGCCAACAACATAAATATCACCAAATAAAAATAACTCTGGCCACGATCTAAATTTGTATGTATCCTGTTTTTGTATTTTTTCTTTATATTTGATCTCGGCGTCACAAACCGATATAATTCGTTTTAGCAGTCGTCCATATTTATCATGCCCCAAAATAACGCTGGTTGGTGCACCGCATTCGCCATGAATATGCCAAATACCAACTGTCTTAGCATTTTTATTACCTGTCCTGACTAGATATCCAGAGTGTAGTCGAAATCTATTTTCCGGAAGTGGTCGTCCGTTCTTGTCTTGTTTGGGATTAAGGTTAAAACGAAGATTATTGCGAATAGATGTTTTCTCAAATTCTCTATCTGGATAAAAACCTTCCTCTGGGCAGTAAGAATAATTTGTAGTAAAAATATGATCCATTCCAAGTGTGGGCAATAGCTTAAATAATTCATTGCGATTTTCATTTTTGTTCTTTTCTCGGGTATCTTTGCTGGGCAGCAGAGTAATCATTGCATTTGCCATACGTTTTTCTTCGTTATCCATATCCTCTTGCGAAAAACTTGCTGGCGCATTTTCAAAGGTTGCAAGTAATTCATATCTTACAGGAAATGGTAGTTTATTTATTTCATCACGTGTTTCCTTACTGAACTTTCGCACGTCAATTAAATCAATGAGTTCATTCCAGCTAGCGCTACCATATACACGTTCCAATCCGTTGCCGATAAGCAATATTTGCGGTCTGCCTTTACCGCGCAAATGATGGATGAATTCTATTTCTTTTGTCATTCTATTTCTCCCCAAAATTCCATTTTCTTTAGGTTAGTAATCTTTTTATAACGGTTTTCCGTATAAATTGGTTTGCTGCGTGTTTGTTAGATTATACTTATTTATAAATCGTTTCACTCAATCATTAACTTATAATGCTTCTCTCATATATAAGAATTTAGAGACTGTTATATAGAAGTCTCTATCATTGCCAGGTCAAACAATTTGATCTTCATTTCTAAAGATACACCTCAAACTTTTTACCAACGACAATATGATCCTCAATTCATGCTCCGAGCAACTACTTACTTCCTGCATAAGTACATTTTTCAACTCTGAATTTTCCTCCACTTCTGGATATAATACCTGATAAAGTGGCAAATCCAATTCTCGAACTAAAGGATATAATATTTCAAATTTAGGATTACCTATATTATTCTCTATGTCTATAATTGTTCGTTTACAAACACCAATTCGTTCTGCTAATGCTTCCTGGGATAAATGTCTGCTTTTTCTTGTTGTACGAACAACATCTCCCAATATTTCTCTATTTTGGTTCATTTTAATTCACCTCAAAAATATTATATAGTACACTTATTACCGAAACAATTAGTTATAGTTCATCTTTATGTGCGTTTTTGTTCACTTTTTCGACATTATTCAACCGTAATATATGATAATCGACTTTGGTCAATGTATTCTTAGTTATATTTAGATTTCTTGCAAAAAAATACTTATAATCCATCTCGCTTAACTTCCCAAGAATCGTTTATACTCTATCCATATTTCTTAAATTTCAGACCGAAGATTATATATCTAAAAACGGTCTGCACCAAAAAGCCTGACATAAGTGTAGAGAAAATGGGATATCAGTTTAGATGAAAATGGAAAATGTCTAACATATCTGGTGGATACATGATTTATTCTCGCGTAAGCAACGAGCCAAACGCAATGCTTGCAAGGAACTGAAAGTTCCTTTGCACTTGGCGACTGCGCGTGGGTTGCTGAACATCCGGTGGATGTTCGTTTAGCAACGGCCGAAGCGGAGCAGAGACCTAATACCCCGCCACTTGGATGTGCCTTTATTTTGTAGTGGTAAACGGAGAATGCACGTGGTATAATCAAATCTACAAATGGTATTTTTTAACCAGTAAAAATAAACAAGGAGAAGGCATGGCAGCAGTTACGACTTTAGGATTAGGTAAAGTAATGGAAAAGAAACTTCATTCAGTGGGGATTCATTCGGCCGAGGAATTAATGGAAATAGGCAGTAAGAAAGCGGTTTTGCGGCTAAAAGAGAAATATCCAAATACTTGTGTGGTTATTCTTTATCATTTAGAGGCCGCTATTCGTGGAGTTGAAATAAAACAGCTTGACGATGCATGTAAAGCAGAATTAAAAACCTATTTTAAGACTTGCGCTTCTGATTTGTAAGAGGAGAGAGTGGAAAAGGGATTATTAGTTTTGTTGGGGGCAATTTATGTTATTCCGATAAAAGTCGTTTCATAGTGGAGGTTACATATGGGTATTATTTTTGAACAGGAAAATCAGATTTTCCATTTACAGACGAAAAACACAAGTTATATTATGAAAGTTGTAAAGAATAAATATTTATCGCATGTATATTGGGGAAGGAAAATACTTACGCCAGATGTGGAAAATGCGCAGCTAAACCGTTTTATCGGATTTAGTGCAGCAGCAGATAATGAGGACCAGACATACAGCCTTGACTTTGTCTGCCAAGAATACCCGACAGGCTGCAGTACAGATTTTCGTATTCCTGCAATTTCAGTATTATTTGAAGATGGAAGTAGGAATACACAGCTCTTATATAAAGACTTTCAGATTATTGCCGGCAAGCCGGGACTGGAAGGACTGCCTGCAACGTATGTAGAAAAGGATTCGGATGCGGACACTCTTATGATTACATTGGAAGATTCGCTGCAGAAAGTAAAAGTCATTTTAATGTATACTGTGTTCCGTGAGTTGGATGTGATTACCAGAAGCGTACAGGTTGTGAATGAAAGCAATGCACGAGTTGTATTAGAGAAAGTAATAAGTGCAAATGTGGATTTTGAGACAGCAGATTATGACTTTGTTTCACTGCCAGGCGCATGGGGGCGAGAAAGACATATAGAGAGAACTCCATTAAGGAGCGGTGTGCAGTCTGTTGAAAGCCGAAGGGGGGCTTCCAGTCATCAAAATAATCCATTTATAGCTTTGGCAGAGAAGGGAGCAGACGAAGCGCGTGGAAGTGTTTACGGCTTTCATTTTGTCTATAGTGGGAACTTTACTGCAGGTGTTGAGGTAGACCAGATTTTTAAGTCGCGGGCTTATATTGGGCTAAATGACTATGATTTTTCGTGGCTGCTAGAAAGTGGGGAGGCATTTCAAGCGCCGGAGGCTGTGCTGGTATATTCTGCTGAGGGATTTGGCGGAATGTCCCGGATATTTCATGATTTATACCGCAAACATCTGGTACGGGGAAAATTCCGCGATGAGCCAAGGCCGATTTTAGTTAATAACTGGGAGGGGACTTACTTTGATTTTAATGAGGAAAAAATATTAGATATCGCGGGGGAGGCAGCTGGCCTTGGGATTGAGTTATTTGTGCTTGATGATGGCTGGTTTGGTAAAAGGAATTCGGATACCTGTTCGCTGGGGGATTGGTATGTAAATACAGAAAAGCTTCCGGCTGGGATTGGTGGACTTGCGGAAAAGATTAACGCATATGGTATGAAATTTGGTCTTTGGTTTGAACCGGAAATGGTCTCACCTGACAGTGACCTATATCGTGAACACCCAGACTGGTGTATCCATGTGCCAGGAAGAATGCGGACGGAGTGCCGGAACCAGCTTGTTTTGGATTTGAGCAGGCAGGAGGTGTGTGATTATATTGTGAAGGCGGTATCAAATATTTTGGATACTGCTAATATTGAGTATGTTAAGTGGGATATGAACCGTCATATGACAGAGCTTGGATCGGCTGGACTGCCTGCGCAGCGGCAGAAAGAAATGCCACACCGTTATATGCTGGGGCTTTACCAGGTATTAGAACAGGTTGTAGGCAGCCATCCGAACGTGCTTTTTGAGAGCTGTTCTGGAGGGGGCGGAAGATTTGATCCAGGAATGCTTTATTATATGCCGCAGACTTGGACAAGCGATGATACAGATGCAGTAGAACGGCTTTTGATTCAGTATGGGACCAGCCTTGCTTACCCAATTAGCACAATGGGCAGCCATGTGTCTGCAGTTCCAAATCATCAGGCTGGACGTGTCACATCCCTTAAAATGCGCGGTGATGTGGCAATGAGCGGCAATTTTGGATATGAGCTGGATTTGACAAAGTTATCGGTGGAGGAAAAAGAGATTATCCGTAAACAGATTGTCCAGTATAAGGATTTAAGAACATTTATACAATCTGGGGATATGTACCGGCTTGCAAGCCCATTTGAGGGGAATCACACTGCATGGATGTTTAGATCAAAAGATGGAAACAATGTTTTTGCCGCTTACTTTCAGACACTCAGCGAGGTAAATCCCGGAATCCGCCGCATGAAATTTACAGCATTGGAGCCGGATGCTGTATATGAAGTTTTGGGTGAGGGGAAACAGTACCACGGGGATGAGTTAATGGAAATTGGGTTGGTTGTGGATTGCTATGGCGATTTCCAAAGCCAGACATGGCGGTTGAAAAAACGGTAGGATGATTTCTTTGTAGGATGATAAAGTGGAGCGAAAGTAAAATAGCCAGCCCTAAGTGGCGGAATGGCGAAAAAAGCGAATCAATGCCCTGTTGTATACAATGGGGTATTTGATTTATAGGGTTACTACGTTGACGCAATTGACGCTTCAGCTAAAATGTGTAAGTTGGCAAACGAATATACTGGTATTAGGGTAAAAAATATGTTCTTTCAAGAATTAACAGATGTAGGTAAGTATAATGGGATATGGGCATGTTCATCTATTTTGCACTTGGCAGTTGATGAGCTTACAGATGTTATGCGAAAGATGTTAGCAACGTTGAGGGAAAAGGGAGTTATCTATACATCATTCAAATATGGGACCTTTATAGGGGAACGAAATGGGCGTTTTTTCACGGATATGACAGAAAATTCATTTGCAGAGTTTATTCCCGCGAAGCAACGAGCCAAGCGCGAGCTTGCTCGCATTTGGCGACTGCCGCGAGGGTCAAATACCCCGCCCCTCTGGGGCGAACTTGCTAAAAAGAAGCTAAGTCATGCCCCGTTGCTTGCAGCGGGGTATTTGACTAAAGAACTATCCTCTTTTGTAAACACTTCTATGAACTTTGACTTTCCCCATTTTTTGAAGACAATAATTTGATGTTATTGATAGACAGTGGAGTTTGCGGCATAAAGTAATTATGCAGCTCTATGGAATAGATTTGACAGATCCAGAAGAACGCAAAACATTTCATACGGCAATATTACACGATATTTTGGAGGTATAGATTGTGAAGATTACAGTAATAAACGGAACAGAAAAACACGGTGTAACTTATCGTCTAAAAGAAATATTTCTGGAGCGCTTTAGAGAAAAAGCAGAAATCACAGAATTTTACCTGCCAAAAGACTGCCCATCTTTTTGTTCGGGATGCGTAAACTGTATATTGAAAGGCGAACATACATGCAAGGACTCCGAATACATACAAAAAATTGCGGTGTCGCTGTTAGAATCTGATTTGATTGTAATGACATCTCCTGCTTATGTGATGCACACAACAGGTTCCATGAAAGCATTGCTTGACCATTTTGCTTATTTGTGGATGCCACACCGCCCAGCTCCCGAAATGTTTACAAAGCGGGCGGTTATTATTACGCAATGTATTGGCGCAGGAGCAAAGTCTACGGCAAAAGATATAAAACACAGCCTTTCATGGTGGGGCATTTCCAAAATCATGGTGTTTACAGGAAGACTTATGGGAGATATTGTCTGGGAAAAACTTACTGAAAAAAAGCGTTCCGAACTTACTAAAAAGATAAATCGGTTGTCGCAAAATCTTTTGGGCATCAAATACGAAAAACCTTCAAGGGTAAATGCAATTACAAGGATAAAATTTCTTCTCTGCCGCATGATGAAAAAATCGTTACATAAAAACGACCCTCAATCTCTTGACGTAAAATATTGGGCTGAACGGGGATGGCTTGGAAAAATTAGACCATGGGGAGCTCAGAACATGTAATCTCTCTTTTTCGTGAAAAGATTGAGAGGAAAATACGGATATAATTCCCCCACTGCATTTAACAGAGTGTTTCAGTCTATTCACGGAATCACCCCATCTGCTGTAAAATATGAGGAAAGTCAAATTATATAATTATTGCGTGCGCACGCAATTTATGGCATAATATATGCGATTGGAGGGATTTATATATGAAAGTATTAAAATGGCTCTCGGTTGCAGACCGTTTTTACAAAATTTATTTGGATCAACAGCTTGCACCTTTTGGAATCAACAGCAGTCAATATATGTTTTTAATTAAGATATGCGATTCTCCTGGCATTTTACAAGATTCGTTAATGGGTATGTTTTATGTTCATCCTAGCAATATTGTGAGAACACTTGCGACATTGGAAAAAAAGGAAATGCTTACCCGTTTGCCAAATGACCAGGACAGAAGGACATGGAAACTATATCCCACTGACCGCGCATTATCTATATATCAAGAAATACGGACTGTCTGTGAAAATACGGAGTCTATTTTACTGCAAGGTCTTAGCGAAGCAGAGAAAAGTCTTTTTATGGATTTGCTTATGCAGGCTGGCAAAAATATTACGGAGGTACTTCACATAGAGAGAAAGGAGGAATTTGATGGCTGAAAATCCTTTGCAGTATGAAAAAATCTCAAAGCTATTAAAAGGTTTTGCCATTCCAAGTATTATGGCAGCTTTGGTTGGTTCTCTCTATAATATTGTGGATCAGATATTTATTGGCCAGGGTGTAGGATATCTCGGAAATGCTGCTACTAATGTTTCTTATCCTTTTTCTACCATTTGTCTTGCGATTGCGTTGCTGATTGGTATTGGCAGCGCGGCTCGTTTTTCACTTTATCTTGGAAAAAAGGAGCCGGAATTGGCAGCTACAGCAGCTGGAAATGGGATAATCCTTATGGTGATATTCGGAGTTGCTTATTTTGTAATAGGCGAAAGTCTGCTGAATCAGCTTTTGAAATTGTTTGGAGCTACAAAAGAAGTGTTTCCGTATGCAAAACAGTATGCTGGTGTTACCTTGGTGGGGATGCCGTTTCTAATCATAACGAATGGCATGAGTAATTTGATTCGGGCAGACGGAAGTCCCAGGTATTCTATGGCTTGCATGGTTCTAGGAGCCATTGCCAATACCATTCTCGATCCTATTTTCATTTTTATCTTTCATTGGGGTATCTTTGGGGCAGCACTGGCAACAATTTTGGGACAGATTTTGTCCTTTATTTTTGCCATACGTTATTTATGGCATTTTAAAACGATCCATTTTCAGAGAAATAATTTCCAGCTAAAAGTAAAAGAATGCTTGAAGACATGCAGTATGGGAATTAGTAGCAGTGCAAACCAAATCGCAATTACCTTTGTGCAGATTATATTATATAACTCATTAACATATTATGGAGCACAAACGGTTTATGGTACTGAAATTCCTTTGGCTGCCTGCGGAATTGTCATGAAAACGAATGCAATTATCCTTGCTATTGTTGTCGGAATATCACAAGGGGTTCAGCCAATCATAGGCTTTAACTATGGAGCAAAACAATATTCCCGTGTTAGAGAAGCATACCTGCTTGCAATAAAATGGAATATGATTGTTTCTGCAATTGGCTTCTTCCTGTTTCAATGTTTTCCACAATATATTATATCTCTATTTGGAGATGGGGATAAGCTGTATTTTGAATTTGCAGTTTTGTTTATGCGCGTATATCTTTTTATGGTGCTGGTGAACGGCGTGCAGTTGCTTTCCTCTAGTTTTTTTACTGCCATAGGGAAAGCGATGAAAGGAGCTTTATTGTCGTTAACAAGGCAGGTTTTTTTTCTGATTCCGCTTATTTTGGCAATCCCGTATTGGTTTGGAATCATGGGGGTATTATTTGCGGGACCGATTGCAGATTTTATAGCATTTATATTGTCTGTTGTTTTGGTAAGCAGAGAATTGAGGCATCAGAGAATTATCTCACAGAGGAAAGATATCGCTGAACAATAGAAAATATTTATATAAGGAACGGTAATGGTGATAACAAGTCTTGGCAGCAAGGAATGAAAGGGAGCAAACGTGAAGATAGCCGCAGTTTGGTTGTTTTTAGATAAGACAAACAATAGTAACTGAAAAACGTTTATTTCTCCGAAAACGAAAAACTTTGCTTTGCACTTTGTTCCAGAATGTGGTATAATTCCCCCTATATATCTACAGCATCGTTAAGATATATTTTAATTAACAACATGATTTACTGGTACAGTGGGGATAATGATTAAACAAGGCTGTACTAAGAGGCACAGGGATAAAAGGGGTTTTAGAATGAGAAAAAAAGCGATTATATTGGGTACATGCATTATCCTTTTTGTGGGGGCACTCTCAACTCAAATGGGACATTTCCGTGCAGGCACAGATGCAGAGGTATCAGACGGCATTGATGGTGCATATGATTATAATAACATGGAAGACCCGGAGGGTGATAATGTGAAGGATTCCAATGAGGATTCCAGGGAGAAAATTGAAGCAAAGCAGTACATTGAGGTTGATACAAAGCCTGACAGTTATACTGTTTTGGTGAACCGTGATTATCTGATTTCAAAGGATTATGTGCCAGATGATCTAGTGGTGCCTGAGGTGCCATTTAGTTATTATGGGGTATATGAGAAGAGTTATGTGCGGAAACGCGCTGCTAAAGCGTTAGAGCATTTGTTTGCAGGAGCAAGGGCAGACGGATATACGTTGAAGGTAGTATCTGCGTACCGTTCTTATGAGAGGCAGATGCAGATTTACCGCAATAATGTTAAGACTAGAGGCAAGGATAAGACAAATAAAGTATCGGCAATGCCTGGAAGCAGTGAGCATCAGACAGGGCTTGCCATTGATGTATCCGCTGATTCTGTTGGATGCACAATTGAAGAATCGTTTGCAAGGTCAGCTGAGGGGAAATGGCTGAAAAAAAATTGTTATAAATATGGGTTTATTATCAGGTATCCCAAAAACAAGACAAAGATTACCGGATATTCCTATGAGCCGTGGCATATAAGATATGTTGGGAAAAATCTTGCCCAGTATCTGAAAAAAAATAAACTGACCCTAGAAGAATATTATAAGCTTACAACGGTTGATAATAAAGTGGAGGAAGATGCTGTTCGTGATACAGATACTGATATCACAAATGAGCCGCAGATGACATCGGCTCCAAAGCCAAAGGCAACGATTGTTCCGACTCCGGCACCAACCTATGCGCCTGCAGTGGAAAGTCCAACGGTGACAAAGAAGCCGATGAAGAAGCCAAAGGTGACGGCAACACCTGTGCAGCGGCCAGTAGCGACAAAGAAGCCAAAGCCGACAGAGGAACCAGATGATGTCGATATTCCAGACATTACACAAGAACCACAGCCGACGAAAAAGCCTGTGGCAACGAAAAAGCCAGTTGAGACAAAAAAACCGACACCAACAAAGAAGCCGGTAGCGACTGCAGAGCCAGAGCCGACGGAAGTGCCAGTTGTAGACGAAGATCCCTCTGATATTGGAGATGGCACAGCAAGCGAATAAAATTATTGAAAATATATTATAAACAGGGGCGGATGAGAGATTCCGCTTCTGTTATTGCTTCGGAAGTTAAGCTGTATAGGGTTTGGCTTCTAAAGTGGTATATGATAAAGCGTAGGATAACGAGGTAGTTTGGTGGGATGATACGTGTAGAATGGAGGATGAAATGGTATGAGGTTGATAGTGGTAGCAATTTATCTGATACTATATACGATTATTAGTATTCCACTTTTTTTGATCCTATTTGTAGTAGGAAAAATAAATGACAGAAAGAGGGCGGTGATTTCTCAAAAGATTGTGGTTCATCTTGGGTTTCGGCCGATTCTCTTTATTTCCGGCGTGAAATTGACAGTAAAGGGAAAGGAAAATGTTCTAAAGGATCAGTCTGCTTTATATGTATTTAACCACAGAGGTTTTTTTGATATTTTGGCGGGATATACCACAGCGCCTTATCCGACAGCATTTATATCAAAGATTGAGATTGAAAAAGTTCCCATGGTTTCACTATGGATGAAATATATGAACTGCCTGTTTCTGGACCGGGAGGATATCCGAAAGGGGATGCAGACAATCCTGCAGGGGATTGAGCTTTTAAAAGATGGAACATCAGTTTATATAGCTCCTGAAGGGAAAAGAAATACTGGGGAGGAATTGCTGAAGTTTCATGAAGCAAGTTTTAAGCTGGCAGAAAAATCAAAATGTCCAATTGTGCCAGTGGCTATCAATAATACGGACAGTGTATTTGAAAAACATCTGCCGTGGATTCGTAAAGCACATGTAATTATAGAGTATTGTACACCGATTTACATGGATGATATGGATCGGGCAGAGAAGAAAGTGATTGGACAGACTGTGCGCGGCATTTTGTCCGAAAAAGTAAAGGCGAACCAAGCGGAAATATAGAAAAATATGTGCGCACCTGACATAGACTCAGAAGATTTTAACCGCTTAGGTGCCGAAAAGAACGTGCGCGGAATGGAGATTTATATGAATAACAGTTTTAATTTAGTGCCGGTTTTTGGCATTAGTACATGGGCTATTGTGATGATTGTAATCGCAGTAATTATGGTGATTGCATTAATTGCACTCAGTATTTATGGAAAGAAGCTGCAGGCTCGCCAGGAAGCTTCCCAAAAGGAGTTGGAGGCGGCGTCGCAAAGTGTATCACTTCTCGTAATTGATAAAAAGAGGATGAAGTTAAATGAATCGGGGCTGCCGCAGCTAGTGCTTGACCAGACACCGAAATATATGCGTGGGCGGAAAGTGCCGATTGTAAAAGCGAAGATTGGGCCAAGGATTTTATCTTTGATGTGTGATGAGAAAATTTTTGAGTTAATCCCAGTAAAGAAGGAAGTCAAGGCTGTCATCAGCGGAATCTACATTATGGACGTGAAGGGGCTCCGCAGTAACTTAGAGGCAAGAAAAACTAAAGTTAAGTTTTCTGAAAAGCTCCGCAGGAAAGTGGATGAGATGCGCAAAGAAGAAAAAGAGACAACAAAAGAAAAGGAAAATAAAAAGGGAAAAAAGAAGTAGGATAGTTACCGCAGGATATACAAAACTGTAGCACTGGAAGCAATCATTTTTGTATACACTGCGGTTTTTTTGTGTTTGGGTTATCGTTATGTTCGCACCCATTTATTCTCGCGTAAGCAACGAGCCAAACGCAATGCTTGCAAGGAACTGAAAGTTCCTTTGCGCTTGGCGACTGTGCGTGGGTTGCTGAACATCTTGTGGCAGCATATTCTATTTGATACCATTAATTTCTATATGGATATTGCATTGTGAAACTGCCGCACCGTTTAAACTAAGATAATATGAAATTTCAGCCTCAATAGTTTGCCCAGTTATCTGTATGGATAGTTGTTCCGTCTGAATTGCCAGCTCAAAGTTGCCATAAGGAGTCTGATACATGTCAAGATGCTTTTTTCCTTTTTCAAACTGCATCTTTGTTGTGATGGCTCCTTTTTTCGTAATCTGAACAGAGTTTTCGTCTATTTTCATGAGATTCGTACTTTTAGAAGGGGATGTTCCTTCCTCTTCAAAGAATTCATCGTATGTAATAATGTGTTTTCCGGCAAGCTGCTTATAATGCCCAATATAAACAGTTTCCATTGTTTCATCAGAGAGCTCAGGTTGAGTGCTCTGCATAGTAATCTGTACTTTACTTTGCTTCATATTATGCTCCATTTTTTTGTAAATGTGTATCTGCTTTCTGAGCTTATCATACCATACTTTGGGGGTAATGGACATGTATAATTATGGTTCTCATAGATTTTTCAGCCAGTCAAGGATGCCAAAGTGAAGTTCTGGTTTTGTTTCCTTTTTTGTTTCGTCTTCTGAAGGGGATTGGCTCTCCTCTTCAGAGAGTGACTGATATTCTTCCTCTGACAAGCATTCTTTTAGCTTTTCCTTGGAGGTTTCAGGAACGGTGGCAGTTGTCTCATTCACAAAGCAGAGGCTTGGAAAAAGGACACACCACCAGTTTCTTCCCTCTGCTCTTCCAATCTCAACACAGAGGGCATCATATGTTCCAGCTGGGAAGCAGAGGTCTCCATATTGTTTTACTGGGAAATAGCGTGGGCAGAGTGAGACTTTAACAGTATAAGAGCTCCCTAAGTTTTCAATTGTTTTTTTAGCAGTGTTTTCAATCTGCTCCTGGTGTGCCTGGATTACTTCTTTTGCCTTCGCCACAGAACTTGACTGGTAAATTGCCTTTTGAAGCGAAGTGATGATTGCGTCACGTACTTTTAATTTAAGCTGTTGGTCGGCATCTGTGTCGCTGTTCGCGATAACATGAAGCCGGATAATATTTTTTGCAATATTTTCCTGTATCATAGAAGGGCTTTCTTTTGCGGCTGTTGTTACAGCAGAAACTTTTTGTGTCTCAGCTAAAACGGCCTGATGCGGCTGTTCACAAAAGAAATGGATACCTGCCAGCAGCAGGGAAAAGGTGACAACAAAGGAAGCGATACAAATCATGATTTCTGGTGATAATATTTCTAAAGATTTTCTTATTTTTTTCATATTTTTCTTCGTCCTTTCTTAAATTGTATTTGACAGTATTGCCAGTTTTAGGAAAAATATGCTATGATTAGAGGAAGTGGTAAATAAGGGCACTATCACATTGGGAGCAATTTTTCATAGAGTGACAGCAGTGGGTTTTGGAGGTATAGATATGAGTGATAATAGAAAAGGGTTTGACCCAATGTTAAATATTCCCAGTATGGAAGAGCTAGACAGGCAGTGGAAGGAAAGCCAGGCTGCCCAGAATACAAAGGGCACTTCCAGAACATCCCGGACACAATCTGGAAGCAGTCAGAGGCGTAGTGGTGCGGCAGCGCAGGGTAAAAGCAATGCCAGAAATTCATCAGGGGCGCGGGTTAGGACGGCAGCACGACCTTCTGGTATACCAGAATCGCAAAATGGCAGGGCCGGCCGACAGGCCGACAGGCCGGATAACAGACAGAGGCCGTCTGGAAATCCACAGGGCGTGCCAGTGGATGAGGCTGCCAAGACAAAGCGTTCTGGAAAAAAGAAAAAAGAGAAAAAGCCAAAGAAATTTAAAAAATTTCGCCTATTTTTAAAGATATTTTTCCTAATTCTTTTGTTGGGCGTATTAGGAATGCTTGTCTTCTTTTATTTTAAGTATGGTGATAGCCTGCTTAGGTGGAAGAACGAGGCAAGGCAGCTTGTGAGGGAGTCAACCAGAGATACGTTCCGGGCTTCTGAAACTAGCATGATCTATGCGTCGAATAAAAAGCCAATTGCCAAACTAAGGGGCGATAAGGATTCATATTATTTAAATTTTGAGGATATTCCGCAAGAGGCAGTAGAATGTCTTGTTGCCACAGAAGATAGGGAATTTTATGAGCATTCTGGTATCAATTTCCTTTCGACGGCAAAGGCGGCAACTTTATATATCGTTGGAAAGCTGACTGGAGACGACAAAATTACGCGAGGCGGTAGTACGATTACGCAGCAGTTAGCCAAAAATGTATTTCTTACCAATGAGCAGACAGAGGAACGAAAAATCCGCGAGATGTTTATAGCGATTGAGCTGGAGCAAAAATATACAAAGGATGAGATTATGGAATTTTATATCAATAACATCTGCTTTGCGAATGGACATTTTGGGCTGGAGGCGGCGAGCCGTGCGTACTTTAGCAGATCAGCAAAGGAACTAAGCTTGGCGGAGATAGCATTTTTGTGTGCGATTCCAAATATTCCGACCTATTACGACCCTTTACAACATTATGACCATACACAGAGCAGGAAAAAGCGTATCTTGACCCAGCTTTTGGAGGAAAAAAAGATATCAGCTGCGGAGTATAGTGATGCAAATTATGAGACGATTATATTAAAACCTGCGGAAGCAATTAAGACTCAGGATTACATGACGACATATGCCATTGCCTGTGCGACGAAGGAGCTGATGCGGAAACAGGGATTTGAGTTCCGGACAGAATTCAGTTCAGATGAAGATGAGAAAACATATGAAAAAGATTACAAAGAGATGTATGAGGCATGCCATAGTTCTCTGTATACTGGTGGTTATCAGATTTTTACATCCCTTAGTGCCAGCAAACAAAAGAAGCTGCAGCAGGCGGTCAACCAGACACTGGCCGGGTTTAAGGAAAAAACGAAAGACGGTATTTATACTCTTCAGGGAGCGGCTACCTGTATTGATAATGAGACAGGTTTTGTTGTTGCCATAGTTGGCGGAAGAAAGCAGAAAGACACAATAGGATATACGCTGAACCGGGCATATCAGAGTTTCCGTCAGCCAGGCAGCTCTTTTAAGCCGCTTGTAGTATATACGCCGCAGTTGGAACGCTCTTATACGCCTAATACAATAGTAGATGATACTTATTTTGAAGGTGGCCCGAGGAACTCAGGAGGAGTATATCTTGGAAAGATTCCGCTGCGGACGGCGGTTGAAAAGTCTAAGAACGTAGTTGCATGGAAACTTTTTGAGGAATTAACGCCGCAGGTGGGGCTTTCTTATGTAAAGAAAATGAATTTCGCAGAAATTGTTGATACCGACTATTATCCGGCCGCTTCTCTTGGCGGTTTAACAAATGGCGCAAGTACGGTGGAGATGGCATCAGCATATGCAACAATTCAAAATGACGGAGTATACCGTGACCCGACTTGCATCACTAAAATTCTAGATTCGGATGACAAGGTTGTAGTAAATAATAACAAAAACCGCCAGAAAAAGCAGATTTACGAGGAAAGTGCTGCGCGGACAATGACAGATATCCTGACAGGTGTATTGATTCGTGGAACGGCTGCAGGAAAGGGGCTCTCTAATATGTCTTGTGCCGGAAAAACGGGAACAACGAATGACAAGAAGGATGGTTGGTTCTGTGGATTTACGCCGTATTACACTACAACAGTGTGGATTGGATATGATTCTCCAAGGACAATGAATGATCTGTATGGAAGTACGTATCCGTTGACGGTATGGCGCACATTTATGGAAGAGATTCATGCCGGCCTGGAAAATAAACCATTTCCAGAATACCAGAGCAGTTCAAAGTCAGATTATAATAACGATGATGATGATAATGATTATATACCAGACCCAACCGTTGAGCCAGATGCAGTAGGTGAGACGATTAAGCCAAAAGCAACGAAAAAGCCAAAGGACACACAAGCGCCAATAGTAACTCCAGAGCCAACAAAGGTGCCAGTTGCGGAACCGACACAGGCACCAGATGATGTGCCGGTTGAGGATGTGCCGGACGACAACCCAGATGATGGGGATGATATTGAGGATATACCAGATACTATGGGAGAATAGGGGGAGGCAGTGATGGTAAGCATTAGTTTATGCATGATTGTGAAAAATGAAGAAAGGGTGCTTGCCCGCTGCCTTGACAGTTTGGCGCCGATTGTAGATGAGATTATTGTTGTGGACACAGGTTCAGTGGATGCGACAAAGGAGATTGCAAAGCGTTATACAAAATATGTATATGATTTTGTGTGGACAGGGAGTTTTGCGGATGCCAGGAATTTTGCCGCATCAAAAGCTACAAAAGAATATATCTATACTGCGGATGCGGATGAGTATCTGGACGAAGAGAATCAGGCAAAATTAAAACAGCTAAAATCAATTCTTTTGCCAGAGGTTGAAATGGTTCAGATGCTCTACTGTACCAGCGCAGAGAATAATACGGTATATAATTTTGAGAAAGAATATCGACCAAAATTGTACCGAAGGCTGCGTCCTTTTGTATGGATTGACCCAATTCATGAGACGCTGCGCACTGCCCCAGTCGTTTATGACAGCCAGATAGAAATCAGGCATTGCCCAGAAGGAAATCATGCGGCGCGGGATTTGCAGGCACTTTTGCAGGCCGGACAGAGGAAAGGGCGTTTTTCTAGTAAACTTCATCATATGTATGCTATGGAATTGTATCATTCTGGCACGGATGAAGATTTTGTAAATGCGGTTCCGGTATTTGAAAAAACGCTAGTTGAGGACAACCGCACAATAGATGAAGTGAAAGAGGCTATGTGTGTGTTGGCAAGAGCATACCGTGTTCAGGGAAACTTGCCAAAATTCTTTGGTTTTGCCTTAAAAGATGCCGTAACATCATCGTGTGCTGAGATTTGCTGCGAGCTTGGAAAATTTTATGAGAACAGCGGGGATACTGGGGAAGCGATTTTGTGGTATCAGAATGCAGCAACAGAGACAGAAAGTATATTGGATATCCGCACCTCGCAGGAAATTCCAAGAGAAGGGCTAAAAAGATGCGGTGTGGAGGAATCAGATGGATAAGACAAATGAATATATGACAATTAATGCTGAAATTGCCAGGGAAATCGAAGAAAAGATGCCGATGGAAAGTGAATTATATGAGTTGGCCGATTTATTTAAGGTGTTTGGGGATTCAACACGCATCAAGATTTTGTATGTGCTATATGAGAATGAGATGTGTGTCTATGATATTGCAAATCTTTTGAATATGACACAGAGTGCAATCTCACACCAGCTTCGCGTATTAAAGCAGAACCGTCTGGTAAAATATCGGAAAGATGGGAAAACGGTTTTGTATACTTTGGCGGATGAGCATGTTTTTACCATATTAAGCCAGGGAATAGAGCATGTGGAGGAATAACAAAATATAGGGGTTGCATTTTTTCAGTAAGAGTGCTATAGTATAACCATCATATGAATAATTGTTCATATGAACATGTGAATTGAAAATGGTTTTCATATTGTTCCGTTATAAAACGAATAGCAATAAGGCAATACTCTTATTAGAGAAGAAATGAGGTGTCTATGAAAAAGAAATATTCTATTACGGGGATTGATTGTGCAAATTGTGCGGCTAAACTAGAAGCAAAGATGAATGACCTGCCGCAGGTAGAGCAGGTGACATTGACTTTCGCAACCCAGCAATTGTTAGTGGAAGCTGGAAACCCGGATGCAGTCATACCAATCTTACAAGAGCTGGCGGATAAAGTTGAACCAGGGACAAAAATCGGGCAATTAGTGCGGGGAAAAAAGCATAATAGCGAACATGAGCACCACCATCATGGGGAGGAGTGTGGCTGTGGGGCATCCCAGCATGAACATGGAAGCCATGATGGGGAAACGTGTGATTGTGTTGGGCACTGCCATGGGCATGAACACCATCATGAAAGGGAGTGCGGTTGTGGGACACATTCCCATGAACATATTGTGGAAGGGCATGAGAAAGAGGTTTCTGTTAATAAAAAGTCATTTTGGGGGAATACTGAAGCAATTACGTTATTAGGAGGAGCAGTTTTCTTTGCGGTTGCTATGTTGGTTCATCATACCATGCAGATATCCTATCTGCCAGACATTCTCTTTGTTATTTCTTATATTGTACTAGGGGGAGAGATTGTGATAACCGCGGCAAAAAATCTGTTCCGCGGCAAAATGTTTGATGAGAATTTTTTGATGACGATTGCAACAATAGGCGCTTTTGCCATTGGGGATTATGCGGAAGCAGTTGGCGTTATGCTGTTTTACCGCGTAGGCGAGTTTTTTGAGGAAGTAGCGGTTAATAAAAGTAGAAAACAGATTATGGATGCGGTTGATATGCGTCCAGAAATCGTCCGGCTCTATGAAGATGGCGTAGTTACGGAGACAAATCCAGAGGATGTACAAATTGGAGATGTAATTGAAATCCGGGCAGGGGATCGCATTCCGTTAGATGGAAAAATTGTTCGAGGGGAAAGCAGGATTGATACATCTGCCGTGACAGGAGAACCTGTCCCGGTTGCTGTTCAGCCGGGGAGTCAGGTATTTTCGGGCTGTGTCAATACATCTGGTGTTATTTATCTGGAGGTAGAAAAACGGTTGGAAGATTCCATGGTCACTAGAATACTTGAGGCAGTGGAAAATGCAGCCGCTTCTAAGCCAAAAATCGATCGGTTTATCACGAAATTTGCAAGAATATACACGCCATTTGTGGTGTTGCTGGCGTTGGGTACGGCAGTGGTGCCTTCTCTTATTACCGGGCAGTGGTCCCATTGGGTCTATACGGCATTATCTTTTTTGATTATTAGTTGTCCGTGTGCACTTGTGTTAAGTGTTCCGCTGGCATTTTTCGCAGGAATTGGTGCAGGTTCCAAGAGAGGGATTTTATTCAAAGGTGGAGCAGCACTAGAGATGCTGGCAGATATCAAGGCAATTGTGATGGATAAAACGGGCACAATTACAGAGGGGAACTTTAAGGTAGAGTCTGTAAAAGCAAGTGAGGGATTTACGCAAGAGCAGATTTTATCATGGGCGGCAAGCGCAGAATATGCCTCTACCCATCCGATTGCAGTGAGCATTCGGGAGGCTGTTGCAGAACGAAAGATTGCATATGCAGAACCGGAGGAAGTGAAAGAAATATCGGGGGAAGGCATGGAAATTGTATTGGCAGAGAGTCTAGTGGATTCTGATGGAAATATGGCAACAAACACAATTCTTTGCGGAAACCGGAAATTGTTGGAGCGTTATGGAGTTGTAATACCACGAAAGGACATGGAGGACTCTGGAACCGAAGTTTTTGTTGCGAAGGACCAAAAGTATTCTGGACGTATTATTATAAATGATATTATAAAACAGGATTCAAAGGATGCTATACAGTCTATGGCAGATCAAGGGCTATATACCGCAATGCTAACTGGGGATACTATCAAAAATGCAGAGGCAGTACAAAAAATGACAGGTATTCAAGAAGTATTTGCGCGTCAGATGCCGGAGGATAAGTTGAACAATTTAGAAAAAATACGTAATGGGCATGGAGCGGTAATGTTTATTGGTGATGGTATCAATGACGCTCCGGTTCTGGCAGGTGCAGATATAGGGGCGGCTATGGGGAGCGGTGCAGATGCAGCTATTGAAGCGGCAGATGTTGTCTTTATGACATCCCGTTTGACAGCACTTGTCGAGAGCCTTCGGATTGCAAAGGCAACCAGCCGGATTGCAAAGGAAAATGTTATTTTTGCATTAGCAGTTAAGGCGGCTGTTATGGTGCTAGGGCTTTGTGGGATTGCGTCTATGTGGATGGCAGTATTTGCGGATTCTGGTGTAGCAATGTTGTGTGTGTTAAACTCTATCAGGGTATTGTACCGCAAAGAAATATAAAAATATTCGCCATTTTTAGGAAAATCTGTTATGATAAATATTGCGTTTGGTTTGTTGGGGATATGTGGATCAAATACCCCGCCGCAGGTCCGCTTGGCTAATTGCTTTGCGACAATAAATTTATGGCAGAAAGGCAGGAAAACGGGATGAAAATGGAGAAATTTGACGGATATTCTTATGTTGAGGGGGGCGTGTGCGCAGCGCGCGGATTTACTGCAAATGGTTTGAATTGTGGAATCAACCCTGATAAAAATAAAAATGATCTAGGTATGGTTTTTAGTGAAGCAGCGTGCCATGCGGCAGCAGTTTATACCCAGAATAAGGTAAAAGGCGCGCCGATATTAGTGACAAAGGAACATTTAAAAAAGTCTAATGGAATTGCAAGGGCTGTGATTGTGAACTCAAAAAATGCAAATACTTGTAATGCTGACGGAATAGAAGTGGCAGAGAAAGTTTGTGAACTGGCGGCGAAAGAACTTGGCATTGGTGTGGAAGAAGTAATTGTGGCATCTACAGGTGTGATTGGAGAGCCGCTTCCAGTAGAACCGTTTGAAATGGGGATGCATCCACTGGCTGAGGGGCTTTCTAGAGAAGGAAATATTGAGGCTGTCAGGGCTATTATGACTACAGATACGGTTGAAAAAGAAGTTGCCGTGGAATTTAATCTAGGTGGAAAAACTTGTCGTCTTGGCGGAATGGCAAAGGGGAGCGGTATGATTCATCCTAATATGGCAACTACACTGAATTTTGTCACTACGGATGTGGCAATTTCGTCTAACATGGTACAGAAGGCATTAAGCGAAACGGTAAAAGTAACATACAATTGTCTGTCTGTTGATGGAGATACATCCACAAATGATATGGTTAGTGTTATGGCAAATGGGTTGGCTGGAAATGCGGAAATAACCGAGGAAAATGCAGAGTATGAGGTGTTTCGGCAGGCGCTATGCATTGTTATGCAAAATATGACAAAAATGCTTGCCGCAGACGGTGAAGGAGCTTCCAAGTTTCTAGAATGCGCCTGCAGTGGTGCAAAGGATATCGACACGGCAATCACAGTGGCAAAAAGTGTCATTGGTTCCAGCTTATTGAAATGTGCAATGTTTGGCGAGGATGCAAATTGGGGACGTATCTTATGTGCGATTGGGTATGCCGACGCAGATTTTGATATTATGAAAGTCAACGTAGACCTTGTTTCGGCTGCCGGTACAGTTCCAGTATGCCGCAATGGTGCTGGCGTAGAATTTTCGGAAGAGTTTGCGGCAAAAGTTTTGGCAGAAAGTGAGATTTATATTAATGTTGATTTGCAGGATGGCGGATGCCAGGCGAAAGCATGGGGCTGTGATCTGACATATGACTACGTAAAAATAAATGGAGACTATCGCTCTTAGTTAAATATCCGGCAGCAGTCGCATACGAAAGCATTTTTGTTAGTAGTCCACCATACAAAGAACTTTCCGATAAGTTAAAATATATCTAAGGCAGCTTTTTTGCTGCCTTAGATATATTTTTTACACTATTCATTAATGGATAAAGGTTGCCTCACGGTACTTGCTCATTTTGTAAATTTTTGCTGCGTCAGCTACTGTGAGGTTAATGCAGCCGTGGGAACCCTTTGATAAATATAAATCTTTTGTCCACCGAGACCAAGGCTGCCATGTAGCGGAATGGAAGCCGGTTCCCGTCCAGGTTATGCGTACCCAGCTTGTAACAGGTGTTTTGTAGTCTGCTCCTGTCAGGGTATACGCCTCACGGTGTTCTTTAATAAAGAATGCCCCTGTTGGCGTGCTTCTGCCCTCAACAGGTAGTCCGGTAATACATTTACAGCTAAAGGCAACTTTTCCATTTCGGATAACGTATACCTTTTGTTCCTTAATTGAAATTTCAATATAATTTTCTGGGTCCCAGTCATTGATATAATTTTTGTAATCTTTTCGGAAAGCAGTATTGGCATAGATCACTTTTCGTTTTAGTGTTAATGCCTTTTTGTTTTCCTCACTTGGATCGTTTACATAATTTTGTGTCAATTCTTTGTCTATTGATAATTTAATAGCTTTCTGTGCTTGTGCAAGCGTTTTTTCATAATCAAGCTGCCAACCATAATCCCCCCCATATATTTTAACAGGTTTTTTATTATGGGATTTAATGGTTCTTGTCTTGCCAACCGTCTTATATTTTAGGCAAAAATTTTCTACCCAGTCAGCAATTGCTTCATTGTCATATTTAATTTTGCCATTTTTATATGTAATCCACTGTGATATCTCAGTTGGCGTAATCTGTTCTTTGACGCCTTCACCCATATTCCATTCGATATAGCGGAGGGCAGCACTGTTGCTTAGAGATAAGGCCGTTTGCAATTCTTCATTATCTGATGTGATTTTCGGAGCTTTGTAAATGGTAGGATATTTTTTGCTGTCTGTAATATCCAGATTGGATTGTGCTTTCTTTAATGCATCCGTGACAGCTTGATAAAGGGAATTTGATATAATTTTATTACCCAGTATTTCATCAACACAAACATACTGCTGTTTTGCTTCATCGTAAGAAACGGTTGCAGATTGTGGTTTTAAAATAGGATAGCTTTCGCTTCCTGCCACAAGGTCTGACTGGTTGATTAAATCTGATAACTTTGATTCGTCATAAGAAATAGCATATTCTAATGTATAATTATTTCTTGAAACGAATAGGTGGAACTGGTCATGCTGCTCATTAAAAAGTTTTTCAAAATCTGAGTTAATGTCAAACTGGTAATCAATGGTATCACCATCAATTGTCAGATGTCCTTCTTCCCTGCCTTTGATGGTAAGAGCATAACCGTCATGTACCTGCAGAAGCTTTTTTCTTGATTCTTCTAATGTCTGTCCAGAAACATCAACATCATTAATGAAAGTGTTTTGGTACCAACGATTTTGGTAATGCACTTTTTGGTAAAAAATTACACCTGCAATTACTAGAATAGCCGCAACTAGGGTAATTCCCAGAGCCATAATTAATTTAGGAGGCTTTTTTGAGAATGCTCTTTTAACTTTCATGGTATCTGAACTATTGCTGTTTGCTTTCATTTTACTTTCTTCATCCTCTTTTCTTTTTCGTTCTCGCGTATGCATTGATAAAGGCGGGTTATCCCACAGATTGCTGCGCGGTTATTTGACTATATTGGCAAACTTCACTGTACTATTATAAGATAAGAAGGTAAAGGAATTGCATCAAAATAGTTAAAAAAATATATCATTTTTCTGGAAAATATTACATTTTAATTACAAAACATTATTAGTGGTGTAATATTGTTATTGGATGCAGTGGGCAGTAGTATAATGTTACCTTTGGCATTTGATTGGCCTGACATTTGCCGAAATATCCTTTCCATTTATTGCAAAATATGTTATATTTAAAGTTATAGTGAACAGAGAAACCAAAGATATTTTTATAAAGGTGTATATGTTCAAAACATGGGCTTTTGGCTTTAGGAAAGGAGGTGAAAGACATGAGTGCTATTTCAGGAATATCAGGAAGCAGCTACTACAGCCAGATTGCTAGCGGTAGCAAGTTACAGAGCGCAGCAGACGGTCCTTCTGAGCTGGCGATTGTCCAAAAAGAGAAAGAGCAGATTAACGGTTACAATGCCGGACAGCGCAATGCAGAGGATGGAAAGTCTGTGTTGAATGTGGCAGACGGGGCAATGAGCGGTATTGCAGACAGCCTTCAGAGAATGCGTGAACTTGCAATTCAGGCGTCAAATACTGCTGTTGTAACGGATGATGACCGCAAGGCAATTCAGGAAGAGATTAACCAGTTAAAACAGGGAATTTCAGACATTGCTAACAATACGGAGTTTAACACAAAGAAATTGCTGGATGGCTCCAATACAGATATGCATATTGCGGCAGGCCCGGATGGTTCTGGTCCAGATCTGGACACGGGAAATGCTACATTAAAAGCATTAGGTATTGAAGACTTTGATGTAACAAAAAAATTCTCTGTAGATACGATTGACAATGCATTAAAGCAGGTGAATTCAAACCGTAGCAGCATCGGTGCCCAGAGCAATGCGTTGGATTATACTATGGGCTATAATTCGCAGGCTGCTTACAATCTGACAGAAGCTACTAGCAGAATGGAAGATACGGATATTGAAAAAGCTGTGTCTGAGTTAAATAAGCGGAATATCTTGCAGACATATCGCTTTATCATGCAGAAAAAGCAACAGGATGAAGAGAGACAAAAACTTTCTATGTTCTATATGTAAGTAAAAGTTTTTCAAAATTTTGCTAGGGCACCAGCATATGCGGTGCCCTAGTTTTAGTTTATCCAATAAAGGGAAAAGTATGGTATAGAAAGGAAAATCTAATGTGCTTAAAATTTTATGCGGCGGAAGTTATTTATCAGTGATAGCTTTACTTTTGCAGGGCTTTGAACAACAATGGCTATTTAGCCAAGTCCTGAGATATTTTGTATAGGTAGGAGTGTTCCGTATCATCTTCCGCCGCTGTTTTATAACTTTCTAAAAGAAAATTATAAACTATAGTGGGGTTCAATACTATGCGTTGTATTCTACATAGCAACCTTTTGTATTCTGTTTTACTTTGTAAAGAGCTTTATCAGCAGAGCTCAGCAGCTCAGCCACATCCGCCCCAGAATCCGCTGTCCAGGCGTACCCGCCAGAAGCACTGATTGTTTTTGAATCGGTATCGGATAATACAACTGGGGTTTTGCTAAGTACATCATAAAAGGAATCTAGAAAGCATTCGATTTCTTTTTTATCTTTGCAATCATAGATCATCATACAAAATTCATCCCCGGAACGCCTTGCCGTTATAAAGTGGGTTGCGGGCATGGAATTCATGACAGAGGAGAATCCTTTTAGATATCGGTCTCCTGCATCATGGCCAAATGTATCATTGATTGATTTAAAAGAATCTAAATCAAACATTACGATAGCGCAGATTTTGTCGGCAGGCATTTTTGTTAGGAGTTCTGCAGCTACCTGTTTAAAATGTGGAAACTTATAAAGTCCAGTTAAATGGTCATGAATATTTTCGTAGCGGAGCTTCTGTTTTTCTTCAATATATTTTGTGGCGTCCGTTATAACTCCAAGATACCCATCTGGAGATTTTGACATATGCAGGCGGATATATTTGGAATTATTAATCTGGAAAATATTTTCTTCGCCTTCAACGGCATTTCTTGTAATATCACGAATGTAGCGGTCAAATAAATCTGAGTTGCTGTAAAGTTCTTCTGATTTCTGGCTGGAGAGATCAAGCAGCTTTCCTAGGCCCGAAGTAGCAAATACATGATTGATTCCACTATCATATTCAAATGCGGCTAAAGGAATCCCGCTCATTTCAATTATAACGGAGATTCGGTCAGAAATGTTTACAATACTTTTGACCATTTTGTTAATCCCATCGCTCAGCATTTGGAATTCTTGGTTTCCTTTAACGGAAATCATAGTATCCAGATTTCCGTTTGTGATACATGTTAGATTTTCAATGATTTTGTGTATTCCATCTACAACGTTTCTTTTTATTAGATAATTTAAAAGTAAAATAACAGCGGCCTCAATAAATAGAAGATATAGTAAAGTATTGACCAGATTTTTCCAGAGCCTTTTATATAGGATATCCCGCGGTAAAGCTGTACAGATTAAGATATCATTATATTTTGTGCTGGTGACATACATTTTTTTGCCATTTTTACCAGTATGATATGCCCCCTTTTCGCATTCAAGCAATACATCTAAACGGTAAGCTTTTTCAGTAAATGTTCCTTCCATTCCGTCAGAATGCCCAAGGACGACGCCAGTTTTGCAATCAACGGCAAAAATTTCCTCACCATCATCCGTTGGAAATTTGGAAAAGATATAGTCATATGTATTTCTTGACTGTACTTCCAATTGCCTTGTCGGTTCAAAACCTACCTGAACAATTCCTTTTGTTGCTTTTCTGGCAACACCAACATATTGCATTAATTTATTATCTGCCGCATTTGGCTGTGGTTCTTGGATTAAATAGGCATTTTCTTCGTCGCTTTCCAATAGGGAGAGGAATTCGCGCGTCTGTTTATGTTTGCTCATATCAATTCCGATATATTTTTCAACAGAGGCAGATACAATATACCCCTTTGCATTAATTACATGAAGCTCATCTACATTCAGCAGGTTTGCAAGATACTGCATCTCCGATACATTCATTGAAACTTCTTGATGATGATCTATTACATATGCAGCAGCTCTTGCCCTTGTAAGGTAATCTTCATCCAAACTCTGGTTTAATTCAGATAGCTCAATATGGTTATTTTCTAAAGTATGGACAACCTGTTCTGATTTTGCCTCGAATGTTTTTAACTGTGAGACTTCTAGTGCATGCAGTGTGAATAGAAAATTGATAAGCAAAATAAGTAATATAGCGGTTGAGATGATAAGGAAGGTATATTTGATAAATGTCTTCTGCATGCCGTCGCCTCCTTTGTCATATTACGAAGGCGGTTATATACTGAATAAGTGTTACTTAACAATAATATCAAATTGCCCGAGTAATACGATGGATAATTTTGATTTCCCCAAATTATGGGATATCTCTTACATTATATCGCATTCTCAGCATGCTATTAGCCTTTTTCTTCACAAAAAGCACCTAAAATTTCGCATATATAATATTAGTAAAATGCCGCTGTCACATTTATTCTCGCGTAAGCAACGAGCAGGCGAAATGTGTGCATTTTTAATTGTTCCTTGCCAATTTTCTTTTATCGGTATTGTTCTGCGGCAAACAGAAGATATTCTTTTTTAACATCGGCAATCCTTTTTTTGCTGACAGGAATGCAGATGCCGCTCTCCATCTGAATGCTGGTTTTGCCTAGTTTTTTGACACATTTTAAATTAACTAAATAGGATTTATGAACTTGAATAAAATTTTTATCTGCTATAATTTCTTTGATTTCTTCGTCAAAGGATTTACGGATAAAAATACTTTTAATCTCTTCTCCATCTACTAAATGTACTTCAAGGATTCTGGAAGAATTTTCAATATATTCTATTTTGGAATATGGTACAGAAACAAGGCCGTCCTTCGTTTTAATCATGTATACAGCGCTTTTTTTTATTTCTGAGTAAGATATTGCATAATCCAGTGCCTCAAAGATTTTTTGTTCACTGACTGGTTTAAGCAAATAACGGATCGCATGGACATTGTACGCGTCTAGCGCATAATCGTCGGAAGATGTAATATAAATAATGGCACTTTCGTTACCAATCTTTCTAAGTTGGTTTCCAAGATCAACGCCGGTTTTATCAGTATCGGACATTATAATATCTAAAATGTAAATATCTGCCAGATCCCAATTTTTAATTTTTTTATATAGTTTTTGTGCATTTGAAAACTTTTCTAGTTCAAATGCTGTGTTGGGATGCAAGGCAAAGTATTTTGTTGTTAATTTTTCAATTTTCATTAAATCTTCTATATTGTCATCACAGATTACTATTTTCATGTATATTCACCAAAAATCTTCTGCTTTCTATATAATGTCTTTTTCTAATGCAATTACTGGCCGCAGTATTTGTGCAGCCTTCTCAAATTATTATAGTATGCATGTATTTAATTATCAAGCGCAGAAAAAGCACTGTTCCCAGCTGATTTCTCCATAAAAGTGAATATGTGTAGTTTTTGTGCCTTTGCTAAATGTGTGGTCTCCAGGCGCGCAATGGACACTAGCAATGCCCGAAAAACGCCTGCTTCATGCTGTTTATAAATGTGGTAAATTCACATGGCGTATGGTACAATGGGAAAAAGCGAGAGACCTGATATGGGCGGTTTTAATGATATTTGTGTCTTTTGCGGAAAGGTGGAGAAGAGTATGGGTAAAAAAAAGACACAACGGCAAAAGAAAACAAAAACTGCTTCAATCAAGGCGAAGATAATCGGAACGATTGTTCCAATTATTGCGGTGCTAATTATTATAATGATTGTGCTTGCGTACACGATTTCTAGCAGGATTATCCAGAAAAATGCAACAGAGCTTTTAGATTCTTCTATCAGCTATCAGTCAAAAAGTATTGTTGCATGGCTGGAAGAAAATCTGGCATCATTTTCTAGCGTAAAGCGCGTTATTGAGGAGACGAAGCCATCGGATGAGGAACTTCAAAAGATTCTGGATTCTTATTATAATTACAATTCTAATTATCCAAATGGACTTTATGTGGCGGATGCGGAAGGGAATGTTATGCAGGCATCTGCATCCCAACGGACATTCCAAGATGTACTAAATGAAACTTGGTATAAGGAAGGGCTGTCGCGTGTGAATATGCACTATGGAAGCGCTTATCAGAGTACGGACGGCACAAGCCAAGTCAGTGCTTCGGCTATCATAAATGATGATTCTGACAAAATCCGTGTGATATCAGGCGATGTTTCTTTGGAAAGAATCACAGTGATTACAAATTCTTTTGTAAAAATGCATGATGCAGAGGCATTTCTAGTAGATACACAGAACGGTACGATTTTGGCACATCGTGATTCCTCTTTGATTTCTACGAAATTGGATTCGTCTAATAAAAATAGCTTTCTTGCGGCAGTAGCCAAAAAACTTGAAAATCGCGATTATGCAAATAGTGAGTTGGAAGGAAATCTGACTGGCTTTGAATCAATAAGCGGCACCGAGTGGGTGCTCGTATCATTTGTTCCCCGTGAAATTATTTATTCTGATGTTAACAGTCTTCGTACCAGGATGATTGTAATTGCAGTAATCTCCCTCTTTATTCTGGTATTGCTGATTGAACGGATCATTCATATGGTTGTAAAACCAATTCGCAGCCTGACAAACACAATTACTACAATGGCAGATGGTGACTTTACGGTGGATGTGAAGGTGCGCGGAAAAGATGAAATTGGAAGAATGGGACGGAGTGTCGAAGAGTTTCTTGTATCTATACGAGGCATGTTGCATGAGATACAAGATATTTCGGGAAAAGTTTCGGACCAGTCAGAGACTACAAACGGCTTATCTATAGAAATGAATGATATCTCAAAAGTGCAGGCAGAGTCTATGGGTGATTTGAATACGACAGTTGACCAGTTATCAGAATCCATTAGTGAGATTGCAGAAAATGCAACATCATTAGCGCTTGTTGTCTCTGATACAAAGGCTACCAGCCTTGAGGTGGAGAACCATATGGAACAGACCGTTGCGGCGTCCGAAAAAGGCAAGAGTGATATGCATCAGGTTAATTCCGCTATGAATAATATTCGTGATTCCATTCAAAAGCTGGATACTGCTATTGATAAGGTTGGAAAAGCTTCTGAGGAGATTACAAATATAGTGGCTGTAATTGGAAATATTGCAGAAGAAACGAATCTCTTGTCATTAAATGCTTCCATTGAGGCGGCAAGGGCAGGTGAGGCAGGCAGGGGATTTGCTGTTGTTGCATCAGAAATAGGAAAGCTGGCTCAGACAAGTACGGAATCAGTAGAAACGATAGTACAATTGATTGGAGAAGTCACAAGGCTTGTTCAGGAGACTGTGGCACAGGCAGCTGAAAGTATGAGAAATATAGGCGATAGCAGCGAAATGATCCATACAGCGCTTCAAACATTTGATGAAATCTTTAATGATATTCATACAACAGAAGATTTGATCGGACAGATGATGGTTAAAGTTAGTGAGGTAGATGAGGTTGCCACAAATATGGCCGCGATTTCTGAGGAGCAGGCAGCCAGCACGGAAGAGATTAATGCAACTTCAGAAAATATGGTGATCCAGGCTAACACGCTTGCAAAAAGCAGTAATGCAGTAATGGATGATGCTAAAGAATTATCACAAAGTGCAGACAGCTTGAAAGAAAGGATTGAGCGTTTTAAGATATAAATTTGCTTATTTTCGTTTTGCAGGTTTTAGAAAAGCGGGCACTTAAGGTTAAGAAAGGACGGGCATTGGTATGAAAAAAGTATGGAAAATAGCGACAGCTCTTTTGCTTTGCGTCAGTATGCTTTCAGGCTGTGCAGGAAATGCTGGCGGAGGGGATGGCTCTGCAAATGGTGTAAAGATGTATCTGACGGTTTCTTCAGCAGATACGTTCCGGCAGAGTTTAATTGATACAGCAGAAAAAACAGCGGAGGAAATGGGTGCAGAATTTTCAGTGAATGATGCGGAAGGTTCACTTGAGAATCAGCTTGCCCAAATTAAAGAAGCAGTGGATGGCGGTTATGATGTCATTCTCTGTAATCCGGTTGATATTGATACTACATTACAGTTAAAGGTGGCTGCCGGGGATCTGCCAATTGTATTTTACAATTCTTGTCCAAGTGAAGAGCACCTAGAAGCAGATAAATATGTATTTGTAGGTTCTAATGAAGAAGATGCAGGGCGCTTCCAGGGTGAATTTATCTTAGACCAGTTTTCTGGGAAGGAAACAATTAATGTAGCAATTTTTGAAGGACAGAAACTACATTCTGCTACACTTGGGAGGACAAATTCGTTAAAGGCGACCTTAAAAGATTCTGGAAAGAAAATTAATTATGTATTTGATGACTACGCTGACTGGGATACCGAGATGGCAAAGCAGAGATTTGAGATTCTTTTGAAAACGGGGCAGGAAGTAGATGTGGCAGCATGTAATAATGATTCGATGGCTCTTGGGATTATTCAGGCTTGTGAAGAAAAGGGGATTAGTTTTGACAATATTAAGATAATTGGAATTGATGCAACGGCCGATGGATGCCAGGCGATTGAAAATAATAAAATGGCATTTACTGTATACCAGTCTGCAAAGGGACAGGGCAGCTATGTTGTCAAAGCTGCTGCGCGGCTTGCACAGGGACAATCCCTTGATGGCATGGAGTATCTTTCAAAAGATAAGAAATATGTCTGGGTTCCGTTTGAAAAAGTAGACAAAAGCAATGTGCAGAAATATAAGTAAATTCCCCACGTTGACAACTGGATGGTTCAATGTTACTATCAGAGTTAAGACGTATCTGGCATGGTTTTTTGTTAGATACCGGCAGCAAGTACACATCTCAAAATATATGATAGGGACATATAGAAAGGGGCATACATGAACGATAGAAACAGAGACATATTTTTTAATGAGGATAGTGATGTAAGTGCAGTTATTTCTGTAACGGATGAGAATGGCAAAGAGATGGAGGCCGAAATTATCGCTTGTATCGAAATAGAGGAATTCGGGAAAGAATTCGTAGCGGTTGTTCCGGAGTTTGATGAAAATGCGGATGAGGCAGAGGCATTGATTTTGGAATATTCAGAAGGTGCAGATGGAGAACCAGTTTTTACGGCCATTGAGGATGACGAGATGTTTGAGGCGGTGACCCAGGCATTTAATGATTTCTTTGCAGAAGAAGAAGATGACGCGGAAGAAGATGACGATGGTAATGTTAGTTATTTAGATGATATTGGCAGAATTATCCCAGGCGTATCTATCCAGAAGGATTAATGTATTTATATAGTAGGCTTTTACCAAGGGAAATAAAAAGCGTGTTTGGATATAATTTCAAACACGCTTTTGTACTCCATATGCCCTTTTCTCCCGCGCCATCTCAAAATATATGCGCAAGATGTTCCAGCGTGCATTTGTTGGCGTCATAATAGCTTTATAGTCAATTGGTATTTTTCGGTTTTTTATCGCAGCCAGTATTTTATCAAGTGCCTTATCAGGCAAGTTACAAAAAACGATTAGGCTTCCTGCTGGAATATCGCCAGAAAAATCCTCAGTTTGCCTTTTTCCGGCATATAAATTATTTAATGTTTCTTTATAAGCGGAAATATCAACTGATTCTACACGGATATGCAGCGGGCGGGCAATCGCCTTGATTGCAGTGGCGTCCTCGACTTGAAATAAAAGTATCTTTTCCAAAATAAACTCCTCCATTCTTTCTGTGATATTTTTTACGGTATTTTGCAAAATATTCCTGCCAGCCTCATGAACGTTTTCCTTATCTTTTTCAGATTTAATCTACTTTTGCATACTGCTTTTTTATAATTGAGCAGTGATTCCCATTGATTATACCATATTTTATTTAATGTGTTCAAAAGACATTATGGAAGTTTATGAAAAACATTGTGTTTCAGTTGCAAATGCTTTACTATAACAGAGTATGGTTTTTTCCATACAACAGGGAGGAACTACATTGGAAAATAGATTGTTTGAGCCGCCAAAGGCGGCAGGAAGGTTTAATATGGAATATAAGTATATGAGAATACAAGGCAGAGAAAATTCCTATATTACAAAGTATCCAAAAGGGATATTTAGTCTTTGTTGGAATCTGATAAGAGATGGGCAATTAACCGACGAAGAAAAAGAACTATTTATATCTATTGATGATTGGTTCAAAGAGAAGCTTCCCGAACCAGAACCTTGTAAAAACCAAGAAAAGGTTATCACATTTTTTAAATGTGAAAGTACATTGGAAATGGTTGAGAAATTAAAGCCTGCTATTGCACTTTTAGATAGACACCAAAAGCCTTATGATGTGGTTTATACAAATTTTGTGGGAACTGTTGTTTATGAAGATGATTGGCAGATTGCTGTTCAGGTTGAGAATGGAGAAATGATATAAATTGTAATTGACATTGATATATTATCTCACTTTTATAATTTCCTCAGGACAAACGCATGAATGAATAAATTGTGAACAAACACCACCTTTACAGGAAA
>CAJUID010000020.1:0-22140 GCA_910585905.1 uncultured Lachnospiraceae bacterium
GGCATGATGCCAAAGTATCAGAATGCACCAGTCAATAATGCAAATACGTCAGTCAGTATGGGGGATATTAATGTACATTTAGATGGAAGCAGCGTAGTAGATATGGAATCTATGTTCCAACAGCTAAACCAGCCAAGAAACAGACAGAGGATATCGGAATGCATATTAGGCGATATAAAAAACCCGTTTCAAACTATGTTGAAAAGGTTTTAGAAATCGGGAGGGCGGTGTAATGCTGCCCTCTTTATAAAAAACAATGAAAGAAATAGATGTCGAATTGTGTCGAATGAATTTATTTATATTTTTAACAAATAGTAGAATCTCGTTGATCAATTATTTATAATAGAAATACGATGTTGTATCGTAATTTCTTGAAAGGAGAACGTATGAAAATGCCAAGACCGTTTGTTTTTCCAGATCCAGATGATAGGTCTAAAAATGACCCAAGCATTATTGTTTCAAGCCAACAGGTGATTGGAATATATAATCAATATAACCATGATGGGGATGAAATGCAACGTGTAACCGACAAAGTTAAAGAATGGTTTCTCACATACTCCAAAGAGCAAGGATGGGATGAAGCTAACTTTGCTGGAAATCAATGCATTTTAAAAAATAATTTCCAATCATAAAGGTATGAATCATTAAAGAGCAAGAGAATTACTCTCCTGCTCTTTTTCTATGTAAAAAAACCACAGGAGGCACTATGACGAAAAAAAGAAAAATCAAACTTTTAGTAAACGACAACAAAAGATTAATGGAAGAAAATAAAAGATTACACGAATTAAGCAATGAATCATTAGGAAACAAAATGATTTCGGAAATGGAACACTACTCAAATGTGATTGAAAAATTAAGTAAAAAATATATTGAGCTAGATAGGTTAAGAGTTACGGGAATCAGAAACAGACAAAAATATATAAGGATGCTCTGGGTACTAAAAATGAGAAAACTGTTAGGAGTATAATAATTATTATAGATTGGAGGTAGAAATTTTTGTATGCAGACGTTTTTGAATTTAATGGAATCAAATCATCTGATTTGGGTTATTATATCGTAGCTTTTGATGGATTCTCCAATGATGGTGTCGGTATGGCAGGGAATGATATTTCATTTGCTACCTCCAAAACAGCGAATTCATATCAATGGAATTTTCACGGGAGTAAATATGAGAACCAATTGACCACAAGTTTCCAGATTGGGAAATTTAACTGTGGTATCAGAAAAGACAAAAATTATGAATTGTCACAGCAGGATTGTGCATTTTTGCTCCGCTGGCTGGTTCGCACAGATGGATACAAATTTCTGCGCTTTTTCCAGGGTGGATATGAGGGATATGAAAACACGTTCTTCCGCGTGCAAAATAAATTACAGTGGATACGATTCGGAGGCGCGATTGTTGGTGCACAGATTGATGTTACTTGTGATGCCCCTTTTGGGTACAGCGATGTACAAACTTTTGAAGTTTCCTGCGATAATGGAGGCTCTTTCACAATTTATAATGACAGTGACAAAACAGGAGTTTTATATTTCGATGAAACCAACATTTTAATGACATCGGATGCTAGAAATTTGCAGATAAATAATAATTTGGATGGCATCTACTCTCCCACCATCCGATACACAACACAGATAAATAACTGCAAAAATGGGGAGCATATCACTATTGCTAACCATATGATAGCCACAAATAAAAATACTGTACATACAAGGGAAAATATCAATAATGATTTTAACTTTAAATACCCCAGACTAATAAATATGTCTGATTTAATAGAAACGCGGAAAAATATTTATACTGTGACAGGTGGTAGTTGCCGTCTGTCTTTTAATTATAGGACAATAAGGAGTGTACTGCCATAATGAGCCAGTTTATTGTGAATATAGATGGTACTGTTGAACAAGATAAAATATTCATCTGTGACCGATTATTGAATATACAAGGGGAATTATATCCTATTAATGATTTGCATACTGCCATGCGCTTAAACCAGAATGATGAAGTAAGTTTCAAAATATATAAAAATAATAATGGTGAAGAAAATCCATTTTGGGATAAAATTGACGATATACAGCTTATTCTTGTAGAAGGGAAAGGATATTTTGAGATTGCCACTCCACTCACTGTTGAAGAATGTGCCTATAAGCAGGTAACAGGGATATCGCTAGGAGAAGCTGAAACTTCCCAGACGAAAGTCACGCTAGAAATTAATACGGACACTGATTTTAATATACAGGAAAATGAAGCCCCAACAAAAGAAACATACAACCAAACCATACTATATAACCCAAATGACCCAGAAACTTCACTTTTAAATATAATCTTAAAACATATGCCACATTATACCATCGGATATGTGGATGCTTCTGTTGCCTGCATACAAAGGTCGTTTTCATGTGATGGCCAGACAATATATGATTTTTTGCAGACAATATCTGAGGAAATCGAATGCGTTTTTATATTTGATAATTTTAAGCGTGAAATTAACTGCTATGACCTGAAAGACCACTGCAACAGACAGTCCTGTATTACCGATGAAAACTATAGAAATGTAAAAGATGGTGTATGCCAGCATTGTAATTCATCTGATTATATTACATATGGATATGGCAAAGATACCGGAGTATTTATAGACCATAATAACCTTGTGGAATCTGTTACCCTGACAGGGGATAAAGATTCCGTAAAAAACTGCTTTAAAATTGAAGGGGCTGACGATACTATTACCAACCTGATAAGGCAACGTCTAATGGATGGAAATTATATTTGGATATTTTCACCAGACCAGACATCAAAAATGTCAACACCGCTTCAACGGGCACTAGTTGAACACGACACTTTAGTTAAGTCTTACCAGAATGAATATAATACCTTGTGGGACAGATATAATAATTGCGTAGATAAAATATTATTTTACCAGTCAGAAATGATGCCAAGTTTGGCTTCGTCAAATACAACAGCAAGGTCAATACATGAAGATTTATTTGGTGCAGGAGGCAAAATCTCATATACCTGTAAGTCCTCTGACAGCCAAACTCCTGCAAGTCTACTTAAGTCTGTCAAGACATTTGCAAAACAGATTATGCCTAACGAGTATGATATTGAGTTATCTTTGACAGGCTCCTCTAATTCAAGTATTTCCTTCTCTTCCCACATATGGATGAAAGGTGCATACAAAGATGATGAAACACAAAATGATGAATATACGGCTTCTGTCTCACTTCCCGTAAAAGATGGGTGGCGTGTCTATTATAACACATCTGCTGATAATCCTGTTTTTACTACGGATTATTTTATGTATCTGAAACAGCAGCTTGAAATATCCCTTGCAAAAAGCGATGTATCTGAAGAAGTTATTTCCTTTGACCCGCAAGTTTCTCCAAGCTATGACGCTGAAAATGACCCTCAGAATTTATCCCATATCCATTATACGAAATACTGTTATAACAGGCTGAAATCTTTCCGTGATGCATATGAGTCATGCAGCCAGATTATCGCAAAACACAGTGAACAAATATCATCTGATAAAGATGGTATTTTAAAATATATTAACACTAATGGGAATCAGACAAGTATCTATGATGATTTATTAAAAAAATACTATGATCGTATCGCCATACTTGACGCTAGGATGGCTTATCTGGAAAGTAAAATCAATGCCCTTGGCAGGGAAAGGGATTCGCATAAAGACAGAATTGACGAAATTAAATCCATATGTAATATGGAAGATTTTCTAAAGAATTATAATAATAGTTTATACGAAAATGACCTGTGGATTGAACTATGTTCTTTTAAGCGGGAAGATACCTACCGGAATGATAATTATTTAGGCGAAGGGGTTAAACACGAGGAAATCGTCAAAAATGTAGAAGGGCTGATTAAACGGGCTACGGAAGAACTGGAAAAAGCATGTGAAATCAGTTACTCCATTAATACTACCATTGGCAACCTTCTAACCATGCGAGAATTCGAGCCACTTTGGGATGATTTTACTCTAGGCAACTGGATACGTATACAGATAGATGGAGATATCTATAAACTTCGGCTGATTTCCATTACATTTGATTATTCTGACCTTTCCCATATTGCTGTGGAATTTTCAGATATCACAAAATCAAATAACCCAATGGAAGATTTAAGCAGTTTGTTCCAGCAGGCATCCTCCATTGCATCAAATTTTAATTCTGTGACAAGGCAGGCAGAAAAGGGCTACCTGACAAACCAGGAGTTCAATATCATGAAGGAAGCCGGGTTAAACGTTGCCAACACCATGATAACAAATGCAGATAACCAAGATTTTGTAATTGACAGATATGGCATAACCGGGCGTGTATGGAATGATGTCGAAAATACATATGACAGAGAACAAATTCGTATTATTAATAATCTTCTATGTTTCACATCTGATAGTTGGAAGCATACCCGTTTAGCACTTGGGAAAATTTATTATTATGACAGTGAAGAAAAACAGTATAAATGGGCATATGGGCTGAATGCCGAAGTATTGATTGCAAGGCTGATTATGTCGGAATTATTGAAAGTAATGAATAAATCCGGCACATATACTATTGATGATACTGGATTCCATATTGTCTGTGGTGACAATATAATTGAAATTGATGCAATGACACCATCATTCACAATATCTAAAACAGTTAATGGCAAAGAACATATTTATATGCACTACTCTCCTGCTGACGGATTAGTTATTGATGGCACTGGTAAATTCTCTGGGATGGTGCTTGTCGGGCAGGAAACTGGCACACATATCAAGCTTGACCCGGACAAGCCATCCATGGTCATTTATGACAGCGCGAAAAAAAAGAATATATTTGATTTTAATTCCGATGGGAAAGGAACCTTAAAGATAATCGGCGGAATTATTACAAGTATCTTGCAGTCAGAGGATTACGAACCACGCAAGAATGGAATGTGCATTAATTTAGAAAAAAAGTTTATTGAAATATACAACAGTGACAAACAGGAAATACTCAGCTACAATCTTGATAATAATAACCTGCTCCGTATCAAGAAGGCAGAAATTGGCGGCTGGAAAATTGAAGGTGACCTAATCTACTCAAAAAGTAAAGATAAGTCATCCTGTATTTATCTAAAATCAGACCCAGACAATATGCAAATCACATCGTATAAAAATACAGCAAACATCCATGAAAGCTTTTGCTCTTTCCTCCATGATGGCAAGTGGTCATTTGGACTTTATGATGGAAATATTTTTGTTGGCAGCTATGGGTATACCGATATTTCCCAATCTGGAATTTATGCTAGGAGTGAAGCTGGCATGAACTCTGAACGCGGGGATCAGGAATATCTGCTAGGTGTTGATACTATCCATGATAGCGTTGTTGTTACTGGACACAGTAATACTTCACCAGCACTTCGGGTCACAAATTATGGCGAAGGGGATGCATTATATTGTGAAAGTAGTTCTACTGGTTCTGGGAATAAGGCTTTTCATTGTAAAGTATATAACGGCGATAATGACATCTATTATTTCTCTGTTTTTGGGGAATATGGCTCTACAAGCAGTGGCGGGGTTGCCAATAAGAGGCTGGTGTTCCGCGCAGACACGCATAATTCATCAGGGATTGAGGAAGCATGTGAAAAAAGCGCACTCGGCACAGTAACTTTCCCGTGGAATGAAATACACGCAACGAATATCAATTCCACTTCTGACCTAAAGCAAAAGGATGTGATCAGTGTAATGGATAAACAAGAATCGCTCGATTTTATCAATACACTAAAACCAATCAAATATACTTTTAAAAACAGCACATCAAAACGTATCCATATGGGATTTGGCGCACAGCATGTAGCACAGGCTGCAAAAGAACTTAACATGGGGGATTTGGCACTATACGGGGCATCTGTCATTACTGAAGATGGGACAGAGGATTATTATGATGATAGCATAGATGATTCTAAGCTGTCATGGGGATTAAAATACAATGAATTTGAAGCTCCTATGGTGGCATCCATCCAAGCATTGCATGATATGGTTAGAAAACAAGAACAAATCATACATGAAAAAGACAAAGAAATTGAACAACTGAAGAAACAGGTGGATAATCTTTCTGATAAATTTGCAAAATTAGAAAAGACATTACAGAAACACGGGCTGTCATAATCGACAGTCCTTTTTAGGTGAAAAAAACAATCCACAGTATCCCTATTAGCATACAGTCCTTGGAGAGGGACTATAAACACTACTACTATATAATACGAGGTGATAAATTGGCATTAACCATTGTAAAAAAAGAGATATCGTTAAATGTCGGGCAGCCCAATAATTTTGAGTTAATCTGCGCCATGCAGGGTGACAACAAATCGTTTGAAATCACTGCCACATTGTATGATGTCAATAAATTATACACAATCAACACAGACAATATCAAAATAAAAGGAGTAAACCCATTAGGCTACAACCTGTACAAAAATATCAAAGGGCATACCGCAAACACCGTAACATTTGCACTGACAGAAGATATGCTCGCCTATGACGGGCTGCTAAAACTTGTCCTTGTATTGACAGAAAGCAGCACACAGCTTACCACGTTCCCATTCGTGATCAAGGTAGTGAACTCGCCAGGCAATACGAATGCCGATGATATAAAAACTGTTTCAGCACTGGTTGAAGAGGCTCAGAAATGGGCAATGCTCTCCAAATCTTATGCTGTCGGCACAAATAACGAGGTAAGAAAAGGAGATGCAAAGGACAATTCAAAGTATTACTATGAGCAGATAAAGGAACTGCTTGATAGTGGAAAAATTGGAAATGGGAAAATACTTTACTTTGATACTTATAAGGAATTTCAGAACGAATTGGATGCTGGGAAGATTGAAGACGAGACACTGATTTGTATCAAAGAAGGGGATGGCGGTGGAAACTCTGGAGGGGATGGTGAAAATGATGGAAAAGTAATTGCTGGTACACTGACAGGAGATTACTTATTAATAATTTATGAAGGGCATAGTTATTTTTCTAAAGATGACGGCATGACATGGAATTTATTAGAGGAAAATGGTTTAACTGAAGGATATGGTTTTATAAATCATGCGAAGGATGAAAGCAATAATTATTATACAACATCAAGAAGCGGGCACAAAAGATATATTTACAAAAGCAGTGATTCACAAGTTTGGAAATGCATTGCTACACTAGAACAATCAGATCTATATGATTTATGCGCTCTTATTAAATATATAAATAATAAGTTATTTATATTTGGCGGCTACAATTATTGTTTTTACTCTTCTGACTATGGCATTACATGGAAACAAAGTGGAATCCCTATAGATAAAACTATGAGAAAAATGCCTAACGGAAATGGCACAAGTGAATATGCTATTGAAAATATAGAATATTCATCAACTATAGGGAGATATGTCGCATGTGGACAATTTGGACATAGTTATTATTCATCTGATGGAGATGTGTGGACTGAAATACATGGACTACCATCAGATTATATGTATAATATTGTAACTTTTAATAATAAATTCATAATGTTTGGTGTTTATTGCGGGGTATATGCATTAAGTGATTGTGAGAATGAATATATAGTATATACCTCAAATGATGCAATCAACTGGTCACTTATATACAATTTTTCTTCCGAATACAAAACTGGATGGTTTAATACACCAAATTGTTTAGCAGAAAACGGGCATTGTTTATTTTTATCAGATAATTATATTTTTCATTCTAATAATGGCGAAAATTGGACAGTAACAAAAAGAGGAAATGGTGGGTGCAAAATACAATATTTCCACAACAAATTTATAATTCCATCTAAGAATTTTACGTATACTTCCACTGACGGAATCAATTGGGAATACAAAGAAAATAATCTTAACTTTAATAACGATGATATTTTAATCACCATACAGGAGGAAGAAAGCACATGATCTTATATAAAACAAAGAAAAGTGAGATTGTCCGTGTGGATGGCGGAACAATTGAAGGAGGCACTATTAAAGACTGTTCAAACATCCTATTTTATGAAACTTATGAAGAGTATGAACAGGCACTAAATAATAATGAGATCAAAGAAAATACATTAATTACTATCCAAACTGGACAAGATACTGCCACAAGTGCACCACCATCTATTGACTCCACACTCTCTTCTACCAGCGAAAACCCCGTCCAAAGCAAAGTGATTTATGAAAAATTCAATGAAGTTATAGATATGATCAACAATACAAATGCCTTGCTTGGGACGCAGATAACTTTTACATTGAATGGTACAGATTTAGTTATAAGAACATTATAAAGGGGGCAGCATATGGCAATATTTTTGAATGGGAACAATGATATCAGGAGCATCCATTACAATGGGGTGGATTTAACTTCTGTAACTTTTAATGATGTTATTGTTTGGCGGAAAGGCTCTGTCCTATCCAACATATCTAACCTGGCTGTTCACTCTGTCAGTTATACAAGCGTAATTCTAAGCTATACACTTCCTAAAGATGCAACAGGAGTAAAAATATATTGCAATACTGTATCAGATGTATCTTCTTCTAACTATATAAAGGTAATTGATTCATTGGCGGACACATGTGAAATCTCTAGTCTGTCCGTTAATACAACATATTATTTTGCAGCCTATGCTTATAATTCCCTAACAACTTCTGCTCCCTCCAATATTGTTAATGCTAAAACATTATCTATAAGCACAACTGCAATCCAGGATTGGAAATATATCTTAGATAACAGCAAAAATAAAGTAACTTTAACTGAATATATTGGGACAAACAACAGCACGCTAACAATCCACCCTTTTTATAATATTAATGGGAAAAATTACAAGACATACATAACCAACCTAATATTCCGATTTGGCAATAATAAATCTGGTCTATCTAAAATCAGAAAAATAGTATTTGAAAATGAAGTATGTGTTGACAGTGACTTCTATTATACATTGAACGGGGAAAAAGTGCACAATTTATTGGAGTCTTTATTCTGGTCTGGTAATGGAGGAGAAGATTTTTCTTCATTAGAAGAAATTGACATAAGCGGATTAAATGTCCAAAACATAACTAGTGTATGGTGTATGTTTATTGCCCCAAGGCTTAAAACAATTAAAGGGTTATCTATATTCAAAAACAACCATAGTATTACTGATTTCAGCTTTATGTTTGTCTGTCCTTCTTTATCTTCATTAGATGTGTCTTCCTTAAATACTGAAAATGCAGTAAAGTTCAATGCAATGTTTAGTCACTGCAAGCAACTACAGTCACTAGATTTAAGAAATTTTAATACTTCAAAAGCGGAAAAAATGGATTTTATGTTCCAAGGCTGCTCTAAATTGAAATATGTATATGTCTCAGATAAATGGGATACCTCTTCTGCAAACACAGAATATATTTTCCACGGATGTCCCGCACAGTTAGTAGAAGCTACATAAAAAACGGAGGTTAAAATGATAATATATTTTGATGAAAACAAAAGCCCACAGGTTGTTGCAACAGATATCAGCAAAATTGTTGGAAGTGTCAACAACGTACACCCTGACACAAACAGGAATGTCACCATTACATTAGATGAAGTCGCAGACGGGACAACCCGTAAATTAAAATACAGCACAATCTATTATGGCATTGCTGAATTAAATGGGACTGATAATAAGTATAATATTGAAATTGATGGGTTTAATATAACAAATATTAACAAAAACATGTTATTAACCGTACAAGCAAATTCAAATACTTCCCTTACATCTAACTTTACAGACTGCCTATACATAAACGGCACAAAAACTACTTACCATATTATTGATTCTCACGGCAACCCAGTTTCTTACCATGATATTATGCACAGTAATTATATGCTGCTTACATTTAATGGCAATGACTTTATTTTGCTTACAAAACAATACCTGCTGGATTCCTATACTTCCAAGTCTAAAGACTATGGAGCCACCGCAAATTCTGTAAAAACAGTATATGACCATTTTACAGATATTATCGGTGACATCCCGGAGGTTTTGGATACAATCAATCGAAAGGTGGTCTAATATGGGAAGTATCGCACAAAAATTACAATATATGAATAATGCAGTTGATGATATCCAGTTGGCAATTAATGAAATGGGTGTTGAAACAGATGATTCCACTGAACTTGGATATTATGGTGATAAAATACGTGAAATCGCAAACACAAATGGAAATAACATTAAAGACTTTTACCATCTTGAAAAGTTTGAAGGATTCTCGAAACTAGACCTAACCTCAAAAAATTTTATAGATATAAGTGATTTGGTTATTGTAGGAAAAATAGATGATCTGGATAGCTTGGACTGCATAACACTTGATTCATTTACTGCATATAACACTAGCAATATCACACCGAAAACCATTGAGGATGTGAGTGACGCATACCAATTTTAACAGAACGGAGGAAATTTTATGTCTGTAATGAGAAACACATTTTCTGGGACGCTAAGTGCATCCACTAATATTTCCACGAGTTACAAAACACATACGATTACAGGATTGACATCGGAAACATCAACAACAAACATAAATTATATGAACCCAGAAGCATCCATCCATTTTCTAAATGCACTCTACAAAACAATTGTTGATACTGGTTATGGTGATGCAATAAAAAATGATGACGAATATTCCATTACTGTTATAGGTTTTAAGTTTTTTGTTTTTATCGTAGGAAGCAATGGTATTTCCCCTAATATATATACAACTGGGACAACCAGTTCGTTTTCAAGCTCTGGCTCAGATTACATAAACAACTATTCATCTAATAGTACGAAAAAAGAATTAGAATATAACATAACCATACGTGGAGACTCTAACCATATCAGTATTTATTATGGAAGTTATAACAATTCAACAGCAGAACATTTTCTATTCAGTATTGCAAAAGGAAAGAATTTAATCACATCTTCTGATATCTATATGTTTGGGCGAAATATAAGTAACTCCAGTTATATCTATATGCGTGAGAAAAATGATTTATATAATTGTTTTGCAAACGGTGTAAGCAACCCATTGGACGGATACACTGGAGGTAATAAAGGGCTAAATACTAATTCTAAATTTGTCTGCGTCCCACAGCTGGCATACTACAATACCTGCTTAATCTATTCTATGATAAAGGGGAATAGTGCTGTATTTACCATCAACAAATACTACAAAATCGGGAATGAGATTTATTTTAACGAAAATGGCTACTTATTTAAAGTAGGATAGAAATTATTTCTATTAATCTTTTAGGGCAGTAGAGGCCAATACTCCTTTGAGTATTCCCTCTACTGCCCTATATTTTTTATTTACACTATAAACCGATTTCTACCAGTTCCTTTTATGATTTTCTCCCGCCATTTCAAGCTCTACATCGCGCTGAATTTTAATCGTAACCATATGATAATCTGCTAAGATCAATGGCATTGTTAATATCATCAATTGTATCATCTTAACTAGCTTTGATTTCACTAACTTCTTTTGCTTATCTATCGTTTTCTAAATTAATTAACGTTTGCTCATCCTTTGATGATGCCGAAGTAGGTGTTGATAATGCAGTTGGCCTGACTGCATTATCAAGAATTTAATTAAGATTCATTTTTGCGAGGGTAAATCGTCTTAACTTCATCTAATAAATCAATGCTGTCTAACATCTTCCTTTTATGTAAACTATTTATATTCTTAATTATCTCCTTCTTAATCTGATTTTCTGCTTTTGCTGTACTTGTAGCTATAATCTTACCGATGTTATCTGCTAATTTCTCAATCATATCATCTGTATCATCCCATGGATTGATTTCCTCTCCCTCCAAATCACTGTAGGAACCTACAGAAATATACTTTCTCTGTTCTGAACTGTATGTAAAAACCCACATATTAATTACAGAACCCCCAAAAGAATTTTTGCCTCCAATTAGCAATACTAGATTTCCATTTTTTACATCAATCCACCCCCTTCGAATGTTAAAAGAGTCTGAATCATTCATATAATCTATCTCTCTATTACATAAATCAATAATCAGATTTTCAATCAAAACATCCTGTTTTTCATCTTCACCTGCCTTATCGTATGCCCTTTCAAAATTTCCTTCCGCAAGCCATTTATCTGTCGGTACAAACATCGGCGCAATCCATTTCTTCCATGAAAAACCACCAAAAATGAAAATAATAAGCAACAAACCAGCAATAATCATTTTTTTCTTCGTTAAAACTATTTTCCTGGTTCCCTTACTGTTCCTCCGCCTCAACATAATACCATGGCTGCTTGCATTTGCATCCCTTCCACAAACAGGACAAAAATTATGTTCTGGAAGAAGCTCTGTGTTACACTTGACACAGCGACGATTTCTATTAACTGGTGTCCCACAAATAGGACAAAATGATTCACTATTTTTTAAATGATGTCCACATCTTTTACATGAAACTATAACATTGCTTTTTTCTGGTAAACTTTTCATATCACAGCAGAAACAGATTGCCCTTCTCGCCGACTTTAAATCATATCCACAATTGCCACACAAATTTGCATCTGCGCCCGCAGGTTTCCCACACTTTGGACAGCGTACTAATTCACCAGAACATTCCTTACAAAACACTCTTTCATATAATGATACATCCCGCCCACATATAGAACAAATTTTGCTATCAGGTGGTAACTCTTTTCTGCACTTTGGACACATATTCATCCCCATAACGTTTCTCCTTCTTTTCCCTTATCCTATTACTACTATATACTTCTAATATAATTAATCTAAATCAATAATTTACATATTATTATTCATCAATCAAAAAAAATTAAAAATAATCAACTCATAAAAATACTATCAAGACCACATAAACACTGTATTCTCTACCGCTTTACTCCCATTCATACGGTGTTTCCTGATAAACATAATAATTAACCCAATTTGAATATACCGCGTTACATGCTCCGCGCCACCGAAGCAGCGGCCTCAGATTACAATTATCATTTGGATAATAATTTACCGGAAGCTTAATCGGCAATTTCTTTTCCAAATCCCTCTTATATTCGATATCCAATGTAAGTCTGTCATACTCAAGATGCCCCAGGATAAAGATATGTTTCCTATCTGTTGAGACCAGGATACACTCGCCAAGCTCATCAGAATCTGCCAATACCCGCAGCTTATCACAGTTTGCAATCTCTTCATGATCCATATACGTATAGCGTGAATGCGGCGCCAGAAAAACATCATCAAAACCACGCAGCAGAGGCTCCTTGCGATGGTGCACACGAAATTCATAAACTCCAAAAATCTTTTCATCCAGCAGATGTTTATGTATGCCGTAATGATAGTAAAGTCCCGCCTGGGCTCCCCAACAGATATGGAATGTACTTGTAACATTGCTTTTCGACCACTCCATAATCTCTTTCAGCTCTTCCCAATACTGTACCTCCTCAAACTCCATCTGCTCTACCGGTGCACCTGTAATAACCAGGCCATCAAATTTCCGGTCCTTCACCTCATCAAATGTTTTGTAAAACTCATTTAAATGGCTGGCAGGCGTATTTTTTCCAATATAAGACGCTGTAGTCATAAAAATGATATCAATCTGAAGCGGCGTATTGGATAGGCTCCGAAGTAACTGGATTTCTGTATCTTCTTTGAGCGGCATCAGGTTCAAAACCGCTATATTGAGGGGACGGATGTCCTGCACGGTAGACCGCGTCTCATCCATCATAAATATATTTTCCCTCTCCATTACCTTCTTTGCTGGAAGATTATTCTGAACTTTAACTGGCATCGAACCACTCCTCTCTGCTATAATTGAAATTTTTCTATAAATTCTTCCTCAGTAAGAATTGGTATATTAAGCTCCTTAGCCTTCTTATTTTTAGAAGAATTACTCATGGAATCATTATTGATTAAATAGTCTGTCTTGCCCGTAACGCTGCCTGTTACCTTCCCTCCCCGGCTCTCAATCAGTTCTTTTACCTCATTCCGGTTAGCAAAATGATTTACGCTTCCGGTAATCACAAACTGAATACCGTCCATGCTATTCCCATCTTCTGTATTTTCCTTCTCTAAAACCACAACAGAAAGTAAGTCATCAATCATTCTTTTATTCTCATCCTCTGCAAAAAAAGAAACAACCGATTCGGCGATTACACCGCCAATGCCGTCAATTTCAATCAGTTCCTCTTCTGTGGCATGGCGTATCCGGTCAAAATCCTGCCCAAATGCCTTACAGATCATTCTGGCATTAGATGGTCCTACATTCGGAATTCCAAGGCTGTACAAAAGCCTTGACGCTGTGGTATGCTTAGCCTCATTGACAGCCGCCAAAAGCCTTTCATATGATTTCTCCCCAAACCCCTCCATAGTAACAATCTCTTCCCGGTATCTCTCAATCCGAAATAAATCCCCCAACTGGTGGAGCATCCCTTTATCCATAAATTTCTCTATTGTTGCCTCCGACATACCATCAATGTTCATGGCATCCCTGCTGACAAACAGTGAAACCGCTTTTAATTTCTTAGCAAGGCATTGCTTATTCTCACAAAAGAGAACTTCCACGCCATTCTCATCATGAATTTTTGTCGGCTCTTTGCAGACAGGACAGATTTCTGCCGGACGGACAGTGCCTGAACGAGTAAGGTTATCTGCAATCTGTGGAATAATCATATTTGCCTTGTACACCTGAATCGTATCGCCAATCCCTAATGCCAGCTGCTTTACAATGCTGACATTGTGGACGCTGGCACGGCTAACCGTTGTCCCCTCCAACTCGACCGGCTCAAACACAGCTACCGGGTTAATCAGCCCAGTCCGTGAAGCACTCCACTCTACTTCCTTAAGCGTCGTCTCCGCAATCTCATCCGCCCATTTAAAGGCAATCGCATTTCTTGGAAATTTCGCCGTTGCCCCCAGCGACTCCCCATATACAATATCATCATACAAAAGCACAAGCCCGTCCGATGGAAAATCATTTGAAGAAATCTTATCTGAAAACCAAGCTACCGTATCTGCAATATTTTCGGCATTAACCCGCCTATATTCCACCACATCAAATCCCTGTTCCATTAAAAAGAGTGACTTTTTTTCCTGTGAATTTTCAAAATCAGCACCTTCTGCCGTTACTAATGCAAATGCAAAAAAGTTCACATGCCGTTTTGCTGTTATTTCATTATTTAACTGACGAACGGAGCCGCTGCAGAGATTCCTTGGATTTTTGTACTGCTCTTCCTCCGGAAGCTCCCTGTTTATCCGCTCAAACTCCGAATACGGAATAACCGCTTCCCCACGCAGTACCACCCGCCCTTTATGCGGTATTGCCAGAGGGATATTCTGAAAAACTCTCGCATTATTTGTTATGACCTCACCTACCTGGCCATTCCCTCTTGTAACTGCCTTTACCAATTCCCCATTTTCATAAGTCAGGACAACTGTCAAACCATCCATTTTCCATGACAGAAGCCCCTCCTTGCCATCCAACCATTCTATTAGCTGCCCTACCTCTTTCGTCTTATCCAATGAAAGCATCTGCGACTGATGACGCTCCTTGGGAAGCTCGCCAAGCACTTCATACCCTACCTTCTGTGTCGGGCTCCCTGCCAGGATGACGCCTGTTTCCTTTTCTAACTGCACCAGCCTGTCATACAACCTGTCATATTCAAAATTGCTCATCACCTCATCTTGCCCTTGATAATACACTTTTGCCGCATGATTTAATGTCTGAGCCAAGTCTTTCATTTCTTTTACTGTATCCGCCATATTCCGCCTCCGAGCTCCGTTATTTCTGAATTAAAATAATTCCCGTTTTAGTTCCAAGATTTCCTCCTTGGTCAAACTGCGATATCTGCCTTTTTTCAAGCCATCCAACGTAATATTCATAACTCTGTCCCGCCGCAGAAATGTTACACGATATCCAAAATACTCACACATTCTCCTAATCTGGCGGTTTAATCCCTGTGTAATAATAATATGAAAACTAAAATCATCTTCCTTCCACACTTTACACGGTTTTGTCACAGTATCAAGAATCGGTACTCCTTTTGACATAGAATCTAAAAACCTATCTTCTATTTTGTGATCAACACGTACAAAATATTCCTTCTCATGATTATAACGGCTTCTCAAAATCCGCTCCATCGCCTCTCCCTGGTTTGTCAAAAGAATCAGCCCCTCCGATGCCTGATCAAGCCGCCCCACCGGATAAACCCTCTTTGGATAGTTAATATATTCAATCACATTCTTTATCTTCTCACCGTTTTCTTCCGCAGCAGTTGTACAGACAATCCCCCTCGGTTTATAAAACGCAAGAAAAATCTCCTCCTCCACCTTTACAACCTCTTTGCCGTCCACAGCCACTTTCTGGCTAGCCATCACTTTGTCACCTGCCACCGCTATCCTTCCATCCAAGGTAACTCTTCCTTCACTAACCAGCCGATCCCCTTCCCTTCTAGAACAGACACCAGCCTCGCTTAAAAATTTATTAATCCGTATACCGTCCATAGTTCTCCTCTTTTTCTGTGGTCAAAATATGCTTTGCATAGACCATGCCAAATTTAATTATTATTTCCAAACACGCTAAGCAGACTTCCCAAGAATGCAAGAAAATCCGAGAACTCCAAAGTATCACCTAATATCCGGGCTTTTCTTCCTTTTGCCAAGATACAGACAATAACATTTTTCTTTGGAGTCTCTCGGACTATATCAATCCGGATATTCTCATTTTATTTTCTGGTAAACAAAACACATCTATTCTTTTGCCTTAGATGAAGATGATGGGGCTGGTGTAGCAGACGCCTGACCACCCTCTTGATCAATATTTTCATTGTACTCTTCACTGCTTTCAGAATCCGAATTCTCTAACATTTGATAAAAATCGCGCACATCAGCATTTTTGCTAACAATATCCTCCAACCTCTTCTGAACAGAATCAATCATTTTCTGGACATCTGTACTGCTGTCTAGCGCTTCAATTGCTTTCTGGTCTTCCTTCTTAATTTCACTCAGATAAATCGTAAACTTACCATTTTTATCAGATGTCACATATAAAGCAGTCAGAGATGGCACCAGCGTATCAATAATACCATAAATTTCTGCCTCATAATATACATAGACACGGTATGTGCCTTCCCTAAGTCCCTCATTGATAATCGTACACTCTATATTTTTATATTCTTGAATATATTCTGCCTCTGTGACCAGTCTTTTCTCATCAACATGCGAAATATCACTGACACATTCTGCAAGCTCAGTCATATCAACCCTCTGCTTTGCATCAAAATAATTCTTGATCAGCATCGTGATATCAGACTCAACTTCCTTGTCCGATATCGAGGTCAATTTTCCACCATTCGAATTTAAGGAATCTTTTCCGCCTTTTCCCAAAGAAAAGTTTACATTAGGGGCAATCAATGAAAATGTCCCCATTCCAATTAGCATAATTGCCAAAGTAAATATAATAATAAATTTTTTATATCTTAACCGCATATAATGCGCACATCCTTTCGTTATCTCTAACTTTAGTAAAAGCAAAACGCACCTGAAGGGACTCGAACCCCTGCCACATGGTTCCGGAAACCATTGCTCTATCCACTGAGCTACAGGTGCAATTTTTCAAACCTCTCTGAAATGTATCAAAAAGATTTGCACAATATTCTTTTTAAAGTAATAAAATGCTGAAAATACTTAGTACCAATATTTTCAACACTTATAAAGCATACCATATTAGTGCCCAAAAGTAAAGGAAAAATTAAAAATCACCAAGAATGATAACTAAAGTATACCAAGCAAAAACATATTTTTTAACACAAACTGCACCAAAATAATACCGATTGCCGCATAAATATACCCCAGACGAAACCTCATAAAAGAAAACTTACCTTTTGACAGAAAATGAATGGCTCCCCGAAACATGTATACAAGATAGAGCACCCCCATATAAGGAACAACCGGATGCATAAAAAAAGAACTTACCCATTTTCCCCGCAAAAAATAATAAAATGCCCTAGTTCCCCCACAGCCAGGGCACAAAAGGCCGCTCCTGCTGTTGATCCAACATGGAAATCTAAGACTCTCCATAAAAGAGGGCACAAAATATCCTACTAACAGAACTAAAATGGCAAATACCCCCAGAAGAAAACCAGCCACCCAGACAGCAAATTCCGTTGTCCCCTTTTCCGAAAAAAAATATTCCATTAATGTTATTCTCTTTGCATATTCTCTTTTCAATTCTATCTTCCTTCTCTAACCCTGTCAGTGAATAATCTGAAATCCACGCTCCTCCTCATTTACTGGGATTTCTTTTTCCTCCACCCCATCAACAACAATATATCTCCCCTCCTGAAGCATCGCCACAAAATCTCGTAAAGCTCCAGGATGCCCCTGCGCCTGTGCTGCCACGCTGCCGTCATAACAATTCTGCACCCAGCCTGTAATCCCTAAACGCTGTGCTGTATGATAAGCATGATATCGGAAGCCGACCCCCTGTACTCTCCCAGTAAAACGATACTCTTTCCGAACCTTATCCATAATCTGCTCCTTTCTCCAATGCACCCTATTTCTGGGAATCCAATAAAAAATCCTTCATCCCATCTGAGTACCATAATTTCTCATCTTTGGTGATAAACAACGCATAAACACCTTCCAATGAATTAATATACTGGAGACCTTTCTCCTTGCCCATAGAAAAGCAGGCAGTAGAAAGCCCATCCCCATCCACTGATTTCTCAGACAAAATCGTTACCCCAAGAAGATTATTGTCGTAGGAATACCCTGTATCAGGATCTAAGATGTGATGATACATCACTCCATCCTCAGATACAACATAGCGTTCATAAATTCCAGAAGATACCACTGACAAATCCCGCACCTCTACCGCAGCAACCGTTTCATTTCTGTCTGCGAATGGCTGCTGAATCCCAATCCGAAATCCGTCTGTCTCACTCTTCCCGCCTAAACATAGCACGTTGCCCCCAAGATTTATAGATGCCCCACTTACCTCATTTTCCATAAGGTAGCTTTTTAGATTATCTGCAATAAACCCCTTGGCAATTCCACCCAGATCAAGCCCCATCCCTGGCTGCAAAAAGCTAAGGAGATTCCCCTCCAAAGAGACTTTTCGGTAATCTACAAGCGACACCGCCTCCTCCACTATTTTTTGATCTGGTATTACTGGCTCCTCCGCCTTAAAATTCCAGATTGAAGTCAGCGGTTCTATTGTAATATCAAAACTGCCATCCGAAGCCCTACAATATGCAAGCCCCTTTTTAATAATGTCACGCAGCATGTCAGACACCATAATTTCCATCCTGCCGTCTTTCTCAATTTGATAGGTCAAGGTATTTTTTTCTGACTTTTTACGATTTATCTTTTCTGTTAATATCTCTATTTCTTTCTTTGAAAAATCATTGCCTATCTCTTGGCCCAAACTTTTAAGAACGTCCCCATAGACCTTCTCAATCTCGTTTACCTGATATAGCTCACTTCCTTCTAATGTACGACTAAAAACGCGCTCGTACTCTCCACATTTTTGAATGCAAGAGTCAAGAATTTCCTTGTTTCCACCCTCATAAAGCGTAATTGTATAAGTCGTATCAAACGCAAAACCTGTTGTAGTTAGATTCTTCTCAGCCCCAGTAACGGCACAGCCAGAAAGAAATCCTGCATTAAAACATAACACCAACAATAAAACGCACCAACTTCGCTTACTTGTTAGTAAAAATTTTTTAGCCTGTTTATTAGTATCCACCACCCTATGGCAAAATTCCATATCCTTTTTACATTTACGCACTACCGATCACTACCTTCTTTACTAATTATTTCCTGCACAAAAGCCCATTCCGCTTGTGACAACTCTGCATTCTCCAGCAAATCCGGACGGCAGCAGGCAGTCCTGCGCAATGACTGCTCTCGATACCATTCTGCCAAAAGCTTATGGTTTCCAGAAAGAAGCACTGGGGGAACCTTTTTCCCATTCCATTCTTCCGGCCTTGTATATTGTGGGTATTCTAACAGAGACTCCGAAAAAGATTCTGTCTGTGCCGACAGATTATTATTCAATACACCCGGAACCAGCCTTGAAATAGCATCCATCATAACGAGCGCTGGAAGTTCACCGCCTGTCAGTACATAATCCCCTATTGATACATAATCTGTCACAATTTCCTCCAGGACACGTTCATCTATCCCCTCATAGTGGCCGCATAAAAAAATCAGGTCATCTTCATCTGCATACTCCTGCGCCATTCTCTGGGAAAATACTTTCCCCTGTGGAGAAAGATATATCACTTTTATTTTCTTTGGCAGCCCATTTTCGCTATATTGTTCCATAATATCCTGATAACAACGATACACTGGCTCTGCTTGCATTACCATTCCGGCACCGCCGCCATATGGATAATCGTCAACCCGGTTATGCTTATTTGCCGCATAATCTCTAATATTCACTGCATTGACACTAATGTGCCCCGCCTTAACTGCCCGGCCTGTAATGCTGACTGCCATTGCCTGTTCAATCATCTCTGGAAATAAAGTCATTACATGAAAATTCATAAAAACATATTCCCCTCCTTTATAGCAGTCCACAATTCTATACATGCCGACTTCGCCAGCACAAACAACCCATGCGAAAAATGACTGTTTTAAGCATTCCTCTTAGAAATGACTTAGATTTTCTTAACACGGTTATATTGCACCTTAGAAAACCTTTATTTCTTACGTGCTTAATCCATAAGTCCCGGCAGAATGTGAACCACCACTTTTTTCTCTTCTACATTGATATCCTTTACACAATCCGGGATTGCTGGAATCAAAACTTCCTTCCCCTCATGTTCCACTACATATACAAGATTGGCTCCTGTTTCCAGCACATCCTTTAAAATGCCAAATTCCTTCCCATCCTCTGTGTATACTATCGCTCCAATAATGTCGGCAATATAATACTCATCTTCCTCCAAAGGAACCGCATTTTCCCTTGTAACAAACAAATCTTTTCCTTTATATATTTCAATGTCATTGATATTATCAATGCCCTTAAATTTCACAATCACCAGATTTTTAAAATAACGGACTTTTGAAACCTCCAGTGGAAGCATCTCCTTCCCCGTGTCCAAAAGAACCTCTTTTAACCATTCATAACGCTTAGGGTCATCTGTTGTAGGAAATACTTTAACCTCCCCACGTATTCCATGTGTATTTGCAATCACGCCAACGCGAAATAAATCTTCCATATACTGTTCACTCCACTTTCTCCCATTTCTGCCTCTCTGACAGAATAGTTAAACAATCTCTTCCTATTCATGGAAAAACTTCCTGTTGATTGATAGATAAAGTAATAAGTAGAAGAAAACGCCTATGCCGAATGGCACAGACGCTTTAACAATAACCAGTACATCTAATGTCCAATTTCTACAACTACTTTTTTGTCGGTTCTGGAAGCAGCGGCCTTTACCATGGCACGGATCGCTTTTGCAATACGTCCCTGCTTTCCAATCACCTTTCCCATATCTTCTGGGTCTACCTTTAACTCCAGAATAATTTCATCAGCTTTTTCAGTCTCTGTTACCACAACCGCCTCCGGGTGGTCAACAAGTGCCTGAGCAAGAACTTCGACTAATTCTTTCATTACCTGAAACCTCCCCACTGCAGAAACAAATCCATATCTGTTACTGACTGCACAGACATTACCATTATTTTGCAATGCCTGCTTCCTTTAATAACTTACCTACAGTTTCAGTTGGTTTCGCACCATTTGCTAACCACTTCTTAGCCTTCTCTTCATCAAACTTGAAAACGCTTGGGTCCTGATTTGGATCGTAAGTACCAATTTCCTCAATAAATCTACCATCCCTAGGTGCTCTAGCATCTGCTACAACTACTCTATAGAAAGGAGCTTTTTTCTTACCCATTCTTCTTAAACGAATTTTTACTGCCATCTCTTTCACCTCCTTGACAAGTTCTATCTTTAGTGTACTGGCCTATTTATGCCTCGCCTGATAATATCTTGCAGATATAAATAGGCCAGTACACTAAGTATTTATTAAAATCTCCACAGCACGTCCTACATTGAAATAACTGTGCAGAATTTAACTACAATTGCGAAACAATAAACCGAATGGCATTCCTTTGGCAATGCCAAAAATGTTGAACACTCCCGGC
>CAJUID010000020.1:22240-53723 GCA_910585905.1 uncultured Lachnospiraceae bacterium
TTTATAAACCAAATGGCATTCTTTTGGCAATGCCAAAAATGTTGAACACTCCTGGCTTTATAAACCAAATGGCATTCTTTTGGCAATGCCAAAAATGTTGAACACTCCTGGTTCTATAAACCGAATGGCATTTTTGGCATTGCAAATCTTTTTTTCTTTTTTCCGCCGCCCATCATGCCTGACATTTGCTTCATCATTTTCTTTGACTGCTCATATTGTTTCATTAATTTATTTACTTCAGAGATATCCACACCAGCTCCTTTTGCAATCCTGCGCTTTCTAGATGGATTAATAATTGCCGGGTTTCCTCTTTCTTCCAATGTCATAGAATAAATAATAGCTTCTACACCTTTAAAAATGCTATCATCTATCTCCAAATCCGACGGCAGCCCCATTCCAGGAAGCATACTGAGAATGCTTTGGAGCCCTCCCATTTTTTTCATCTGTGCCATCTGATCTAGAAAATCATTAAAATCAAATTCTGCCTTGCGGAACTTTTTCTCCATCTCCTTAGCTTTTTCTTCGTCAATCTCAGCTTCCGCTTTTTCAATTAACGTGAGGACATCACCCATGCCAAGAATACGGGATGCCATACGGTCTGGATAAAACTGCTCCAAATCTGACAATTTCTCCCCCATACCTACATAGAGAATCGGACGCCCGGTTACCGCCTTGATTGACAAAGCCGCACCGCCTCTTGTATCGCCATCCAACTTCGTAAGGATAACTCCATCTATCCCAATCTTTTCCTGAAATGTAGATGCCACATTAACTGCATCCTGACCAGTCATCGCATCTACAACCAATATGCTCTGGTCAATCGAAAGATTAGATTTAATCTCCTGTAATTCCTCCATCATTTCTTCATCTACATGGAGGCGGCCTGCCGTATCTAAAATCACGACATTATTTTTATTCTTTGACGCATGTTCCAAAGCTGCTTTTGCAATATCTACCGGCTTGTAATTTGTCCCCATAGAAAAAACTTCTACACCTTGCTTTTCTCCATTGATCTGTAACTGCTCAATCGCAGCTGGGCGGTAAATATCACAGGCAACTAATAACGGAGACCTGCCTTTCTTCTTTAGCTTACCTGCAATCTTTGCGGTGGTAGTTGTTTTACCTGCACCCTGCAGGCCGCACATTAACAGCACCGTAATCTCATTAGAAGGTTTTAGGGCAATTTCCGTCGTCTCACTTCCCATAAGGCTGACTAGTTCTTCATTAACTAACTTAATCACCATCTGCCCCGGCGTCAAGCTATTTAACACATCTTGCCCTATCGCCCGTTCTTGTACTGTCTTTACAAAATTTTTAACGACTTTAAAATTAACATCCGCCTCCAAAAGAGCCATCTTAACTTCCTTTAAGGCAGCTTTTACATCCTCCTCTGTCAATCTTCCCTTGCTTCGGAGATTTTTAAAAACATTTTGCAATTTTTCAGTTAAATTATCGAATGCCATAAATACCCCCTTTATATGAACATCAGACAATCGGATGCAACATGTCATAGTATACGGGAAAGGAAAAGTTTTGTCAAGTTTTTTTCTTGACAATTTTATATCGCCCATAAGAAAACGCCTTTCGAGCAAAACAAAAAGACTCCTATATTGCCGTTTCCAAAAACCTGGCAATATAGGAGCCAAATCAGGGCGTTTCTTCCAAACAGCCCATTTTACGCTACAAAACTGTTTTATACCCTATATCTGTACCTAAAAGAAGATTTTACATCTGCCTGTCTTAAATCCTGTGTTGCTTTCTGCTTTAACTTTGCTTTCTTTACTGTAAATGTCAAAGTCTTCTTACCGCCATGAAGAATACTAACCTTCTTTGATTTTAAAGAATATGTACCAATTGTCTTTCCAGCTTTATTCTTTACATCCAACTTGATATTGGTCAATTCTACGATTCTCTGTCCTTTGTTATTTAGGAAAGTTGCCTTAATAACAAGATCTCCCTTTTTATTATAAGAAACCTTTGAAATCGTAATATAAACATGACCATAACTTGCATCACTTAAATTGAATGCTGGATCAGAATATGTATTTGCCTTAACTGTAACAGCACATTTTACTGTTTCACCAGTAGAAGTAGCCGCAGAAATTGTTGCGGTACCAGTAGACTTAGCTGTTACCTTACCATTTTTGTCAACCGCAGCAACTTTTGTATTGCTAGAAGACCACTTGCTTACTGTTGCATTCGTTACTGACAGCTTTTGTGAAAATCCCTTTGTCAAAATAATGCTGCTATTGCTAATGGAAGCAGATGGCTTACTTAACACACCCACTGCCATATAGTCTGTATCTGCATCAAATGTCAAAGAGAGATTGTAATCAGCAACAGTCGGTGACTGCCATGAGATCACATAGTAATAAAAATTGCCATTTGTCTCGTAATCCCAACCAGTATTCGGATCATTATTTGCAGAAACCGCCTCATTGTAGAGAAGTTTTGAATCAGATGTCCGTGTAACCTGAATTGTCATCCCAACCAGAGCAGGTACCATAACCTCAATTGCTGCATTCGTTGAAGATGTAATGCTAAACGCATGGTTTACTGTTGTGTTGGCAACCGCTTTTCCATCTGTTACCTCCAAAATGTTTGTAACAGAACTTTCATCTGCAGCCTTTGCTGTGCCTGATACGGTAAAAATGCCGCTAACAGCTACTGCCATAGCAATAAATAATGCAATTGCCTTTGACTTTTTGATAGAAAATTTCATGTTTTCCTCCTTTACTAATGAAAAAGTTCTTATCCTGAAAATAAATTTCAGATAAATAATTACAGTCAGAATTATAGAGCAACTTCTAGTAAAGTGCAACAAAATATTTGGAATACACCATAATTAGGGCGAAATCGGGTTAATATATTGAATGTTTTTGTCATAATCTATTTAATTGCAATTCCTCCTTCTTACTCCTCCAATATTTCATCCAGAATATCAAGCACTCTTCCCAAATGTTCCCCCCCTTCTGAAACTTTTAGCTGCTGCAGGTCTCCCTTCAAAAGCTTCACCAACTTTTTCTGCCGCTCAAATTTTGCCACAAGCCCCAGCTTTTCTTCATATGCCCGAAGCTGTTTTGTAGCACGTTTTATCGCATCATAAACTCCCTGCCTAGAAATGCCCTCTTCTTCCGCAATCTCTGTAAAATTGTAATCCTCCAAAATACTTGCCTCAAACATCCGCTGCTGGTTTTCTTTCAAAAGAGCGCCATAAAAATCATAGAGAAGAGAAAGTTCCACCCTCTCCTCCAATCCCTCATCTTTTCTTTCTTGTTCCATTATTATTCCCCATAGATTTTAAAAGGGAATGCGCAGGCACCTTCCCGGATTCTTTGCATTCCCTTAAAATATTTCAATACATTATTTTATACTGGATAAGCCTGGTTTTGCGTATCTGCCGCTGCACCATCAATTTTGTTCTGCTGCGCCTCACGGTACTTAAAGAATTCCATTGCTACCTGTGGGAACAACGCATAAGACAATACATCCTCATCCTGCTGCTTATACTGTGCCATCTCTTTTTCAAGGTCGGCAAGCTGCGGCTTAATCAAATCTGCAGGACGGCAGGTAATTGGCTTTACATCACCAATACACTTTTTCTGGACTTCTGAATCAAACGGCTTAACTGTCTGCCCAAACTCACCAGAAAGAAGCTTCTTGGACTCCTTTGTCACCATCTTATATCTCTCGCCAGACACTACATTAAGCACTGCCTGTGTACCAACAATCTGTGATGAAGGTGTAACAAGAGGCGGCTCCCCAAAATCTTTACGAACTCTAGGCACTTCCTCCAGAACCTTCTCATACTTATCTTCCTGCCCCATTTCTTTTAACTGGGACACCAGGTTACTAAGCATACCCCCTGGAACCTGATACATCAGAGTCTTGATATTTACGCCAAGCACCTTTGTATTCATCAGGCCACTCTGCAATGCCTCTTCGCGCATTGGACGGAAATACTCTGCAATCTCTGCAAGCTTTGTCTGGTCAAGGCCGGTATCATATTCTGTTCCCTTAAATGCCTCAACCATAACTTCTGTGGCAGGCTGGCTTGTTCCCATAGCAAATGGAGACATCGCAGTATCAATTATATCACATCCTGCCTCAACTGCCTTCATATATGTCATGGCAGCTACACCGGAAGTATAATGTGTATGAAGGTCAATCGGAATCTTAACTGATTCCTTCAAGGCTGTCACTAATTCTGTAGCCTTTACCGGAACCAAAAGACCAGCCATATCTTTGATACAAAGTGATTTTGCACCCATATCCTCAATTCTTTTTGCCATATCTTTCCAATAATCTAAGGTATAAGCATCCCCCAGTGTATAGGAAAGAGCAATCTGCGCATGGCCATTCTCTTTATTTGCAGCCTTAACTGCTGTCTCAAGGTTGCGCAGGTCATTTAAACAATCAAATATACGGATAATATCAATACCATTTGCAATCGACTTCTGTACAAAATATTCTACCACATCATCTGCATAGTGATTGTAACCTAGAATATTCTGCCCACGGAATAACATCTGGAGCTTTGTATTCTTAAATCCTGCTTTCAATTTACGAAGCCTCTCCCATGGGTCTTCCTTAAGGAAACGAAGAGACGCATCAAATGTTGCACCACCCCAGCACTCAACGGAATGGTAGCCGACTTTATCCATTTTATCAATAATAGGAAGCATCTGCTCTGTTGTCATACGTGTAGCAATCAGAGACTGATGCGCATCACGAAGAATCGTCTCCGTAATCTTTAAAGGTTTCTTTTCTGCCATATCTTTTCCTCTTCCTGCGCTGCTTTTACTACATATAAGGAACTAAAATTCCCTTGAATTAAAATTCCTTTCGGTTTGTGCCAAGCAGCGCGCAGGCACAAACTTGCCAGGCTGAAAGAATTCCTTCAGCCTTACCTCCATGGACACATGCCTGTTGTTCCTAATTTACAATGCCGCTTTCTGCAGGCAGCATCCTAAATAAAAGAATTGATTCCATCCAGACACATGTATTTGCTCACTAAACTGTCTCTATATTACATGAATCAACGCGTTTTTTATTCGAACTTCCACTCTAAAGAGTTAAATGCCAAAGATTGCCATAAATACACCAGCCGCTACCGCCGTACCGATAACCCCGGCTACGTTTGGTCCCATTGCATGCATCAAAAGGAAGTTTGTTGGGTCGGCTTCCGAACCAACCTTTTGGGATACACGCGCAGCCATCGGTACCGCAGATACCCCGGCCGAGCCAATCAAAGGATTTACTTTGCCCTTTGTCAATTTGCACATCAATTTTCCAAACAATACACCGGATGTTGTACCAATCGCAAAGGCAACCAAACCAAGTGCAACAATCTTTAATGTTGTAAACTTTAAGAATGCCTCTGCACTTGTCGTAGCACCTACGGAAGTTCCCAGCAGGATAACAACAATGTACATCAAAGCATTGGAAGCTGTTTCTGCTAACTGGTCAACAACGCCACTCTGCTTAAACAGATTACCAAGCATCAGCATACCAACAAGAGGGGCTGTTGTAGGAAGCAGCAGGCAGACAACAATAGTAACAATAATCGGGAACAAAATCTTCTCCAGCTTTGATACCGGACGAAGCTGCTCCATCTTAATCTTACGCTCTTCTTCCGTTGTAAAAAGCTTCATAATCGGAGGCTGGATAATTGGTACAAGAGACATATAAGAATATGCCGCTACCGCAATCGGCCCCATGTATTCCGTCTGTTTTAACTTACCACAGAGGAAAATCGAGGTCGGACCATCCGCACCACCAATAATAGATATCGCTGCAGCCGCCTTGTCATTGAATCCCATCAGGATTGCAAGCAGATAAGCTGTAAAAATACCAAACTGGGCAGCAGCTCCCAACAGGAAACTCGCCGGATTCGCAATCAGCGGCCCAAAATCGGTCATCGCGCCAACTCCTAAGAAAATAAGGGACGGCAGGATGCTCCATTCATCCAGCTGATAGAAATAATGCAATAAACCACCTACACCATTGGAAGTATCCTCAGGACTTGCCATAATATCTGGATAAATATTTACCAGAATCATGCCAAATGCAATTGGAACTAATAACAATGGCTCATAACCTTTTTTAATCGCCAAGTAGAGAAATATGCAGCCAACCAGAATCATTAGGTAATTGCCAACCGTAAGATTGGCAAATGCGGTCTGGCCTGCCAGGTTCTCTAACGTTGTAATAACGTAATCCAAAGTCAGTCCCTCCTATTAGTTCAAAGTTGCCAAAACTGCTCCTGCTTCTACAGAATCACCTGCTGCCACATTAATGCTTGCAACAGTTCCATCCTGAGGTGCAACCACCTCGTTCTCCATCTTCATCGCCTCAAGAATTAAGAGGACATCTCCTTTCTTGACAGCCTGGCCTGCGCCTGCCTTAACAGATATAATCTTTCCAGGCATTGGTGCATTAACTTTTACAGCTCCCTGTGCTCCTGCAGGTGCTGCAGCGGCCTTCGGTGCAGCTTTTGGCGCTGCCTTTGGTGCAGCAGCAGCCGGTGCCCCAGTCCCAGTTCCTTCTTCTACTGTAACATCATATACAGTACCATTTACGGTAATTGTGTAATTCTTCATTTTTCTCTCCATTTCTGCGTTGCTTTCTACTGCATATAAGGAAATTTAATTTCCTAAACGTTTGTGACAAGCAACACACAGCCACAAACCTGCCAGGATGAACAATATCTTTCATCCTTTTCCTTCATTTTCATTTCATACAAAAAGCTTGTCTCGTCTAGCTCACATTTTTAGTTTATACACCCAGGTCATACTAACTAAAATGGCATCCATTAGGAACGGCGCACAATTGAACGGACAACAAGCCCATCTGCGCTCTCATTTTCACTGGCTGCTGCAATAGCCGCTGTAATAACTGCAACTAATTCCAGATCGTCTGCCAGATTTTCCTCTACCACGACTGGTGCTGCCACTGGAGCCGCCACTGCAGTCGATTCCTGCTGTGCCTGTTTGTTCTGTGCAGCCCCAATAAATTTAAAGCAGCTAATAAGCAGTGAAATTGCGATTAACACAGCAAACACAATAGCCATACTCATAACTGTGTTTAATCCTGCTCTGCCCATGATACTGCCGATTGACTGATATTCCTCTACTTTAAAATCAGTCTCTGTGCCATATTTATCATATGATGCAGTAAATACAATTCTCTTATTTTTGTCTGTCAGCACCCGGATTGAAACAGATGCGGAAGATGAAGCAAGGGAATAGTCTTTCTTTTCAATCTTCTTGAAAGCACCATACTTTTCCTTCATCTTTGTAAAACTCTTATATTCATTAAAAGTTGCCTTAAGATTTTCATAATCTGTCCTGGAATACTGCTCCTTATAGATTTCAATACCACCCTGCTGCTCTACCTGATCAACGATAGCCTGATAATCGGTGTTAAACCACTCCTCGACTCTGGTCTGTGCTGTCTTTTTTAACGTCGATTCCTTGAGATTCTTATTTTCTCTGGTTAGGCTACAGCCCGTCGCCAGTATCAGGCAGGAAAGCACGCAAAGCAATAAAACTAATTTCTTCTTCATATGCCTCTCCTTACTTAGATTGTTCCATGCTTCTTACCAATAGGATATTCACTTTTAGAATATAGCATTTCAAAAGCATACAAAAGCTGTTTTCTTGCTGATTCCGGCTCAATCACGGAATCGACATAGCCTCTCGCAGCGGCAGCCTCTGTATTGGACTGTGCAGCAAACTCAGATGCCTTGCCTGCCAGATCCACACCATCTTCCCCTGCGTACATAATTTTAGCCGCTACTTGTGCATCCATCATGCCAATCTCAGCACTTGGAAGAGCAAATACCATGTCTGCACCAATATGCTTTGAATTCATAGAAATATATGCACTGCCATACGCTTTGCCCACGATCAGGTTTACCTTTGCAACATCTGCCTCAACAAATGCACTGGTAAGCTTTGCCGCAGCGCTGGCGATTGTCTTCTCCTCTTCTACAGTTGTAGCATAACCTTCTACATTTGTAAGAGTAAGCACCGGAATATTAAACGCATCACACTTCTTTATAAAGGAAGCTGCCTTCTCACAGCCAGCCGTTGTGAGGCGTCCATCAAACTTCTCTGTTTCTTTTCCATTTTCATCAAATACAGCAGTACGGTTTGCAACAGCACCAATTGTCATGCCATCCAGACAGATAAAACCAGTAACCATCTCTTTTGCATAACCTGCTTTTAACTCGAGGAAGAAATTATTGTCACTAATATCCTCCAGAGCAAGCGCTGGGTCTGCTGTCTCAGCCGCAAAATCAGGAACGACACGATTCAAGTCATCCATGCACTCATCAGAAAATGCCGTATCATTATTGTTTTCTGGAAGGACAGAGACCAGCTCACGCACACTGTTCAAAAGCTCTACCTCTCCCTCTACCACAAAATCAACATTGGATGCCGTTTTCTGGAAAGCTGCAGATGCCGTATCCAGCTTCTCTGTATAATTTCCTTCCAGAGTATTCGGGGAATTCACAAAAAGCTTTCCATTCTTTTCTTCCATAAATGTGAAATCACTCATAGCTGCAAGCACAGCCACACCACCGCCGCAGTTTCCAAAGATAGCACTAATCTGCGGAATCACACCGGAAGCCTTTGCTTTCACCTTATAAATTTTGCCGAAACCGGCAAGTGCATCCGTAGATTCCTGAAGACGCATGCCTGCACAATCAATCAGCCCAATAACAGGCACGCCTGTCTTTATAGCTAACTCATAAACATGTGCAATTTTCTTTGCATGCATCTCGCCGATTGTTCCATTCAAAGCGGATGCATCCTGACTATAAATATAGACAGGAGTGTTCTGAACCAGTCCGTACCCGGTGATAACCCCGTCCGCCGGCACTGATTTTTCCTGCATGTTGAAATCTGTGCTTCTCTTTGTGATACTCGCACCAATTTCAACAAAACTGTTTTCGTCAACCAAAGTCGCAATGCGGTCTTTTGCTGACAAAGCATTTGTGTTACTCATGTTCAGCCCTCCATTATCGTATTATTTGACCTGGCAAAAGCCATTCATTAAAACAAATTTTCACCAATTGTAATTTTATCTCTTTTGCCAGAAAATAGCAACAACTTTTTTAATCAGAACAACAGCGATCTTTTTGCTGCTGCACAGCCAAAAGTATACTATTCATTCCCAAGCTCCGAAATCTCTGGTTTTGTCTTTGTAAAATGCACAAGCCCTGTCCTGTTTAACGCCACCATAATGGCGGGGATTACGACTAATTGCAGGATAATCCCTGGAATAGCATTAAAAAAAGCGCCTGCCAGAAACATTTTCCATGTAAAGCCATTCTCGCCAATACCAAGAAGCAGCATCTGGACAACAGCCCATACCACGCGTCCAGATAACATTGCGGCAACCATACTGCGGTATAATGATACAATGCAATGCCAGCGGGAATGAGAATAAAACAGCCCTATCGCCATGCCGTATGTAGCAAGCTCAAACGCCATAGCAAGCCCGGTTGGGAATAAAACTGGCATCCCAAACATGGCATAACGCAAAAACGGCAGCACAAACCCTATAAAAAGGCCATACCGCCAACCACAAACTAAGCCGCACAGCAATACTGGAATATGCATTGGCAGCAGCATATTGCCAATCTGCTGAATCTGCCCTGTCAAAAAGGGCAGTATAATGCCTATTGCCAGGAACATAGCGGATAATGTTAATTTATAAATATTCTTTCTTGTCTCCATCTTATTTATTCCTCCTCTAAAGCTTCTATTACATCTTATGATGTCAATCTGATTACCCTTAACCACGCATCCATTATAACAGAGAACACCCGAAAATCAACTGAGCATTACTGTTCATGGTTATTCACATGATATCAATTTTGACCTTCCTCATTACTTAAGAAGAGATAATCTACAGTTATCACTAAGAATTCCAATTGATTGCGTTCCTAAACCATATATATTATAATAATACAAAGAAACCACCACACTTTTGACCAAATACTTCGTGGAAACGAAACGAGGAGGACAATATGATGAATGAAATTCTGGATGAACGGTATCATTTTGTCAATGAAGCCATCTATGATGCGTTTTTTTTGATATTAAAAGAAAAAGAATTAGATAAGATAACAGTATCTGATATTATAAAAAGAGCTGGAATAGTGCGTAGTACATTTTACAACCACTACGAAAATATTCCAGCCCTTGTTGCTGCTATTGAGGATAGGACAATAGATGATATATTTGCCCTTATGGATACATTCCATCCCAAAAATGACCGGGATATCTGTAAATCCTATTATTTAACAATCTGCGAATACACAATGACAAACCCTTTTTTAGCAAATCTTCTCCGCAGCCCCAGAGAAGATGCATTTTTTGAAAAGGCTGTAACTATGTTCCACCACTATGTTAAAAAAGTGACACAAAATACTACACCCTCCAACCACAGTAAAGAGGAACTCTCCTATATGATCGCCTGCACTATCGGCTGTACCATCGGTGTACTCCATAAATGGACAAAAGATAATTTTAAAGATTCCCCCGAATTTATTGCCGACATACTAACGCAAACTTTTATATCAGGCATGCTCCCTCATATATTGTAGAGAGTTACTATTCACGGCTATTTTCTGAAATTTGCAGTGAATAGTAACTTATTTTAGTATTTTACCAGAGCATAAGCGAAATCTGCACCCATTTCCTTGTTTTTGCTACTCTGTAGGAAGCGGTTCATCTATAAGAGCTTCCTGTCTCTTTATCTTCTTTGTTGAACTTCTGATAAATGGATTCTTCCTTACTACTAGCCCTGTAATCTGACGGTAAGTAGGCTGATTTTTATTATATTGGTCTAAAAATGCCTGTAATGCCGCCTGAACTGCCTCTTCATCCAGCCCTTTCGCCGCAACAACTTCCTGCTCTGGATAAATCCTTGCAGTCAGCCCGTTATCCTCGCCTGTTACAATCACTTCACCAACCAGGGCATCAAGCGCTAATTTATTTTCAATTTCTTCAGGAGAAATATTTTCTCCATTTGAAAGGATAATCAGATTCTTGACACGTCCGTTAATAAATAAGAACCCATCTTCATCCAGATACCCTTTATCTCCAGTATGGAGCCATCCATCTTTCAATGTTTCCGCAGTCTCCTCCGGCATCTTATAATATCCCTTCATAACACTGCTGCCTTTGACAAGAATCTCTCCATTCTCAAATTTAATCTCAGCATTAGGAAGTGGCTTTCCAATGGAACCAGACTTATGAACCTCCGGCGTGTTTGAGCTAATAACCGGCGAACACTCTGACATACCATATCCCTCAAGAACTTCTACCCCATATTCCGCAAACTGGTCAATATAAAATGGATCAAGATGGGCACCACCAGTAAATATAATCTTTAATTTTCCACCAAATACATTATCTGCTACAGCCTTTTTAGGTATAGCCGCATCTACACTGGCAAGCCTCTTGTAGATTGTCTCAATCATCATCGGAACCATAAGCATAACATCCGGCTTAAAAATCCCCATATTCTTTACCATATGCAGCAGCGAATCATTGATACATATGGTTGTACCCAGAGAAAATCCCTTTAACCAATCCATTACCAGGCAATACGCATGATGGATCGGGAGCACACTAAGAAGTATACTTCCGGGATCTGTTGTATAATCAACAGAAAGCACATTTGTTGCAAGATTGCCCTGTGTCAGCATAACACCTTTGCTCTTTCCTGTTGTACCGGATGTAAAAATAATTGTTGCCACATCATCTAGATTCGGCCTGTCTGAATCAGCATCACTATTTTTTGCCGCTGCCTTAAGTTCTGCCAGCGATGCTATCTTTTCACTCGTGGAATCCACCTCTTCTTCCTGCAGCAGCCAAATCTTCTTAAGCTTAGGGCACTCAGCTAAAATCCCGTCTAAAAGTGCCTTATTCTTAGGGCTCACAAAAAGCGCCTCGGAATCTGAACGATTAATCAAGTCAATCAGATCCTCCCCAGGAAGCCCCGCATCAAGAGGCACAGCAACCGTATTTCCAGTAACAATGCCAAGATAACTTTCGATCCATTCCACAGAGCTTGTTCCAATCAACGAAATATGTTTTCCCTGAAATCCTTCTGCCTGCAGCCCTTTCCTTACCTCAATTACATTTTCCATCAGACCACTGTAGCTTCTCTCAAGAATTTCTTTCTTTTTTAGCCACTTTACTGCCGTAATATCTGCAAATTTTTTAACGCTTTCTTCTAATATGTCACGAATCAATTTTCCCATCCCCTATACCTCCTGCTGTAATCTTTCCAACAATTCAAGCGCCTCCGCAATCGTTAAAACCTGCAGCGCATCTTCCTCCTCAAGCTCTACATCAAAAGTATCCTCTAGCTCACCCAAAAACGACATAAAATCTAGAGAAGTAAACCCCAAATCCTCCCGAAATCTCATACCATTTTCCATTTCCTCCGGCTTTACTTCACAATACTGGGCAACAATTGTCTTAAACTGCATTTCCTGTGTCATCTTTTTCTCCTCTTTTCTGCAAAGCCGTTCTGCCGGCCTTGTCTTATACGTTTTACACCAGTTCCATAATTTCCCCTATGCTCATCTCTGGTTCTGCAATTCCTTTAAAAAGAATACGCATCATATAATAGTACAGAAGCTCCATATCATGCTCCTCTAAATGAGCTGTCTGATAATGATATGAAAAATTCATTCCCCCATTCTCTGTATGGGATACGGTCAGATACATTTTCTTTGTAGCTGCACCGTTTGCAAACCATTTAGAATGCTGTGGGATATTGACAAGATGTGGATTTTCCATTTTGACCGGTATCGGCTGATACGTAAGGTAACAGCTTTCATAAGTCGTATTTTCCGGCGTATGATAACGCTTTCTCATTTCCTCTTCGATCAGCGCCGGGTCATAATTGCTGTGCATATAGATCCTATTCTGCACATTCTGTATCTCATACGCTGCTGACAAGAAATCTGTTTCCGGTGAGATTACTGTCCTGCATGGAAACATAATTGTCCTGCTGCCGCCTGATGTCCACTCATCATGAGTGGAACGCCTAGAAATAAAGTTTTGGATCGTAATATCTTCCTGTCCGTTATTTACTTTGGACAGATATGTCCTAATTCCCAATAACAGAAGATTTGTCATGGATAACTGATGGTTCATGCAAAAGTCCATCAAATTTTTCGTTGGTTCTGGCTCTAAGTAATAATCCTTTACTTCTACAAATAAATTTTTTAACTCTATATCAGCAGCCCGCAGCTTTTTATTACCGTGCAGTTTCCTTGCTTCCTCAAGAACAGAAGGTCCCTGAATATCAGAGTACAATGGCTCACCCAAAGCGTCGAGCTGGTCATCCCAAAACTTCTTGTCTTTTGCAAAACGTTTTTCATTATTTGCCTTTTTTAAATCTTTATCTAAAACCTTTTCATAATCTGCCAAGTCTGACGGATATTCAGAATGAAATCTATAATGGGTATAAAGCTGCATCAGATCGTTAATCATTACAACTAAACCGCAGGAATCAATCAGCCTGTGATCCATATGGATAAAGAATCCATTAAACCCTTCCGGAAGCTTAACCATCATCACTTCACACATCGGAATATCATCCCCATCAAAAGTTTCATATGCCCACTGCTGCATCAAATGGTCTGCGGCGGCCATGCTCATACCAGATAAATCCTTAATCGGGATATCTCCAGTATTGTTTTTCACAATATACTGCTTTACCTCTCCATTTTTATCAGGTTTTGTAAAACGAACCCTCATACACCCATACCGCTCTAATTCTAGTTGGATACATTTTTTAAAAAGGCCAAAATCCAATGGCGATTTTAATGACGCCACCACACTGACACCTGACACCTGCTGTGTCTTATATTTCAGTATCCAGTTATGATGCATTTTTTGTGCTGCTGTTAAAGGATAATATTCTTGCATTTGTAAACCTCCTTCTCATTCCTTCCTTAGAGACGTTATCACATTTCAATTTTTATTTCTACCCCCTAAAGGACTTAACAAACATTTTACCCGAAATTGTCCAAGACTTTGCATCAAGCACCTGACAAATGATTCCAAAATAGCGCACCAACGAAGTTTCCAATGCGGATTAGGGTATCAAAAGGACACGCTAATCCTATACATTAAAAAACGCCAGTTTCCAAAAACTGACGTTCCACCAAATTAATCATTTCTTTTAATAATTCTTAATCATATTTTGCAAAAAATTCCAACACCTTTTCCCGATATAGTTCCGGCTCTACATATGCACTGCAAAGATGCCTTGCTTCCGGTATCACTACTAGTTCTTTAGGAGCCCTGCATACTGCATAGTTATATCTGGAATTCCTCTGATCCACATAAGTATCCTCAGCACCATGAAAAAATAAAATCGGCCTTTTATTCCTCTCCAAAGCTCTTGTCGTATCTGCATCTTTCATCCGAAAGCCTGCCAATATCCTGCAAAACAGATCCAGCCGAAAAAGCAAAAGGCCAACCCAGTGCAGATGAAACCAGTTTGCTGCCATATCCTGCACCTGTCCCTTCATAGACCGGAAACCACAATCTGAAATCAACCCCCTGACCTCATCCGGCAATTTATTTCCAGATGCCATCAGCACAGATGCTGCTCCCATTGATTCCCCATAAAGATAGATCGGGAGCTTTTTGTAATTGCGTTTTGAAATAAAGTATGCCCATTTCTTAATATCGTACTGTTCCATAGCCCCAAAAGTAATATATTCCCCTTTGCTCGCCCCACAGCACCTTTGGTCAATAAATAACAGATTACAATGATTTTCATGCAGGAACCGGGATGTATATGCAAAATCCCCAAAACCGCTGCCCTTATATCCATGACTTAACAAAACAAATCTTTTCGCATTCCTTGCCGGCAGATAATACGCATGAAGCATCAGGCCATCCCTGCTTGACAGATAGCAGTCCTGCATATTCTGCTGCATGCACCACGCCTTGCCATCCTCATACTCCTTCTCAAATTTATGCCTTGGATGGTTTACCTTGATATGGGATAATTGAAACCATTTCTTTTTTATCAGCCTTTTTTGCTCTTTACACCGAACAGTCATCTTAAAAAAAGACCAGCCGGACGCCATAAAAACACTAACTGCCACAGAGACAGCTCCTAATATTTTAATCGCCTTATCTCTCATAATAATCCACTCAACCTCATAATTGAATCAATCTTTTTTCATATTCCTTTTACAGCATCCCCGCCGCCTATTTCTCGTCACAGACCTGGAAAATATAAAACTTAAGATAATAGGATTCGTTTGCTGCCCACAAGATTGGGTGATCTGGCGCCTGCGTACGGAATTCTACCTGCCTCAGCCTCTTATGGACATTTGCCGCTGCCTGCCCTATTATTTTCGTAAATAACTCATACGTCATAAAATGTGAGCAGGAACAAGTTGCCAGAAATCCCCCGTCCTTAATTAACTTCATCGCACGAAGATTAATCTCACGGTATCCCTTCATAGCATTTTTCACCGAATTCCGCGACTTTGTAAAAGCAGGGGGATCTAAAATAACGACATCAAATTTTTCTCCCTCTCTCTCAAGTTCTGGCAGCTTCTCAAAAACATCAGCGCACTCAAAAGAAACTATCTCAGAAAGTCCATTAAAAGCAGCATTTCTTTTTGCCTGCGCGACGCCTGTCTCCGAAGCATCCAATCCCAATACACTTGCCGCACCTGCCTGCCCCGCATTTAGTGCAAAAGAACCTGTGTGGGTAAAACAATCTAACACCCTTGCTCCCCTGCAAAGCTTCCTAATCGCCTGGCGGTTATATTTCTGATCCAAAAAAAATCCTGTCTTCTGCCCTTCCTTAACATCTACATAATATTTCACGCCGTTTTCTTCAATTGCAACCTCTGTATCAAACTCTTCTCCAATAAACCCCTTCGTGCATTCCAGCCCTTCTTGTACCCGCACCTTAGCATCGCTTCGCTCATAGACACCACGAATAGCAATTCCATCCTGCTTAAGGATCTCCTTCAAAATCGAAACAATCTGGACCTTATATCGGTCTATCCCAAGAGCCAGAGACTGCACTACCAAAATATCATGATATTTATCAACGACTAATCCCGGCAGAAAATCGGCCTCACCAAATACAACACGGCAGCTTGCAATATCCACAGTGCGCTTGCGGTATTCCCACGCATCCGAAAGACGCATCCGCAAAAAATCCAGATTTACTTCCTGGCTGCAATCCCTTGTCATCAGGCGAATTCTTATCTTTGAATGACGGTTAATAAACCCTTTTCCCAGTGGATACCCGTCAAAATCATGTACTATAACAATATCTCCATCCTCAAAGCTGCCCACGATAGAGGCAATTTCATTGTCGTAGATCCACATTCCTCCACTTTTTACTGTTCTTCCCTCACCTTTTTTCAACGTTACGATCGCACTGCCCATTTTCTCTTTTTCCTTCTCTCTATCATTCTCCAAATGCCTGTCCTATCATTAAGGCAATTTATATTTCTTACGGTACTCTTTGTATTTATCTGCAAATTCCACATTTCCCTCTACCTTCAAATTATCAAGGTACTCGTGTGCCTCAAATCCATCTTCTCTTGTCTGGATCATGCAGACCGCAATATTAGAACAATGATCCGCAACACGTTCAAAATTTGTTGTAAGGTCTGAAAGAACAAAGCCAAGCTCAATAGTACATTTGCCTTTGCGCAGCCGCTTAATATGCTTTTTCTTCACCTCTTCATTAATTGCATCAATCACTTCCTCTAACGGCTCAACCTGTGTTGCAAGTACCGTATCTTCCGTCTCAAACACTTTACATGTCATTGCCAGAATCTCCCGGATTGCCTCCTCATAAACCTTTAGTTCTTCCCTTGCCTTTTCTGAAAATGCACTTTCCTTGCTCTGTACCTGCTTTGCCGTGCTCATTATATTGCAGGCATGATCAGAAATCCGTTCAAAGTCACCAATACAATGAAGCATTACGGAAACTGTTTGAGAATCTCTATAGGATAGATCCGCATTGCTCAGCCTCATCAGATACGTCCCGAGCTCATCCTCATAGTGATCCACTAAATCCTCTAGCTTAGAAACCTGTTTCGCTGTATTTTTATCATAATTATCTATTAAATCTATAGATAAGTAAAGTGCTTCTTTTGAAGCATTCGCCATATCAACTGCGGCTTTTTTAGCCTGCGCAATCGCAAATGCAGGCTTCTCTAAAAATCTTTCATCTAAAAGCCTTAGACCACTCTTGTCCTCCTCAGCCATATCGTCACGGATCGTCAAGGTTGCAAATTTTACCAAAACATTCCTAAATGGAAGAAGCACCAGTGTAGCCGCTATATTAAAACAGCTATGGATTACCGCAATCCCAGCAGCTCCTGCAGATTGCTCCATGAATTCAAATGGATAAAACGCATTTACAATATAGAAAGCTATCATAAAGAATACTGTACCAATAATATTAAAATAAAAATGAACAAAAGCTGCCCTCTTTGCATTTTTATTTGCGCCAATCGCAGACAAAAGTGCTGTAACACAGGTACCTATATTCTGTCCCATAATAATCGGAAGCGCTGATGAATAGGTAACAGAACCAGTCAGGCAAAGTGCCTGCAAAATTCCGACAGATGCCGATGAGCTCTGGATTACCGCTGTTAAAACTGCTCCAGCGATTACTCCAAGAAATGGATTATTCCCAAATACCAGGAAGAGATTTGTAAACTCCTCTACCTCTGCCAGAGGCTTCACAGCCCCACTCATCGTATCCATTCCTGTCATAAGGATAGCAAATCCTGCCAAAATTGTTCCAACATCTTTTTTCTTTGTACTCTTCGCAAATAAGATAAAGCTAACACCTATCATTGCCAAAACCGGCGAAAAAGAAGAAGGCTTTAGCAGCTTAATAAGAATACTTTCCCCTTCAATCCCCGCCAGGCTCAAAATCCAGGATGTAATGGTCGTACCCACATTGGCACCCATAATAATCCCTACTGCCTGGCTTAGCCTCATAATACCGGAATTAACGAACCCCACTACCATAACTGTAGTGGCAGAAGATGACTGGATAACAGCCGTAACGCCAGCCCCAAGAATAACGGCCTTAATTGGTGTGGAAGTAAATTTCTCTAAAATCTCTTCCAACTTTCCGCCAGATACTTTTGCCAGGCCATCTCCCATAATATGCATTCCATACAGAAATAACGCAAGTCCCCCTATCATGTTTAGTACATTAAAAACATCCATAATCCCTAACCTTTTCCTTTCGAGAAAAATGCTCTGATATATCAGGCATTTTAGACAAAAATAGACGATATATTCTTAAACACATACTACAAGGATATAATATATTTCCATAAAATGCAAATACATTTTGCTTAAACTGCTTTGAATGCTTCTTCTAAATCTTCTATAATATCATCAATATTTTCAATTCCGATAGACAACCGAACCGAATTTGGCTTTATCCCCTGGTCTGCCAACTCCTCTTCATTTAACTGGGAATGTGTAGTAGAGGCCGGATGGATTACAAGCGACTTGGCATCTGCTACATTTGCAAGCAGTGAAAACAATTCCAGATTATCAATAAAGTCTTTTGCTTTCTTATCATCTCCCTTTATCTCGAAGGTAAAGATCGAACCGCCTCCATGTGGAAAATACTTTTTATAAAGCTCTTGCTGGCTGGCATCCTCTGAAACAGACGGATGATGTACTTCCTCTACTTTTGGATGTTTTTTCAAATATTGCACTACCTTCAGCGCATTTTCTACATGTCTCTCAACACGCAGAGACAATGTTTCCAATCCCTGCAGCAACAAAAATGCATGGAATGGGGATAGAGTTGCCCCTGTATCACGAAGCAGAACTGCACGAATCTTCGTAACAAAAGCTGCTGCACCAGCCGCCTCTGTAAAGCTAATCCCATGATAACTTTGGTTCGGTTCCGTCAATGATGGAAATTTGCCACTTGCCTTCCAATCAAATTTTCCACTGTCCACAATAACACCGCCAAGTGTAGTGCCATGTCCGCCGATAAACTTTGTCGCAGAGTGTACTACTATGTCTGCACCATACTCAATTGGCCGAACCAAATACGGCGTCGCAAATGTATTGTCAATCACAAGTGGAATCTTATGAGAATGGGCAATCTCTGCAATCTTTTCAATATCTGCCACATCCGAATTTGGGTTACCAAGTGTTTCAATAAAAACTGCTTTTGTATTATCTTGGATAGCCTTTTCCAGACCAAAATAATCAAACGGATCTACAAACGTCGTAGTAATACCATATTGAGGCAGCGTATGTGCTAACAGATTATAGGTTCCACCATAAATATTTTTTGCAGACACAAAATGGTCTCCGGCCTGTGCTAAATTTTCAAATGTGTATGTTATGGCCGCCGCTCCTGACGCAACTGCAAGCGCTGCAACCCCGCCCTCAAGGGCCGCGATTCTCCGCTCAAATACATCCTCTGTCGGGTTTGTAAGCCTCCCATAAATGTTGCCGGCATCACCTAACCCAAACCTTGCAGCCGCATGCTCACTGTTATGAAATACATAAGATGACGTCTGGTAAATCGGAACAGCCCTCGCATCTGTAGCCGGATCTGCGCTCTCCTGCCCTACATGTAACTGTAATGTCTCAAATTTTAAGTTCCTTTCTGAATATGTTTTCTTTTCCATAAGCGCACCTCTTTCCGCAGACAACCTGCATCCCTTATTTGGCAGCCACACCTTTTGCATAGAGCTGCCGCCTGTTTTTCCTAATTTTTCCTGCATGTAATTATAACACCTATTTCCCTATTTGTAAAGTAGGTTTATATATTACTCTTTATTACACTAGAGCATGTTCCTAAAATTCTATATCAAAATAACAAATCAAAACACTGCTATCCGCAAAGTAAAATGATATATTTGATAATATAAAGATACTAACGGTTTTCATGTTATATATCAAATAACATACAGTTTAGTTATGGTAAATTTCTTTAAATACCGCTTTTATTATGGCGCATAGCAATACAAAACTTGATACACTCATACATAAAGATATTGATTTAGAACCATTTAAAACCTATAAAATACCACCTGATACAAAGGAGCGATATAATGAACGAGCAATTGTTTTTCCCCCTTGAAGAATTTGGGCTTCGACTCGCCAAGTTACGTGAGCATAAGGGAGTCAGCGCCAGACAGATGAGCCTTGAGATTGGCTTGAACAAAAATTACATCAATTCAATTGAAACCGGAAGGAATTACCCTAATATGGCACATTTTTTTGAAATCTGCCAATATCTAAATGTCACCCCTCAGCTTTTCTTTCAAATCAGCAGAAACTCCCCTATAGAACAAACGGAATTTTTTCAGGCCGTCATTAACCTTCCGCCACAAAAATTTCACCACCTATATCTGCTAGTCTGTGATATGCAAGAAGAATAGCTATTCTCCAAAATGGCATGGCCGTTTTCTCTCTGACAAAGTTGCAAAAGTATACCCATTCTTTTTCAGCTCCTGGATCAGAGGCCGCAGTGAATAGAGCGTTGCCTTGCAAGCGGCAGAATCGTGCAGCAAAATAACCGGATCATTATACTTTACATAATCCTTTCTTATATTTGCAAGAATAGAATCCGGAGATGGGCATCCCACACTGTCCTCCCCGCTTACATTCCAGTCCACATAATCAATTCCCTGTTCTTTCATCTGTTCAATAACCCCAGCCTTATAGCTTTGCACATATGCATTTGCACTACCCCATGGAAAACGGAACAACTTTGGCTTGATATTTAACTTTTCCTCCAGGCATAACCTTGTCTTCTGCAAGTCTTTGCAATAACTCTCCCCGGACGAATAGATTTCTTCCGCAACATGACAATATGTATGCATTCCCACCTCGTGTCCCTCGCTGATTTCCTGCTTAACCACATCTAACAGATCACCTTCAACCTGCTGTCCGATTAGGAAGAATGTCGCGCGTACTTCCTCTTCCTTTAAAATCTTCAAATATTCTGCTGTCAACACACTGGGGCCATCATCAAATGTCAAATACGCAATCTTTTTTGTGCCTGCCATACTTTCCTTCCCATCGGAATTTGCCTCTCCTGTATCACTGTCTGGTTTAGACGTCTCTCCTCCATCCGTAACATTTCCAGAAGAGTGAAGTATTGTGTCCTTTGCATCCGGTCCTATAAACATCATTCCCTGCACCAGAAGGAACATAATGCCAAGACAGCAGATACCTCCAACACCCTGAAGCCATTTTTTCCAATTCATGTCCATTCCTCCAAATTTTCAAAAATAATCAGATTATGTTGCCATACATATACCAGGGCAGCCATGGTTATAATATGTGTATGCTCCAATCCCTTGATTATTCTGAACGAAAATCATTAAGTTTTTTTCTTGCTTTTCCAAAAATAGTGCGCTATACTTTTCTATATTATGATGCCTAATGGCAGATTGGAGGAGAACATAAATGAAATTTGGCTTTTTTGATGACCCAAACCGGGAGTATGTTATTACCACTCCCAAAACGCCGCTCCCTTGGATCAATTATCTGGGAAGCAGCAGCTTTTTCTCTTTGATTTCTAACACCTGCGGCGGCTACAGCTTCTATAAGGATGCTAAACTGCTCCGCTTAACACGTTACCGCTATAACAATGTCCCAAACGATGAGGGAGGACGCTATTACTATATCAAAGAAGGAGATGTAGTATGGAATCCTGGGTGGCAGCCTGTCAAAACAGAACTGGATTCTTATGAGTGCCGCCATGGTTTGGGCTATAGCCGTTTTACTTCCAGCAAAAATGGCCTGGAGGCATCTGTGTTAGCCCTTGTCCCAGTCAAAGAAAACTGTGAAGTCAACCAGATTACCTTTACAAACCATTCGTCGAAACAAAAAACATTTACATTATTCTCCTATATTGAATTCTGCCTTTGGAACGCAATGGATGATATGACGAATTTTCAGCGAAACCTTAATATTGGCGAAGTAGAGGTGATTGGTTCCACTATCTACCATAAAACAGAATACCGCGAACGCCGCAACCACTATGCTGTCTTTTCAGTCAATACCCCAGTGGACGGATTTGACACCAGCCGTGATGAATTTTTAGGGGCATACCGCGGCGTATCCAATCCCCAAGTTATTGAGGAAGGCAAAGCACATAACTCTGTGGCAAGCGGCTGGTCTCCCATCGCCTCCCACCAGATTTCTGTTACATTAGAACCAGGCGAAAAAAGAAGTTTTATCTTTGTACTTGGCTATTGTGAAAATCCTATTGAGCATAAATTTACAGAACCAAATGTAATCAATAAGAAACCTGCTGAAGAACTCCTTGCAAAGTTCCAGACAGATGCCCAGGTTGACGCCGCACTGACGGAATTAAAAGAAAACTGGGATAATCTGCTGTCTAAATTTACCATTTCCTCCAATGAAGAAAAACTTGACCGCATGGTTAATATCTGGAACCAGTATCAATGCATGGTAACATTTAATATGTCACGCTCTGCATCTTATTATGAATCTGGAATCGGACGCGGCATGGGGTTTCGGGACTCCTGCCAAGATTTACTTGGCTTTGTGCATTTAATCCCAGAACGCGCCAGAGAAAGAATCCTGGATATTGCATCAACACAGTTTGAGGATGGAAGCGCATATCACCAGTACCAGCCGCTTACCAAGATGGGAAATGCTGATATTGGCTCCGGTTTTAATGATGACCCTCTCTGGCTGATTGCCGGAACTTCCGCCTATATTAGGGAAACTGGAGATAGTTCTATTTTGGAAGAGATGGTTCCGTTTAACAATGATATAGCAAAATCCATGCCTTTAATGGAACATTTAAAACGCTCCTTTGACTATATTGTAAACCACAAGGGACCTCATAACCTCCCGCTCATTGGAAGGGCTGACTGGAACGACTGCCTGAATTTAAACTGTTTCTCCGAACAGCCAGGTGAATCCTTCCAGACATTCGGGCCAAGTGAAGGTCCTGTTGCTGAATCTGTGTTTATTGCCGGAATGTTTGTAAAATATGGCAGGGAATACGCTGATCTCTGTGCCTTTACAGGCGATCAAGCCGAAGCTGACCGGGCGTTAAAAGAAGTTGCCACCATGAATGATGCTGTTTTAAAAGATGGTTGGGATGGTAAATGGTTTCTGCGTGCTTATGATGCAAAAAGCCAGAAAGTCGGCTCGACAGAATGTGAAGAAGGCCAAATCTATATTGAGCCGCAAGGTTTTTGCGTTCTTGCCGGAATCGGCGTAGAAAGCGGGGAAGCAGAAACAGCACTAGAATCTGTAAAAGAAAAATTGGACACGAAATATGGCATTGTACTGCTGCAGCCCCCTTACACACGCTACCATGTAGAGCTTGGCGAAGTCTCTTCCTATCCGCCAGGATATAAGGAAAATGCGGGTATCTTCTGCCATAACAACCCTTGGATCTCCTGCGCAGAGACTGTCCTTGGGCACGGAGAACGGGCATTTGAAGTATACGAAAAAACTTGTCCAGCTTACATTGAGGATATCAGCGAAATCCATTGCACAGAACCATATGTATACTCTCAGATGATTGCTGGAAAGGATGCCCATTTCTTTGGGCAGGCAAAAAATAGCTGGCTAACCGGCACCGCGGCATGGACATTTGTCAATATCTCACAATATATCCTAGGTGTTGTGCCTACCCTAAATGGTCTGAGTATCAATCCATGTGTCCCTTCCAGGATGGGTACAAGTTTTCATATTACACGAAAATACCGAGAAGGCATTTACCACATTACCATAGAGAATCCAAATAAAATAGAAAAAGGCGTAGCAAAACTTATTGTTGATGGCAACGAATTGATTGGAACGACCGTCATTCCTTACGAACCAGAAAAAACAGAATATCAGGTTACTGTAGTAATGGGATAGAAGAAACTATTTTTATTGGTTAGAAAACAGGAGGCTGTCGGGAAATAGGTAGTTCCCGACAGCCCCTTATATTCTATATATTTCACACAAAACCCTGTGCCAATTTGGAGATTGTTTCACACTGAACCTGCATCCTAGAGTAGATTGCCGCCTTTTGAAGGTTCTCCCCCGCCTTTTCTTCTTTCCATGGACTTTCAGCCAAATCCTTTGCCTTATGTTTTTTCTTCGCCTCCTCCTTTGTCGCTGGAAGCTTTGCATAAGCGCTACTCTTCTTAAATGTCTCAACTTCTTTTTTAACCATCTCTGCCATATATGCTTGGTCTGGATCATCCTTCGATGCCTTAAGCACTTCCATCTGGTCGGAAATCACCTGCTGCGCCTCTTCTTTTGATTTACAATTGCTCAGTTTTGTACGCAACGCCTTTCTGGAATTTTCCACACGCATTGCCGTCCTATATAAATCCGGGTTATGAATACGTAAATAGTCCAACTCTTCCGAACTTAGACGTTTTCCTGTCCTTAACTTCTGCATAATCTTCTGCTCATAATTTGCCCTCTCCGGCTCCTCCATTCCTGCCGTCGGGTCAACCAACGCCTCAATCACTTCTTTCCAGATAGATGCCTGCGTCCGCTTTTGGTTCCGATTCTCCCCCACTGCCTTTTCTGCATTTGAAACAGGCTTCACAACAAACTGGTTCATTCCTGCCATCCTCCCCTCTTAAAACATTCTTTTAAATCTAATGTTGGGTCTCCGATAATAACTGTAAAATTCTATCCAGCTAATATATCGGCTTTTGCAGGAATAACTTTATTCTCGCGGATGCAAACGCTCCAAATACTAATTTAATTCAGTATGCTATTTGTCTGTTCAATAACTTCTTGTACGTGTTCTGCGATACGCGACACCGTATTCATAGAATCCTGAATTAACATACTTTTTTCCGATGTCCGCTCTACATTTTCAATAGAAAGGTTTACTGCTTCTAAAAGCTCTGCCGTAACCATGCTAAATTTCTGAATAATATCATTTACTTCCTGAATCGCAGCATGAATTTCCCCATCATTCTCTTTTGCGTTCCCGACGGAAGCCTTAGAGCTATCAGAAAGCTCACGGATACTGGAAGCTACAACAGAAAATCCTCTCCCGGCTTCCCCTGCTCTCGCAGCCTCAATAGCGGCATTTAGGGAAAGCAGGTTAATCTTGCCGGAAATCTTTTCTACATCCTGTGTCATGATATTATATTGTTCAATACTTGAATTAATATGCTCCAAAGAATCCGCTATACTCTGGTTTAAGTCCTTCAGATCCCCCATATGTTTCGCCACATTCGACATCTCCATGCTGCTCTCTTTTCCAGCATCACGGATAATCACAGCTTCTTCTTTTACTTTATCAATATTTTCAGTCAAGCTTCCAAAAATCTCAACCAATTCATTGTTCATATTTAATACTTCATCGTTTACAGCAGCAATCTTCTTACGTTCATTATAAATTGATTTCATCATGTACTGGTGACAATTTTCCTTTTCATTGATTCCCTTTGCTAGCGCAATTGCCATATCACGGCAGGAGCTAAATCCACAAGAATGACAGTCAAAATGCCGCTCCATCTCTGTGTGTTTATCAAGCATCAGATATGCATTTTCGATATCTGCCTCAGTAATCGCTTTTGCATTGGAAACTGACGGTTTATATGTACGTATAAAATCATTTAGGTTAAGTGTCTTGTCGAATTCCTCAAACTGCTTGTCCACACCCTTTTTTGATGTATTCGCCTTTCTGATTTTTCTGGCATAGCGCTCTACATCATGCATAATATCGCTCATAGCAAAGCAGTTGTAATTTACACCTGTAGCCGGCCCGCCATTGCAGCCATTCTCACAATTTAAGACATCAAAAACCGTTGGAAGCCATTTCGATTTTTCCCTCTCATAAGTATCCAGATCTTTATACAACTTCTCCGTGCCTTCCGATGTGACAATCTCCATCTCAGGCGCATGGATCAAAAGGTTTTTCATTAACCCGCCGGGCCTCGAATAAATCGCACCTTCCAGTCCCTGATGGGCATCAAACTCAAATTCACTATAAATCTTGACCTTTGGAAGGTCAACATGAGTCTCTGCAAAGAAATCCCGAAGATGCTCCATCGTAACATTATAATCAATCAGGCCAGTCTCACGGAACTCATCAATCTTCGCAATACATGGCGAAATCGCTGCAATTTTTCCCTTAAAACCTAGAACTTTGCGCATATAAGTTGCCATACAGAGCATAGGGCTGTGTATCGGCGATAAATGCGGCACAAGCGTCGGCTTATGTTTCTCAATATAATTTACTACTGCAGCACAAGGCTGGGAAATCACTTTCGCGTCTGGATGCTTTTCCAGATAACGCAGATGTGCCCAAGTACAAATATCAGCCCCAAAACTCACATCATAAATTGCTTTTATCCCCTGGTTGCGGAGCCACTGGAGAACATGACGCCAATTTCCGTCAAAGGAAATCTTAATTGCAGGAGCAGCAATCATTGCAATCTCCTTTCCCGCCTTCAAATCGCGCAGAAACTGATCCGTATCATCTATAAAATATCTCGCCTGATGGGAGCAGGCTTTGATACATGCCCCACATTTAATACATCTCTCATCATCAATCTTAATCCTAAGAGTCCCCGTCTCATCCATATGAGCTATATTTGCATCACCAGCCGGACATACCCTGACACATGCATTACAGCCAACACACTTTTCTTCCTGTAGTCCAATAATACTCATAATACTCCTCCATACCGCATTTGCTTCGATTCCAATCCACTTTTTTCAAATCTCCGTAAAACCTATATCTATATAGTATAAAAAAATACATAAAATCACAAGCATTATTTACAGAAAATAAGACATTTTCATTACAATTACATATATGCAAAGAACCCATCCGTGCTTAAAATGTATTCTATACATTTTTTACACAAATGGGTTCTTACAAGCTGGGACATGCAGCAAATGAACTATCATATCCCATTTGCATATTAGAAATCCTAAAGAAAATCTATGCTAACCGAGTCGCCTAATACCTCCCGGTTTACATAGACTGTCTGGTCATGCTTTGTTCCCAAAGACCACTTTACAAGTGTAATACGTCTGTTTTCTATTTCGATTCCAGTAATTCCGGCAGGATGGACACAACTTCCCGTATTGAAATACGGTGATTCTTCGGAACCGACCATAGGCCGATGTGTATGCCCAGTGATCAGAACCTTTCCATTATTCTTGGCCCATTGTGTCAAAAGCTTCTCTGTCTTTTCCTTTTTTGTGTTGTTTTTTGCGGCACTGGTAGGGTCAGGCACACCGAGAAGTTCCAAAGTCCTCCAGAGATAGCGCACCAAAAAACGGTTGACCTTCCAGAACGTGCTGTTCATAATACCTGCCTGATGCCCATGGGTCAGATAAATATCCCTTTTCCCAAATGAATCACGAAGAATAATACTGGGATAAAAACAGATATCTGGACACAGCGGATTTTCACACAAATGCCTGTCGCAATAATATGTGTCAAAAAACTTCTTATGAAAAGCTGCATCCTTCTTCACCATATCATGATTCCCATATACCATAAAAAGGCGCTTTTTTCTATAAAATTCTGCCAGCATATCAAAACAATGCCTGTGCGTTTCTTTTATCTTATCCATAGAACGGTTTTCCCAAAGCTCATCGCCATCCCCAAGCTCCAGATAAGTGAAATCCCGCCAGTAATAGTATTTCAATGCTGCAAGATAAAGAAATTCATTCTTTAAAAAATTATCATTAGCCTTTCCTGTGCCACGGTGACAGTCACTAAAAAGAATATATTTTGATTGACAATCCAGAGGAAGGCTTAAGGCATCCTCAAAAGATTTTGACAGACGAACGTCATATCCCACGCAGACGCACCTTCTTCTTTCTTCTGTGGAATCTCTGCCTACGGCTTCTTCTGCACAGGAACATATGGCGGAATGCAGCCGGCAGGAAGAAGTATAAATACAAAATCCGGTCCAGCGTGCAGGTAAAACATCTAGTTATCCAAAGAAACAGCTTGCAGAAGAACCTGTTTTTCCACTGCTGCCAACGTATCCTCAAACAACGCCGACATCTCGGCTGCCTTGAATGAGGGCAGCAGAATACAAAGCAAACTGTCAGATCACAGATTTCAATATCACACTTCTGGTACCCCATATTTAACAGACTTTCCACGAAACAGATCATCATCTCCGTATTCATAAAAGTAATGGACACCTGCATCGTAAGATTTTCCGGCTCGCAGTAACTCCCCAGGCAAAATCCAGCATTCCACCAGTGATACCTCGTATTTTCAAATAATTTCTGCCCTTTGTGGCACAGCTTCATCCCAATCGCAAGCATTTCCTTATCCGAAACGCTCTCAAAAACTGCCTTGTCAAACTGCTCCGGCTTCAATATACCTGGCGCGCGGTATATCCCAACTTCACAGCCAGTATTGATTCCATATTGCCCTTTCCAAAGCTCAAGGCGGTAAGTGCATTCCCGATAATAAAAGAATATCGGTTCACAGTCAAATACCATTCCAAAACAGGATGCGGTACGGTCAAACAGCGTCCGGTATCCAAATTTCCTCTGCCACGCATCCACATTTGTCATAATAATATCCTGTTTCTCCTCATAACAAAACCCGAATGGCTCCAATATCTCATTTAAGAGACAGACCTTCCGGCAAATATCCATCTGGCAGACTTTGCGGATAATACATCTCTTCCTGAAAAAGCCTATACAGATAAATAAGGCACAAATAAAAAGAAAAATTCCGAATAGTAAATACATAATTAATTATCCTTTTTTTGTATTTACACTATTCTATGTAGCATCGCTCATTGTGTAACTTCACCTTATAAATCTTTTGGCAGGCTGCCTTGATTGCAGGATACCAGCGCCATAATATCAGCCACTGCTTCTAAGATTAAAGAAACACCAACAAAAATCCACAAATACTTCGTAGATTGAAACGGATTCATTAAAATAATAATAGCAGATACAACAGACAGAAGTGCCCCAGCCGCAGCCAGATACCATTTCTCCCTTTTTATGCGGAGCAGGTCAACCGCCCATTGAATCTTTGAAAAGCCCATCATCAATATAATCATTCCATACAAAACTGCCAAGATAGAAAACGACTCAACAAACAACTGGTACTGTACAATGCCAAACAGCCCTGCCGCAGACATAGCAAGCCCCTTTGCAAGCGTTTGCTTCATAGAAGCCTCCGCCGGTTCCGTTTTAAAATATGATATTATAGCAAGCAGCCCTGATATCAACAAAATAATGCCCAGCGCAACGATAATCCCAGATGTAAATACAACCGGGTTGATCAACAGCAAGATGCCCGCCAAAATTTCAAACAGGCACATTACGATTCCTCCAATGTTCCTTTTAATCACTTCCATAGATACCTCCTTCATTCATCCTCTATACCTTTAATCTATAACAACTTGTTATCTAGATTTCCATAAATTTTTGGTATAATACATCTATTTTTTAAATGGCTTGTCCGCTCTCTTCTGCCCATTCACACAGATTGCTATTTTTATACAAAAATATCTTATCATAAACCAGAAATAAATTCATCCTTAATAAATTCTTTCCAACTGGGATATAAATTATTTTTACATCGTCACCTTTTCCTTCATCGCCAAATATAATATAAAAACATAACCTCCAGGTGATCTCTTGCAAAATAGTTGTTCGAGCCTTTATATATTATCAACCCTAGCATGTCAGCTCTCTGAATGCCTTGATGAAAAAGAACTTGAAATACTAGCATCCAGCCTTACAACGCTCGGGTATATGATTGAATCCCTGCTTGTCAGACAGAAAAAATGCAGTGACAAGTCAAATACCCCGTCTTAATCTGCCCAATTGAATACGGCACAAATAGCCAAAGGCCGCCCTTTTTTCCTAAGGAGCTGTTAAGAAATAACTTTTAAATAGTGCGCAGGATTTTTCTTCGAGAGTGCCGCTCAAAAATTAGGCGCATAGCGAGCTATGTAACTAATTTTTGAGTGGTGCTATCGGAGGAAAAGAAAAGTAATATTAAAAGTTATTTTTGAACAGTTCCTAAGTGCAGCCTTTGGCCTGATTTTTCTAATCCCTAAAAAAAAGATCCCTTGTATATATTTTTTCTTCAACATCCTCCATCGACACATCATAGCGGTTTGCAATAATGACATCAGACTTTTTCTTAAATTCCTCCAGATCATTAACAACCCGGCTTCCAAAAAATGTGCTATTATCTTCCAGGCTTGGTTCATAGACAATAACCGTTGCCCCTTTTGCCTTAATCCGTTTCATTACCCCCTGGATACTGCTTTGCCTAAAATTATCACTATTGCTCTTCATAGCGAGCCTGTACACGCCAATTACACAAGACTTTTCATCCATAGCACTATAATTTCCGTGGCCACAATAATCATAATACCCAGCTTTGCTTAGTACACGGTCCGCAATAAAATCTTTCCTCGTCCTATTGCTCTCTACTATAGCCTGGATTAAATTCTCTGGCACATCAGAATAGTTGGCAAGAAGCTGTTTCGTATCCTTTGGCAGGCAATATCCGCCATAACCAAAGCTTGGATTATTGTAATATGTACCAATCCGCGGGTCAAGACAGACTCCATCTATTATTTGCTTTGTGTTAAGCCCTTTCATCTCCGCATAGGTATCTAGCTCATTAAAAAAAGACACTCTAAGCGCAAGATATGTATTGGCAAACAACTTCACTGCCTCTGCCTCAGTAAATCCCATATATAATGTCTCAATATTTTCCTTGACCGCCCCTTCTTTCAGCAGCCCCGCAAACACATGGGATGCCTCCAGCAGCCTATCATCATTTAAATCTGTTCCTACAATAATGCGCGACGGATATAAATTATCGTATAGAGCCTTTGACTCCCTTAAAAATTCCGGACAGAATATAATATTCTGATTACCTGTTTTTTCCCTAATACCCAAAGTATAGCCTACTGGAATAGTAGATTTGATTACCAAAATTGCTTCTGGATTATATCTCATCGCAAGACGAATCACTTCTTCTACCGCAGATGTGTCAAAAAAGTTTTTGCCAGAATCATAATTTGTCGGTGCAGCAATAATAATAAAGTCTGCACTCTGGTATGCCTCTTTTGCATCTAGCGTTGCCGTTAAATCTAACTCCCCAGATGCAAGATATCTCTCAATTTCCTCATCACGGATAGGTGATTTTTTCTGGTTGATCATATCTACCTTCTCTGGCACAATATCTACAGCATATACTTTATGATGTATCGCCAAAAGGGTAGCCATAGAAAGTCCCACATATCCTGTCCCTGCTACAGCAATGCAATATCTCTTCATTTTTCCCCCATTATCTATTTCTACTTCATCTAATTCATCAGGTATATTTAGTTTACCACAAGTCACCTGAAAAGTCATTGATAATCCTATTTTGACTTTCCCCATTTTTTGAAGAGGATACTCTGCAGTTATCCATAGGCAGA
>CAJUID010000021.1 GCA_910585905.1 uncultured Lachnospiraceae bacterium
CTCCCCATTTATTATAACAGATTTTTTTAGCTTTTTTCAAAAGACTTATTGAAGTTAAAAGCTGGACGGTTTGACATAGCCATGCTTTCAGTGTAAAGTAATAATGATACGATGCTGTGGAAAAGCAGATAATGATTCGCAGCATCTGTTGGGAGCAAGCTGCTTTTTGTCTCCAACAACACGACATAAAATGCCGCAGGGCAAAAGGAGGATCTATGGTAAATGATAAAAAAATCCTGTACAGTGGTATGCAGGCAACAGGGAATCTTACGCTTGGCAATTATCTGGGGGCTTTAAAAAACTGGGTTTCCTTAAATGAAGAGTATGAATGTTTCTTTGGCGTTATGGATTTGCATTCGCTGACAGTGCGCCAGGAGCCGGCGGACTTCCGCAAAAGGGCAAGAAACCTTTTGACATTATATATTGCGGCGGGGCTTGACCCAGAAAAAAACTGTATCTATTTCCAGTCGCATGTTTCTGCGCACGCAGAACTGAGCTGGCTCTTAAGCTGCTTTACTTATATGGGTGAGCTTAACCGTATGACGCAGTTTAAGGATAAGGCTGCAAAACATGCAGATAATATTAATGCTGGATTGTTTACATATCCGGTTTTGATGGCTGCGGATATTTTACTGTATCAGGCTGATTTTGTGCCAATTGGGAAAGATCAACAGCAGCATTTAGAGATTACAAGAGATATCGCAGAACGATTTAATGGTATTTATGGCGATGTTTTCACAATACCAGAGCCATATTATGGTAAGGCAGGGGCAAAGATAAAAAGTTTGCAAGATCCTACTAAAAAAATGTCCAAATCCGACGAAAATGCGAATGGCAGTATTTATTTGATGGACGATCCAGATACGATTGTGCGCAAATGTAAACGGGCTGTTACGGATTCCGGCAGTGAGGTGCGCTATGGTGAGGATAAGCCTGGTATCAGTAATCTGCTGGAAATTTATAGTGTCTGCATGGGAAAGACCGTGGAGGAGGCTGAAAAAGATTTTGCAGGAAAGGGCTATGGTGATTTTAAACTTGCTGTGGCAGAGGCAGTAATTTCTGTTTTAAAACCGATGCAAGATGAATATGAGCGCCTGTTAAAGGAAAAAGATTACATTGATAGTATGATTAAGGCAAACGATGAAAAGGCAGGGTATTTTGCAAATAAAACGCTTCGGAAAGTAAAGAAAAAACTGGGACTTACGGAGATGCCTAGAAAGTAGGAATGGAGATTAGATATGGCTGGTTCAGTTTTTGGAAAACATTTTCAAGTTTCTACATGGGGGGAGTCACACGGGAAAGGAATTGGTGTCGTAGTGGATGGTTGTCCAGCGGGGCTTTCATTGAGTGAACAGATAGTACAGAAATATCTTGACCGCAGAAAACCCGGGCAGACTCGCTATTCTACACCAAGAAAAGAGGCAGATGAAGTGGAGATTCTTTCAGGGATTTTTGAAGGAAAGACGACGGGGACTCCAATATCTATGGTTGTATATAATACATCACAGCGTTCAAAGGATTATTCAGAAATTGCAGAGTATTTCCGCCCAGGCCATGCGGATTATACATTTGACCAAAAGTACGGATTTCGTGATTACCGAGGAGGAGGGCGTTCATCCGGCAGGGAGACGATCAGCCGGGTAGCGGCAGGAGCGGTTGCCAGCGAGGTGTTAAAGTCTCTTGGTGTTACGGTGGCTGCATATTCTAAAGAGATTGGTTGCATTAAGATAGATGAAACGAAGGCGGAGCTTGGAAATATTATGAAAAGCCCGCTATATATGCCGGATTTGGAGGCTTCTAGAAAAGCAGAGCTTCTTTTGGAGCAAAAAATGAAAGAACAAGATTCCGTTGGAGGCGTTATTGAGTGTATTATTAAGGGGCTTCCAGCTGGCGTTGGTGACCCTGTGTTTGAGAAGCTGGATGCGAACCTTGCAAAGGCTGTCATGTCCATAGGCGCCGTTAAGGGTTTTGAGATAGGGGATGGGTTTGCGGCGGCAAAGTCGTTTGGCTCGGAAAATAATGATGCATTTGTAATGAAAGAAAATGGAAGCGTGGCAAAAATGACAAACCATGCGGGGGGTATCCTTGGGGGAATCAGCGATGGAAGTGACATTGTCCTTCGGGCAGCAGTCAAGCCGACGCCTTCTATCGCCAGAACACAGAAGACGGTAAACCGTCAGGGTCAAGATATCGAAATTAATATCCGTGGCCGCCATGACCCGATTATTGTGCCAAGGGCAGTTGTTGTAGTCGAGAGTATGGCTGCACTGACAGTATTGGACATGCTCTTTGTGTCCATGACATCCAATCTAGATGCAGTAAAGCGTTTCTTTTATAGATAAGTTCCTATAGGGAGTCCTGTGCATATATTGAATTATGCGCACCAAAGCAAAGCGGTTTAAAGGGACGAAAGGAGTAGGAAATGAGATATTACAGATATGGATGTGACTATGCAGCGCATGAAATAGAGACGGAAGAGAATTGGCAGAGCAGTGTGATGGGGCGTTTTGGAGAGTTGGTCATTGATGAGGATACGGTATATGAAATAGATGAGGAGTGCCTTCATTGCCGGAAAGAAGATTAATTAATATGATTTGCAACGTCGTTAATAGAAATAAATAGTTTCTGTCTGCAGTAAACATGCGCAATAGAAAAACCGGGATGGCTGTAGAAAAAGGCCATCCCGGTTTTTTGAAAAACGGGAAAGTGCCCGCTTTGTGTCAGCGGGCACAGATTGTACTGCCGCCAGGCCATCAGGATAACTGGTTACCTGTGGCGGCAGGTATAGTGCAGCATGGGAGGCCTAGCAGAAGAAGCCGCTGCCACCTCCGCAGCAGCATGAGAGGATCAGGATAAGCCAGATGATAGAACCGCATCCGCTGTCACCACATGAAGATCCCCCAAAACCAAAGCCACCACCATTACCACAGCAGCAGCAGAGTAAGAGAAGGATGATAATCCAACTGCATCCGCTTTCGTTTCCACCGCATCCGCCGCCGCAATTTGTTGCTGCTAAATCGCTCATAAATTCCTCCATTCCGCCGATTTGTTCGGCAGGTTTTATTTGTTTACAGTGCTATCATATGCGGGGGGGCTTGGACAGTTTACGTTTTTTTGAAAATTTTTATAAAAAAGATATTGATGGAGAAAGAGGGGGCTTATGGAAGGAAGAAAGATGATAAGAAAAATAGTTACAATATTTACGGTTTTGGCTATGATAATTGGACTTACAAGCTGTAGTTTTGTGTTGTTTGATGGGACAACAGTTAAGAGATATGAGGAATCTTCAGAGGTTGTAGAGAAGGAAGAAAAGATTATTAAACTTGATTGGGAAGAGGCGCTTGAACTGGCGGACGAATACTTAAGTAAAATGTCTTTGGAGGAAAAGGTGGGACAGGTTTTTATGTTGAACCTGGAACAGCTTGACAGGCGAAAAGGGAATTATTATGAATTTCGCAAATGCACGAAAACCATGCAGAAGAACATTGCAAAATACCATGTCGGGGGCGTAATCTTGTTTTCCAGGAACATTCATGGGAGAAAGCAGCTTACCAAAATGACTTCCGGTCTGCAGGAAGCCGACAGGACACCGCTTTTTATAGCAGTGGATGAGGAAGGAGGAAGGGTTGCAAGGATCGCTTCCAATAAAAAAATGAAAACAACGGTTTTCCCATCAGCGGAGCAGATTGGAAAGTCAAAGGATGATGAATATACTTATGAGATGGGAAAAACGATTGGTTCTGAGATAAAGGAGCTGGGCTTCAATGTGGATTTTGCCCCGGTTGCGGATGTGAAAACAAGCGAATTAAATGAGGAGATAGGTAACCGTTCATTTGGCAGTGACCCAGAGCAGGTATCGGAGCACGTCAGCGCGTTTATCCAGGGGTTAGATAAAGTTGGTATCTGCGGTGCAGTCAAGCATTTTCCGGGACAGGGCTCTTCTAAGGGAGATACCCACGTGGGAAGTGTAGATATAGACAGCAGCATAACAAGGCTGCGAAAAACCGATTTTGTGCCGTTTGAAGCCGGGATTGCGGCAGGGGCAGATTTTGCGATGGTGTCCCATATTTCCGTCAGCAAAGTAACGGAAAGTGCTGAGCCTGCAAGTATGTCTGAGCTGATTATGCAGACAATTCTCAGAGAAGAATTGGGATTCCAAAAAATTATTGTTACAGATGCTTTTGATATGGCAAGCATTGTAGAGCACTACACATCGGCGGAGGCCGCTTTGAACGCATTTAAGGGCGGGGCTGACCTGATACTGATGCCGGAAGATTTTGAAGAGGCATACCAGGCGATTTTCTCTGCTGTGACAGATGGGACAATTGAGATGGGGCGGTTGGACGCTTCGGTGCTGCGCATTCTTGCAGTTAAGATACAGAGAGGCTTTATTACAAAAGAACAGGTCAAGTCCGCAGAAAAGTTGACGGAGAGCGAAGCTCCTACACAGACACCAGAACCAACCGCAACACCAGTTAGGAAGAAAAAGAATGCCAAATCCAAAAAAGGGAAAAAACGCTAGATATACACATTACTTAAAATTTTATTTGAATCAATGAGAGGATACTTGCGATTTTGTGGGATACTTTGTATAATAGGAGCTGTTGAGAGATACTATTTAAAGTCTTTCAAAATAATAAGTCTGTATCTGTGTATTGTTTGCACATACTTAAGGGGAGTTTTTTGCCCTAGGCAGCGTAGTAAAGCAAATGAGAACGGTTCATCTTGCAAAAATGAGGAGGGTTCAACAGTGAAAAAGTTAGACATGATGTATGAAGGCAAGGCAAAAAAGGTCTTTAAGACCGAGGATGAAAATGTATTCATCGTTGATTACAAAGATGATGCTACTGCATTTAATGGTGAAAAGAAGGGAACCATCGTTGGAAAAGGTGTAATCAATAACCGTATGACAAATTTTTTGTTTCAAAGGTTAGAGGAAGCTGGTGTGCCGACTCATTATGTAGAAGAGTTAAGCGACAGGGAAACCGCTGTAAAGAAAGTAGAAATTATACCACTGGAGGTTATAGTGCGTAATGTGGCAGCGGGAAGTTTTTCTAAGAGGCTTGGAATAGAAGAGGGATTTCAACTGCTTTGTCCAACGTTGGAATTCAGCTATAAGGATGATGCTCTGGGAGACCCATTAATAAATGATTATTTTGCAATTGCAATCGGGGCTGCGACCAGGGAAGATATTGATATTATTACTAAGTATGCATTTATGGTAAATGATTTTCTAAAGGAGTTTTTTGGGGAATGTGGAATTGACCTGATTGACTTTAAGATTGAATTTGGCAAGACAAGTGACGGAACAATTATCCTTGCGGATGAGATATCACCGGACACCTGCCGTTTCTGGGACAAGAAGACACATGAAAAGCTGGACAAGGATCGATTTAGAAGGGACCTTGGCGGCGTTGAGGATGCTTACCAGGAAGTTGCCAAGAGAATTGGTCTTTTTGAGTAAAAACGTTCCGAAGTCAACTGGGTGGTTATGGAAGGAACCTGTTTTGGCAAGCAGAATGCCAGGGACATACAGGTTATGCAACAATTGCCGCCTGGTTGGTTTCGGTTTTTTCTTTGGAATCTTAAATTAAATGGAGGCTGGAAATGAAGAATTTTTTAGCGCATTGTAAGAGTGGTATGACATGCAGTGAATGCAAGGAGCATTCTTGTCCATTGTATGATGTGGATGAGCCAAAGTTGGGCGAGGAATGCGGTGTATTTGGAATGTATGATTTGGATGGGAATGATGTAGCATCATCAATATACTATGGGTTATTTGCATTACAGCACCGCGGCCAAGAGAGCTGCGGTATTGCGGTAAGCAGGACGGATGGCCCGCCTCGCAATGTAAATACCTGCAAAGGTATGGGGCTTGTAAATGAGGTATTTCAATCAGAGAGTCTTGAGAAGATGGATGGGGATATTGGTGTTGGACATGTTCGCTATTCTACGGCTGGGGCAAGCACCGAGGCGAATACGCAGCCGTTGGTATTAAATTATATTAAAGGAACTCTTTTGCTGGCGCACAACGGAAATCTAGTTAATGCTGTAGATTTAAGGGAAGAGCTTGAGAAGACAGGGGCGATATTCCAGACGACAATTGATTCAGAGGTGGTTGCCTATTTGATTGCACGAGAGCGCTTAAATGCTGGTAAGGTGGAAGTGGCAGTTAAAAATGCGATGCAGCGCATAAAAGGGGCATATTCCCTGGTTATTGCCAGTCCTAGAAAGCTGATTGGCGCACGTGATCCATATGGTTTCCGCCCTCTGTGTATTGGTCGGCGGGATAACACATATATTTTAGCATCGGAGACATGTGCCCTTGATGCAGTTGGGGCTGCATTTGTGCGTGATGTGGAACCTGGTGAGATTGTTACGATTACAGCGGATGGCATTGCATCGGACAAAAGCATGGCTGCAAAGAAACCTGCAAGGTGTATTTTTGAATATATATATTTTGCAAGGCCAGACAGTTATTTTGACGGAGTTTGTGTCCACAGCTCACGTATTATTGCAGGGCGTATTCTGGCACAGACACATCCAGTAGAAGCAGATATTGTAGTAGGAGTCCCAGAATCGGGAAGTGCTGCTGCGGTAGGGTATTCGATGGAATCCGGCATTCCTTATGGGACGGCTTTTGTCAAAAACAGCTATGTTGGGCGGACGTTTATTAAACCGAAGCAGTCTGCAAGGGAATCCAGCGTTATGATTAAGCTAAATGTTTTAAAGGAAGTTGTCAGAGGAAAACGGGTGGTTATGGTGGATGATTCTATTGTCCGCGGAACTACGAGCCCACGTACGGTGAAGATGCTAAAAGATGCTGGTGCAACGGAAGTTCATGTGAGGATCAGTTCTCCGCCGTTTAAATATCCATGCTATTTTGGAACGGACATTCCTTCCAGCGACCAGTTGATTGCATATGACCATTCAGTAGAGGAAATTGCAGAGATATTGGGGGCTGATTCTTTAGGATATCTGGATATTAACCGTCTGGACGAGCTGATTGACGGTGATAAGGGTTATTGCCATGCGTGTTTTTCAGGAGAATACCCAGTTGACCCGCCAAAGCAGGATATACGTGGTGACTATGAGAAGTAGGATGCCTTGTTTTGCAGGAGATAGAAAGGAAAAGGTGATAGGATGAGTACGGATAGATATACAAGCCCTCTTTCGGAGCGCTATGCCAGCAGGGAAATGCAGTATATTTTTTCGCCAGATAAGAAATTCAGGACATGGAGGCGTCTTTGGATTGCGCTGGCCGAGACGGAGAATGAGCTGGGATTGAAAAATGAGCAGGGAGAACCTGCCGTGACGAAAGAGCAGATTGAAGAATTAAAGGCACATGCTGAGGATATCAACTATGATGTTGCAAGAGAGAGAGAGAAACTGGTCCGCCATGATGTAATGTCCCATGTGTATGCTTATGGGCAGCAGTGCCCAAAGGCGGCGGGGATTATTCATCTGGGTGCGACCTCTTGTTATGTGGGAGATAACACAGACGTTATTGTGATGACAGAGGCATTGCAGTTAGTTCGCAAAAAGTTAATAAATGTTATAGATGAGCTGTCAAGGTTTGCAATGAAATATAGGGAACTCCCAACACTTGCATTCACACATTTTCAGCCGGCGCAGCCGACAACAGTAGGGAAGCGCGCAACGCTCTGGCTGCAGGAATTCCTAATGGACTTGGAGGATGTGGAGTATGTGCTCTCTACAATGAAGCTTTTGGGGTGCAAGGGGACGACTGGTACGCAGGCAAGCTTTATGGAGCTTTTTGATGGAGATGAAGAGAAAGTAAAAGAATTAGACAGGAGGATTGCACAGAAAATGGGCTTTTCTGACTGTTTTGCAGTGTCTGGGCAGACATACTCGCGCAAATTAGATATCCGCGTGGCAAATGTTCTGGCCGGGATTGCTGCCAGTGCCCACAAGTTTTCCAATGACATTCGCCTGCTCCAGCATTTAAAAGAGATTGAGGAGCCATTTGAGAAGAATCAGATTGGTTCTTCTGCAATGGCATATAAGAGAAATCCGATGCGCTCTGAGCGTATTGCTTCGCTGGCACGTTATGTTATGTCAGATGTGGCAAATACGATGTTTACGTCAGCGTGCCAGTGGTTTGAGCGCACACTTGATGATTCCGCCAATAAGCGGATCAGCATTCCAGAGGGATTTCTTGCAACAGACGGTATACTTGACCTGCTTTTGAATGTGGTAGATGGGCTTGTAGTATATGATAAGGTAATTGAGAAAAGGCTTATGTCGGAACTACCGTTTATGGCGACAGAGAATATTATGATGGATGCAGTAAAAGCGGGAGGCAACCGACAGGAATTGCATGAAAAAATCCGTACATTGTCTATGGAGGCTGGCAAAAATGTCAAAGAACTTGGGAAAGATAATAATCTTTTGGAGCTGATTGCAGAGGACAGTGAATTTCCAATGGGGCTTGATGAGTTAAAGGCATCCATGGAGCCAGCTAAATATACTGGACGTGCAGCGTCTCAGGTTCAGGAATTTGTGGAAGATTTTGTAAACCCTGTTTTGGAGAAAAATAAAGAGATTCTCGGTGTGAAGGCTGAGATTAATGTATAATAGGAGGAAAGCGTGATAGAACCTGCCGGCCGGCCAGTTGTTTTTGCAGCGGGTTAAAAAAGGAATTGGGCTGGGGTTAAGGGGATGGAGGTAATTTTTATGGCTGGACAAAGGATGTTGACTGCCAGATTAACGGTTAATATGATTGCAGCGGATGATGTATACACTACTGAGGATCAGTTGCTGTTTCCACAGGGAACCGTTTTAACAGAAGAGGCGATTGAGGCATTAAAGGAACATTCTGTGTTTGCAATTCGGATACAGGTAGATGACAAGGATGGAAAAACACCAGTAATTGCAGAATCTGTGGGCGATTGTGCTGTGCAGGCAGAAACAGCCGGAAAAAACCCGCAGGCCGGTTATATTTCACCAGAGCCCGTTTATCCAGATGAGAGTGGGCTTGGGGAAGAGAGTTACTATGATGCTGTCAGGGAAACACCAGAATATCAGGAATTTAATGGCGTATTTATTAAGACAATTGACCATATGAAAGACCTTTTTAATCGGGTTGTGATGCAGAACCAGGAGATTGACAGTGAGAAAGTCGTGCAGGATGTAGAAAATGTGGTATCTAAAAGCCGAAACAGCCTTCATATTCTGGATATGCTGCAGTGTATGAGGAGATTTGACGATGCGACTTATGTACACAGCCTAAATGTGGCATTGCTTAGCAATGTAATTGGGAAGCTTGTTTTTCCTGAGATTGCCAAAGAGGATTTAGATGTACTTACTTTGTCCGGCCTGATGCATGACATTGGGAAAATGCTGGTTCCAGATGAAGTGCTGCAGAAAAAAGATCATCTGACCATTCCAGAGTTTAATGTAATAAAAACCCATGTGTTGCATGGCAGCAATATTCTTAAGGGGATGAAGGATTTAGACCCAAGGATTGCGGAAGTGGCAATGCGCCATCATGAGCGCTGTGATGGCAGTGGTTATCCGGGCGGGTGGCATAGGGGGCAGATTATACCATTCGCAAAAATTGTGGCGATAGCGGATACGTATGATGCCATGACTTCGGACCGGGTATACCGCAAGGCAATCTGCCCATTTGATGTAATCCATATGTTTGAACGGGAGGGGCTGGTTAAATTTGAAGTAGAGTATCTTCTTCCGTTTCTGACAACTGCTGTTCAGGCATATTTAAATACAGAGGTTTATCTGACCACAAATGAGATTGGAAAAGTGGTGATGGTTAATGCAGAGGAGCTGTCGAAGCCGGTTGTTAAGGTAGGGGATGTATACTACAATCTGGCAAAAGACCATTCGATTTCCATTGACAGAATGGCAGATTAAGTTATACTTATTATTGTATAAAGCCAAGGTGGGAAAAGACTGCCTTGCGGAAATGGAGGAAACTATGGTAACAGCTATTGTGGGCGCGAATTGGGGAGATGAGGGAAAAGGAAAGATTACAGATATGCTCGGGGAAGAGTCCGACATAATTGTACGCTTTCAGGGAGGAAGCAATGCAGGGCATACTATAATCAATGATTATGGCAAATTTGCACTTCACCTGCTCCCATCAGGAGTTTTTTATGGACATACAACAAGTATTATCGGCAACGGTGTTGCATTAAACATCCCGTACTTACTTAAGGAAATAAATTCTCTAATTGAGAGGGGAGTGCCAAAGCCGAAGGTTCTGGTGTCTGACAGGGCACAGATTTTGATGCCGTATCATATTGCGTTTGACCAGTATGAGGAGGAACGGCTTGGCAAAAAATCATTTGGCTCCACAAAGTCTGGTATTGCCCCGTTTTATTCTGATAAATATGCGAAGATCGGCATTCAGGTATCTGAATTATTTGATGAAGATATTTTAAGGGACAAGGTTGAACGAATCTGTGAACAGAAAAATGTAATATTAAAGTATCTTTATAACAAGCCAGAATTAAATCCGCAAGAACTTTTAGATACACTTCATGAGTACCGCGATATGGTTGCGCCATATGTATGTGATGTGTCTGCATTTTTGAGAAAGGCAATCTCAGAGGGCAAAAATATTTTGTTAGAAGGCCAGCTTGGTTCTCTAAAAGACCCGGATCACGGTATTTATCCGATGGTTACATCTTCTTCTACATTGGCGGCATACGGAGCAATCGGAGCAGGTATTCCACCATATGAGATTAAGAAGATTGTAACAGTTGTAAAGGCATATTCGAGCGCAGTCGGCGCTGGAGAATTTGTCAGTGAAATCTTAGATGAGACAGAAGCAGAAGAGTTGCGCAAGCATGGCGGAGATGGCGGGGAGTACGGCGCAACTACAGGGCGTCCGCGCCGCATGGGATGGTTTGATGCGGTGGCAAGCCGTTACGGATGTGAGATTCAGGGGGCTACTGATGTGGTCTTGACGGTACTTGACTGCCTGGGATATCTTAAAGAGATTCCGGTCTGCGTCGGCTATGAGATAGATGGCGAGGTAGTAAAGGAATTTCCAGTTACTGCAAAGCTTGCAAAGGCAAAGCCGGTTTATACGGTTCTGCCGGGATGGGACTGTGATATCAGTGGGATTAAGGAGTATGAGAAGCTGCCAGAAAACTGCAGGAAGTATATTGAGTTTATAGAAAAAGAACTTGGCGTTCCGGTTACGATGGTATCGAACGGGCCTAAGAGAAGCGATATTATTTATCGCAGCAAATAATACAAAAGGAAAGTAGGGGCACCAGCACAGGCGGTGCCCTCTTTCTGCTATCAAAGGAATGGTCAGTGGATGAATTATAGTCAGGCAGAAATTAAACGAAAGCGGAGGGAGATTACGTCTTCTTCCCGAAAAATGAAATACCGGATAGAGGAATGGATTGCATATGGCAGCGTTGTCTTGGTGATTACGCTGTTTTTGGTGATTGTTTTTGGGATGGCCGGGGCGGTGCGCGGTATGATCGACAGTACGCCGAACTTAGCGGAAATTGACATTCTTGCCAAGGGGGACGCAAGCACACTTTATGATAGTACCGGACAGAAAATCCAAACATTAAGTGCGGATGATATTGTTCAGGAGTATGTTCCTATTAAACGGATTCCAAAATGTGTTCAGCAGGCATTTGTAGCAATTGAGGATAAACGTTTTTATGAACATCACGGCGTAGATATGCAGGGCCTGATCCATGCGGTCTATTCTAATGTAACAGGAATAGGCAGTAAGTATGCAGACAGTGCGAATACAATTACCCAACGTCTGGTTCAGAACCAGATTTTTGGCGGGACTAGTGGGACAAATTTGATGGAAAATTTTTCCCTGGCAGTTCAAAAGCAGCATCTGGCAACGCAGCTGGAGGATTACCTTGACAAGTCAAAAATTCTGGAATATTACCTTAATACGATTAATCTGGGAAGCAATATAGTTGGTGTCCAGGCAGCGGCAAAGCGATATTTTGATAAAGATATTATGGACGTCAATTTTTCGGAGGCCGCAGTGTTAGCAGCTATTGCGGCGGACCCTTCGGAGTATAGCCCGATCTCGAATCAGGAAAAGAATGGGCGCAGGCGCAGAAGTGTGCTGAAAAAAATGCTGGAGGCAAAGTATATTTCAGAGGATGCGTATGAGCAGGCTTTGGGGGATGATGTTTATCTGCGGGTTATGAATGTAGACAGCAGCAATGTGAATAGCGGCAATAAAACGAATTCTTATTATACGGATGCTGTGATAGAGCAGGTAATCCAGGACTTAAAACGGGAGCTAGGCTACTCTCAGACAGAGGCATATAATGCGTTATATTACAGTGGGCTCCGCATTTTTACTTGCCAGGAACCTGAGATTCAGAAGATATGTGATGAGGTGATTAATTCAGACCGTTATTATCCGACTACAGTGCGCTCCTATTTGTCTTATCATCTTGTAATGGTTAAGGAGGGCAGGGAGCAGGAATACAGTGAGGTTGATATTAAAAATTATTTTCTGGAGACAGAGGGCAAAAATATTTCCCTTTATTTTAAAAAGACTTCCCGAGCGAAAGAATATGTTAAGAAGTTCCGCAATGCTATGTTGAAAGAAGGTGGAACGGTTATATCAGAAAATATACAGTTAGTAAAGCAGCCGCAGGCTTCTTTTGTCCTGCTGGAGCAGGCTACTGGAAAGGTTAAGGCAATTGCCGGGGGGCGCGGGCCAAAGGCCGCAAACCGTGAGATTAACAGGGCAACCGAATTGAAACGCCAGCCGGGTACGGCACTTGCAATGCTTTCTACTTATGTGCCGGCATTAGATACTGCGGGAATTACATTGGGAAACGTTAAGGATGATGCCATATATCGCAGCACCGGACTGGAAAACGCTGTCTGGAACAGGGAGAATGATGCTTATGATGGACTGATAACGCTTCGCAGCGCGATCAGGCGGTCAAAAAGTATCCCAGCCGTTAAGACGCTGCAGGATATTTCGGTTCAGACAGGATATGATTTCTTAAAGAAGTTTGGGTTTACTACGATTGTAGAAAGAAAGGAGAATGCAGAGGGGAATATCTACAGTGATCTACAACTAAAACTTGCTTTAGGGGAACTAAATGAAGGGGTTACAAATCTGGAGTTGACAGCTGCCTATGCGGCAATTGCAAATGAAGGTGTTTATCAAAAGCCGCGTTTTTATACTAAGATTATAGACAAAGATGGAAATGTGTTGTTAGAAAATAATATTTCATCTAGGCGCATTATTAAGAGAAATACAGCATGGCTTCTGACCGATGCCATGAAAGATGTGATTCATATAGGAAATGGCAGAAGTGCAGGTTTTCAAAAGATTAAGACAGAGGCCGCCGGAAATTATTCGGTGACTGCGGATAATTCCGATTTTTGGTTTGAAGGATATACACCATATTACACAGCAGGTATCTGGTCCGGTGCGGATGAGAATACTAGCCAGAGCCAGTCAGATTATTATATGGTAATCTGGAGGGAGATTATGGAAAAGGTACACCAGAAAACAAGAAAATTAAAGCAGAAATTTAAAAAACCAGACAGCATTATTATGCGCCGTATATGCAGTAAATGTGGAAATCTCGCAGTGCATGGCCTTTGTGATGAGGCAGAAGGGGGAAATACAGTTTACAAAGAATATTTTGCACTCGGTACGGAACCAAATAAAAACTGTACCTGCCATGTGAAATATGCTTTCTGCAAGGAAAGCGGCAAGATTGCGGGGGAAGGGTGTCCTAAGGATAATTTAGATTATAGAATATTACTGCAGAAGCAGGAGACTGCAGAAACAGCGGATACCCCAAATACAGTAGCCCACAATATTGGAAAAGATGTCTGTGATGTGCATATGTCAGGGTAAGATAAAAAGCGGGAATGCCAAAGCGTGCTTGGGAGTGTAATTTCAAGCACGCTTTGGCATTCCCCTATATTATTTTTTGAAAGTCTGCATGTCCCTGCATCCAAATAACGCCTTTGAAACGGCAGCCAATCATTGGAGAACCAAATAAGTCAGCTTTATTAATACAGACCGTAATTAAAATTTCGTTGCAGTTTAATAACATCTGGTACACAGTCTCATTTGTTAGGGTATTTTGGGTGACAGACCAGTTGATAATAACACCAAGAATGGAGTAGTGGTCTGATTCTGAGCCATATGGGATAAAGCTTGTTTCTACAATGGAATATAAGTCTTCCTCCTTGATGCGTTCACGGATTCTAGCAGAGACATCAATATCCTCTATTGTTAAATCATCAATGGCATTTTGGTCGCCATTTCTGGCCTTTGCAATTAGGCGGTTTCGTCTCTGGCATCGTATATTATGTTTTTCCTGCATCTGTATATCATGGTAAACGCCAAGCAGGATGGCACCTTTTAAAGACAGGCCGGACAAGGTAAGCTTTGCTTTATGGGGCGTATTGTCGGCTATTTTTAGTTCGAGATATTCAACGGCGTTTTGCAGATAAAATATCATGGAAATCCCAAGGCGCAGGTCATCACACATTCCGGTAAAGGCATTGGTATCTACGCGTTTATTTACCGTGATATCTTCTGAGGATGTGATTAGACGGCTTTCACAGTATGGAAAGTAGTGCTCCATATAGAAAAACCCCTTTTCATCATATTCGCCGCGGATGGCAATACCAATCTGGCTGCCGAATTCCATTGCAAATTCGGTATAAGTGCTGTTTGGCGCCAGCTTTATCTTTTTCTTTTTATCCGGTTGATTCATGATTTTTCCGAGAATCGATTCTAGTTCCTGGCGGGACTCGATTTTGCTAAATCCTATTGCGCGTAAAAATCGGTGCATATGGATATGATTCCTTTCTGCTGTTTTTGGCTAACTGTATCGAAAGTAAAAAACAGTTAGATGAACAGCCAAAGTAATGTATTATAAATATTGTATCAAGTTTATTATCTGTTGAGGCTTATCCAAAGCTATCATACTACGCCAAGGAAGTATGTGCAAGCAGAAATATAAAATGTACTCACTTGGATATTGGAATGTGGCACAGGAATACAGAAGTGGGATATAGGGAACATGTAATAAAAAATGTCAGGTTGTAAAATAGTTCAGATATGTTATAATTATTGTCAGAAAAAACAGAGAAAAGAGAGGGAAATTATGCCATTTATTAATTCTAAAGTTAGTGTATCAATGAGTCAGGAGAAAAAGGATGCGATTAAGGCGAAACTTGGTCAGGCAATTACTCTTGTGCCCGGAAAGTCAGAAAGTTGGCTGATGGTAGGGTTTGAGGACTCATATGATTTATATTTTCAGGGAAATCAGGATGGACCGACAGCATTTGTAGAGGTTAAGGTATTTGGAGGGGCATCGCCTGATGCGTTTACGAAATTAACGGGTGAGATTTGTGATATTTATCAGGAGGAATTGGGGATTCCGAAAAACAGAATCTATGTAAAATATGAGGCAGTGGAAAATTGGGGTTGGAACGGTTCAAATTTTTAAGGGATGAAAGGATGCCCAAATTTCATAGTTCTGCAGGATAGTTACAAAAATGGCACAGCATGGAGGCTAGTTATGAGGGAATTACAGTCAAAAATACGGGGAATGGATCACAGGGGATATCCTGCATATAAAGGATTGAAGGGAAAATATCGGTTTAATAAATATGAATTAAGTATTGACCATGTGCAAGGAGATCCGTTTGCATCTCCTTCCAGTTTAAGTGTCCGGATTGCTGGAAAGATGGCAGGTATTCCGGAAGAATATTATAAAGAGAAACATCGCAGGGTGGCGTTAGAAGATTTTCTGCTCCGGGGGTTTGCTGCTGGTGTTGAGAAAATTAGTTTTCAGGCGAAGGGTTCTGGAAAAAGTGGTTTGGTTGCTGCCAGTCGCCCAGGGCAGGAGATTATGGAAAGGAGTGCATGTCAGGTAAATAAGGATAATGGGCAGGTACTTTTTCGTTTTGCAGTAGGTTTTCCGGCAAGGGGGCGTTCCATTGCCGCAGAAGAGTTAGAAAAAATACTGTTTAGGCTGCTTCCGCCCGTTGTGGAAAAGGCAGGTCTTTATGGCAACTTAAACCAGAAGGCGCTTGCAGATGTTGTGGAGCTTGCAGATGACCAGAAGGCAATCCGTGATCAGATGAAGGAAATGGGGCTGGTAGCTTTTGTGGCGGATGGTTCTGTTTTGCCGAGAGAAAGCGGAGTTTCAGAGCGTCCGATGCGCAATGCGGTAGAATTTATTTCTCCAGATTCTATGAAAGTAGTTTTGCAACTTCCTCATAAAGGGGAATGCAGCGGGATGGGAATTCCACAGGGTGTTACTTTGATTGTTGGCGGCGGCTATCATGGAAAATCAACTTTGCTGAAAACACTGGAAAAGACAGTTTATCCGCATATTATTGGGGATGGGAGAGAATATGCGGCAACGGATGAAAGCGGGATGAAGATTCGTGCAGAAGATGGACGAAGTGTGTGTGAAGAGGATATTAGCCCATTTATACGCAATTTGCCAAATGGAAAGGATACTGCATGTTTTTCTACATTAGATGCCAGTGGTTCTACTTCGCAGGCTGCCAATACAGTAGAAGCTGTCTGGGCAGGAAGCCATCTTTTGCTGATAGATGAGGATACCAGTGCTACTAATTTTATGATTCGTGATGAGTTGATGGAGCAGGTAATTGCAGCAAAGAAAGAGCCGATTGTCCCATTTATAAAAAGAGTAGGGCAGTTGTATCAAGAAAAAGGGATTTCGACAATCCTAGTTGTAGGAAGCTGCGGTGCGTTTTTCCATGTGGCGGATAAAGTAATCCAGATGGATCGTTATCTTCCAAAAGAAATTACAGAGGAAGCAAAAGAAGCTGCAAAGGCATTTCCGCTTGCTATGGAGTCAGAGACGGGAAAAATGGATTTTTTGGATAACAGATCTGTTTACTTGCCAAAGGCGGAGGAGCGAAGCAAGATTAAAGTAATGGGAACAGATGGCTTTTCTTTTGGGAAAAAGCAGGTTGATTTGCGGTATTTAGAGCAGATTACGGATAGCGAGCAGATGCTTGCAATTGCAAAGGCATTAGAATATCTAAGCCGCAGATATGGCGGGAAGAAAATTAAATTGTCAGAATTGGTTGATGATGTGGAGTCATTATTAAGGCAAGAGGGAATTTCGGGGTTGTGCGAGGGAAATGTTATTCCAAATATGGCGATGCCGAGGCGGATGGAGATTGCAGGCTGTATTAACCGCTATATTAAGCCAAGATTATAATATGTTACCCAAAGGAGGAAGTCTATGGGAAGAAAATTTAGTGCATTAATACTTTCTTTTGCCTGCCTGTTTTCTGTGTTGTGTGCTGACTGTGATGTGCAGGCAAGAGTAATCCATGAAAATGATCTAGAAGATTATATTATGGAAGAAATGTCTGCCGCTAATATTTTGGGAATGGGGATTTCGATTGTCAGTGCCGATAAGGAACTTTATTGTGCTGCTTATGGAACAGCCCAAAAGACGAGTTCTGACTATGTTTTGGGTGATTTAAGCAAATCGTTTACGGCGGCGGGAATCATGAGGATGGTTGAAGACGGAGATTTGTCATTGGAGGATACTGTTTCAGATTATCTCCCAAAATACAAATCTGTATCAGATGTAACGGTTCAGGAGCTGTTATATCAGACAAGTGGGATTACAGCCAAACAGAGAATGTCGGAGCTAGAAGTAACTGAAAAGAGAGGGACATTTGAAAATGCATATGCAAACTATAATCTTTTGGGGGAAATTATAGAGGAAGTATCTGGGATGACATATGAGGAGTATATTTCGGATAATATCTTAGACCCATTAGATATGGTATCAACATATTCCCTTCGGACAGAAAATGATGAGAGTGAGGAAATGCTGACTGGCTATCAGTCATATTTCGGCTTTCCTTCTGCGCTAAGATATCAGTATGACAAAGAGGATGATTGGATTCAGGTTCCTTCCGGTTATCTGATATCTGATATTAAGGATATGGGAAAATATCTTCAGATGTATCTTAAAGAGGGAGACAGTGTTTTGTCAAAGGACAGTGTGCATAGGATGCTTTATGATGGAGTTGCAGTGCCGTCCGGCAGCGAAATGCCGGGAGAGCTGTTCGAGGGCAGTGAAAGATATGGTATGGGATGGGTTGAAAAAGAAGCGAAGGGTCAAACGATTCTATATCATACTGGCACAGTAGAAAATTTCACATCGCTGATGGTTCTTTTGCCGGATTTGGATATGGGAATCACGATGCTGTTTAATTCCATGGATTATTTGGTGGGGCAAAAACTGATCCAGACATTGGAAGAAGGGATTATTTCTATTGAGCTGGGTGAGAAACCAATAAAAATTGACAGCAGAGCTTATCTTATAAAGCATGGTGTGATTGATGCGATTATGTTGTTTGTATTAATTGCTTCCTGGATGCCTATTTTGTTAATGGGCGGTCGGGTTCGAAGAAGGAAGAAACAATTAATCTATATGCCTGGCCTTTGCGTTGATTTTTTGATACAGATAGTGCTGCCAACGGTATTGATATTTGTTTTGCCAAGCTTTATGCCATCATTTATTGCGAAACGGCTGGTGCCGGATGTCTATTATGTGGCGGTAGGAGTGATTTGTTCGCTGTATTTGGGAGGGTTGATTAAACTGATTACCGGAATTGTAATCAAGACAATGCCAGATAAAAAGGTGGAAGAAATACCTGAGATAGGGGAAGAAGGCAAGGAGACAGGCCAGAAAGATGATGTGGCGCCGGAAGAGGAGCAGGAGACTCCGTCACAATTGGAGGAGACACCACAAAATACTGATGAAAAGCTAGATAAAAAAGCGGAAGAATTATCCGAGGAGAAGGAAGAACAAGAGAAAGAAAATAGTGAAGAGAATCAAGGAGCTGATGAACCTTCAGAAAAAGAGAAGGCGGCAGAGGTTCCGAAGGCGAAGAACGCCAAAGGCGACAAGGTAGAGAATAATAATGAAGCCAAAGGGAAACAGGAACAAAAGAGGAAACGGAAAAAGAAGTAAGCTGGAAAATTTCTTACATTGACAGACTTTTTATTATCTGCTATAGTGTAAAAAATAAATAGAAACGTGAAATGCTTTGATGAGGAGGAGTAAGTATTTTCTGGAAGCGTAGAGAGAAGATGGTTGGTGCAAATCTTTGTTTCAGGAATATGGAAGTAGCCTCTGAGCAGTGGACTGAACAGATTTTTTCTCACATACACAATGAGTGTAAACAAAATATTCCACCTCGCTTGGTGCACAAGTTAAGGAGACTGGGTTGTGCTCTTGCAGTGGGGGATTTTGCTTAAGTAGGCTCCAACGGGATTTCCGCCGTTATCTGGAAAGCAATATAAATGGCCAAATGGCCTGCGTATTGTATGAGAGCAAGGTTTTTCCTTGAATTTAGGTGGTACCGCGGAATGATTCGCCCTAAGCTGACAATAGTCGGCTTAGGGCTTTTATAGTTTAATATAGAAAAGAGGTTAGAAGATGAAGGGAACAGAAATAATTGTAAAGGCGTTGAAAGAAGAGGGTGTGGATACGATTTTTGGTTATCCGGGAGGCCAGGCAGTAGACATTTTTGATGCACTGTATGGGGAGAAAGAAATTGAAGTAATTTTGCCAAGGCATGAGCAGGCATTGATTCATGCGGCAGATGGTTATGCAAGGTCTACAGGAAAGGTTGGTGTCTGTCTGGTAACGAGTGGGCCGGGTGCTACCAATCTGGTGACAGGAATTGCTACAGCAAATTATGACAGTGTTCCGCTAGTTTGTATCACTGGCCAGGTTCCACTTGGGTTAATGGGAAATGACGCATTTCAAGAGGTAGACATAGTCGGGATTACAAATAGTATCTGCAAGTATGCAGTTACTGTCCGTACACGGGAGGAACTTCCAAGAATTTTAAAAGAGGCATTTTATATTGCGAGGACTGGAAGACCGGGGCCGGTTGTGGTCGATATTCCAAAGGATATCCAACAGGCAGAGGGGAGCGATGCTTATCCAGAAGAGGTGAATATGCGTGGATATAAGCCAAATCAGAGTGTTCATGTTGGACAGATTAAAAAGGCTGTGAGTATGCTTAAGAGAGCAAAAAAGCCGCTTTTTCTGATTGGGGGCGGTGTTAATATCTCAGGTGCTAATGAGGAAATGAGACAATTGGCAGAGACAACGGGGGTTCCAGTGATTACTACAATTATGGGTAAAGGGGCAATCCCAAGTGACCATAGGCTATATCTTGGAAATATTGGCATTCATGGAAGTTATGCGGCGAATCATGCGGTATCGGAGTGTGATGTATTGTTTTCAATAGGGACGCGTTTCAATGACAGGATTACGGGAAAAATAAGTGAATTTGCAAAGAATGCAAAGATTATTCATATTGATATTGACTCTGCATCTATTTCAAAAAATATTGTGGTTGATATTCCGATTGTGGCAGACGCGAGGCTTGCCATAATGAAACTGTTGGAATATGTGGCACCTTTGAAAAATGAGAAATGGGTGGAGCAGTTGCTGCAGTGGAAAGAGGAATATCCAATTACGATGAATAATTATGATGGGCTGACTCCTGAAAAGATTATTCAGTATATAAATAACCATTTTGAAAGCCCGATTGTAACGACGGATGTTGGGCAGAACCAGTTGTGGGCAACACAGTACCTTGAACTGCAGAGCGGCCGCCATTTTTTGACTTCTGGGGGACTTGGCACAATGGGGTATGGTTTTCCGGCTGCGATTGGGGCTAAAATCGGCAATCCTGAAAGTACAGTAATTGCGATATCTGGGGATGGCGGTATGCAGATGAATATTCAGGAGTTAGCAACAGCAGTAGCATTGGAGTTGCCGTTAATATTAATCGTGTTAAATAACGGTTATCTTGGCAATGTCCGCCAGTGGCAGGAATTATTTTACCAAAAACGTTATTCCAATACATGTCTGCGGTACCGAAAGAGCTGTGAGGATAACTGTACAGATAAGTCAAAGTGCTGCCCGAAGTATACGCCGGATTTTATTAAATTGGCAGAGAGTTATGAGGCATATGGGATACGCATTTCTAAGGAAGAGGAAATTGCAAGGGCATTTGATTATGCGCTGGGACATAAAAATGCGCCTACCATTATTGAATGTGTTATAGAGAGGGAGGCCAATGTCTTCCCTATTGTTCCGACAGGCAAAACGTTAGATGACATGATAATGGATTAGTGGTGGGAACGTGGATAGAATAAGAATGGGGGATTTATATGAAAGTGAAGAAAAGATACATATCTCTATATGTCGAAAATAGAATTGGTGTGCTGGCTAAAATATCGGGGCTTCTAGCGGGAAAATCTTATAATCTGGATACGCTGACTGTAGGGGTAACGGAAGACCCTGCCGTATCTCGCATGACCATTGGGCTGACAATTGACGATATCACGTTTGAGCAGGTTAAGAAGCAGTTGAACCGATGTGTTGTGGTAATTAAGGTTATTGATATATCAGAGGTGCCGATTCATAAAAAGGAGCTTCTTTTTATCAAAGTGTCAAGTTGTACTGAAAAAGACAAGGCAGAAATTTTTCGGATTGCGCAGGCATTTGAGCTAGAAGTAATTGACTATGACCGTAAGAATGTCATGGTTCAGTGTGTAAAAACAGAGGGGGCCAATAATGATATGATTGCCTTGTTCAATGATATTTTCGTTAATCGGATTGAAGTTGTCCGTGGTGGGAGTGTGGCAATCGAAGCTATTTCTACTCGCAGCCAGTAAAAGAGTTTTAAAGGTGTTGTTTATTCTCGCGTAAGCAACGAGCCAAACGAAATGCTTGCAAGGAAACTGAAAGTTCCTTTGCACTTGCCTCTTGTGAGGCAGTCAGCCTCATTCGGCGATTGTTGCGGTGGGATTTGGATTTTTATATTACTTTTGGCGGCTCCGAGTCAGAGGCAGTTCTACTATCCTCTGATTCGGAGTCCTTTTGGGTAATGGTTTTTTAGAATACCGTTGTTTGCTTTTCCCCATCCAAGGGAAATGCCTTGATAGCATACAAGAACCCATGATTTAAGTTTAGTGTTACAATTTATCACATCACCTTTTAGATACTGAATTGCCTCATCTGTTGTGCATTCAAGAGACTGTACGGTATCTTCTGGATGAAGAGCCATTGCCAGGGCATGTGCTGGTTCAAAGCGGTTTTTTTTACGCGTGCCGAGATGAAGCCCAGCACGGATAACCTTAAGGCCATCTAGAGAATTTATTTGTGAAGGTATAAGGTATAGCTCGTCTCCAAAATATTGATAGGAATTGCTATTAGCTAACCTATTTGTAATGCTGTAGGTATCCTGCTGTTTTTTGGGGCGTATTCTCAGAAATTGTTCCGAAAATATGGCATATTCCGATAGATCTGCTTTTTTGCCCTGGACTCTTTTGGGCTGCTTTTTTCCAGTGGGAGTTGATTGCTGGCTGGATAATTTGAGTATATCCTTGTCCATATTTTTGTTGCCTTTTTTTCGGAGACGGGCGGCAAAATGTCCTTCCCCCTGCACTTTATGTGGCCAGATACGAAGTGTATTTGGAATCAATGCAGTGATGGAAGTGTCTATGGATCCGGTTTTACTTAAAAATTCAGGATTCCCACTGTCCAGATTGCAGTTTTCTGGCAGGATTTCTCTCCAATCCTCCACGGTATAGTCAGGATGTGTCTGTAAAAACCATGCAATCATCTGCTCGTCCTCTTCTGGCGCAAAAGTACAGGTGGAATATACCATAATCCCGCCTGGAGACAGCATTTGGTCAGCGCAGTTGAGAATCATTTTCTGACGTTCTTTGCAAAGGTCTATATGCTCAGCGGACCATTCAGAAATGGCATTTTCGTCTTTTCGGAACATCCCTTCACCGGAGCATGGGGCATCTACTACAATTTTGTCAAAAAAAAGCGGGAAGTGTCCTGCTATTTTGTCTGGAGGTTCGTTGCAGACGATACAGTTGCCGATTCCAAGACGTTCTATGTTTTGTGAGAGGATTTTTGCCCTGGATGGAGAAATTTCGTTAGATACCAGCAGCCCCTTCCCGCAAAGCCGCCCGGCAATATGTGTTGACTTGCCGCCTGGGGCGGCGCATAGGTCGCACACCTTATCATCGGGTTTTGGGTCAAGGAGGCTTGTAACAGACATTGCACTGGGCTCTTGGATATAATAAGCGCCGCCCTCATGCAGAGGATGCCTGCCAGGGTGCTCCTCGGCCATAGCATAAAAACCTTCTGATGCCCATTTAACCGAAGTCAGGGTAAAAGGAAGGTCATTTTGGGCGGAATTAATGTTGTATTTTAGCGGGTTAATACGAAGCCCATATGTATGCTTCTGGTCATAGCTCTGAAAGAATAAATCAGCTTCCGCACCCAGCAAGGTACGCATACGGGCTACAAATTCATTAGGGAGTCTCATTATTTTCCTCTTTTCTAGGCGATACGTTATAAGCATGATGTTAGGGGCAAAGGTATTTTGCCCTCAACGGATGCTGTAGATTGCACATTGTTACGCAATTTTCAAACATGCTCTAGTATAATTATTGAATGTCAGAAAGTCAACAGATTAAGAATCGTAACAACTTAATACAAGTCATTATTAACGTTCCTTAGTTGTAATATAACAAAAATAACGGTATAATATAACTTATCGGAAACGAAACAAGCGACACGAAGTGTCATTTGTTTCGTACCGATAAGTTAGCGACAAAATCAAAGAGGCTGTGATAGCAGCCGCACCGCGAAAGCGGGGGATTTTGGAGCAAGAGAGAAACGGGAAACGAACCAAGCGACACGAAGTGTCATTTGTTTCGTACCGATAAGTTAGCGACAAAATCAAAGAGGCTGTGATAGCAGCCGCACCGCGAAAGCGGGGGATTTTGGAGCAAGAGAGAAACGGGAAACGAACCAAGCGACACGAAGTGTCATTTGTTTCGAACCGATAAGTTAGCGACAAAATCAAAAAGGCAGGGGGGAATGTTCATGCGTGTTGCATTAGGGCAGCTTGATATGTTGTGGGAGGACAAGGAAGGTTCTTTTATTAAAGCGGAGGGGATGATTCAGGAAGCAGCAGAAGGAGGCTGTGATGTTATCATATTTCCAGAGATGTCGTTTACGGGCTTTTCAATGAACCTACAAAAGATTGGGGAGGATAGAGACAACTCGCAAACGGTTTCAGCTATGAAGCGCCTGGCTGTCTCCTATCATATTGCAATTGCTTTTGGATGGGCTGCGTTTGGGAACGGACCGGGGACAAAAGGGACAAACCGTTTTACCCTGATTGGGCAAGACGGAGAGATTGTGGCAGACTATGCAAAGATGCACCCATTCACTTATGGGCATGAAGGAGAATACTTTGAAAAAGGGGAAGAGATTGTTACCGTTCCATTTTTAGGCAGAGTAATTAGCATGTTTATATGCTATGATTTACGTTTTCCAGAGATATTTCAGATTGCTGCTAGAAAGGCAGATATTATTTTTGTTGTAGCTAATTGGCCGGCAATCAGAAGCGCCCATTGGGAAACGCTTCTTAGGGCAAGGGCAATTGAGACACAGTCTTATGTGGTTGGAGTTAATTGCATTGGGGAGCGTGATGGGATGTTATATTCAGGTGACAGCATGGCAGTAGATTCTATTGGAAATATTCTTGGAAAGATGTCAAATAGAGAAGGAGTCTTGATTTGTGATTTGGATGACCGTGCATGGGGTCTGCGGAAGAAATTTGCTACTGCTGTAGACCGCCGGGAAGATTTATATAGAAAGTATTTTTAGTAGATCAAGAAAGCTGTTGGTTGCTATAAGGATAATTTTGTAAGGGCAGCGTTCATGATGAAACACAGGCAGGGCATGTTTGCCTGATAGAAATGAGGATAAGATTAATATGAGACAGTATGAACTGGCAATTCGGATAGCACAGGTACATCACCTGGTGGATGAGAGGAAATATAAGAAGGCACTTGCGGTAATCCAGACGATTGATATGCGTCAGGTGCGTTCCCTTAGTGATTTAAAGGCATTTGCAGAAGTATATACAAAAACAGAACAATATGAGGCGGCAAAGGCAACGTATCTGAGAATTTACCGTCGTTCCCGCACTCGAAGAGTATTGTACCGGCTGATTTATTTGTCAATCCGCACCAATGCGCTTGAGGATGCAGAAGCGTATTATGAAGAATTTGTACGCATGAACCCTAGTGCAAGAGATGCATTGATTTTGCGTTATCGGATTGATAAGGCTTCTGGTGCACCAATTGGGCAGTTGATTGGAATTTTGCAAGAATTGAAGCAGGAAGAGTATATAGAGGAATGGGCCTATGAGTTGGCGAAGCTGTATCACCGCGCTGGACGCCGGGAAGAATGTATGGAAGAATGCAAGGACATTTTGCTCTGGTTTGGCACTGGGGAGATTGTGGAACGGGCTAAGATTTTGATTGATCATTTGCAAGAAAAGGACCCCATTCCTTATTATGATGATAAAGATTTTACGATTCCAAGAGAAGAAACGCCAAATCCAGATGATACAGGTTCCCTGCCAGATATTAAGCAATTTTTGAAAGAGCGCAAGGCGGAAAAGAAGGAAGAGCGGCATGTAGAGAAAGCTGTACATAAAGCAGCAGAGGATTCGCGGGAATTTAAAGATGATTATGAGGAAGATAGTATTACAGCAAGGGAGAAACGGGAGGAAGCAGAACCGATTGATAGAGAGGACAAATGGGGGGACGAAGAGGATACAAAGACATTTATTGACGATTACGAGGAAGATAATTTTGGGCAGGATGGCCTTATTTTGCCTCAAATGGCAAAGGATGGGATTCAGAAATTATCAGGTCTTTTGAAGCTCGGGAAAAAAGAGGAAGAAAGGACTGCGGAAAAGGTATTGAATGACCTGCTGGCGGAGAGGCCGGAAAAGCCAGTCAAAACGGAAAAAAAGCAGGAGGAGGAATTAGAGAAAAAGCCAGTGCAAAAGGCGGAGGAGAAGCCAGACAAAAAAGCAGATAAAAAAACGGAAAAGCTGCCAGAAAGGAAGCCGGAGCGGAAAGTAGAAAAGGCTCCAGAAAAGGCAGTGCAAAAAGATGTTGGCCATAAATTGGAAAAACTGCCGCCTCATTCCCAGTCAGGTACAGGCATAACACAAGACCTAGCAAAAGAGATTTCAGCAATCTATGAGATGGAGCAACAAGAACAGTTAAAAGAGAAGGCAGTTACTATTCTTAATGAGCCGCCGGAACTTCCTAAAAGTAAGCCGGTTCAGATGGCGCAGCCAGTAAAGCGGGAGCAAAACCGTCCAGTAAGTCCGGTAAGGCGTCCGTCAGGGCGCGGCACTGGAAAAACAGAGCATCCAGCCAATATTGCTACAAGTGTAGTAGACCGTATGACGCAGGCAATCCAGAAGAGTGCGAGCAGGAATTATATTCCACTTGATATTGAGGAAATTCAGAAAAAGCAGGAGGAAACAGAAGAACAGAAAGACCCGCTTATGAAGGCGTTGGATCAGGAAGTAGAGCAGTATTATGAAGAAAAGGCAAAACAGCAGAGTCATGTAGAAGAAGAGACTGTGATTTTAGAGGAACAGCAGAAAAGTGAGACTGAAATATTGAAGGATTTGTTGGAGGAGGAGATACAAGATCCTGACCCAGGTGAATTAGGCCGAATGCTGGAAAATGGGAAGACAGCATGGTCAGATAATGCAGAAGATGCAGATTCGGGGCAGGAAAAAACTGAGGAGTTGGTGTTGGAAGAAGAGCCAGATAATCAGATATCCGAGGGAGAGTTAGGAGAAGAGCCAAAAGAGCAGATTTTAGAGCAGGAATTAGGGGAAGAACTAAAAGGGCAGATTCCAGAGCAAGAATTAGAGGAAGAGCCAGAAGTACAAAAGCTAGAAGAAGGGGTAGGAGAAAGATCAGAAGAACAAATTTTGGAAGAAGAATTAAGAGAAGAGTCGGAAGAACAGATATTAGAGAAAGGACTAGGAGAAGAGGTGCTGGACGAACAAATATTAGAGGAAGAGTCAGGGTTAACATCTGAAGAACAGACCCCAGAGAATGTGCTGAGGGAACAGGAGGAAGAAATTCAAGTAAGGATATCAGATGAAGAGCTGCCAAAAGGCAATGCCATTGCAGATGAAGAAGCAGAAAAAGCGCCTGCGGAAGAGGAAACAGAGTCGGCACAGTCTCCGCTTAGGGAGTATCATGCACCTGAGATACCAGTGGTACAGACAGATTACATGGAGATGCCAGAGATTACTTATGAGGATTTGCCTACTACCAGGGCATTACAGCAGTCCTTTCGGAATGTGCTTCGCCTGATTGAAGGGGAGCTTGATCCGTCTCATTTTGTGTTAATGGGAGATGGAGCGGAACGGATTGTAGGCGTATCGAAGCAGATTGTTCGTATTATGAAGGAGACAGGATATTTGTCTCAGGGACGGATTGCAAAAATTAATGCGGAGCAGTTAAATAAGATGGATTTAATTACTTTTCGAGGGCAGTTAAAAGGTAACTGTCTATTAATTGAAAATGCATCAGATCTTCTTTTCCCGACAATAACAAAAATCTTTTCGATTATGGAAGAATACTATGGGGATTTTGTTGTGATCTTAGCGGATGAGGGGACTACACTAGATCAACTTTTCCGGTTTGTACCAGCTTTGGCTAGGAAATTTAAGTATATTATAGATATATCGAAGTATACGGAGGAAGATTATCAGTAGATTTCTATAAAAAGGGGGGATTGGAGATGGAGGAAAAAACAAATACGCCGATTAATGTGATTGGGCATATTAATCCAGATACGGATTCATTGTGTTCTGCAATTGCATATGCCTACCTTAAGCGAAAGTTGACTGGGGAAAATTATGTCCCGAAAAGGGCAGGGCAGATTAATGCAGAGAGTAAATTTGTGCTCGAATATTTTAAAGTCGGGATTCCGGATTATCTGGGGGATGTACGTACACAGGTAATGGATATAGATGTAAACCGTGTTCCGGGAGTTGCAGGTCATATCTCCCTTAAAAATGCATGGAAGATTATGAAAGAGGATATGCTTCAGACACTTCCTATTGTTGATGAAGAAGGATATCTAATTGGCCTGATTACGGTTGAGGATATTGCGAAATCTTATATGGATGTCTACGACAGCTGTGTGATTGCAAATTCGTGGACACCGTTTCGGAATATTGTTGAGACGTTGAATGGTGAATTGCTCAATGGTGATATAGATGAGAGGGTAAGTTCCGGGAAATGTCTGATAGCCGCCGCTAATCCTGATTTAATGGAAAACTATATCGAAAAGGATGATATCGTAATCTTGGGGAACCGTTACGAATCGCAGCTTTGTGCAATAGAGATGGGGGCAAGGTGCATTATTGTATGCGACGGGGCAAAGGTGTCTTACACAATAGGGAAACTGGCGGAGGAGCATGGATGCTTTATTATCAGGACGCCATACGACACATTTACGGCATCGCGCATGATCCATCAGAGTATTCCGATCGGTTTTTTTATGAAACAAAAGCACTTAATAACATTTGGGCGCGGAGAGTTTTTGGATGATATAAGAGAAACAATGACTAAGAAACGGCATCGTGATTTTCCGATACTAGACTGGAATGGGAAATATTTTGGGATGATTTCCAGAAGAAGCCTTTTAGGAGCCAGAAAAAAGAAGATTATACTTGTAGACCATAACGAGCCAACTCAGGCGGTTGATGGTATTGAGGAAGCGCAAATTTTGGAGATTATAGATCATCACAGGATTGGCAGCATAGAAACGATGGGGCCGGTATTTTTTAGAAATCAGCCACTTGGCTGCACGGCAACCATTATTTTCCAGATGTTCCAAGAATACAACGTTAAAATTCCGCAAAAGATTGCGGGGCTGCTTTGCTCGGCAATCTTATCAGATACCTTAATTTTTCGTTCACCAACCTGCACACAGGTTGATAAAGATGCAGTTGAAAAATTGGCTGAGATTGCGGGGATTGTTCCAGAGGAATATGCTGCGAAGATGTTCCAGGCAGGAAGTAATCTCTCAGTCAAGTCGCCAGAAGAAATTTTTTACCAGGATTTCAAAAAATTTGAACTAGGAGACATTACGCTTGGAGTAGGCCAGATTAATTCTATGACGGCAAAAGAGTTGGAGGCCATTAAGGATAAAATGACTCCTTATCTACAAAAGGCATTGTCTGAGCATGAAGTAGAAATGATTTACTTTATGCTTACAAATATTATGGAAGAAAGTACAGAACTGCTTTGTGCTGGAAATGGTGCGAAAGAATTAGTTTTGCAGGCGTTTTCTCTGCCGCCAGAGACGGAAGAGATTGTGCTGCAGCATACAGTATCGCGTAAAAAGCAAGTAATCCCAGCTTTGTTGATCGCACTGCAAGAAGGATAGAGGCTGTTTCATTCACAGGAAACGGAATTATTATAAAAGGGGAACGCACTCTAGCGTTCCCCTTTTATATATACTACAGCAGTAGAAATTATTTCTCATTGGATGGAATAGCTTCTACTGCTTTAATTGCTTTATCGAACCAATTATCTTGCAGATTTTCGACATCGCCTGCATCGCTCGCCGCAGCTATTGCCTGAGTCATTGGGATTTTTGCCAGCACTGGCAAGCCAAATTCCTTTGCAACCTCATCTACATGGCTTTTGCCAAATATTTCAATACGCTCTTTACAGTTCGGGCATTCTACATAACTCATATTTTCAATAATACCAATAATCGGAATATCCATCATCTGTGCCATTTTGACTGCTTTTGACACAATCATTGATACTAATTCCTGCGGGGAGGTTACGATTACAATTCCATCTACAGGAATTGTCTGAAATACAGTTAAAGGAACATCACCTGTTCCGGGTGGCATATCGACAAACATGCAGTCAACATCTGTCCAGATTACATCCTGCCAGAATTGTTTAACTGTTCCGGCAATAACCGGGCCTCTCCAGATTACCGGGTCCGTAGTGTTTTCTAATAGTAAGTTGACAGACATTGTCTGGATGCCGGTTTTTGACATGGCTGGGTATATGCCAGATTCATCGCCCATTGCACGCTCATTGATACCAAAGGCTTTTGGTATGGATGGACCAGTAATATCAGCATCCAGAATGGCAGTGTGGTATCCCTTTCTTTGATAATGTACGGCAAGCATGGAAGAGACCATAGATTTTCCTACGCCGCCCTTTCCGCTGACTATGCCGATTACCTTGCGGATTGTACTCTGGCTGTGTGGCTTTTCCAAAAAGCTTTCTTTGTCTCGGCTAGTACAATCGGCTGAACAGTTGGAACAGTCGTGATTACAATTTTCACTCATAGTATCTATCCTCCTAGATAATAATTTATAAAATGATATTGAGGCCAAAAAGTATTTTGTTCTCAACGAATGCTATGCCTTGCTGTCTGCTTTTGACCTGGCATCATATGATTAGTATAAGGAACTGCCAGGATATCAATTCGTTTTTGGCAGTTCTTATGTAGAGACAACAAGCATTATAGCAATTTGCAGATAAAAAGTCCAATAAGTTTTGTTCTATTTTGGGGGTGGGACAGAATATAGATAAGATAGTGATGGGTAAATATATCGTAAATGAACAAGACAGGAGGATTGGCAAGCTATGAATCAATATGAACGGATTGTGTCCTACATATACCAGTATAACGGAGAAGAGAAAGGAGCAAATGTAGGATACGCAAAGGTGGAAAAGCGGGGAAATCAGTGTAGGATTTCTGTGCAGATGCGGGCAGTTTCTATGAGGGAAGTGCCGAAAGTGTATCTTTATAAGCAGGGGAAGGAAAAAATTTATACAATTCCCGCAGGGCAAATGGTATTTCGGGGGAGTAATTTTTTATGGAAAGATAGCTGTGAAGCGGATAAGCTGTTTGGCACAGAGTGGCAAATAGAAGAGGTAGATGGGATATTTATTGACGGGGCGGATGTAATATATTTTGCGACATCCTGGAGAAAAGACTATTTTCGGCGGGGGGCCTGGAATAAAAATTCTACAGTAGTAGATGATACAATTGTAGAAGAAAAGGAGATTCTGCCAGAAGAAAATCAAGCGGAATCAGAGGAGATACAGGAAAAATTGGAGGAGGACGCTGTTCCTATTATTGAGCCTCCGGAATATCTTGAAGAAGTAACTGTTGCAGCAGAGAATGCAGTGCAGGAAGAATCACAGCAGATTGAGATGCCAGAAAATATTGCTGTGGAAACAGAGCAGCCATCAGAGGATGTTTCTGAGGAAAATACTGTGCAACAGGAAGTGAAGCGGGATGAGATGCCAGAAGATAATCACAATGGGCAAGATAAGCAGGGGGCAATGCAAACACTGGAGGAGCAAAGACGGGATTTGCAGATGCAGTCAATCTGTGGCGTATGCCCGTTTAAAAGAAAGTCATTTGATTATGGCAAAAAGATATTAATGACATTCCCTTCTATGAAACCGTTTGACAATGGAGTAGCAAGGGCATGTGTCCGTATGGAACTGCAAGATATCGGATGCTTGCCGATTGCGTCATGGTCGCTTTCCGGCAACCGCTTCCTGCTCCACGGATATTATTGTTACCGCCATCTGCTGTTTGCACAACTGGTCAATGGAAAATATGTTCTTGGGGTGCCTGGGATATACAGTGAAAAAGAGCGCAGGAATGCGATTAAATTCGGATTTTCGGACTTTCAATCCATTGGCGATTTTGGGATGCAGCAGGGTGTCTTTGGGTATTGGTTTTTAGAGCTTCCAGAGGGAAATCCGGTTCCTCTCTCATAAGATAAGAAAAAATCAGATGATCCGTCCACTGGCCATGAATCTCGGCATACTTCTGCAGATAGCCCTCTTCTATAAAGCCGAGTTTGGACAGGAGGCGGATAGAAGGAATATTGTCGGGCTGCACATATGCTTCGATCCGATGTAGGCCGATTTCCTTTAATACAATTGGGATTAAGACAGTAAGTGCTTCCTGCATATATCCGTAATGGCAGGAAGATTCACCAAGTTTGTAGCCGATCATGCATTTTTTAAAGGCACCCAACAGTATATTGCTAAAGCAGACAGATCCGATTGGAATATCGGAATCTTCCTTGCAAAACATCCAGTAACGAAAGTAGGCAAGGCGCATAAACGCGTCATATTCACATCGCAAATTAGAATAATGAAAATCATTTGTATAAAAGTTATGGGGACGGTTTGGCTCAAAGGGTTCGAGAAATTGTCTGTTATCTTGATAAAATTTGTTGACCAATGGCGCGCACTCAGGTGTTAGTATTTTTAGGATAAGCCGATCGGTTTGATAAATAAACTGCATAACTTTCTGCCTCCAGACATTACTTAAGGAAATATGGCTTGCGTTTCCTAAATGATTTCGTTACACTTATTATACAGCAAAATTTGGAAAATGAGTACGGGTAATTTTGTCAGATGAAGGTGGTATACAATAGATTGCAGTCTTTGCAAGCAAGCCTATTGTCATAAATTATGTGCAAACATGCCTTATTATTTGATTACTTGACTCTAGAATCATGAAATGATGTTGGGGTCAAAAGGTATTTTGCCCCCAACAGATGCCACGAATTGCTACATTGCTACGCAATTTCCGCAATTCTATAAACACCTCCAATCCCGCATATTTGCAAGCAAATCTGCTTCTTGTCGGTGTTTGGCGGTTCAAGCCAGTAGATAGCAATTTGCATGTAAACATGCATTGCTATCTACTTTTGACCCTGGCATCATGAAATTAAGTTTAGAGAGGTAATGGGAGTTGATGGATGAAAGAACTGGGTGGACAAGGGATGACCTAAAATATATGAGAGAAGCAATCCGTCAGGCAAAGAAGGCAGAAAACATAGAAGAAGTGCCAATTGGCTGTGTGATTGTTTATCAGGATAAGATTATTGGGAGGGGTTATAATAAGAGAAACCTGCAGGGAAGTACCCTGGCCCATGCGGAACTTCTGGCGATCAGTAAGGCAAGCAAGAAGCTAGGCGACTGGCGCCTTGAGGATTGTACCATGTATGTTACCTTAGAGCCTTGTCCAATGTGCGCCGGGGCAATCGTACAGGCGAGGATTCCAAAGGTAGTTATCGGCGCTATGAATCCAAAGGCCGGATGTGCGGGTAGTATCCTAAATCTTTTGGAGGAGAGGCGTTTTAACCATCAGGTGGAGACGCAAAGGGGGCTTTTGGAAGAAGAATGTCAGAATTTGATGAAAGATTTTTTTTGCCGGCTTAGGAAGAAGAAGAAGGGTTGACACAGTGAAAAACAAAGGATATAATTAAAAAATATCCGTGCTAGCCGGGGAGTTAGCGGTGCCCTATACCTGCAATCCGCTATAGCAGGGGTGATGTCCTGTTTCGGAGTAATTATTTGCAAAGCTGCCCAGTGTATGTGGTGTTGACGTTTTGGTCTTGCGCAATGGAAACTCATGAACCGTGTCAGGAGGGGAACCTAGCAGCACTAAGTGAGACCTTCCGTGTGCCGCAAGGTTGCCGGAGCCGAGCTGTCAGCATTGGTAACGTTTGTAATGGTTGCTACAACACAGGGCGCACGGGTTATTCTTATTTAAGATAAGAAGCTGGTTATACCGACATTTGTTTCGGCCTGATAATTTAGCGGCAAAACGAGGGAGCAGCAATGCTGCATGTATGCAGGTGTAAGATTATTAGATAGAGGTAGCTGGAGGAAACTAAGTGAAAGCAGAATTGAAGAAGAACAGTGTAAATCAGATTATTAAAGACACAAATATCTTTGAAGCAGGTGATGAAGTAACAGAAATAGGGCTGGTTGTAAAAGGCAGGGTGCGTGTCCATGCAGAGGGCATTAATCTGGTCGTGGGTTCCGGCAATTTTCTCGGGCTTTGTGATTTGGCTGATAAGGTGCACCATGTTACATACACGGCAGAAATGAATTCCGTGGTTTACTCTTTTCCGTCAACTACACTCAATGCAACGATACTTGCATTGATGAAGGTGAATAAGGATTATGCTCCGCTGATGGTCTCTACTTTGAGCAAATTTGTGAGGGATTTGTCCAAAGTTTCGGATGAGTTGGGGGAATACTCTAGTACGGCCAAACAGTTTATCAAGGATACGTACCAGTCATATCTTGAGATTGGTAAAAAGACAGGGGCAGTTACGAATACTCTGCGGTCTGTGGAAGGACTGGGTGAGTGTGAGGTTGAGGATGCCGCCATTTTTAATCTGACGGATTATTATAAAGCCTGTGCCGAGCTTCCAGCGGAGATTCAAAAAGCATATTTTGGAACAAATGCTGTGATTACTTCAAGGCATATTTTAGAGCAGGTACGGCTGGTAAATGCATTGTTGGGCAGGTGTCGGACATATGCAGAATATCTGAAAAACCTGGCGCAGCCATTGGTGCTTGATAGCAGAAGCCTTTACCACAGCATACTAAAGCAGGCTACGATGTTGCAATATGCCGGAGAAAATATTTCGGAAGTTACTTCTCTGTTTGATGATGTAATTGACCGGATCAATTCTCTGGAAAATCTGCTTGCAGAGCGTGCGGATATTAATTTAGATATTGACCATAAATTTATGGAAGAGGCATATTTCAATTTATTAAATGGAACCTCTGGAGCAAGCGCAGATGGAAATCCGGCTATTTCAGATGAAGATTCTGTCAATATAGATGAATTAGCAGACGGATTAGAACAAATTATTGAGTTCGCAGGATTGGAGGAGGAGACAGCAGAGTCTCTCCGCACAGACATCGAAGCGTTTATTGCGCTGCCAGATAAGTTTTCGACAGATGAAGATGTTAGAAAACTTAGAAGAAGTATTATAAAGGTTTATTACGATTTATATAAACAGGTATTTCTCAAAGATTACAATTCAGGGGAAAAAACGCCAATCGTCATTGACTTGTTCCTGCGTTATGGTTTTCTTAGTGAGAGGCTGTTAACGGAGGATTTACAGAGAGAACTTTTGGCTTTGGACAACACAGATTCAGGAACCGGTTCTTGCGCTGTGTATGATATGAAAGAATGGCTTACATTAATCCTTCAGGGTGAAAAAGAGCCATCAAAGAGTGAATTTGATTTGGATTACGACGCAAATCTCCGTGAAATGCGAAAAACTGGGCAGATCACGGCAGAAATGCAGCAGGAAATGTCGAGAGATTTGAATGCCAAGTTTGATTATGAAATTCAAAATCTGTTCCGCTGCAACCATCGTATCTTGTTTGGACAGATATCGGCATTTGTTCCATTTCTGTTCACAGAGGGATGTGCTAATTCAATTATCCGCAGTTATTTATCTAAGGATAAAGTTAATGCGGCTGTGCAGCGCCTTTTGCACATTGATTATTCCGTATTTTACCGTGAAAGTCTTTATGCAAAAGAGGGAAGCGTCTTTGCAAAGGAATATATACAGGAAGAAGTATTTCCAGATGTTCTTGTTATGCCATGTTATGGTAGCAAGAGTGTTATGTGGCAGGAGCTGAGCGGACGCCGCAGGAATTCTAAGGGAAGATTTTTGTTCCCTATTTTCCTGGAAGGGGAATTGGATGCCGAGATGGTAAGAATGTTTGGCCGTTTCCGCTGGGAACTCTGCAGGACTATTCAGGGAGCTTCTTGGAACAATATCCAGCTAAAGTCATTGACTAGTGAATATTGTGATTTTGTGCAGTTCTACCGCAAAAATAGGGAGTTATCGGATGATAAGAAAGATAAACTGAAACTTCAGATTCAGAAATGCCGTAACAACACACGTGAGGTTTTTGTAATAGATTATGAAAACTGGATTAAGCATGAAGCGCATGGCGGTCTTGTATTAAGCAAGCCAGTTAGGGAAATCCTTGCTTCATACTGTCCATTTACAAAAGAAATGCGTGAGAAGATAAGTGAACAGCCGATGTTCCGTGATGCTATGGCGAAATTTACCAGGGAACGGGCGAAAAGGGCGAAAGAGTACGATTTAAAATTCAGGGTGTGGGAAAAGGACGGAGTCGAGATTCCGCCTGAAGTAGTTAAAACAAAGCAATTCTATACGGAATATTAATTCGGATGGATATTTTTTATATCCATCCACCGTCTAAAATGATTACCTGTCCTGTCAGGTAATCATTTTTTTTGTTTATATCAAAGGCGAGCTGGGCGACTTCTTCAGATGTCCCCATTCTCCCTGCTGGAATTTCATCAAGGATAGTATCTAACTCTTCTGGTGACAAGAAGGCATTCATCTCCGTGTCAATTATACCGCAGGCAATGGCGTTTACCTGTATATTGCTGGGTGCAAGCTCTTTTGCAAGTGCTTTTGTGAATGCATTTATGCCGCCTTTTGTCGCAGAGTAGGCGACCTCCATGGATGCGCCAGTGCAGCCCCACACAGAGGATATTGATAGAATTTTGCCGCGTTTTTCAGGCAGCATCATCTGGATTGCTAATTTACTGCAATAGAAGACGGAGTTTAAGTTGGCAGAAAAGATATTATTCCATTCCTCCGGGCTCATGTCCTGTAACAGTCCAATATGCGAGATACCAGCGCAATTCACTAATATATCCAGGTGGCCAAAGTGGTTTTTGATTTGCTCAAAAAAGGCTACGGAGTTCTGGTAAACGCCGATATCACCGATATATGAAAGACAGTTGACGGACATGTTTTCGATTTCCTGCCTGACAGCAAGCAGCTCATTCTTGCGGGAACGGCAGCAGATAGCAATATCATAACCTTCTTTTGCATATTTTAATGCAATTGCTTTTCCAATACCGCGGGATGCCCCAGTAATGGCAACAACTTTTTTTGACATAGAAACCCCCATTCTGCCGCTTTTATTCTCGTGTACGCAATGAGCCGAACACAATGCTTGCAAAGAACTCAAAGCTCCTTTGCATTTGGCGGCACTAAGCATAGTTGCAGATATCGTTTTGTAGTATATCACAAATTGAGATAGCATGATTTATAATATCTTTACTAATTTTTAAGATTTTTGTCATATAATCACGAAAAAACAAGAATAGGGGAAACTTTACATGAAATCCATTTTTTGGTATAATAAACCTCATGTTTTAGAACTTATTGCCGATACGGTGAAATATTAAAGTTATCTTATGTCTTTTTTAATGTTTTTTTCGTTCCGGCAGTATTACGGTTTGAGTGAAAGAAAGGTATAGTCGACAATGAAGAAGAAAAAAAATATTGCAAAACTATTTTTAATGAGTCTATTAAAATCCTTACTTTGCATTGCAATTGTGCTTGGGGTGGGGTTTGCCAGTTATAAAATATCCTATATGATTTTATCAAAAGGAGAGGGAACGGTTGATACAGATTCCGATAGCTTAAAAAATATTATGGATGATGCGACGACGGATGAGATTTCTAGAAATCTAATTTACGTTTCGGATGATAAGAACAAAGTTACAAGGGTAATGTTAGAGATATGTAATACAAAAACGCATAACATGGATTATGTTACCATTCCGGTTAAGACGAATTATACCATTCCTTCTGTTATGTACCGAAAACTTTGCCAGGTAAATCAAGAAATTCCTCAGGTAATCCGCGTTTCGGATTTGAAGCAGTATTTTGAGGATGAGAGTGACGCATATGGATATGGCGTGCTGATTTTTGAGAAGATGCTTGGAACAGATATCAGTTATTATACGGCAATTAGCCAAGAGACATATGACAATCACTATACACAGCAAAGTGTTAAGGTTGCCTATAGGACAAAAAGTGACTTAAATAATACTCCAGGGCCGGATGGGACGATTCCAAGTTCCAATACAACCTTAAAGGTGAAGATGAAAATATCGGTTCTGAGTGATGCGTATAAGAGACAGCTTAGTGATCTAAATCATGACCAGACGAAAATCGCTGACTTTATTAAAGACCAGTATGAAAGAGTTGTTTCAAACTTAACGGTATATAATAAGATTGGATATCTGGAAGCCTATGAGAAGATGGACGTAACAAAATATCATTTCTGGGGGATTCCAGGAAATTATACAGACAAAATATTTGAAGTGGATACAAAGGCTGCAAAAAAGGCTCTAAAGGAACTGATTGAGCAGCAGGAGACGTATACTGAAGTGCAGGATTTGACAAAATTAAATATGATATCAGTATCAGGCTCCCAGATTCCTGGGGTAGATGAACCGGACAGCAGCCCAGACAAGCAGGGTACGGCTATAAGTTCAAAAGGACTAAACATTTATGTGAGAAATGGCAGCCAGATTGCCGGACTAGCGTCCTCTACAAAGGCAAAATTGGAAGAGGCAGGCTATACTGTCCCTAAAGTGGGGAATTATACAGCAGAGACATTGACAACTACGAGAATTATAGTAAGCAAGAAGGGGCAAGGTGAGGACTTAAAGGAATATTTCAATAATCCAGAGTTAGTCGTTGGCAGTGTTACAAGTGGATATGATATTGAAATTATTCTTGGAACAATTGATGCAAACTAGTACAACGATTATTAATAATCGGCGGTTTGGCAAAATGTCTAAAACTACATTTATGTTGTACTAGGGAATTGATAGGATGGTATGATGCAGGCTTCAGTGAAAATTATGGATATTGACGTAGATATGCTATCAAATGACGTCTTTATAACGAAAATAAATGAATATCTGTTACAAGAAAAGCTGCAAGTAATATTTTTTGCTTCCACTGAGCTTTTAGACAGGGCTGTAGCTGAGGAGGAATACCGCAAACTGGTAGATATGGCCGAATTATTCCTGCCGGGAGAAGAGGCGCTTCTTAGCGCGCACCATGCGGATGTGTTGAAAGCTGGGGACATGGTAGTGAGCTGTAAGAGCTTTGGCATGGTATTAGAAAAACTTAAAAAAGAAGATTGTTCCATTTATATTGTTTCTAAGGGTGCAAGAGATGTTGAAATGTTGACAGGATATTGTAAAAGAATGCAGCCGGAACTTAGAATCATTGGTTCTAGTATGTATGATAAGGGGATGGATGATGAAGCGGTAGTAAACGAGATTAACAGCCATATTCCAGACATACTAGTTGTGGATTTGGAGACGGGGGTGCAGGAAAAGTGGATTATGGAACATGCCTCATTGCTTAACGCAAAGATATGTATTGCAATTGGCGGGGTGGCTAATTTAATTTTGTCGCAGGAAAAGAAGACGCCGGCATGGATTAAAATGCTTCATCTGGAAGGGGTGTTTCATAAACTGATCCGGGAACAATTTGTGAAAAAGGGTTTTAGGGCACGTATATTTCGAAAGAAAGTGGTGCAATATAATAGTCAGATAGAAGAACAAAATCAGAAAGATGATGACTAAAGGTTATCATCTTTTTCCTTGAAAGAAATCGCTGTAAAAACAGTATGCAGGGGACGGTTAGCTGCCCGGTGCATCGCCGAAAAGGAGAGTACGTAATGAAGAAAGTAATATGGAAATTGGCTAATGTAATGTGTGGAACTCTTTTTATGGCAATGGCGGTTAATTTTGTTTATGAGCCAATGAGTATGGTAACTGGTGGGATTTCCGGCCTGGCAATTGCTATAAAAAAGATGGTCAGTGGGTATATTCCAGGCGGTATTCCTGTCTGGCTGACAAATATTTCTTTGAATATTCCCATATTCATCTGGGCATACTTTAAAAAGGGAAAAGGTTTTTTGGGCTATACTTTTTTTGCAAATGTTTGTTTTTCTTTTTTCCTATTAGTGCTTCCGGTTTCAACAATAGAGCAGAAAGACTATTTCTTATCGGCAATAATAGGAGGTGGACTGACGGGAGCCGGCCTTGGGCTTGTTTTTGCGGCTGGCTATTCTACCGGAGGCACAGATTTGTTAAGCAGCATTCTCCACAGTTACCTTAAGTCTTATTCTGTCGCGTCTATTTTGTTTGTTCTAGACGCAATGATTATTCTGGCAGGAGCGCTAACATTTGGTATTTATGCAACAGTATACGCTGTACTTGCGGTATTTTTGACTACATGGATTATGGACAACATTCTCTCTGGCCTGAAAGTAGGAAAGCAGATATGGATAATCTCAGAAAACTATCAGGAAATTAGCAGGAAGATTATTGGGCAGGCAAACCGCGGGGTGACATGCCTTGAGGGAAAAGGAATGTTTAGTGGGGATTCGAAGAAAGTTTTGCTATGTGTCGTTGGAAAACGGCAGATTCCGTCTATTGTCCAGATTGTTCGGACACAGGACCCTTCTGCATTTGTTATTATTCAGGATGCGAGAGAAGTAATGGGGGAAGGGTTTGGAAAGATGGATTTTTAGTGTGCAGCGCGGTTTTGGGCAAAACAGACAGTAAATTGCTGGATTTGGGGCAGTATTTACGGCGAATTGAACGAAAAAAAATAAAAATATACGCATTGCACAAAACGAGAATTATTTCTTTGGCTAATTATGCTATGGTCAAGTCATACCATATAGTGTATTATATCTAGTAGATTGAGTGTGGCGGTAGTTACACAGTAAAATTTAATATTATTTTGTATATAGGAGGATACATAATATGGCAAGTTTATCATTAAAAAACATTTGTAAGACTTATCCAAACGGATTCCAGGCGGTAAAGAATTTTAATCTTGAGATTGCAGACAAGGAGTTTATCATCTTTGTAGGACCATCTGGTTGTGGAAAGTCAACAACTCTTCGTATGGTTGCTGGTCTTGAAGAGATTTCAGAGGGTGAGTTATGGATTGGCAATAATCTGGTAAATGATGTGGAGCCTAAAGACAGAGATATCGCGATGGTATTCCAGAACTATGCTCTGTATCCACATATGACAGTATATGATAATATGGCGTTTGGACTTAAGTTAAGAAAAACTCCTAAGGATAAGATTGATAGATTAGTTCATGAGGCTGCTAAGATTCTTGACATTGAAGCTTTATTAGACCGTAAGCCAAAGGCTTTATCAGGTGGTCAGAGACAGCGTGTGGCAATGGGTCGTGCAATTGTCCGTAATCCGAAAGTATTCTTGATGGATGAGCCTTTATCAAACCTTGATGCAAAACTCCGTGTACAGATGCGTATTGAGATTTCTAAGATTCATCAGAGTCTGGAAGCTACTATTATTTATGTAACACATGACCAGACAGAGGCTCTTACACTTGGTACCCGTATCGTAGTTATGAAAGATGGTGTTATGCAGCAGGTTGCTTCACCTCTTGACCTATATACAAAACCTTGTAATATGTTTGTTGCTGGATTTATTGGTTCTCCTCAGATGAATTTCATTAACTGCAAGGCAGTTCAGAATGGAAATGATGTAAACCTTGAGTTTGGTTCATACTCAGTTAAGCTTCCAGAAGCTAAGGCTGAGAAGGTAATTGAGGGTGGCTTCATAGGAAAAGATGTCGTATTAGGTATCCGTCCAGAAGATATTAAAGATGAAGAGCTCTTTATTAATAGTGGTACAGATAATGTGTTAGAGGCAACTGTCAGAGTATATGAAATGCTTGGTGCAGAAGTATTCTTATATCTTACTGTAGAAGGACATGACAAGGATGTTACAATCCGTGTTAATCCACGTACAACAGCACGTCCTGGCGATACAATCAAGATTGCGCTTGATGTTAATAAGATTCATGTCTTTGACAAGGAAACAGAAGTTACAATTACAAACTAGGATATTTTGCTTTGTAAATGAGGCATTAGGATTTTTAGAAAAGAGGATGCAGAAATGTATCCTCTTTTCTGTTACTGCAAATAGTAACTTTGTTTGGGTAATAATACCTATTTTTTCGGGGAAATGATATTTACATTTGTGTAATTTGATGATAATATAATATTATATGGGTATTTTTGAATATATAAGCGAAATCTTTCTTATCATATCATAAGGGAGAAATGTTGGAGGGATTATATGATTTCAAATCAAGTGTTACAGACAACAATTGATGGATTAAAAAATATTACGAGGATTGATATCTGCGTGATGGATATCGAAGGAAAAGCACTTGCAACTACGATTAATAATATTGAGGAATATGAAGAGGCGGTTATGGCTTTTGTAGATTCTCCGGCGGACAGCCAGGTACTGCAGGGTTATCAGTTTTTTAAAGTATTTGATGAGCATCAGCTTGAATATGTCCTGTTGGCAAAGGGTGACAGCGATGATGTGTATATGGTAGGGAAATTAGCTGCTTTTCAGATTAGAAATCTATTGGTTGCTTATAAAGAGCGGTATGACAAAGATAATTTTATAAAAAATCTCCTGCTTGATAACCTGTTGCTTGTAGATATCTATAACCGTGCCAAAAAACTGCATATTGAGACCAGTGTAAAGAGGGTCGTTTTTTTGATCGAGACAAAGAATGAGAAGGATGTCAGTGCACTGGAGACAGTAAAAGGTCTTTTTGCAGGCAAGAAAAAGGATTTTATTACACAGGTAGATGAGAAAAATATTATCTTGGTAAGGGAAGTTGCCGATAATGAAAGCTATGAGGATATGGAAAAGACTGCCAAGGTGATCCTTGATATGTTAAACACGGAGGCAATGACCATGGTCCATGTGGCATATGGGACAATTGTACATGAAATCAAGGATGTATCGCGCTCCTATAAAGAGGCAAAAATGGCATTGGATGTTGGAAAGATTTTTTACAGTGACCGCAATGTAATTGCATATAGCAGCCTTGGGATTGGCCGCTTGATTTATCAATTACCGATGCCGCTTTGTAAAATGTTTATCAAAGAGATTTTTGGGTCAAAGTCACCAGATGATTTTGATGAAGAAACGATTGCGACGATTAATAAGTTTTTTGAGAACAGCTTGAATGTGTCAGAGACATCAAGACAGCTTTATATTCACCGAAATACATTGGTATATCGCTTGGACAAGCTGCAAAAGAGTACGAATTTGGATCTGAGGGTTTTTGACGATGCGATTACCTTTAAAATTGCACTGATGGTAGTGAAATATATGAAGTATATGGAAAATTTTGAGTATTAAGGAGCGAATGGAAACGTATTGTCACAGAGAATCCCTTATGTGGGATTCTCTGTTACTTTTTTAAAGGATTTACTGGGAATTGATTATATATTGTCATTGGAAAACAGGAGGACAAATGAGACAGGAGAATGAGTTGATCCGTCTGGAGCATGTAAATGTAGCCTATCCAACGGGGACAGAGGCATTAAAAGATATTAATCTGTCAGTGCAGAAAGGTGAATTTATCTTTGTGGTGGGAAGCAGTGGTTCAGGAAAATCGACATTTATTAAAACTTTGCTGGGGGAAGTGCAGGCAGCTTCAGGAAAGCTGCTGGTCGCAAAGCACAATTTAAGTAAGATGAGACGAAAGGAACTGCCATATTATCGAAGGACTCTTGGGGTGGTATTTCAGGAATTTCGTTTGTTGGATGATCGCAATGTTTTTGAAAATGTCGCTTTGGCCCAGAGGGTTGTTGGTGTGTCAAATGAAAAGATTCGCAGGAATGTATTGCAGATGTTAGAGATGGTAGGGCTGGGAGATAGAAGGCGTGCTTTTCCGAAAGAGTTATCTGGTGGTGAACAGCAGAGGGTGGCAATTGCAAGGGCAATGGTGAACCGTCCAAGCATCCTTCTGGCAGATGAGCCGACTGGAAACCTTGACCCCAATAATTCGTGGGAAATTATGGGATTGTTGGAGGAAATGAATCAACTTGGGACTACAGTTATTGTGGTTACACATAATAATGAGATTGTTGACAAGTTGAAGAAAAGGGTAATTACCTTAAATAAAGGGGAAATTATTAATGACGAGGTGCAAGGAGGATATATTCAGTGAGGACACTTGGATATGGTTTTAGGCAGGGGATAAAGAATATTGGACAGAACCGTTTGTTTTCTCTGGCGGCCATTGGAACAATAGCAACATGTCTTTTTTTGTTAGGAATTTTTTATGCTTTGATTAGCAATTTTCAGAATATGGTGTATAATGCAGAGAGTAATGTAGGGATTACTGTATTTTTCGACGAGGGGACAACACAGAAGCAAATTGATTGGATTAAGGAGAAGGTTCTTGCCTGCAAAACAGTGGAAAAGGTTGTTTATATTTCTGCGGAAGAGGCTTGGGATGCATTTCAAAAGGAAATGTACTCGAAGGATGATAAAATTGAAGATACTTTTGGAGGGGATAATCCGCTAAAAGATTCTGCGTCCTTTGAAGTGTATTTAAGTGATGTTTCGAATCAGGAAAGCATTATACATTTTATAAAAAAGCTTGACGGAGTGCGAAAGGTAAACGGCTCCAATACGATGGCAAGCAGTTTAACTAACTTTAATCTGTTGATTACATATGTTTCTGTTTCGATTATTGTTTTGCTCTTGATGGTTTCAGTATTTTTGATTAGCACAGCTGTGGCAACAGGAATTCGTGTTCGCAAGGATGAAATTTCGATTATGCGGTATATTGGTGCGACTGACTTATTTATTAAGATACCATTTATGGTTGAGGGGATTTTGATTGGGCTTATTGGAGCAATCCTGCCATTGGTACTTTTGTGGTTTTTGTATGGGAAAATGGTTGAATTTATTTTGACACATTTTGAGGTATTATCTAGATGGCTGACCTTTGTCAACACGGCAGAGGAGTTTAAGACGCTGATTCCCCTATCTTTAATGGTTGGAGTGGGCATTGGTTTTGTGGGAAGTGCAATGTCGGTGCGTAAGCACTTGCGGGAGATTGCTTAATGGGAAATGGCAGAATCTATGGCATAATCTTTGATATGCCAGTCTTTGATGGTTAGCGTACGGGAAATGAAGTGTACGGTCTAAAAGACTATATTTCATATACAAATTTGTATGGCCATAAATTTATAGGTTGTGGCCAGATGGAGGGTATCATGAGAAGAAAAAGAGTTGTGTTTGGAATTAGCCTTTGGCTGGCTGGCGCAGTATTTATCAGCAGTGGTATTGTAGGCAGCTTTTTGCAGACGGGCGGTGGAGGTGTTGTGTCAGTAAAGGCAGGAAAGGCTACGGTAAAGGATATCCAAAAGCAGATTGATGAGACACAGCGCAAGAGGAAATCAATCCAGCAGGAAAAGGAGGAATTGGAACGAGATATTGTGGAGCTGGAGGAGAAGAAAGGAAATATTTTAGAATATATTAAGACTTTGGATGATAAATTATCTAGTTTGTCTGATAAAATAGAGGCGAATGAGGAAGAAATTGTGATACTGGAGGAACAGATTAGAGAACTTCGGGAAAAAAAGAGGAAAGCGGAAGTTGAGCGTAAAAGGCAGTATGATACAATGGCAAGCCGCATAAAATATATGTATGAAAACGGGAACGATAGTTATTTTGAGTTGTTGTTTGGAGCCAGCAGTCTGTCAGAGCTTTTTAATAGGGTCGAGTATGTCAATAAGGTTACAAGCTATGACAGGGAGATGCTTGGAAAATATCAGAAGATATGTGATAATATACAGAAGACAGAGAAGAAGCTTACAGCAAAGCTTGGTGACCTAAATAGCGTGAAGGAAAGCTTAAAATTAAAGAAAAATTCTGTCAATGCGCTGATGGATAAAAAGACAGAACAATTAAAGTCGTATGAATCCGAAATTGATGCGAAGAACAAGGAGGCAGAAGAAAGAGAAAATTTAATCAGGAAGCAAGAAGAGGAGATGGAGAAGCTCTTTGAGGCTCAGAGGAAAGAGGTCGAGCGGGAAAGGGCAGAAGCTGCAAAAAAGCAGGATGATATTGCGAATCGTACAGGAATCCCAGAAGGCATTATAGATCAAAACACAGGTGGATACCAATGGCCGCTTGCAGTATCAGGACGGATATCTTCTTATTTTGGTTACCGGGATGCACCAACTTCGGGGGCGAGTACATATCATAAAGGAATTGATATTGCTGTTCCGTCCGGGACTAATGTGCTTGCAGCGCAGGCTGGCACTGTGGTTACAGCGTCCTATTCTGCCTCTGCGGGGAATTATATTGCTATTTATCATGGAAATGGAACATATACGTACTATATGCATTGTTCCAAATTGAAAGTGAGTGCCAGAACAGAAGTGTCTAAGGGGCAAAGCATTGCTTTGTCAGGGAATACAGGGATTTCTACGGGACCGCACCTTCATTTTGCTGTCTATGCAAACGGAGCTTATGTTAATCCATTAAAATACGTTTCTGTGAAATAAAATGTATCTTTAGGGGGATGTTGATGAAAGATAAAAAAATATTAAAAGGTTTCTTTTTTGGTGCATCCAGCTGTTTTTTAGGAATTGTTATTTTAATTCTTGTGCTGGAAGTATCTGGTATTATGAATCTAAGCGGGGTTTTGGCAATTGGCGGTCCATATAATGCCCTGGAGCACAAAATCTTGAATAAGGTCAATACATTGGAGTTTTACATTAATGAGTATTTTTTAGATGAGATAGATAATGAAAAAATGGCGGATTCCGTTTACAAAGGGGTAGTAAAGGGGCTTGGCGATGAATATGCGGCTTATTATACAGCGGAAGAGTACCAAGATATTATGGAAAAAACGAACGGGATTTATTGTGGGATTGGCGCTTATATATCGACTGATGCTGCAACGGGAATGGTAACGATTGTCAGCCCAATGAAGAACAGTCCTTGTGAAAAAGCTGGGGTAAAAAGTGGTGATATTATATATGCGGTGGATGGAAAAGAAGTAACTGGTGAGGAGATTTCGCAGGTGCAGGCGTTGGTTAAGGGAGTAAAAGGTTCTAAGGTGGTATTAACTGTTATCCGGGGAGTAGAGCAGCTGGATATAACGGTTATTCGCGATAATATTGAAGAAGACACAGTAAGCAGCCAGATGTTAGATAATCAGATTGGTTATATCAGGGTTGAAAGTTTTGAGATGGTAACACCAAAGCAATTTGAGAATGCATTAAAAAAGTTGGAGGAAAAGGGCCAGAAAGGACTTATTATTGACCTGCGGGATAATGGTGGCGGGCTTTTAGATTCGGCAGTAACGATGTTAGACCGCATGTTGCCGAAGGGTGTTGTAGTTTATAGTAAAAATAAAAAAGGGGAAAAGCAGGAATATTTGGCGGAAAGTGATGATTCTTTTGATAAACCTCTTGTTATATTAGTAAATGGAGGGTCTGCAAGTGCGTCAGAAGTATTCTGTGGGGCGATACAGGATGCAGGAAAGGGGAAACTACTGGGCACAAAGACATTTGGGAAAGGGATTGTGCAGGGTGTTTTTGGGTTGGATGATGGTTCAGCGATTAAGATGACAACAGCAAGGTATTATACGCCGAAGGGTAGGAATATTCATGGCAAGGGACTGGTGCCGGATATTGAGTTAGAACTGAAAGAGAAGATGCAAAAACTGCCGGAGAGCGGGCAGGAGATAGATAACCAGGTGAAGGCAGCATTTGACTATCTTGTGGGAGAAGGGTATTAGTTTGGGATAAAATATTGGCTTCGCATGGTAAGAACATTGACAAACATACCGTTAGTATGTTAATATCCTAGTACAGTGTATATTAAGTATCTATCTCCTTCATTTGCTTATATGATTGGCGGCAAAGGGGAAAGACTTCGACATAGTCACTCTGTCTGCTTTTGCCTGAACTCCAATAAAAGATTAGCACGAATAGGGGGAGATATTTCGTTTATATTGTACTGTGGTCAGTTTGGAGGTAAGGGAGAGTGTCTCGAAATAGAAACTCGGAAGAAACAGTTAAACGGATATTAGAAGTGTCATACCGTCTTTTTATGGAAAAAGGTTATGAGCATGCTTCGATCCAGGATATTATCAATCATTTAGGAGGGTTGAGTAAGGGGGCTATTTATCATCATTTTAAGTCGAAAGAGGATATTTTGGTTGCAGTTATGGAGCGTATGACGTTGAAATCGAATCAGATGCTTGCCGATATCCGTGATTGTGCAGATTTAAATGGGATTGAAAAATTAAAGGCTATTTTTAAAGCGTCTATTACTCGGCCGGTACAAGATGAGATTTTTGCAACCGCTCCTAACTTTTGTGATAATCCGAAGCTTCTTGTGAGCATTTTGCAGGATACTATTAACAATGTAGCTCCTAACTATATTCTTCCTATTATCAATCAGGGAATTGCAGATGGTTCCATTCAGACAGATTATCCAGAACAGCTTGCTGAATTAATTATATTTACAGCCAATATATGGATCAATCCTATGGTTTTCAAAAATTCTGCGGAGGGAAGTTATCGGAAGATTATGTTATATCAGCAGATGTTACAAGGTTTTGGATTGGAAATCCTAGATCAGGAAATGGTTGAAAGGCTACAGGAATTGGTATTAATTTATCAAAAACAAAAATGATTATTCTCATTTATGCAAATTTCAAATACGCTTTAATACTTTGTTGCTTGCGGTATTGCGCAAATCGGATGCTTTACGGTAAGTAATAGAGTATTTTACAGATTTTAAGTGTTTTTGAATGTTGTGGGCAATGCAAAGCATCAGAAAATTCTTTGCGATCCCTTATTTTTTTAATTAGATAACATACCGTCGTTTGGTATGTATCTAAGAGAAAGTATATTATGCTTTTGTCATAATTATTAGAATTCGGTATGATATGCTTTAGATTGTGCTTAACTTGCTGCATATGGGGAATAGAAGTAGGAAAATGGAGGTTAAAGGATGAAACAGACATTATTTTCTAAGGACTTTACATTAGTTGTTATTGGACAGATTATTTCTTTGTTTGGCAATGCGGCAATCAGATTTGCCCTGCCGCTGTATTTGCTAAATCAGACAGGGTCCTCTGCGCTTTATGGGACAGTAACGGCATGCGCCTTTATTCCGGCAATTTTGCTGTCACCGATAGGGGGGATTGTTGCAGACAGGGTAAATAAGAGAAATGTTATGGTGACGCTAGATTTTTTTACGGCTGCGGTCATACTATTATTTTCTATTTTGATGGGAACGGTAAATCTTATTCTACTGTTGATTGTTACAATGATGCTTTTATATGGTATTGCGGGAGCCTATCAACCATCTGTGCAGGCAAGTATACCAGCGCTTGTAAATCAGGACAATTTTATGGTGGCGAATTCAGTAATAAATACAATTAGTTCATTTGCGTCATTGTTGGGGCCTGTGCTTGGCGGGATTTTGTACAGCGCATATGGTTTAAAGCCTATCCTGTGGGTATGCATAGCATGTTTCTTGGCATCGGCGATTATGGAAATCTTTATTAAAATACCATATGAAAAGCAGGTTTTGGATGGCGGGATTTTTAGAACAGCAAAAAAGGACTTTGCGGAAAGTATTCGTTTTATCCAAAGGGATAAACCTGTGATTGGAAAAGTGACACTCACCGTCTGCGGAATTAATTTGTTTTTATCAGCAATGATTATTGTAGGGATGCCATATTTGATTACGGAAGTGTTAGACCTGGAGGCAGGATGGGCAAATAAATTGTATGGTTTCGCACAAGGAGCATTGGCGGCTGGAGGGTTAGCTGGCGGAATCTGTGCAGGCATTTTTGCAGATAAATTGACAATAAAAAAATCAGGCAATCTTATTATGGGTGGTGCGCTTTGTGTATTTCCTATGGGGGTAGTATTGGCTTTGTCGCCATCCGGTTTATTGAATTATATTGTTATAACAGCAGGATGTTTTATTCTAATGGTATTTTCAACGATTTTTACTGTGCAGATGTTTTCATTTGTTCAGGCGCAAACTCCGCAAAACCTTATTGGAAAGGTTATGGCTGTAATCCTCACTGTGTCCATGTGTGCACAGCCGTTAGGCAACGCACTGTATGGTGTTTTGTTTGAAGTTTGTGAAGGGTTTGAGTTCTTGGTGGTTCTATTTGCTAGTGGTGTATCGCTGATAATTGCAGTGGGCACTAGAACAATATTTGCGAAAATGTCGTGAGGAAATAGAATACTTTTGAAGGTTATTATAATATTGATATCGTCTCACATAGCCGATTAGTTTTCACCTTACTTTGCTGACTATTGACAGGCAGGCACTGGGACGCTTTGAAAGGCTCATAGAGGGCATGAAGCAGGCACAGGGAAAACGGAACGATTAAAGAAAAAATGCCTTAGGATGGATGGGAAGAATGAATAACATTAAGGCTTGTGCGAGGGAGATTGTGAACGAGGAAATCAATTTTACATAAGTACAGAAAGGCGGCAGAGCATAAAAAAGCTCTGTTGCTTTTCTTTTCGGGGAGTTTTGCTTAAAAAATGTGAAATGTTCATAGATAAGTGATTTGTTGACATTTGGCAGACAACGGTATATAATTGAGCATATGCTTAATTTTTAAAAGGGGAGATTAATGATGGATAAAGGAGATGAAAGAAAAAAACAACTCTTACGAGTTGCTTTAGATATATTTATAGAAAAAGGTTACTACGGTACAAGTACTCGCGAAATTGCAAGACAAGCTGGTGTAAGTTCTGGCTTGTTATTTCACTATTTCAGTAATAAAGAGAGTATTTATCTTGAACTAATAAAGATTGGCATTCAAGAAATGAAAATCAATACAGAAATGGCAATGGAATCACCTTGCAATTACCTTTTTCAAATTATGAAGAATACGTTTGAACAGTTAGAAAACAACCCCTTCTTTGCAAAAATGTTTGTGTTTATGGATAATGTGCAGTACACAGTAGTCAATGAAAAGGAGATAACGTCACTTTTAGAATCAGCAGATATTTGTAAGCAATGGATTCCTATCGTTATAGAGGGGCAACAACGTAGGGAGTTTCGTGAGGGAAATCCCCATTCACTATGTGTCGCTGTTTTTGGTGCCATACAGGGAATTGCACAGGAAAAAGTTAGAATCCCCAACACGCCATTGCCAAAGATAGATTGGCTTATGGATATGATAGTTAGTCGTACCAAATAGCACAACGCATTTATTCCCGCGAAGCAACGACCGAAGCGGAGCGGAGACCTAATACCCCGCCACTTGGGGCGGAACTTGCCAAGGAACCGAATGGTTCCTTTAGAGAAGCTAAGTCATGCCGCGTTGCTCTGCAGCGGAGTATTTGACTCTTTAGGCGAGTAAAATATTGAAAATATTATGGAAAGGTGAACGGAAATAGATAACATGGTGATGTTATGAAAACAAAAAGTTATGGTGATTTATTTGATAAATATATTCAGTCAAAAAGGATTTATGAAAGTGTAGTCCTAATTGAAAAAGGGACTGGGGAAACTATATTCTCCAAGGCTTATGGGGGAAAAGATATAGATAGTCCAATAATAGCGGCAAGCATAACTAAAATGTTTACTGCTGCATGTATATTTATTCTCATTCAACAAGGTTATATGACACTGAATGATAATCTGCTAAATTTTTATGAACCTGCTTATCTAAATGGTTTGCATTTTTATAAAGGTAAAGATTATTCTTTTGATTTGAAAATATCAGATTTACTTTACCAAACAAGCGGATTGGCAGATATATATGAGGAGGGAACAAATAACATCAAAAAACAAGCGATAACTTCAGATACATTTCTTACATTTGACAAAAATATTGCTTTAACTAAAGAAAAAGAAGCTCATTTTCCCCCTAATTACAAAAACAATGCCTACTATGCAGATATTAACTATAATATACTGGGCGATATTATTGAAAAAGTCACAAAATGCTCATTAGAAAGGGTGTTTGAGAAATACATATTTTCAAAAATAAATATGACTAAAACTTATCTTCCTGTTTCGGAAAAAGAATACATACCTATGGCTTACTATGGGGATAAGCAGTTGTATAGACCGCAATTCATAATGTGTAGTAAAGCGAGTGGCGGCTGTATTACCTCTACAAGAGATTTAATGAGATTTATACAGGCGTTTTTTCATGGAGAACTTTTTGACAAAAAAATTCTTGAATCAAAACTGTATAGAAAGTTACAACTATCTATGTTTCCTATCTATTATGGAAGCGGCTATATGAGAATAAAAATGGGTGGATTTTCTACTTCCTTTTTGGGGCAAGGTGATTTGATAGGTCATAGCGGATCGACAGGCTCATTTGCATTTTATTATCCTAGCAAAGAGTTATTTTTTGTTGGGGATTTTAATCAAATGAAATATCCTGCACTGCCTATAAGGTTTGTAATACAACTTGCTATGTTTGCTCCATAAAAATAATGAGGTGATAACAGAATATAACAGAATGGATATACTGCCCTGTTTGCGGAAATAAAATAAGATTGCAGATATGGACAGATACAGAAATTAAATCGTTCCTCTCTATTGTCCGAAATGCGGGCAGGAAACATTGATATGGAGCAGGTTTTAACTCTCATTGAGGTAAGCAGGGAAACGTCAATCCGTATGCAGGTACTATTTGCAGTGCTGTTAGGGGTGAGCCGATGTGATATTAATGGGGTAAAATATTCTGATATAGATTATATCAACCGGACATTAAAGGTGCAGCGGCAGTTAGGAAAGAAATCATCACCATAGATGTTTATGGAGACACTGCTGAAATCATTGAGGACTGCTTAGACGATCTCCAGCCGTTTATTGATGAAGTAATCCCAAAGGAAGATAGTGAAAGCGGCATAAATTTTTCAGAAGATAATTATATAGAATAAATTAGTGAATTTCTTGCATGAAACTAAGTACAAGCATAACCGAATCATATAAAAAGATATAAAAAAGTACAGAACAAAAGTTCGATTTTGGTCTGTACTTTTTTTGACTTATATGTTATAATGAAAAACCAAATGACTGGATAATACTATCTGTACTGATTGGTGTTATTCAGTGTTGTTTTATTTCATAATACGGTTTTGTAACTTTCATTTGTATAATTAGAAAAGTTCGCCTATGGACCAACCCTAAAATGGAAAATTACACGAATTTTATGGCTCATAGTAGTCGAAGTAATTCCGTGAAAGAGAGGATTTTCATATGCCAGAATTTAAACTTCATGCCCCCTACAAACCCACAGGCGACCAGCCGCAGGCCATCGCCGAGCTGGTCAAAGGCTTCAAGGAGGGCAATCAATTCCAGACTTTACTAGGGGTTACGGGTTCCGGCAAGACATTTACGATGGCGAATGTCATTCAGGAATTGCAGAAGCCGACGCTGGTCATCGCCCACAACAAGACGCTTGCAGCGCAGTTATACGGAGAATTCAAGGAGATGTTCCCTGAGAATGCAGAGGAGTATTTTGTGTCCTAATTTGGGGACAGGGTGAAAAGCGCATTATTTCGTGTTGTTTGGTGCTGATTGTACCGTATTTTGTGGACAAGATGGGGGATTATGGACGGAATAACACTAGGCGGATGGGTGGAGTTTGTGACCTGGATTCGTGTAAGGGACGGGATAAGATAAATCAAAGGAAGTAAGTGGATAATTGCATAAAAGACCAATTCGCTACACGTGTGTAGCGAATTGGTTGGAAAGGTTCACAGTAAAAGGTCTGTCGGAGCATGTTTTATTCACGGTTCAAGAATATAAGACTATTCATCTCAGAATGTATGGAGTATGAAACAAATTTATGGAGCATATAAGGATAGATCAGAACTTTTAACATGGTTGAGAGAAAATATATAGTCAAAAGAAAAGAATGTTGCTTCTGCTAGGAATGCCCAGCGCTGGAAAGACTGTGACCACCAAGATGCTTGCCATATATTATGCTTCAAAAGG
>CAJUID010000022.1 GCA_910585905.1 uncultured Lachnospiraceae bacterium
GTCGCCAAATGCGAGCAAGCTCGCGCTTGGCTCGTTGCTTCGCGGGAATAAAAGCTGCTGGTTTTACACAAGTTATTTAGTATGGCAACAAATAGTTACGGTATAATCCTGCCGTTTTCTTAATATAATAGTGGAAAAGAACAAACTAGCAACGTTGTCAGGGAGCCTGCCTCCATGACATGTATTAGAAAGGATTTCCCTATGTTTATGTTTTATCGTAGAATGATTCAGGCACGCTCCGCTAAAATCTGTATAGCAATCGCTCTCAGTTTAGCGCTAGCTTTTCTTCTGCCCGCTAACTACTGTAAAACCGCATTTGCCGTCACTGAAAATACCAGCGGTGAAGCCTCTCCATTAGATATCACAGCAAAAGCTGCTGTATTAATTGAAAACAACAGCGGCAGGATTCTCTTTGAGAAGGAAAAGGATAAAGAATTAATTCCTGCCAGCATTACTAAGATTATGACTCTTTTGCTTATTTTTGATGCAATTGACCAGAAAAAGATTTCGCTGGAAGACTCTGTGTCTGTCAGCGAATACGCCGCGAAAATGGGCGGATCACAGGTATATCTGGAACCTGGGGAAACCCAGACGGTACATGATATGATCAAATGTATCAGCATTGCAAGCGCCAATGATGCTGCCACGGCAATGGCTGAATTTATCGGCGGTTCTGAGGCAGCTTTCGTTAAAATGATGAACCAGAAAGCGGAAGAACTTGGAATGAAACATACGCATTTTAAAAACTGCAACGGATTAGACGATACCATCGCAAGCGGCCATTTTAGCAGTGCTTATGATGTTGCCTTAATGTCAAGGGAACTCGTTACAAAACATCCTGAGATTTCAGAATACTCAACAATCTGGATGGATGAAATCACCCATAAAACCAAAAAAGGAGATTCACAATTTGGCTTAACAAACACAAACAAACTAATCCGTACATACGATGGAATTACTGGTCTAAAAACCGGTTCAACCTCAAAAGCAAAATACTGCCTTTCTGCTACCGCAGTGCGAAATGGCATTAGTTTGACTGCCGTTATTATGGCGGCACCAGAACCACGTATCCGTTTTAGCCAGGCAGCCGCCCTTCTAGACTATGGTTTTGCAAACTGCACAAACTATAAGGAAAAGGCAGATGATATCCCTCTAAAAGACCAAAAAATACTTGGCGGGACCAAAGCAAAGGTGATTCCCCGCATTGAAAAGAATTTTTCTTATACCCTGACCGGGCAGGAAAGTAAGGATAACATAAAGCGAAAGATCAGTTACCACAAAAAAATTACTGCACCCCTAAAGGAGGGCCAGCCTATCGGCAGCGTAACCTACTCATTAGATGGAAAAGAAATCGGTTCACTCCCTATTCTCTCAGCAGAGACGATCAAAGAAGCATCGTTTTTGGACTATTTAATGAAAGTAGTCAGAAAATTCTGCCTTGCTTAAAAGTTAGTTCCATCTGCTTTACAGCCTCAAGCTGCGTTTCGTCATCGTTATTGGTGTACTGCGCAATTTTGTGTGAAGTCAAGTGCAAAAGAACTTTCAGTTCCTTGCAAGCATTGCGTTTGGCTCGTTGCTTACACGACAATAAAATACAGGGTTAGACCCCACGTCAGGATCTAACCCTGTAACTTAACTAATATTGATTCACAGTCAATTTTAGGTTCCCTGCCCTCAGCAGGATTATTTGTCCGTGCATATCCGGATGGTCTCTGTCCTACATTCATACCGATAGACGTTGTCGGAAAGAATTTCTTCACTGACTACACATGATTTGTTGACTTCCCCAACCATTTCGTGCATTTCTGCTACATCCATCGGTGCACTGACTGGAATCGCCAACATCTCATGAATACTGCTGGGAAGTAGATAAAAATCTTCTCCAAGGAATTCTCCAATTTCTTTTAAAATGTCAGTATACAATATAACTGAGGCACCGTTTATACCATTTGAATTTGTGATAACATACGGCTCATCTACCTGTGCAATCTGCCCAGCAGCTTCTATATTAAAATAATTCCGGCTTTCTCCGTTCTTTTCGAAATCCAGTATCCTTTTCATCATAGAAGTCATGCTATAAGCTTTTTGAGGAAAAATGCGCTTAGTGTTTACTTTTGCCAGGTTAAACAATGCCTCTGCATCCAAATTCCAAGTGTGTGACAGTTGATTTGTAATCCGAACAGAACCAATCCCTTCCTCATCCTGTCTAAGCAGTATATGGAATGTCACCGCCATATCCAAAAACCTTAGATGCGGCACTGTCTGAAGCAGCAAAGAATTCCTATCATAAGAAACCAGCCGGAATACTATTTTCTCCTCACAACTTTCAAAAGACATATCAAGCTCCAGATTTTCCCCGTCGCATAGCACTTCATAATAGGTCTCCTCAATCTGTTTTGCCAGAGAAGCAATATCCACCCCTTTCTTATATTCCTCGAAGTACATTTGCAGATAGAAATTGGGTGAAAGCATCTGTTCTGGAGCCAATATCACTAACCCATCTAATTCTGTAGAATTATTTTTCAGAACTTTGTGAATCTCTATTGTGACTTTCTCTGGAAAACGTTTTTTCACTGCTTTTAACATCTGATTGCAAAATTCCTGAAACTCTTTACTTCTTTCCATATTCGTCCTTTCTTTTCCACACGGATCATTCCACCCAATATACGCTTTTCTACCGGTCTTGCCAAAATTTCTGGCATAACCGGAAAATGAGAGTGATTTTTCAAGAAATTTTCTGTACCCTAAAAGCACTGATAACCTTTCTCTCTTTATTCGCCTTATTCTTTGCCAAAGGACGTCAGAACAAATACCCATCTTTGTAAAGGGAGAGTTTTTACAGAAGATAAGACGGCGCAGGCTCCAACAAAACCTATGCCATAGACTTGCGTAGACAAAAGAACATGGGGACTGCTGTCAGGCTATCATCACATCATAAAGGGGACAAAACTGCAAAAGCAACAGCCTGTGCCAAAGCCATAAACAGCTATCGCATGATAAGATAAATAACCATAGATACTGCATTTTCCCAGATTAGAAGATAATCCAAAAAAGTATTGATATAAATTTCCATTGTCCGCTAGTGGTATCTGTACTGCCACCAGAAAAATTTCTCTGTAGATAGAGTATCAAATTTCGACATTTCCTGCAATGTCGATACCCACCAAAAAGAAAAGACAAAATTATCCAATGAATCAAAAAGGCACAAGAAACCAGAACCATAAATTTCTGGTCTCTTGTGCAATATTACTTTTTCGCCCCATGCTTTTTATGCAAAATGCTGGCTGCTATTGATTTAAATATTCATGAATGCCCTTTGCAGCGGCCTTTCCAGCTCCCATAGCTAGGATGACTGTTGCGGCACCTGTAACGGCATCCCCTCCGGCATATACTTTTGCCTTAGATGTCTGCCCGTTTTCCTCCTCCGCTACGATACATTTCCATTTATTGATATCCAATCCCTCCGTGGTAGAAGAAATCAACGGATTCGGGCTTGTTCCCAAAGACATGATCACAGTATCTACCTCTAAGGTAAATTCTGAGCCCTTCACTTCCACAGGCCTTCTGCGTCCAGACTCATCCGGCTCGCCAAGCTCCATACGGATACAAGTCATTCCTGTTACATTTCCCTCATCATCTGTATGAATCTCAACCGGGTTAGTCAGCAAGTCAAAAATAATGCCCTCTTCTTTAGCATGGTGTACTTCTTCTACTCTGGCAGGAAGCTCCTCCTCACTGCGCCGGTAAACAATATGTACCTCAGCTCCCAGACGGAGCGCTGTCCTGGCAGCATCCATCGCCACATTGCCTCCACCGACAACCGCCACTTTCTTTCCTGCAATAATCGGGGTCGCATACGACTCATCAAAAGCCTGCATCAGATTGCTCCTAGTCAGGTACTCATTTGCCGAAAATACTCCATTTGCATTCTCACCTGGAATTCCCATAAATTTCGGAAGGCCGGCGCCAGAACCAATAAATACAGCATCAAATCCCTCTTCATTCAAAAGTTCATCAATTGTCGTAGACTTTCCTATTACTACATTTGTCTCTATCTTTACACCAAGAGATTTTACATTATCAATCTCGGCATCTACTACCCGGCTTTTTGGAAGACGGAATTCTGGGATTCCATATGACAATACCCCGCCTGCCTTATGAAGTGCCTCAAATATTGTCACATCATAGCCAAGTTTCGCAAGATCTCCCGCACAAGTCAGGCCGGCCGGACCGGAACCGATTACTGCGATTTTCTTTCCATTTAAAGAATCCGCTTTCTGCGGTTTTATTCCTTCTTCCCGCGCCGCATCCGCTGCAAAACGCTCTAGTTTTCCTATGGAAACGGCATCCCCCTTAATTCCGCGGATACATTTCGCTTCACACTGGCTCTCCTGCGGACAGACACGGCCACAGACAGCCGGAAGTGCAGAATATTTACTGATCACCTGATATGCCTCTGCTGTATTTCCCTCTGCAATCTCTTTGATAAATCCCGGAATATCAATATTAACCGGACATCCTTTTACACACTGCGGATTTTTACACTGAAGGCAGCGGACTGCCTCAGCCATTGCTTCCTCTTTATCATAACCAAGGCAAACTTCATCAAAGTTTGCTGCGCGTACTTTTGGTTCCTGTTCGCGCACAGGTACTCTCTTTAAAACATCTACTTCCATGATTAACCTCATTTCTGCACTGCACTTTTTGTATTCTCTTCTGTCTGGCAGCGCGCAGACAAGTTTATAAAAAAGCGCACCGCCAGCGCTGGTGCGCTGACAAAAAAGTCTCTGACTTTTTTGTCGGTGTACCACTACAGATAACGCAATTTCCTATAACACCAAAAACACCGGCTTTGCGGTATTGCTTAGAAGCAGTCTTTAGCTACAATGACCGCATCCTCCATGATGGGTATCCCCCTCTTTGCGGCGCAGGGCTGCACGCCCCTCTTCAGTCTTATACATTCTCTGGCGCTGCATTGCCTGATCAAAGTCTACCAGATGCCCGTCAAACTCTGGACCATCTACGCAGGCAAATTTTATCTCATCCCCAACCTGCAAACGGCAGGCACCGCACATTCCTGTTCCATCTACCATAATTGGATTCATGCTGACAATTGTTGGAATATTAAGTTCCTTTGTCAAAAGTGCTACGAATTTCATCATGATCATTGGTCCAATCGCAATTACTCTAGTATATTCTTTTCCCTGATTTTTAACCAAGTCATTAATCTGGTCACAGGCATTTCCCTTAAATCCATAAGAACCATCGTCTGTTGCTATGTAAAGGTTCGCCGCAATCTTGCGCATTGGCTCTTCCATAATCAAGATATCCTTTGTCCTTGCACCAATAATGACATCTACATCAATGCCATGCTCTTTCATCCATTTTACCTGTGGGTAAACTGGTGCCGTTCCAACACCGCCGCATACAAACAAAAGTTTTTCTTTCTTTAATTCCTCTTCCGGCATCTCAAGAAGCTCAGAAGGGCACCCAAGCGGACCAACAAAATCCATAAAGGATTCCCCTTCCTCATACTCAGCCATCTCCTCCGTGGAAGCTCCCACGGTCTGGAAGACGATTGTCACAATCCCCTTTTCTCTGTCATAATCACAGACCGTCAGAGGGATGCGCTCCCCCTTTTCATCCATCTTCACGATAACAAACTGCCCTGGCTGGCAAGTCTTTGCAACTCTTGGTGCCTCAATATCCATAAGCCAGATATTATTGGCTAGATATTCCTTCTTTAAAATCTTAAACATAATGCGCCTCCATCTTTCTTTATGGGATACTTAATATATAATCCCTTTTTTCTCCTTGATTGGAAAATTCTGTCATTCTGCCTGAAACACTTCCAGATTATCACAGCATGACAAAAAACTGTTTGTATATCTTCTATCATTGCTGACATTTTCCCCAAACCATTCCGGCGGAACAAAATTTTTGGCAGCCTCCTCATTGGGAAACTCCACTTCTACAAAACAAAGCCCCTCCAGCCTGCCATGAAACACGTCTAACTCCCCGGTATATCCCCCGGAAATCGGAACCAGATAGCGAGTTTTGGCAATCAAATAATAATCGATTTTTTCCCTTAAATGCTCATAAGCTTCTCTTGTCAAAGGGACTTCCACCTCTTCACACATCCGGGCCTTTAATTCTTTTTCTTCTTGTGGATGGTTTGACTTATAGGTTAAAATGTAATCTTCATTACTTTTCCGGATTCTGACAACCGGGGCAGTGCAGAGATACCCCTGTTCAATCTCTTTCTTCGCAAAATCTGTCATCTTCTCCGGCAAATACTTTACCTGAAATTTCTTTTCTATCTCCATCGCTTACTTTTCCTGCTCCGTGGATGATATCTGTGCATTTTTTCTCTTGCGGAGCTTAATGCCCAATAAAATTGCACCAAATGCAACTCCCGCACTTACCAGATATTTTATAAAATACCATGCAAATGCACCTCCAAATGATAAATCTGCAACTCCCTTTGCCAAAAGTGTATTTAACAACATTCTGCTCACCATGCCTTTCTGCTGGGGCTTTCCCCATGCCTATTTCCTAGGAACGATTCATCATAACTTATAACAAAAAGTTATTCTTAATCATTCCCTATCTACGGTTTACAAGCTCCTTTGTAATATCATCCCAATCTAAGCCACACTCCGCCATCAGAACCATCATATGGTACAAAAAATCTGCTATCTCATATTTTAATTCTTCGGCATCCGGATTTTTGGCTGCAATGATAATTTCAGAAGCTTCCTCCCCGCACTTTTTTAATATTTTATCAATTCCCTTATTGAATAAGTAATTGGTATAAGACCCTTCCTTTGGCTTCCTCTTCCGCTCCATAATAATATTAAAATCATCTGTCAAAACTGTAAGAGGATTTGTCGCTATATATTCTTTTTTTGCAAGCTCCTTAAAAAAACAGCTTCTGTTTCCCGTATGACATGCCGCTCCAACCTGCCTTACCTTTGCAAGAATGGTATCATTATCACAATCTAACATCAGCGACTTTACATACTGAAAGTGGCTGGAAGTCTCACCCTTTAACCACAGTTCCTGACGGCTGCGGCTATAATATGTCATTCTTCCGGTCTTAATTGTCATCTCATAGGATTCCCTGTTCATGTAAGCCATCATAAGAACTTCACCAGTACGGTAATCTTGTACAATTGCCGGAATCAACCCGTTATCAGTCAGCTTAAAATCATCAAAATCAATCAGGCTCTCAAAAACTTCCACATCAACTCCCTGCTTTTTTAAGCCGCGCTTTGCCTTGTATAAATCCTTTTCTTCAAAATAATTTGTCATCACTGCCTGAACCGTCTGATATGAAAAAATTTCTGCCAAGTCATTACGAATCAGGCCATCCCGAACCATTACCTCAATCTTTGTATTTGCAATTGCCTCAGAAAAACTTTTTGTGGTATCAATGTGCTTTAAAATAGCAGTCCCAAATCCCATTTCATAAAAAGAGTCCAACTGTTCGGATGTCTGGAAATCTGCTTTCATATCAATTTCAATTGCCAGTTTTTCTTTTCCAAAACGGGCAAAGATCTCTTTCAACTCTTTTTCCTCTGGAAGCAGCGCCTTGCGGATTACTACCTTAGAAGCACCAGTGTATAACGCCTTTTTCGCATCTTCGAAGCGTTCCACATAAAGTCCCATCACAAACGGAACATCAATGACCTTTTCAATCTGGCGCACCACACTTAAGAATTCTTCCCTTGATTTTTCATCCCCTGAAAAATTGTACAGATACAAACCATCTGCTCCTTCACAGGAGTAGCGGTCTGCAAGGGAAATAACGCTGTTTGCCATTTCATTTTCTGCATTAATAAAAGGAATCAGTTTTTTACGGTTCATTTTTTTCTCCATTCAAGTTGAATTTTTAATTCATTAGAAAATGTTGTCTATAAGCTGCCCTTAGTAGATAGTACATCCTGAATCCGCCCATCATAAGATACGGCCTCATCAAGAGCTTTTGCAAATGCCTTAAAAGCTGCTTCTATAATATGATGGTTGTTTCTGCCATCTAACTGCTTTAGATGTAGGTTCATCCCTGCACTATAACTGACTGCATAAAAGAATTCATGCACCATCTCTGTATCAAATCCACCAACTCTCTCAACAGAAAAAGACAAATTTTCCTGCAGGTATGGCCTTCCAGATAAGTCTAATGCACAGAGTACAAGCGTCTCATCCATTGGCAAAATAAAATTGCCAAACCTTTTGATGCCCTTCTTCTCACCAACTGCTTCTTTCACTGCCTGCCCCAGAACGATTCCGGTATCCTCAATGGTATGGTGGGAGTCAACTTCTAAATCCCCCTTTACCAACACTTTCAAGTCAAATAAGCCATGTCTTGCAAAGCTATTTAACATATGGTCAAAGAAGCCAATGCCGGTAGAAATATCTGCCTGCCCAGTTCCATCCAGATTTAAAGTAATCTCAATCTCTGTCTCGCCTGTTTTCCGTGAAACAACTGCAATTCTTTCTTTCATTGTTTTGCTCCATTCTGCTGCGCAATCTTTCGAACAAATCAGTTCCGCACGCATAAGCATACATTAACAAATATGGATTGATACACATTCCGATACCGATTATATTTCGATACCTCAAGTATAACCTATTCTGCCGATCTAGGCAAATTTTTTTACAAAAATGTAATTATTGCAAAAAAACTATTTCTCATCCTCAAAGCGCACCGCAATAGAATTAGCATGTGCAGTCAGTTTTTCCGCTGCCGCAAAGTCTTCTATATCTGTATGAATTTTTTCCAAAGCCTCCCTAGAATAAGAAATGATACTTGATTTTTTTATAAAATCATCTACAGAAAGCGGCGAAAAGAATTTTGCAGTCCCATTTGTTGGCAGGACATGATTCGGACCTGCAAAATAATCCCCCAATGGCTCACTGCTGTATTCCCCAAGGAAAATAGCGCCTGCATTTCGTATTCTGGTCATGGTATCAAATGGGTTTCTGGTAACAATCTCCAGATGTTCTGAAGCAATCTCATTTGCTGTCTCTATCGCCTCTTCCATCGTATCCGCCACTAAAATATATCCATAAGCATCTAATGATTTCTGAATAATTTCTCCACGGGACAATACTTTAACAAATCCATCTACTTCTACCGACACTTTTTCAGCCAACTCACTGCTTGTCGTTACCAAAATAGCAGATGCCATCTCATCATGTTCTGCCTGGGATAACAAATCAGCCGCCACATAACGCGGATTTGCAGTCTCATCTGCTAACACAAGAATCTCACTAGGCCCCGCAATAGAATCGATGCTGACATGCCCATACACCGCTTTTTTAGCAAGCGCCACAAAAATATTTCCTGGTCCTACAATCTTATCTACTTTCTTTATGCTCTCTGTCCCATAGGCCAGTGCACCAATTGCCTGCGCACCTCCAACTTTATAGATTTCGTCTACGCCCGCCTCGTTTGCCGCAACTAATGTGACAGGATATACCTTGCCATCCTTTCCTGGCGGCGTCGTCATAATAATGCGTTCCACGCCTGCTGTCTTTGCCGGCACAATATTCATTAAAACAGAGGACGGATAAACTGCCTTGCCACCCGGCACATAAACTCCAACCCGCTCTAGCGCTGTCACCTTCTGCCCAAGCAATGTCCCATCCGGCTTGCTGTCAAACCAACTATACTGGATTTGCTTTTCATGGTATTCCTTTATATTTTTTAGAGCCTTTCGGATAATTTCAACTAAATGCGCATCTACCTTTGTGTATGCTTCCTCGATCTCTTCTTTTGTTACAAGAATCGTCTCTTTTGTAATCTCTGCCCCGTCAAACTTTTTTGTATAATCAAATAGTGCCTGGTCTTTCTTTTCCTTTACATCGTCCAAAATCTCCTGAACAGTATCCTCATATTTACCATACTGGTTTGGGCTCCTCTTTAAAAGATTTTCTAAAATGCCAGCCCGCTCCTGCTCTGTCAGTTTTACAATTCTCATATGTCCTCCTCTCAAAAGTTCAATATCCCATTTCATATGTTAAAACTACTAATCGTTAATTGATTTGCAGAATAATTGCGGTTCGTTTTCAATCAGATCCTGCACAAGATACTTATAATCCATATTTTCTATCCCATATTTTCCTTTTTCAATTTCATCCGCCAATTCACTCTGATAATAAATATCCATCGCCTGCCGCAATTCAATACTTTTTATTTCGGACAAGTATTGAATAATAGATTCCACTAAATTTTGTTTATACAAAAAGAATAAATTATTATTATCCATTATTTTTTCACTCCACATGATAGAATCCTTTATAAGTTAATATTTCATCTAAAGCGGCCTGATTTATAATACAAATTTGATCATTCATTTTATAATATCGCAGCTCATGTAAAGCCCTCTCTTTATCCCATATGCCCCTAAAATACATATCAATCGTTTTAAATACATCATCATCCGCAACATTACCAATTATAATATCATAATTCTGATAAATTGTTTCCCCATTCCGACACGCACATACAAAATCTAACCACTCTTCCGTTTCTTTTCCAAATGTTAACACTCTAAATCCCGTCAATCGTTCTGACATCTCGTATATATTTACAATCGCATCAGCTCTTTGGCGCAACCCCTTGCGTAGTGCCCATTTTTCTGCTTGATTTTGAAAGGTAGTTAAATAAAATCCCCTCCCAAAATCCAAATACCTTTTCGAAAATGCCACATTAGGATTTTGCACTTTTTTTGTCGTCCCATGATAAACAATCATATTTGTATGCCCTTTTCTATTACAAACTCAGTAATATCTTCCATCAAATAATCTTTGCCTAGCGTATGAAGAGTATCATAACATCTAATAATGTAATCATCGAGTATTTTTGTATTATTTAAAATACTATATACCTCAGAAGGCGGCCTCCCCCATTGATCAGCCAAATTGTGAATGAGGAAAATGCTAAATTTCAATTCGTTGTTTGTACACATATATATCCCCTCCTGTGAATGATAACTGATCTATAGTATCATAATAGCCACTACACAAAATGAAAACCATCGTAATATCCATGCCCTACTGCGGCAGCACCGTCTTTAACTCCTTTAAGAGCTTTGTAATACGCTCATGCTGCATCTTCATACTGACCTCATTTACTACCACCCTTGCTGACAGCGGGCAGATTTCTTCCAGCACTTCCAAACCATTTTCTTTCAATGTAGAACCTGTCTCTACAATATCTACAATCACCTCAGACAATCCAACAATTGGCGCAAGCTCGACTGATCCGTTTAATTTAATAATTTCCACTGTCTGGTGCTTTCTGTTATAAAAATAATCCTTTGCAATCCCTGGATATTTACTTGCTACACGGATTAAGGAGCCATTCTTTAAAAGTTCCTTTGCACTAGCAGGACCAGCCACGCACATGCGGCATTTGCCGCAGTTTAAATCAAGCACTTCATAAAGTTTCCTGCCCTCTTCTAAGATTGTATCTTTTCCGACAACACCAATATCAGCCGCCCCCATCTCTACATAAGTAGGGACATCCGTTGCTTTTGACAGAAAAAATTTAAATCCCAGTTCTTCATTGACAAAGATCAGCTTTCTTGTCTTTTCATCCTTCATTTCCTCACAGGTAATCCCAATCTGTTCTAACAGCCCAAGCGTCTGCTTTGCCAGTCTTCCCTTCGCCAGGGCAAATGTGATATACTTCATAACTCTCTCCATTTCTTACCAAAAAACTACAGCGCCTTATGTTCTTCTTTGCCAGATGCCGTATCAAAAACAAGTAGTTCCTCTTCCTTCTCCAGATACAAAATAGTATCTGCCTGCATCCGCTTAGCATACTCCTTATATTGCTCATAAGGCTTTCTGGAAGATTTTCGCAGCATCTGTACAGACTGCCCCTGCCTACGGTACTCCTCTGCCAACTGCACTGCCTTCTGCCGAAGATTCTGCGGGTAAAGGAGAATCGTACCTCCCAGCGTATATTCCTCAAAAAGATTCTGCCTGGTCAGCGCAAGCATCAACTGATCCACAACAATCGCCAGCCCAATTGCTTCCGCATCTTTGCCAAACTGCCCTACCAGGCCGTCATAACGCCCTCCAGTAGCAAGCGCCTCACCGCTTCCATACGTATATGCCCGGAAAATAATGCCTGTATAATAGCTATACTGGCTGAGCATACTGAGATCTATTGTAATATAAGCTGAAAAACCATAAATTTCTAAAATTTCATCTACCTTAACAAGACGGTCAAGCGCACAGAGCACTCTCTCACTCTTTGTACGCGCACGTACAAACTCCGCACATGCCCCAAGATTATCTAAAAGCTCTGGAAGCTTAATAAAAATTTCCTTTAGGGAATCTGATACTGTCATCTTATCCAGAAGGTCTTCCACCCCAAAGAAATTTTTGCTGACGATCAGCCTGCGAAGTTCCTCTGTCTCATATGCATTAAATCCCGCCTCTTCCACCAGGCCGCGGAAAATATCTGCATGGCCGACTTCTAGCTGGAATTCTTTTAAACCGCTCTTTAACAGACACTCCACCACCATCGCAATCATCTCCGCATCCGCATCAGACGTACCATCATTAAAAAGCTCTGCTCCAACCTGCGTAACCTCCTGCAGCTTTCCCTTATATTTTCCAGTATTGACAAACGTATTGCCAGTATAACACAGACGTATCTGCATCTCTTCCTCTTTCTGGTACTTTGCAACACAGCGCGCAATCGAAGGTGTCACATCAGGCCGCAGCACAAGGGTATTGTTTCCACGGTCAAAAAACTTAAACATTTCCTTAGACTGCACTGTCCCCCGCTCTTTACTAAAAATATCAAAATATTCAAAAGTCGGTGTCTCTATATCGCGAAAACCGTAGGACTTCATTACATCATGCACATCCCGCTCTAGCTTCAATTTTCTGGCACACTCTATGCCATACGTATCCCTCACTCCACCAGGTGTATGCAGAAGCTCCTGCCCTTCCGTAGAATTTTGAAAATAAATCATTTCCTGTTTCATTTCCCTGCTGTCCCTCCTGCATTCTTATTCATAAATTCCCGTCGGCGTCTCTTCCTTCGGGGCATAGCCTTTTTTCCGCAGCAACTCAATAATCTCATTTTTATGGTCAACGCCAAATGCCTCCAGCGTAATCCTAAGCTCCACCGCCGCATTGCGGTTTAAGCTGACAAACTGATTGTGCTCCAGCCGGATCACATTTCCCTGCATCTGCGCAATAATCCTTGCAATCTTTTCTAACTCACCCGGCCTATCCGGTAGAAGGACAGCCACCGTAAATACCCGTCCTCTCTGGATCAACCCATGCTGTACAACCGAGGAGAGCGTAATAATATCCATATTTCCGCCGCTAAGAATTGACACAATCTTTTTGTCCTTACAGTCCAAATGCTTTAGCGCTGCAACCGTAAGAAGGCCGGAATTCTCTACTAACATCTTATGATTTTCCATAATATCTAGAAAATGCACAATTAACTCTTGGTCCTCCACCGCAATAATATCGTCAATATTTTTCTGGATATATGGAAAAACTACATCACCAGGCGTCTGTACTGCCGTGCCATCTGCAATCGTATCTACATCATGCAGCGTGACAACTTCGCCCGCCTCAAGGGATTCCTTCATACAGCTTGCCCCAGCAGGCTCTACGCCAATCACCTTAATATTGGGGTTTAAGTATTTTGCGAGAGTTGATACGCCTGCTGCCAGGCCGCCGCCGCCAATTGGCACAAGAATAATATCTACTGTTGGAAGCTCCTTAAAAATCTCCATTGTGATCGTACCCTGCCCGGTAGCCACTGTCTCATCATTAAACGGATGGACAAACGTAAGCCCCTGCTCCTTAGATAACTTTAATGCATACTGGCATGCCTCATCATACACATTTCCATATAAAATTACCCTAGCACCATAACCTTTTGTGCGGTTTACCTTAATCAACGGTGTTGTAGTCGGCATCACAATAGTAGCAGGAACTCCATAGATTTTAGCGGCATATGCCACACCCTGCGCGTGATTTCCTGCCGATGCAGTAATCAGTCCCTTTGCGCGCTCCTCCTCACTTAATGTGCTAATTTTATAATAAGCGCCACGCACCTTATAGGCTCCTGTATACTGCATATTTTCTGGTTTTAAGTAAACCTTATTTCCGGTCTGCTGTGAAAAATATTCACTATAAATCAGATTGGTAGGCAGGACCACTTCTTTCACTTTTTCTGCGGCTTCCTCAAATTTTTCCAATGTCATCATCGCTATTTCCCTCATTTCTATTTTCAAACAGCGCATCTACAAATGCGTCTGCATCAAATTTCTGCAAATCATCTATCTTCTCACCGATTCCAATATATTTTACCGGAATATTCATCTCCGACTGAATCGCAATCGCAATGCCACCCTTTGCCGTCCCATCTAACTTCGTCAAAATAATTCCCGTGATATCCGCTACTTCACCGAACTGTTTTGCCTGTGCCAGTGCATTCTGCCCTGTCGTTCCGTCCAGAACTACAAGCGTTTCCCTGTGGGCATCTGGAAATTCCCTATCAATAATCCTATTTATCTTCTTAAGCTCCTCCATAAGATTTTTCTTATTGTGAAGCCTTCCCGCCGTGTCACAGATTAAAACATCCGCTTTCCTTGCCTTCGCAGCATTTACTGCATCATAGACGACAGCTGCAGGGTCTCCGCCTTCCTGACCTGCGATCAGCTCAACTCCTGCACGGTTCGACCATTCTGTAAGCTGCCCTGTCGCCGCTGCGCGGAATGTATCTGCAGCCGCCAGGATCACTTTCTTTCCCTGACTCTTTAGCTGTCCGGCAAGTTTACCTACGGATGTAGTTTTGCCAACTCCATTGACACCGATTAATAATACAACTGACTGTTTCTTTTCAAATTCATATGCTGTTTCGTCCACATACATCTGCTCCTTGATTGAATCAATCAAAAGCTGCCTGCAGACGGCAATCTCTTTAATTTTCTGTTCCTTTACCTTTTCCCTGAGATTTTCAATTATCTTTTCGGTAGTGGCCACACCAATATCGGCCATAATCAGTATTTCCTCTAATTCCTCATAAAAATCTTCATCAATCTCAGAAAACCCGCTAAACAATGAATCAATCCCAGATTTCAGATTATCCCTCGTCTTCGTCAGGCCACTAATCAGCCTGCCAAAAAAACCTTTCTTTTCACCCATAACATGTCCTCCTGTTATAAAAGGGCATCGCCTGCTTGAGAATACCTCTAAATATTCGTTATACTAGATATGTTTGGTATGCCCTAACAGCTTATTTTAGCCTTTTTTATCCTAATTTGCAATCTCTTTTTCATCCAGCAAGCTAACCGATACCAGGGTGGACACGCCCTTTTCCTGCATCGTAATACCATAAAGAATGTCCGCCGCATTCATTGTACCACGTCTGTGGGTGATTACAATAAACTGGGTATCCTTTGTCAGCTTGTGGAGATACTCTGCATAGCGGCTGACATTTGAGTCATCAAGCGCCGCTTCAATTTCGTCTAATAGACAGAACGGAGATGGCTTTAAGCTCTGGATTGCAAATAAAAGGGCAATCGCAGTCAGTGCCTTCTCCCCACCAGAAAGCTGCATCATATTCTGCAGCTTCTTCCCAGGCGGCTGCGCCACAATGCGGATACCTGCCGTCAAAATATCCTCTTCCTCCGTCAGCTCAAGCGTCCCCCTTCCGCCGCCAAAAAGCTCTTTAAACACATGGTCAAACCGAGTCCTAATCTCCTCAAACTGCTCCTCAAACTGCTTCCGCATCTCCATGTCCAGTTCTTCAATAATTCCCATCAGCACATTTGCCGCCTCAATCAGGTCATCATGCTGGGTATGCAGCAGTTCATATCTCTCCTGCACTTCCTTGTACTGTTCAATCGCATTAACATTGACATCGCCAAGAGATTTCATCTGGCTCTTTAACTTTGAAATCTCCGTGCGCATCTGGGACAAAGTATATGAAACCTCAGTTTTCTTTTGCTCCGCAGTGTGGTATGTAAGCTCATACTGCTCCCACATATAATTCGTATAAGAATCAATTCTCTCTGCAAGCTTCTCCTTCTGGTTGTCCAGCCGGAAACACTCTTTATCAAGCGCACTCTTTTTAGCCGACAATTCCTCGCGCTTTTCAAAAAATCCCTTATGGCGTACACTTAACGCCTCCTTCTCTTCTGTTTCTTTCTCAATCGCATCAGAAAGCTCCTCCATATGCTTTTTCACCAGCACAATCTGCTCCTCGGCTTTCTGAATCTCCTCTTCCTTCTGTACTGCCTGCCAATCTGCATCCTTTCCGCTCTCCATCACCTGCTTTAACTCAGTTTCCAGGCTTGCAGCCGTATCGGCAAGCCGGTTTAAGTTTTCCCCAATAAACTGGCTGCTCTGGTTCTGTGCAGTAATCTCAAGCATCCTGTCCGCATGTTCCTTTGACTGTCTTTCATATTCTTCTTTAAGCTGCTCCAAAACGGCTGACAATTCCTCCATCCGCTTCTCGCTCTCATGGCTTAACTTTTCATTTGAAAGAACCTTTTCATTAATCTGCTCAATTTCCTGCCGCAGGCTCTCCTTACGCTCCTCAATCTGGCTGCTCTCCAGGCGGATCAGCTCAAGCTTCTCCTGGTTTTTCTCCATATCCTCTGCTGCCCTGTCATAATTTAACTTGGCCGTATTTTGTTTTAAGCTTAACTCCTGCCGTATTTTTCTGCTTGCGCTAATCTGCTTTGCAGTTTCCTCCGACTCTTTCTCATTCTGCGCGATATCCCCAGACAATTCTTTTAATTTCTCTTTCAACTCCTGCGAGCGCTTCTCCAGGTCATCCATCTCACGGCGGCGCCCAAGAAGATTCTGGCTGTTCTTAAATGCCCCGCCTGACATAGAACCACCAGGATTTAACAGTTCGCCTTCCGTTGTCACAATGCGTATTGTGTGATGGTATTTCTTTGCAAGGGAAATAGCATGGTCAATCGTATCTACCACGACAAACCGCCCCAACAGATACTCAACAAGATTAGAAAACCGCTCCTCTGCTTCTACAAGCGTAGATGCCATGCCAATCACACCCTGCTCATTCAAAACATTGCCAGACAGATTAACAGGTTTTGCCCTCATATTGGTCAAAGGAAGAAACGTCGCACGCCCATAGCGATTCTTTTTTAAAAATGAGATCATTTCTTTTGCCGTCTGCTCATTGTCTGTAACAATATTCTGGATACTGCCGCCAAGTGCTGTCTCCACTGCAACTTCATATTCCTTCTTTACACGGATAATATCTGCCACAACCCCGACAATTCCCTGATTGCCCTGCTTTAACTCCATAATCCTCTTAATACTCTGGCCGTAGCCCTCATAGCGCTCTGTCAGGTTGCGCAGGGACTGCAGCCTGGAGTTTTCCATATGAAATTGCTGCTGGGTGTCACGGTGCTCACGGCGAAGCGCCTCCTCTTTCTGTTCCAGAACCTGGCGGGAATTCCGAAGCTCCTCCAATGTATCATCCATTGCCCCAATATGCTTTGTTATCTCTGTCAGAGCTTTTTTCTCATTCGCCAATGTCTCCTCAAGCACCGCTGATTCTGTTTTATTTTCCAAAACGCGTTTTGTAATCTCGGCCTTTTTAATATTATTCTGCTCCAAAAGCGTCTGAATCCTCTGCTGGTTTGATTTTACATCTGTATTTTCATTGAGACAGGCAATCATATCCTGATTACATTGATTGATTTGAGCCTCTATCCCGTCCATCCGCTTCTGCAGCTGGTTGATACTTTCTTCCCCGTCTGTCTGTTCTTTTGTCAAAATGGCTGCCTTCTGATCCGCCTCTTCCTTCTGCTTCAGATAACGACCGCGTTCTTTCCCCGCTTCCTCAATTCTTTCCTGAAGAGAGCGTATCTGTTCCTCCGCATGGGACTTATTTTGGGCCACCGTATTAATCTGCTCCCTTAAAACATTAATCTCTCCCTCTGACTGATTCAAGGCAAGCTTGTCCGCTGACAACGCCTCCTTTTTCTGATCCAATGTCCGATTTAATGCTTCAAGCTGCCCCTCAACAACAAGGTATTCTTCCTTTGTCTTATCAAATTCTCGCCCAGTCTCTTCCAGATCCCTTGCGGCAATCTTCTGCTTTCCTTCCACTTCCTGAATCTGCTTATGAATCTCGTCATATTCTGCAAGAAAAAGATTAATATCCAAATTTCGCAGTTCATCGCGGTAACCCAGATATTCCTTCGCCTTCTCCGACTGCTGTTGAAGCGGGCCTACCTGCTTGTCAAGCTCTGAAAGAATATCTTCTATTCTCGTTAAGTTCTGGCGTTCTTCCTCCAGATTCTTTTCTGCTGCGGCTTTCCGCTTTTTAAACTTAACAATGCCTGCTGCCTCATCAAACAGTTCCCTGCGCTCCTCCGGCTTGCCGCTTAAAATTTTATCTATCTGCCCCTGCCCAATAATGGAATATCCTTCCTTGCCAATACCCGTATCAAACAAAAGCTCCTGCACATCTTTCAGACGGCAGGAGGCACCATTTAAGAGATATTCGCTCTCACCGGAGCGGTACACCCTTCTGGCAATCTTAACTTCCTCATAGGGAACATTCAATTTATGATCCTCATTGCTTATTGTAATCGCCACATAAGCATAACCCAGAGGCTTTCGCATCTGGGTTCCCGCAAAAATAACATCCTCCATCTTAGCGCCGCGCAGCTGCCTTGCACTCTGCTCCCCAAGTACCCACCGGACAGCATCAGCAACATTACTCTTTCCACTGCCATTTGGCCCTACGATCGCTGTGATTCCATTGTGAAATTCAAACAATAATTTGTTAGCAAATGATTTAAAACCATGTACTTCCAGACTCTTTAAATACATTTTTCCTCCAATATTAAGATTGCCTTGTACGCCGCAGCCTGTTCAGCCTTCTTTTTCGTCCTGCCCTCAGCAGAAGCCACCATATCTCCGTCCACAAATACCCCCACCTCAAAAGACTTATTGTGGTCTGGCCCTTCTTCTTTTAACAAGGTATATTCTAACTCCGCATGCCCTCTCTGCACAACCTCCTGCAGATAGGTCTTGCTGTCATAAAACAACTTTTTCTTCTCAATATCCTTTAGGACAAACTGTTCCACATATTCTTGTGCCCTCGCAAAACCGCCGTCTAAATAAACCGCGCCGATAGTTGCCTCCATAGCATCCGACAAGATAGAATCCCTGTCCCTTCCTCCGGTCATATCCTCGCCCTTTCCAAGAAGAATATAATCCCCAAGGCCAATCTCCCTCGCACATAGCGCAAGCGTCGGTTCACAGACATAGCTTGCACGCGTCCTTGTCATATCCCCCTCCGGGCTTTTAGGATGCTCTCGAAAAATCTTCTCACTCGTCACAAGTTCTAACACTGCGTCCCCTAAAAATTCCAGACGTTCATTACATTCGTACTTGCGGAGCCGCTTTTCATTGGAATAGGAGCTGTGTGTCAACGCAGTCACCAATAAATCCGGATTTCCAAACTGGTAGCCAATCCTATTCTCAAATTCTATAATTTTTTCCTGTCTCATATTGTCTCCATTCCTTCGCTGCATTTCTTAGCAATTTATACTAAGCAAACTAACACTTCACTGGCTATATCATTCCTAATTTTCACCAATTGCCTGCAACGCCTGCTCTACGGTCTGAATGGATTCTATTACATCCTCATCAATCACAACATCAAAGGAATCCTCAATCCCCATAATAATCTGAAATACTTCCAGAGAATCGGCTCCCAGGTCGTCTACAAAAGACATTTCCGGTCTTACCTCCTCCGGTTCAATGTTTAACACCTCCGCAATAATCATTTGAAGTTTTTCAAATTCCATAACGATTCCACCTTTATTCTGTAGTTAGATTTTCTTTTATTTTTTCATTGATTTCTTCTTCATTAAATTGAATACACTGGATAATTGCCTGCTTAATATCCTCACTGGAAGAACTTCCATGCGCTTTTACCACCAGGCCATTTAACCCCAAAAGCGGCGCACCTCCCTGGTCTGCGCCCATAAATTCCTTCATTGTCTTTTTTAACGCAGGCTTAATCAACAAAGCCCCAATCTTGCTCCGAAGCGTTGACATCAGCCCCTTCTTAACCTCTTTCAGCAGCGTAGATGCAAGCCCCTCATAGAGCTTCAAAATCACATTGCCGACAAAAGCCTCACAGACAATAACATCTGCATTCCCCTTTGGAATATCCCTCGCCTCAATGCTGCCTACAAAATTAATGTCCGTACATTCCTTTAATAAAGGATATGTCTCCTTCACTAAGATATTCCCCTTTTCTTCTTCCGCGCCAATATTTACAATTGCCACCCTCGGATTCTTAACACCTGCCACATGTTCCATATAAATAGAACCCATTCTTGCAAACTGAACCAGATGGGATGCCCTCGCATCCACATTGGCGCCGCAGTCAATCAAAAGTGATGCACCTTTTGCTGTTGGAATCAGCGGTGCCAGAGGCGCACGCTCAATCCCCTTAATTCTTCCCACAACAAACTGGCCGCCAACTAAAATAGCCCCGGTGCTTCCCGCTGATACAAAGGCATCTGCTTCGCCGCGTTTTACCAGATTCATCCCTACTACAATAGAGGAGTCCTTCTTTTTCCTAATCGCCATTACCGGAGGCTCATCAAAACCAATCACATCTTCTGCATGGACAATCCGTATCCTCTCCTTATCATACGTATACTTTTCCAATTCTTTCTGGATATCATTCGTCCGTCCAGTTAAAATGATTGCTATTTTTTCTGAAACCTTTAACGCCTCAACCGCGCCCCTCACTGTAACATCTGGTGCATTGTCTCCCCCCATTGCATCCACTACGATTCTAATCTGCCTGCTCATTCCGAAGCCTCCATTTCACTGCTGACATGCCAGTATGCAATATGTATTCACTATTAATGCAATATATACAAAACATATTGTACTAGAAAATCTCTGCAAGTGCAACAAGTTTTATTCTTGTGCACAGCGCAACAGATTTTTAGCATTTTTTTGCAAGCTGCTTGTCTTCTTTCAGGCAAGCTAAAGCCTGTTTAAACAATAATACTTCATTTGAATATCAAAGTTTTAAGTATATATGCAAGTCATTAGAATAAGTAACCATTTTCTTGATATATTATCTAAATAGGAACAGAACTATCAACAATGATTTACTAGAATTTCCACATCAAAAGTTCGGTTATCACTATTTACGGTTAAATACAAAAAAGAGTCGACAAATATATATATTATATTTGCTGACTCTTTTTTGTGGTCTCTGATTAGGCAAAAGAACAACTCCTTTTGATTCGGTATTTATTCGCAAACTAATATAGTATCTTTCTAAACAATAATTTCATGATTTGCCAGAAAAACACTGGTTTTTTTTCTACAAATGACGTAAAATTACATATGAACAAGTAGAGTGAAAGAAAAAATGAAGGAAGGATAAAATGCAAACACACATCTTTCACCCTTTGTGTTTGCGCCTCAAATGGAAATGCAAGAATTTTCACACGAGGCTTGGTGCAAATTATGGCAGTAACAACTTTTGCAGCAATTGATGTTGGATCACACGAAACAACACTTCGCGTATATGAAATTTCCAAGCGAAATGGCATACATGAGTTAGACTATGTGCATCATACATCCCGCCTAGGCTATGAGACCTACTCTACCAGGCATGTCAGCTCGCACTCTATCGAAAAGCTCTGTAAAATCCTAAACGGCTTTTCTTTAAAACTAAAGGAATACGGCGTATCCGATTATATGATTACTGCTACCAGCGCACTGCGTGAAGCAGATAATAATTTAATTGTCCTTGACCAAGTCAAGCAAAGAACCGGGTTCCAGATTAAAATATTAAGCAACTCTGAGCAGCGTTATTTATGCTACAAAGCAATCGCATTAACACCAAACTCCTTTCATAAATTAATTCAAAAGGGAACTTTGATCGCAGATGTAGGCGGCGGAAGCATCCAGCTTTCAATATTTGACAAAAATGCACTGATCGCAACGCAAAACTTTCCGCTTGGCTCCCTGCGCATACAAGAGATATTGCAAAACATGCGCAATGTCACGGATAATTACCAAAACTTAGTTTATGAATATATCTCGCATGACTTGCATGTCTTCACACAGCTATATCTTAAAGATATCAAGGTCAAAAACATTATCGCTGTAGGAAATCAGCTTTCCAGTTTTGTGAAATACCTTTCTAACCACAATTTTGGAAACCTGCTGCCTTTTGATTCTAGAGGAAATAAAAAAGATTCTGTAAACCGGGAGGAATATGATGAGTTCTACCGCTCTATCATTTCCCAGAAACCAGAAGAACTGAGCCGGGAACTAAATATTACTCTTGACAAGGCTTCTCTCCTGCTGCCAACCGCTATGATCTACCACAATATCTTTGAAGAATCACAGGCGGAACAGATGTGGCTCTCAGGAATCACACTCTGCGATGGTATGGCAGCAGATTTTGCAGAACGCAAGCTCCATATCACGCCAGCCCACAGCTTTGCCGATGATATTTTATCTGCCGCCCGCAAAATAGCTGAACGGTATAAATGCAGCCGGAACCACACCGGAATTGTGGAAAGCGTTGCACTGAAAATTTTTGATGCCGTCAAAAAGCAGAACACGCTGACCAAGCAGGAACGCCTTCTTCTGCAGATAGCTGCAATTTTGCACAATTGTGGCGCATTTATAAACTTAAACGATATTGGGGAGAATTCATATAAAATTGTTACCTCAACCGAAATTATAGGCATCTCACATAAACAGCGGATGATGGTGGCATCCATTGTACACTATACAACCGGCACTTTTCCAGAATATGCACAGTTTGAAGATGTCTTTGAAAAAGAAGAATACATTAAGATTGCCAAATTAAATGCCATTCTCCGCCTGGCGGATGCAATGGACAGGAGCCACCGCCAGAAATTTCATTATATAACGCTTCTGCAGCGAGGCGGCGCTCTGTACATTACAGGCCATACATTATATGACATTACGCTTGAACTGGGAATATTTGATACCCATGCCGCCTTTTTCGAAGAAGTTTTTGGCATAAAACCTGTGCTCAAACAGAAAAAAGAATTTTAAGATCAGAATATCAAACAACCGCTTTCGAATTTTGCGCCTCCGCGCTGTCAGGCACAAAACAAAAGCGTCATATCGTTTTAGGGAAGTAACCCTTAGATAAAATACGGGCAGCGCAGAAATGAGGTGCATTATGGGAAATAAATCAAACTATTCAAAACCAGAATATTTCTATAACCGTGAACTTAGCTGGATTTCATTTAACTACCGTGTTCTGGAAGAGGCACAGGACAAAAAAATCCCGCTGCTTGACCGCCTAAAATTTTTAAGTATCACCGCATCCAATCTGGACGAATTTTTTATGATACGTGTCGCCTCCCTAAAAGATATGGTGCAAGTAAATTACACCAAAAAAGATATTGCCGGTATGACACCAGAAAAACAGCTGGAAGAAATCAATAAAAAAACGCACCAACTTGTAAAAGACCAATATGTTACTTATAATACGCTTCTGCTGCCCAGCTTGGAAGCAGAAAATATTGATATCATTGACCACCACGAATGCCTGACCAAAAAACAGGCAGATTATGTAGACAATTATTTCCGCTCAGAAGTGTATCCCGTCTTAACGCCTATGGCCGTAGACTCTTCCCGGCCATTTCCGCTAATACGCAATAAGTCTTTAAATATCGGCGCCTTGTTGCAGACGAAACAACATGATAAAGCCGACGAGGGAAAGGAACACTTCCGGGAACTCTATATGCCGCACAACAAAAAGAAGAAAAAACAAAATCTCGACATTGATTTTGCAACCGTCCAGGTTCCATCTATGCTGCCGAGATTCGTAGAGATTCCCTCCGAAAATGAGGGAGACAAAACATTTATCTTATTAGAACAGATTATTGAAAAAAATATCGATAAGCTATTCCTAAATTATGAAGTCCTCTCCGTCTTTCCATACCGTGTTATGCGGAATGCCGACCTGACGATTGAGGAAGACGAAGCCGCCGACCTTTTAATGGAAATTGAGCGGCAGCTTAAAAAGCGCCAGTGGGGTGAAGTCATCCGTCTGGAAGTGGAGGAAGCTATTGACGAACGCCTGCTGCAGACCTTAAAGGATGAACTGCATATTAAGGAAGCTGATATTTTTAAGATTGATGGGCCGCTTGACCTGACCTTTTTAATGAAAATGTCAGGATTGGAAGGGTACGACCATCTCCGCAGCAAAAAATATACACCGCAGCCCGCAAAATGGCTGAATGGAACGGAACATATCTTTGATCAAATTAAGGACCATGATATATTGCTCCATCATCCGTATGAAACATTTGACCCGGTCGTAGATTTTGTCCGGCAGGCATCGAAGGACCCAGATGTGCTTGCTATTAAGCAGACTCTCTACCGTGTCAGCAGCCACTCCCCGATTATCGCGTCCCTTGCAGCTGCAGCCGAAAATGGCAAACAAGTAACCGTTTTAGTCGAACTAAAAGCCCGTTTTGATGAGGAAAACAATATTCTGTGGGCAAGAAAGCTTGAGCAGGCAGGCTGCCATGTCATCTATGGATTGGTAGGTTTAAAAACACACAGCAAAATCACATTAGTTGTCCGCAAAGAAGAAGACGGCATCCGCCGCTATGTCCATCTTGGAACCGGAAACTATAATGACAGCACAGCAAAATTATACACCGATATGGGACTTTTAACGCACCAGAAAGCAATTGGCGAAGATGCTACCGCAGTATTTAATATGCTGTCCGGCTACTCTGAGCCCGCCGTGTGGAATAAGTTAATTGTAGCCCCAATCTGGCTGCGCGACCGCTTTATCCAGATGATTACTAGGGAAAAAGAGTATGCAAAGGCTGGAAAAACTGCATTTATCAAGGCAAAAATGAATTCTCTCTGCGACGCCGAAATTATCTCAGCACTGTACGAAGCTTCCGCAGCAGGTGTAAAAATTGACTTGGTCGTGCGCGGTATCTGCTGCCTTAAAGTGGGGATTCCGGGAATCAGCGAAAATATTACCGTCCGTTCCATTGTAGGTGACTTCTTAGAGCACAGCCGCATTTACTATTTCCACAACAATGGCTATGAGGAAGTCTATATGGGCAGTGCTGATTGGATGCCACGTAATCTGGATAAACGTGTTGAAATCCTGTTTCCAGTAGAAGACGAAACACTAAAAGAAGAAGTAATTAACATTTTAGATATCCAGCTCCGCGACAATGCAAAGGCACGCATTATGCAGCCGGACGGCTCTTTCTTACATTTAAATAAACACGGAAAGGACCGCCTAAATTCGCAGGAATATTTCTGTAGTGCAGCACTTGCCGTATCTGCAGGAAGAAAACATGCAGCACATTCCTCCCGCAGCTTTGAACCACTGGTTCATGAAGAAGAGGAAGACATTTGATTTTATCGAATCATGATATAAAAATAACACTTCACTATGATAGAACAAAATCACCGAAGTTCATTCTTTATTGAACCCCGGTGATTTTGATTTTATTCTCGCGTAAGCAACGAGCCAGACGCAATACTTACAAGGAACTGAAAGTTCCTTTGCACTAGGCGGCTGCGCGTGGGTTGCTCTTCAGCGGGGTATTTGAATAGTTAATCCTAATAAAGTAAGTTATTACTATAGGCTCTCCATCCATATCTTGCGCCGAAACAAAATAAAAGCAATCCCTAACCTGACACACTCTTCCAAAGATAATACAAAATACACCATCTCTATTGGCAGATTCCATACAAATCCGGCGAGAAGCCCGAGAGGAACCCCAAACAGCCATGTCCCAATTAAATCTATCCACATCACATAATCTGTCTTTCCACCACTCCGAATAATCCCTCCGCCAAGTATCATATTTAAAACCTTCACTGGCGCTATTACCGCAAATGCAATCAATAGGTTACCCGTCATTTTATGTAGCAAAGGTTTGACACTATAAATCTTAACATAAAATGGGCTAGCGATTATCAATGCAACTGACAAAATAACAGAACCAACCAATCCATATTTCAATAATTTTTTTGATTCCTGATATGCCTTCTCAAACTGTTTTGCACCTAACGATTTTCCAATTAATATCCCCGCAGCCTGGGATAACCCGCTTAATGCCCCAATCAAAAGTGTCTGGACTGGGATTGTCATTGTCATAGCGGCACAGGCATCGGTACCGATATGGCCATAGATTGCCGTATAGATATTTTCACCAAGGCTCCACATAAATTCGCAGAGCAGCATCGGACCAATAATTTTTAGGTATTGCTTCCGATTCCTTGTATCCGCAGATGTGTTGCGCCCAATCCATTTCCGCAATGCAATCCATCCCACCGCCAGATGTTCTTCCTGCCTACGGATATGCCTGGCAAAAAATATCAAGATCATCACACAAGATACCGTCTGAGCAATCACACTGGCGAGCGCTGCGCCTTCCACTCCCATTTCTGGGAAAATCCATTTACCAAAAATCAATAGATAATTTAGCCCGGTATTTAGCACAAGGGCAAATATACTTGCATATAAGGGCAATGCAGCAGCTTCCATACACCGCAGCATTGTTGTGACGATAGAACTAACCGCCATTGGCAGAAAAGATACTGCCAAAATACGCAGATAATTTGCTGCCAACGACCTGGTTACTTCGTCTTTTGTGTAGGCTCCCATAATAAATTCTGGAACTGCAATACAAAATATTAGAAAAGCAACAGCAAGCCCAATCGAAAATGCCAAATTTGTAAAAAAACTTCTGCTAACCGATTTCGCATCTTTTGAACCAATATATTGTGAAATCATAATCCCTGCTGCTGATGCAATGGCACCAAGCACTACAGAATACAGTGAGGCGAACTTTCCCCCAAGTCCGATTCCTGCAATGCTGTAGCTCCCAAGCTTGCCTATCATAATTTGGTCAATTACACTAAATGAAGATTGTAATAGTGATTGTAGTGTTACTGGTAAAGCAATTTTCATTACCGTTCTTTTAAATGTCTCCCTCTTCCTCATGGTTTCCTGCCCCCTCTCTACTCTTCAACTCCCTAACGCTGTCCCTCTCAACAAGGAAAACCGGAAGTTTCACGGTGGTTCGCTCCTCCGTTCCAGATTTTAAATTCTGTAGGATTGTTATGGCATTCTCTGCCCTAAGCCCTGCATCCTGGCCTATTGTTGTCAGCGCTGGAATACTGAAGCCACAAATTGGACTATTATCAAATCCTATCACAGATATATCATCTGGCACATGAATGCCGCGCCCCCAAAGATAATGAATCAATTCAACCGCATAAAAATCCGAAACCGCAAAAACTGCTGTATACTCTAAAATCTCCGACTCCCTCTCCTGATAAAACCTCACCCTCTCCTCGGCCTGCATTGGTATCTCCATAAAACATACTGCATCAGCACCCATTGCCTTTTTGCACCCTTCAATACGCTCTGAATCCATACAGACAAAATTATCCGAGATACAAAGCACCCTTCTATGCCCCATACGCTTTAGATAAGCCCCTGCCTGGCGGCCACCATCAAAATTATCAATTATAATATTGCAGATTCTATGCGTCTCGCGAAAATATCCATCATACACCACAAATGGTATATGCATTGCCTCACGCAATTTTTTATAATCCTGCTCACAAAATCCAATTAAAACCAGCCCCTCCATATTCCACATAGAAGCAAAACGAACAATCTCATCCCATTTTGTTGTTGCCTGCACCATCATAAAATAGCCAGCCTTTGCAATTTCCCTCGATAGCGCATTAATCGATGCCGAAATAAAACCATCCTCCAAAACATGCCCCTCATATTTTTTGTGGTCATGTACAACAATACCAATGATCCTAGAATTATTCTGTGCCAGCAAAATCCCCGCCATACTCGGGACATAGGCTCTCTTTTCTAAAAGCTCCTGCACACGTTTTACTGTTTCCTCAGAAACTCTACCAGTCTTTCCATGAATTACATTAGAAACTGTTGCCGTGCTAAGTCCCAGCTCTTCCGCAATATCCGATATCCGCACCCGCTCTTTCTGCATTGACATCCCTCCCTGACAAAGACTTAGATTATAAGGAGCCATTTATAACTAACATAAACCACTTCCTAAGGAACAGTATAATAAAGAAACGCTGTAATTTCAAAGGTTAAGCGCATAACCTCAAACAAAAATGCATTCTGTTTTTTAGGCAGATTGCATAAAACATCCTCCAGGAATATTACAACAAGGGGCATACCCATGACTGGATATGCCCCCCTATCGGATACACATATACTTGTTATACCTTTGCTTCGATATCTGCATTTAACACACTGGAGAGTTTTTCCATTCCTCCCTGTACATTTTCCATGGATCTTAGGATATTCTCTACACCAGTTGCCTGCTCTTCTGTAGACGCACTGATTTCCGCTGTACTCTTTACAGAATGCTGTGAAATTTCCTCCACACGCTCCATTGCCTCTGAAAGCCGTTCTTTAATATCAATAATATTTGCCAGCTCTTCCTGCAACATATTAGTAACTGAGATAACTTCCTCAGAAGACTGAAGCATGTTTTCAAAAATCTTAACTGTGTCATTTAGCTTCTCATTAGACTCTTCCACAATGACATTATTGTTGTCGATTACTTTATTTACTTCATTTACCGTGGAAATAACATCTTTTAATATTGTATCAATCTTCTGAGTTGCGGTAGACGACTCCCCAGACAGCATATTGATCTCATCCGCTACTACCGCAAAGCCTTTGCCCGCTTCACCAGCCCTTGCTGCCTCAATTGCCGCATTTAGGGCAAGCAGATTTGTCTGTTGTGCAATCTGGCTGATACTTTCGATAATCTCTCCAATTGAATTTGATTTTTGTACCAGAGAAGTAACACCCTCTGACGCTACACGCGTAGACGCGATGTTTTCACTGAATTTCTTGGACAGAACCTCAATCGCTTGGATTCCCTCATCATTCTTTTCTTTTAACTGTTGCATTGTTTCAACAGTTTGAAGAACACGCCCCTTTGAATTTTCAATTTTATCGTTCAGATCACCAAATATATCAAGACTTCCCTTTACCTGCTGAATCTGCGTATCTGCACTGTCGGCAATCTCGCCTGTTGTAGCTGCGATCTCTGACGTACTCGCCTCAAAGTTATGTAAAGAATCATAAATCTTTGCAGAGGATTCCTCCAGTCCCTCAAATGCACTGCGGACATTTGATAAAAGATCCTCCATCTCATGTTCCTTTACCTCGACAGTCTGGAACAGCGAACGCGCTCTCTGAATAATAAATACCGCCACAAGCACTGCCAGGATATATACCAACCATACAAAAATCCAGATAGAAAGTGTATACATTGCAAGGTATGCCTTCTGGAATATAAACAGTGCAATTACATTTGGTACGATTGTAACTGCAGTACATACCTCTATCATACTAATATCATAATATGGCACTGCCAGAAACAATACCAAAAAATATGCTTCTGCCATTGCGCCAAAAGCCGCCGGGCTGCCACACACAATGGTTAATACTCCGCATAATGGCATTACAGAAACATACAGATACTTTGCATATTTCCCCAATGCCTTTTCAAAAAGTTTTATTAGTAAATCGGCAAGCACCATCGAAAGAACAATGCAGTCCTTTGCTGCCCCGTTATTAAATAACAATACATACCCTAATGCTACACAAGGTATGACTGCTAGAAAAAGGAAGAAAATAAGATTCATCCTTTTTTCCTCATTTTTAAGAATGTCTAACTCCATTGAACACCCTCCTCTTGCTCATTTTTTTTGTAGAAAAGGGCACAGACTCCGCCTGTGCCCTAGCAAAAAAGCCTATGGCTTTTTTGTCGGCAACTACCCACACTATGGCGAAGTTTCCTCTGCACAACTTGCTTTCACTAACTAAACACAATGAATCAAATCAATTATACCAATATACGTTCTTATGTTTTTTAGAACCGATACAACGAACAAGCGCAGGTTGTTCCAGCTCCTACTGTCCAGAAAATACCATAATCCCCACTTTGCAGCTCGTCATTCTCCAACGCTCTCTCACAAGCTAACATTGGGCTTGTCGTTCCGGTATATCCGAACTCGTCACCTATAAATGTAAATTTCTCAATATCCTCACCTAACTCATTGCATACTTCTTTAATGCTCTTCCATGCAAACTGGGACAAGAAATATCTTTTAATATCACTTTTTGTCAAGTTATTCCGAAAAAGAATTTCTTCGATAGAAATTGCGGCACTGTGAAAAGCTCCGCTGTAATCAAATGGTATCCAATGCACAAGCTTATCCTGTGTGGAAAGGCTTCGGTCTCTCATAACACTCGACAGCCCCTTTGCCGGGAATACCATTTTATCATGATTGCTCGAATTCGTATAATAATCTGAATCCAGCAATCCCCTGTCTGTGTGGAATACATTTTCCAATACAATGGCACAGGCAGAATCACCAAAATTAGAATACGCTAATGCTTCATTGTACCGGGAATACCGGTTCAACTGATCCGATCCTACAATTAACGCATATTTTATATTCTGATTGTTCTGCATTGCCTTTGATGCCTGATCCAACGCCACAACCATTCCTGCACAGTTTGCATTTAAATCAAACACGCAGCACTTTTGCCCTAAACCAAGCATAGCATGCAATTTTACTGAATTTGGAGGCAACATAAATTCTGGAGTACCAGAAGAAAAAATCAATAACCCAATCTGTGAAGGTTTAACATATACTTTTTCCAATACTTTTTTAGCCGCCTGATACCCCATAGTAACTATGTTTTCCGACTCATCATCAGAAAGATACCTGCTTTTCCTTCCGGTTGTTTCGAGAAGGCCTGAAATATCCTCTCCCTGCTTCTTAAAATGTTCAATGAAAAATTCATTATCCACTTTATGCTCCGGATGATAGCTGGAAATCCCTCTTATCAATGCATTATTATCCATTTTCAACACTCCTTCACATTTGTATTTTCGTTATAGCTATCTCTAAACTTGTATTTCTTTTCAGAGACACATTTTAAGAAAGGAAAGAACCTTATCCCTGACAAGAGCAGTATCCTCATAAATAGCACCATGCCCTTTGTTCGGAATCATTAAAAGCTGGCTGCCTTCAATTCTTTTCCAAGTCTCTACTGCAGCTGTCGGCAATACAATTCTGTCATTATTGCCATGCACCATCATAGCCGGAATGGAAATTTCACGACATGCTTCCAAATTGTCATAACGGTTGGAAGCCATCAAATCCCCATATCCTATTACATCCGCTACCTTGGTTGAAGCAAACAGCTCTGTAATGCGCTCCACATCTGCTTCCGGCGTATCTGTACCAAAAAGAGTCCCCAGAATATCTTCTGTCCTAAACTTCTCCACAGGCATAGCTTTTAAGTCATCAATGAGAGGAGTATGATGTTTCAGATCCCCTCCACTGCTTAGCAGCACAATACCTGCAAGTTCAAGATTCTTCCGTATAGCAATCTCGCAGGTAATTGCACCACCCATTGAATAGCCTAACAGAATAATCTTTTCAGTAACCACCTTCTGCTTCTGCAGTTCCTTAATTGTGTTCTCCACATCTTCTGCAAATACGCGTACTTCCTCTGGTTCCTCTCCTTCGGACTGACCGTGTGCCGTCAAGTCAAAAACAACACAATTATAATCCACAAATTCCTTTGCCAATGGAAGCATACCTTCCTTGGTCATAGTGGAACCATGCAGAAAAACCAGTGTGACTTCGCTGTCCTTACGGCCAGCTTTCTCATAAGCTAACATACTTTTTCCTCCTTGCTTTCATTTTTCTTTTGCTTCTAAATGTACTTTTTCTCTCGTAGCCGATATTCCAATGGTAACATCATACCAAATTTTACCAAATTAATAAAGCCTTTTGACGAAAAAGGTTAGACTTTTTAAAAGCCACTTGGTACATATTCACAAAAAAGGATAAATATTCTACCGCACCACAATTCAATCCCCCTGTTTTATAGAAACTTTACAATAACCTATATACTGTCCCGATTGTTAATCAAATTTCCCTTTCCGAATATATAATTAATTTTTGCACAATATAAAAAGCTGAGAATAATCTACATTACCCTCAGCTTCTCTATTATTGATAATATTAGGTTGTAAGCAACTAAAATCTTATTTAAAGTAAGAAACACCTGACTCAAAAACATACTGGTTCTGGTTCCCATAGATATTCAGCGCAACTCCAGTTCCGATACGCTCTGAGTGCGCCATCTTGCCCAGTATTCTTCCATCCGGGCTTGTAATTCCCTCAATTGCCGCATAGGACGCATTCGGATTAAAATCTTCATCCATTGTCGGATTTCCCTGCAAATCTACATAACGGGTTGCCACCTGCCCATTTTCAAAAAGCTTCTGAATCATCTCCTCGGAAGCAACAAAACGCCCCTCTCCGTGGGATGCCGGAATTGCATAAACGCCGCCAAGCTCTGCTTTCATAAGCCAAGGGGACTTATTTGTGCAAACCTTTGTGTAGACAGATTTAGAAATATGCCTGCCAATTCTGTTTGTTGTCAGAGTCGGCGCATCCGAAGTCTGCGGTTTAATCTCGCCAAACGGAACAAGCCCAAGCTTAATTAACGCCTGGAAACCGTTACAAATACCGAGTGCCAGACCATCTCGCTTCTGTAAAAGATCATGCACTGCCTCCATAATTTTTGGATTTCTAAACACAGATGCAATAAATTTTGCAGAACCATCTGGCTCATCACCGGCACTAAACCCACCAGAGAACATCAAAATCTGAGATTCTCTTATAGCTGCCTCAAATGCTTTGACTGACTCCACAATCTGCCCCTCTGTCATATTCCGAAATACAACTGTCTTAACATCTGCGCCGGCAAGCTCAAATGCCTTAGCCGCATCATATTCGCAGTTTGTTCCTGGAAATACCGGAATAAACACCTGCGGCCTTGCAACTTTTTGTTTTGCAGTATAAACCGAACCTGCATCAAACAAAGAATCCTCCAGCACTTTCTTCTCAACACCAGAACGGGTTGCAAACACGCTCTCAAGTCTACCCATCCAGCTCTCAAGCGACTCTTCCATAGAAATCACAACATTTCCCACCACAAATTCAGCCGTATCAGTAACTGTACCAATCTTCTGATATTCCACAGAAATCTTCTCTAAACTCTCTACTGGCACTTCTGCAATCACAGAGCCGTAATCCTTTGTAAACAACATTTCTTTCTCAATGCCTTCCGCAATCGTTACACCAAGGTTATTTCCAAATGCCATTTTGCTGACTGCCTCACAGATTCCGCCATAACCAACCGCATAAGCAGAAACAAGAACCTTATTATGGATCATTCCTGTTATGCTGTCATAAAGCGCCATAAGCTGCCCGTAATCCGGCAGGGAATACTTGTCCTTCTTAATATCAAATTTGATTAAAACATTTCCAGCCTTTTTTAGTTCTGGTGTTACTACATCCTGAATCGTCGCCACATCTACCGCAAAAGAACAGAGTGTCGGAGGCACGTCAATCTTATCAAATGTGCCGGACATGCTGTCTTTTCCGCCAATAGACGGAAGCCCCAACTTCATCTGCGCGTCATATGCGCCAAGCAAAGCTGCCATCGGCTCACCCCAGCGCGCTGCATCTTCGCCCAGGCGACGGAAATATTCCTGGAATGTAAAACGGATTTTTCGGAAATCTCCACCAGAAGCCACAATCTTAGCCACGGAAGAAATCACTGCATAGACAGCGCCATGATACGGGCTCCAACTTGTAAGATATGGGTCCATCCCATAGCTCATCATGGTTACTGTATCGCACTTGCCGGAAAGCACCGGAAGCTTTGCAATCATGGTCTGAATCGGAGTAAGCTGCGTCTTACCTCCATAAGGCATAACTACTGTTGAAGCCCCAATCGAGCTATCAAACATCTCCACAAGCCCCTTCTGGGAGCAGACATTTAAATCATGTAATGTAGAAAGCCATGCCTCTTTCACATCGGAAACGTCTGTCTTCTGCTCAAAATAGTTTTCCTCTTCCTTTGGCATCGTGACATGGACATCCGTCTCCTGGTGCGCCCCATTGGTATCAAGGAATGCCCTTGATATATCGACAATCACCTTGCCTCTCCAGGAAAGTACCAGCCTAGGCTCCTCCATAACCTCTGCTACAACGACCGCCTCCAAGTTTTCCTCCTCGGCAAACGCTAACATCTTGTCAACATCGCCTGGTGCAACAACAACTGCCATACGCTCCTGGGACTCTGAAATTGCAAGCTCTGTCCCATCTAGGCCGGCATATTTCTTCGGTACTTTATCAAGATTTACTGTCAACCCAGCTGCCAGCTCACCAATTGCAACCGAAACACCGCCCGCACCAAAATCATTACATTTTTTAATAATGGAGCTAACCTCTTCCCTGCGAAACAGCCTTTGAATCTTGCGCTCTGTCGGTGCATTTCCTTTCTGCACCTCAGCACCGCATACATCAATTGACTTTGTTGTATGTGCCTTGGAAGAACCTGTCGCACCACCAATACCATCACGCCCAGTACGGCCGCCAAGCAGGATAATAATATCTCCCGGATCACTATTTTCACGGATTACATTGCGGCGTGGAGCTGCACCCATAACTGCACCAATCTCCATACGCTTCGCGACATAATTTGGATGGTACACCTCATTTACCAGCCCCGTCGCTAGGCCAATCTGATTACCATAAGAGCTGTATCCCTGCGCCGCCCCCGTTACAATTTTCCTCTGCGGAAGTTTCCCCTTTAATGTATCCTTCATTGACACAGTAGGGTCTGCTGCCCCTGTCACGCGCATTGCCTGATAGACATAGCCGCGCCCTGACAATGGATCACGAATTGCTCCACCGAGGCAGGTAGCCGCACCTCCAAATGGCTCTATCTCCGTTGGATGATTATGTGTCTCATTCTTGAAAAAGACAAGCCACTCCTCCTCTTTTCCATCAACCGTTACCGGAACCACAATAGAGCAGGCATTAATCTCGTCAGACTCTTCCATATCCTCTAACTTTCCATCCGCTTTCAGCTTACGCATTGCCATCAGCGCAATATCCATCAGAGATACATATTTATCGGGCCTGTCCTTAAAAATCTCTCTCCTGACCGCCTCATAATCCTCATACGCCTTCTGGATCGGCTCTTTATAAAAACCATCTTCAAAAGATACATTCTTAAGTTCCGTCAAGAATGTAGTGTGGCGGCAATGGTCTGACCAGTACGTATCCAGCACACGAATTTCTGTAACAGATGGATCCCTCTTTTCCTCAGAAGAAAAATAATTCTGAATATGCAGAAAATCCTTGAATGTCATAGCCAGATTTAAAGAGTCATACAACTCTCTCAGCTGATTCTCCGGCATCCCCTGAAATCCCTCAAAAATATCCACATCAGCAGGCTCATCAAAATCCTGCACCAGAGTATCCGGTTTCTTTTCATCTGTCTCACGGGAATCCACCGGATTAATGCAGTATTCCTTAATCTTTTCTTCCTCATCCTGCGTAAACTTTCCTGCAAATACATATGTAGTTGCAGAACGGATTACCGGATTCTCTTTTTCATTTAACAGCTTCACACATTGTTCCGCTGAGTCTGCCCGCTGGTCAAACTGCCCCGGCAGGTACTCTACGGAAAATACCAGTGCATCGCCGGATACCTCAAATGTTTCCTCAAAACAGTCATCAACTGGCGGCTCAGAAAATACTGTTCCAAGAGCCTGCTGATAGGTTGCATCACTAAGATTTTCTACGTCATAACGAATCAGTACCCTGACTGACTCCAAATTTTTCATTCCCAGATAACGGGTAACCTCTTCTTTTAATTCCTTCGCGCGAACCGCATAAGGATCTTTCTTTTCAACATAAACTCTTCTCACATTTCCCATCTTTTTGTGCCTCCTTCTTTCTATTAACATATAAATCCTCCATGCCGCCTTTGGCGGCTCAGATAGTGATGAAAAATGCTGATTTTGCATTTTTCCTGTGTGAAATTTAACATATCTTAGGTAGCTTTTTTTGCTGCCTTAGATATATTTTTCACACTACCGCTTCCTATAAAAATACGCCAACTTTGTTGGTAACTAACTACACAGTTAAAACTTTTTTATCGTATAAAAAACACGACACACATACGCCCTCATTCCGTCTCCGTGGGAATAAAAAACACGTACAAGCCATATGGTTCCACCATACGGCTTGCACAAAATCATACTATTCTTCACTGGAACCTTCCGCACCAGAAGAATCTTCCATCATCTCCTGCAGGTCTTCCAATGTTACAATATCGGTAGTAACAGTTCCAATCGAAACGTCTGACCAGATATCGGAATTAATTTCTATCTTATATGCTTCCTGCTCTTTTTCATACCAATTCTTGTACGCCTCATCCTGAGCTGTCTTAATCGCATTGTCACAGGCAGTCTTATAAGCCTCATCGGAATTATTATTAATCATCTTCATAATAACATAATATCCAGTCTTATCATCCAAAAATGCCTCTGAAATGCTGCCATTTTTCATCTTCTTTACTTTTTTCAGATTATCCGCTGACAAATACGGAAAACCACCCTGCTCTGTGAAATTTGTATCATCATCCAGTATAATATCTGTTTCTTTATCTGAGATCAGTTTCTTGAAATCCTTGCCATCCTTTGCATCCTTTTCAATGTTCTTAAACTTTTCCCTCAGTTCCTTTTTCTCTGCATCTGTTCTATCAACCTGGTTTCCATCATCGTCCTGCTTCTTTAAGGATGCGTAATAATACTGAACATCATATTGGCGGTATTCCTTCTCTGAAATATCCTTTACAGCCTCTTTTTCGTCAACGCCTTTATTAAGTTCCTCCTGCCTGTCCTCTCTATACTTATTCGCCAAGGCTCTCTTCTCAAACCGGTCAACCAATTTCCTCTTGGAAATATTAAGCTGCAGTTTCTGTCCCCAGGAAAGTCCCTTTAAAGCAGCTTCTGCCTGCTCTTCTGCCTCTTTCTTGTCATCCTCTGAAAGAGTATATTTTTCCTTAACTGCTTTTTCATATAAAATCTCATATTGAACTTCATTGTCAATAACTTCCTGCTTTAACCCTACAGAATTGCTAACCCCGCTTGCAGAAACTGCTGTTCCCTGATAAGCGGCGTCCCACACAGATGTCCCGTAGTATGACTCATACACCTCATTGTATGGCAGATATGCCCTCTCTACCTCATAAATCGGAAACATCATATCATTCATGGTAAGTTTTTTATCACCAATAGTAACTACTACCTTTGGCTTAAACTGCTGGATGCCAACACCAATACAAAGCACCAGCACAACAACAACACACAAAACAGACAGTATTATCGGCTTAACGTCCCTGCCTGCAAAAAGGCCACCCGTTCCAGCCTTCTTATCTGGTACAGAAACGGAAGAACTTTTTTTCTTATCCTTATCCTGCTTCTGCTGATTCAAAATTTTCTTTGATGAATTCATGATAACTCCTCCAAATGTAGTTTAGCGTCATTAATAAATATTTCGTCTCATAGAAACGCTATTCTCTATTTTAGCGTAAATTGCCAAGAAGTCAAGAAGTATTCCACGAAAGTCTATGAAAATTCTGTGTCCGGCCTGATTTTGTCCGATTTTATATCCCAATATTCCAGCACACAATCCATTATTCATCATACTGCCTCCATTTATAGAAAAATAGTAATTTCTATCATCTGTATTCCAGCAAAAATTGTGCAAGCCGTCCAGTGAAGTGAAGCCAAAATCCAACAACTGCCCAATCACTCATTGACATCTAAAATATAATCAGTGACTTTTGTTGCCTACCTATCAAACTTCTGTTCCTACAACATCATTGACAACAAATATCAATTCTGCCTCAGTATGTATTTTCATTTCGCCACACTTTATAGTTCAATATCAACTTGATATTCATCATCAATTAAAAGATAGTTCGCCTTGTAATTTTGACACAGTTCTAGTATTTCGGCATTATCCCTGAGAACTGTTTGTATCGTACATCCTTCATCCTCTATTCTGTTTTCCACTATACTTGCGTACTTTTTTATATCGCTAAAATGATTTGTAATATATTTATCACTCATAACTAAACAATAATATTTTATGTATTCCAAATACTTCTCTTCAAAATCTTTTGACCAATCAAAAGGAATATAGCATCCCTCAACAATAAGATTCTGCTTATTCTCAATGGCTGTTTTTATCATTTCACACACAATTGGCCACAAATAATCTGTTAGCGCTTTATCATCACTCAACGGTGTAAGTGAAGTATTTCCGCTGCGAATAAGCCCCATTTTTAAATGGTCTATGGATAGATAGGGAAACTTATATTTTTCAAGTAATTTTTGGGCAAGCGCTGTCTTCCCAGTGTGAGATGCTCCCGTTATCAAAATGATCATATGATTCCTCCTCCAATCCTATGAATACTTACGATTTGTTTAACACCCAACAGAGCTATTTTACCACAAGCATAGGCACAATTCCATTCTATAAAGCTAAAGTTACCACAATCATATTTTGGTAAAAGTAAGACTGGAAATATGCACTTTGTATGTCTTTCCTATACTTGTGCGCAGTCCATGATATCCTCTATTTTCTTTCGTATTGTACAGCAGTTGATTTATGATTGCCTGAATTTATATCTTTGATATACATAAATAAGCAGATTATCGTTAAAAGCGTTTCAACGACAGGCTGTGCCGCAATCACACCATCTAGTTTCCACAAATAATTCAAAACCATGACTCCCGGAATAAATAGCACTGCATTTCTTAAAACGGTAATGGTTAGCGATTTCATTGCTTTTCCTAATGCCTGAAAATAGCTTGTCATCATATTAATAACACCAAGCATGGGGGCTGACAGACAAAGGATTTTCAAAAAGCAGCCTGTTTGTTCAATCAAAACACTATCTTGCAGAAATATAGCAGCAAGCGGCTTTCCAAAAAACACAAAAACAGCAGTAAATATTGCACCCATAAAAATTCCATATAATACTGTATATTTCACGATATCAGCCATTCGCTTTTTCTCATTTCCTCCGTAGCAATAGCCTACTAAAGGAGCAACGCCCTGTGATAATCCTACTGACAACAAAATTGGAATCATATTAAGTTTATAAGCAATTCCATAAGAAGCTACTGCATCAGAACCATAAATGCTGATATAATTGTTAAGGACAATATTGGAAACACTCATAAGCACCGTAATGAGAGCACCTGGAATACCGATACTTACAACACTACGGATCATTGTTGCATTTGGTGAAAAACGCTTTGGCGCCAATGACACTAATTGATTTCCCCTGTGATCTTCACGAATCATGCAGACAATATAATATACTGTCGCACATATAAACCCCAAAGATGTTGCAAGCGCAGCTCCTGCTGTTCTCCATCCCAGGATAGCTATAAAAACATAATCTAATACCATATTAATTACATTTCCAAGAACTAATCCGATAGTACCTTCTTTAATCAGACCGACCGAACGGAACAAATGAACAAATCCATTTGCCAGCATAATAAAAGGAGCTCCTATAAAAATCCATTTCAGATAATCACAAGTATAGGCAAAATTATCTGCATCAGCCCCCGATAATTTTGCTAACGGCTGCAAAAATACCAGTCCCAAAACAAGTGTAATTACGCCTGCAAATGCCATCGCATATACACAAAAGTTCATTGTTGTTCCGGCTTCCTCTTTCTTTTCTTCGCCCAATAACCTGGCAATGACACTACTCCCTCCCATGCCAAAAACGCAGGCAATCGACATAATAATCAGTAATATCGGTGCACATAAAGTTACAGCGGCAATCGTCGCAGATTCTTTTGTAAGCGAAACAAAAAATGTATCGGCAATATTATAAATAAGGGTTGTAAGCTGCCCCAACATAGCAGGTAATCCAACTCTCATAATAGCTTTGGAAATATTTTTTTCTTCATAAACAGATGTCATATCTTCATTTCCTCCCTTGAACTTTTTTTCATAATAAGATAAAATAAATCCAAAAAACACGACATATGTCCTGTTGGAAGGAAACTTCATGGAAAGAATATATGATAAAGAAAAAATTGCAGCCTGTATTGCTAACAGTAAATATCATACTGTGCTTGAATCATTGGATATAGATTTTAACCTGATCAATTATGAAAAGGGCGAATTTGTGAGTTCACCCTTTCAGAACGAAACTTTATTCCAGATTGTTGAACAAGGTTCCATCAACATCTATTTCATTCGTGATGATGGTACGCGTTATTCATTGTCAAACGGTACTGCAGACTACTTTCTCGGAGATATGGATATTTTTTATCCCAAAAGCAACAATATATATGCTGAAGCAGCCGAAAGCCTGACCTGCATTTCATTTTCGATTGAAAAAAATCGAGAAATATTGCTCTCTAATAACAAGTTCCTAAAACTTATCTGTCACAGCCTCTCAGCCAAAATGGGAGCAATCACTACTATTGAAGCCGCCCCTGCTTCCCTTACAGAACGGGTTATATCCTATATGAAGTACAAATGTGACGATGAAACCTTAAAAGGAATAGAACAGGCTGCTTTTCATCTCCACTGTAGCGCAAGACAACTTCAAAGAATTTTGAACCAGAGTGAAACTACAGGATTAGTCAAAAAACTGGGAAAGGGGACATACAAGCTAATCTAAACATTTATAAATCCCAAATGGCCAATTGCTTTTGTTTCAATGATTTTACTTTTCTCTCTGTAATTCTATCATTTTCTGTAACTTCTCCACATAATAGAGGAGAATTAACATCATATAATTTACAGCTTTGGGAAACACTTTTCTGACTATAGTTTGCATAACAATATTGACATCCATTTTTGCATGTATTGTATGTGCCTATTTCAACACTTTCAATACAACCACACTCTTTCCTTTGATTTCTATCTGTACCCGCCTGAATTTTACAACCGATAATTCTTTCGATTAATTCTTTGTCAATACAGCAATTATGTGCTATTCCACAGGATGACAAATCAACTGCCTCTGCACATGACGCAACCTTGATATTATAACGATCCGCAATTAATGAAATTTCCTTTCCAAAAGAAACCAAATTATTTTCTGATAGAACAATAGGATTAAATATATCCATATTCCTTTTGTTTTTAGCGTAAATGTCCACGAAACTAATAACACATTTTGATGTGTATCCATGCAATTCTCTCGCAATTTGCCCAAATGCTTTTAAATGATATTCCAGACTATATTTATTGGTAAAAATAATCGGATCGTATCTCCATATTACTTTCTCCCTTCCAATCTTTTGCGACAACTTCTGAAATATTGGAATCATTGATTTCCTCTTATGCGGAACATTACATTCTATATCATTGCCATAACCAGTAAGTGTAAATTGAAAATAATATTTATATTCATCCAGTTCATCTAACCTTGGAAACATTGGCTCTGGATTTTTCGTCCAAAAGACAATACAGTCAACAACTTCCGGTGATAAAAGAATTTTACTAATCTGATGCGTATTCATTGGATTTCGGACATATAAATATCCTTCCTTAATTCTATTCAAAAACCACTCGGAATAATAATTTGGAATATCTGTTCTACGGCTAACACTTAAAATCAATTTTATTCCCCCTATATTGTATCCTTCATCATAATATTTACAAAAATCTTCCTGTATTTGTTATACATATCTGTTTTTTCAACCATTTAATATCCCCACTATCTTTATTCTCGCGTAAGCAACCAGCCAAACGCAATGCATGATTCTAAGTAACAAATAAGACAATCTTTGGGGACTAACAAAGCTTATATAATGCGGCCAGGATTTTTCCGGCAGTCCACCCAGCTTTAAAATCCTGACAGTACATTGAAAACACCTGCAAAAAATCAGCAGCTACCTCACCTTTATTTTTTTTACATTGCTCCACTTGCCATAATAATACTTCCCCTCAATTTTACGCAGGGCACGCACCCTAACCTTATACTGCTTCCCGGATGCCAGCCCTTTGATGACTGCCGATGCCTTTGGCATGTCATACTTTTTCCACCCCGCTGCGCCGGCCTTTTTGACAGCAACCCGGTAAGAAGCACCCTCCACTGATTGACAGGCCAGCTTGATTTTCTTTGCCCCGGCAGTAAGCTTCTTAATCTTTCCCTTGGGAACCGGAATCCAGTCGTACCGGGTGACTTTGCCGGTTTCTGCATTTTGGAAAGCCAGACAATATTTTTTTGCATAGCGGTGGGCGGCCGTATCTTTATATCCGGTAATGCATACATCCTCATACGGCGTCCCATCTTCCGAATATGCCAGGGCATATCTTCCAATTTTGGCTACACTCTTTGGTATCGTAATATTTTTCAGATTTCCGCAATGTATAAATGCACATTCCCCGATTTCCGTAACATTCTCCCCCATAACAACCCTCTTCAGATTCCTGCAGAGAAAAAACGCTACGGACTCTATTGTTGTAACCCGGTCGGGAATGACAAGCTCCGTAAAAGACGCATGCTCGCAGAGATAGAAAGCATATCTTCCAATCCTCTCTACGCTTTCTGGAAACCGGAACCCTGCCATATCCTTCCCGCCGGGCATTGCCAGAAGTTCCGTCACATCCTTATTGTACAGCACGCCATCCACGGATTTATAAGCGGCATTGCGGGAATCAACTTCTATTTCTTTCAGATTATCTGAAATTTGAACAATATTACCCCCAATCTCCCTTACATTCTGGGGAATAAAAAGCCTTTCCAGGTTTAGGCAATGACCAAATGCAAAATCCCCAATCCTGACAACAGCCTCAGGAATCGTAACCTCCTTAATCCCCGTGCCATAAAATGACTCGCTTCCTATGACCGTAACAGTATCCGGAATCTCAATGCCGGTAACCAAACTCTTGCCGGCAAAAGCCTTCCCTATTGCCGTTACAGGATGCCCATCTAACGCAGCCGGGATTTTAACTGCCCCTTCTTCTTTCAGGTATTTAACAATCTTTGCCGTCCCATCCTGGAGGATGGCATACTTATAATTCCCTGTGCTGTCAACCACACCGGCAGCGGCGGTTTTCAAGCATTTCGCCTGCTGCTCCGTCTGCCTTTCCGCAGCCTGCGCCAGGGCAGGGAAAGTCTTTGATGCTGGTGCAGTTAGTTCTGCAAATACTATAAGCAACGTTAAGGCGCTTACCTTTACTCTTTTTTTCAAACTCATTTTCCTCTCCTTATAAACTTTTTGATATGTCTATTTTCATTTCTGGGAGGCATTAATCCCATCATCTACAGCTGGGCTGCTGGCTCAAGCCTCCCCTGTTTTTACCATATTAACAGATACTTCTTAAGAAAAACAAAAGAAATTCCTAAGTTTTCTTAAGAAAAACTGCCAGGATTTTTCCGGCAGTTCACCCGGCTTTAAAATCCTGACAGTCCATTAAAAACGGCTGCAAAAAAACAGCAGCTACCGCACCGTTATTTTTTTTACATTGCTCCACTTGCCATAATAATACTTCCCCTCGATTTTACGCAGGGCGCGCACCCTAACCTTATACTGTTTCCCAGATGCCAGCCCTTTGATGACTGCCGATGCCTTTGGCATGTCATACTTTTTCCACCCCGCTGCGCCGGCCTTTTTGACAGCAACCCGGTAAGAAGCACCCTCCACTGATTGACAGGCCAGCTTGATTTTCTTTGCCCCGGCAGTAAGCTTCTTAATCTTTCCCTTGGGAACCGGAATCCAGTCGTACCGGGTGACTTTGCCGGTTTCTGCATTTTGGAAAGCCAGACAATATTTTTTTGCATAGCGGTGGGCGGCCGTATCTTTATATCCGGTAATGCATACATCCTCATACGGCGTCCCATCTTCCGAATATGCCAGGGCATATCTTCCAATTTTGGCTACACTCTTTGGTATCGTAATATTTTTCAGATTTCCGCACTGCATAAATGCACGTTCCCCGATTTCCGTAACGCCATCCGGAATGTTTATCTTTATTAAATCATAACAGCTATAAAAGGCATGTTCACCAATTACTTTTAGCTTTTCATTCAGTATAACTTCACAAAGGCTGTCACACCCGCTAAATGCACTGACCCCTATTTCCGTAACATTCTCCCCCATAACAACCCTCTTCAGATTCCTGCAGAGAAAAAACGCTACGGACTCTATTGTTGTAACCCGGTCGGGAATGACAAGCTCCGTAAAAGACGCATGCTCGCAGAGATAGAAAGCATATCTTCCAATCCTCTCTACGCTTTCTGGAAACCGGAACCCTGCCATATCCTTCCCGCCGGGCATTGCCAGAAGTTCCGTCACATCCTTATTGTACAGCACGCCATCCACGGATTTATAAGCGGCATTGCGGGAATCAACTTCTATTTCTTTCAGATTATCTGAAATTTGAACAATATTACCCCCAATCTCCCTTACATTCTGGGGAATAAAAAGCCTTTCCAGGTTTAGGCAATGACCAAATGCAAAATCCCCAATCCTGACAACAGCCTCAGGAATCGTAACCTCCTTAATCCCCGTGCCATAAAATGACTCGCTTCCTATGACCGTAACAGTATCCGGAATCTCAATGCCGGTAACCAAACTCTTGCCGGCAAAAGCCTTCCCTATTGCCGTTACAGGATGCCCATCTAACGCAGCCGGGATTTTAACTGCCCCTTCTTCTTTCAGGTATTTAACAATCTTTGCCGTCCCATCCTGGAGGATGGCATACTTATAATTCCCTGTGCTGTCAACCACACCGGCAGCGGCGGTTTTCAAGCATTTCGCCTGCTGCTCCGTCTGCCTTTCCGCAGCCTGCGCCAGGGCAGGGAAAGTCTTTGATGCTGGTGCAGTTAGTTCTGCAAATACTATAAGCAACGTTAAGGCGCTTACCTTTACTCTTTTTTTCAAACTCATTTTCCTCTCCTTATAAACTTTTTGATATGTCTATTTTCATTTCTGGGAGGCATTAATCCCATCATCTACAGCTGGGCTGCTGGCTCAAGCCTCCCCTGTTTTTACCATATTAACAGATACTTCTTAAGAAAAACAAAAGAAATTCCTAAGTTTTCTTAAGAAAAACTGCCAGGATTTTTCCGGCAGTTCACCCGGCTTTAAAATCCTGGCAGTCCATTAAAAACAGCAGCTACCGCACCTTTATTTTTTTTTCATTGCTCCACTTGCCATAATAATACTTCCCCTCGATTTTACGCAGGGCACGCACCTTAACCTTATACTGTTTCCCGGATGCCAGCCCTTTGATGACTGCCGATGCCTTTGGCATGTCATACTTTTTCCACCCCGCTGCGCCGGCCTTTTTGACAGCAACCCGGTAAGAAGCACCCTCCACTGATTGACAGGCCAGCTTGATTTTCTTTGCCCCGGCAGTAAGCTTCTTAATCTTTCCCTTGGGAACCGGAATCCAGTCGTACCGGGTGACTTTGCCGGTTTCTGCATTTTGGAAAGCCAGACAATATTTTTTTGCATAGCGGTGGGCGGCCGTATCTTTATATCCGGTAATGCATACATCCTCATACGGCGTCCCATCTTCCGAATATGCCAGGGCATATCTTCCAATTTTGGCTACACTCTTTGGTATCGTAATATTTTTCAGATTTCCGCACTGCATAAATGCACGTTCCCCGATTTCCGTAACGCCATCCGGAATGTTTATCTTTATTAAATCATAACAGTCATAAAAGGCATGTTTACCAATCACTTTTAGCTTTTCATTCAGTATAACCTCACAAAGGCTGCCACACCCGCTAAATGCACCGACCCCGATTTCCGTAACATTCTCCCCCATAACAACCCTCTTCAAATTCCTACAACCCATAAATGCCGCAGACTCTATTGTTGTAACCCGGTCAGGCATGACAAGCTCCGTAAAAGATGCATGCTCGCAGGAATAGAAAGCATATCTTCCAATCCTCTCCACGCTTTCCGGAAACTGGAACCCTGCCATATCCTTCCCGCCGGGCATTGCCAGAAGTTCCGTCACATCTTTATTGTACAGCACGCCATCCACGGATTTATAAGCGGCATTGCGGGAATCAACTTCTATTTCTTTCAGATTATCTGAAATTTGAACAATATTACCCCCAATCTCCCTTACATTCTGGGGAATAAAAAGCCTTTCCAGGTTTAGGCAATGACCAAATGCAAAATCCCCAATCCTGACAACAGCCTCAGGAATCGTAACCTCCTTAATCCCCGTGCCATAAAATGACTCGCTTCCTATGACCGTAACAGTATCCGGAATCTCAATGCCGGTAACCAAACTCTTGCCGGCAAAAGCCTTCCCTATTGCCGTTACAGGATGCCCATCTAACGCAGCCGGGATTTTAACTGCCCCTTCTTCTTTCAGGTATTTAACAATCTTTGCCGTCCCATCCTGGAGGATGGCATACTTATAATTCCCTGTGCTGTCAACCACACCGGCAGCGGCGGTTTTCAAGCATTTCGCCTGCTGCTCCGTCTGCCTTTCCGCAGCCTGCGCCAGGGCAGGGAAAGTCTTTGATGCTGGTGCAGTTAGTTCTGCAAATACTATAAGCAACGTTAAGGCGCTTACCTTTACTCTTTTTTTCAAACTCATTTTCCTCTCTTTATAAACTTTTTAACATTTCTGTTTTCATTTCCGGGAGACATCACCAAATGGAAAGAATCAGAGTTCTTTCCATTTGGTATTACTAATAATTTTAGTCCTTTATAGCTAATTAAAATTCGCAACGTATTAAATTAATTGCCTTAATGAACATAAATATGATAAGTATAATTCTCATAATCCGATTCGTTGTCCTCATCTTTACCCTCAAACCAATCTACACGAAAAACATCGGTGGAATAAGTAGAAACATTGGTACTAAACCCTGCGCTATTAGCATATGCCTGGAAATTATTTAATTTCCTCACAAATCCAAAATCTTTAATAATTGATCCCAGATTAAAAACCTTATTATTCTTATAAAGGGCTAACAAGTTTCCCACAGACTTTTCTGTTGCATTATATCGGTTTGGATAAAAAGATATGTTATCCTCATATGCCTTTCTACTGGCACTGCTATCGGTTGAATATTTCTTAATATCCCGGAATTCAATTACATAATCTGCAAGCCTATTTTGAAAATCTCTCCAATTGCCTCCAAAATAAGTTTTATCAAAATTTGCATCTTTAGGAACCATTGTCCGATGGGCAAAGGTATCACCCAGCAGGTGGGCGGCCAGCCCCATAATCATATAAGACTTATCCCAATTATTAAGGGCGCCTATCTTTTGTGCCATTGTCCTGCCTTGAAAATCTGTTTTCGGATTGGTAAAGGAGTCTGCGATTGCTTCACGCATTTTAGCAAAATCAGTCGCACCCCATTTTTTATCTTCCCTGTGTGCCACACTGATTTGAGATAAATAATTCGCTGCGCCGGATGCAGTAGACAAATCATAGTCAGTGTCCCTTATCTTAAATGCAGCCTCATATAGAAAATGAAGATTTGCGACATAATTATGCTGTCCATGAAACTGGCCAAATCTTGACCTTGTTGAATAATATGTATCGGCATATTGAGCCATTGCAGACATAAAATACATACAGTTGCCGGCGAACCCGCCTACAATAGTATCAGCGTGCTTTTGTGCCCCCCAGCACCCGCTTACAATCCCTGATGTATCATATTCTTTCTGTTCTGCATCTGTTCCCGGCAGCATCTCCTTTTCCTGCACCTGAAAGCTATCCTGCATTACCAGGGCATTCCCCATATTTAAAATACCAAGCTCTTTCCGGTCAGCAGACTGTACAGAAGATGCCGTAAGCAGCTGCCTTGCAAATTCCATTCCCATATCCGGCTTTTTCTCCAGTAAGCTTGCTACAGCTCCGGATACATGAGCCGTTGCAATACTTGTCCCATCAACAGCCATCAATCCCTGCATCGAACTGTATGACCAGACCTTTTCACCTGGGGCCAGTACATCAATCCCCTTACCATCTGATGTAAAATCCGCCATTTGGTTTTTTCCTGTACTGGCGCCGACAGCGATAACTCCATCAAACGCAGCCGGATAATCAATGATACCAGCACTATTTCCACGGTTTCCCGCAGCAGCCACCATGATAATGCCGGCCGCTTCAGCATCACGGACCGCCTTTTCCAGGGCGGCAGAATAAGTAGTTGTCCCAAAGCTCATGTTAATAACGTCGATATCATTGTTAATGCACCAGTAAATCCCTTCGATAACCCGGCTGACCGGAGCTTCATTTGCTGCATCCAAAATTCTTACAGAATGCAGGTTCACATCTTCCGCAATTCCCTGCAGCTCCCCTTCCGTCCCGTCACCTGCTATGATTCCGGCAATGCCGGTACCATGGCCGGTCGCGTCATCAAATAACGGATTGACCTCCTCAATTTCCGGATTGACAAAATCCTTGCGTTCCGTAACATCTAAACCCTTGATAAATGAAATGCCTGAATCCAATACAGCTACGTCAACTCCCTTGCCGGTATAGCCGGATGTCTCCTGCCAGTTGACTGCATCCAAATTCCACTGGTTAAAATCAATCAAGGCTGACTGTTCTGCCAACCTTTCTGCCAGTGCATAATCAACCGGAACTTCCTCATTAGCAGAAATCAACACATTCTCTTCAACCGTAACAATACCATCTGCCTTTTCTAACTGTACAGCTTCATCTGATGTAATATTCAAAAGCATCATCTGGTTGTCCTCTAGCTGCTGTGGCTGACTATCAGCTAAAATACATTTTTTATCCGCCATTTCCTCCAACTTCCGGTAACTTTCAGAATCCTCCACTACAGCGATATAGCTCTCCGTCCTTTCCATAACCTGAATATTTGTACCAGATATATCGGCAGTTTTCATAGCTGCTGCCATACCTGCCTGTGATGATAACATAGATACAGTTAATAAACCAATACATCCTATTTTAATCATTCTCTGCTTCATTTGTTCTCCCCCTTTAAATATAATCTTTTCCCGGTTTCTTCAACTCTTATTTTTAGGGCATCCTTGTGCCCCCTCTCCCCCCCTTCTCCAATTTTTATATCAATACATTCAGACAATCAACTTAATACACAAGTCACTCCCTTATGTCAGAGTTTATAATTTATGCCCGATTGTATTTATATTACTAAAACTTATTAAAAACTTCCCCGCTCTAACTATCTTATTCCAAATATACTGCAAAAAAATAATAGTGTCAACAAACAAATATCATTATAATATAGAAATATGATTTATTTCTTATAACTAATAAACAATAATATTTATGAAATTTTTCAGTTATCCACTTTAAAAAGGCATACTGCCTGTCTTTTAGCATATTAATATTTTTTATTTCAATAAAGTAGGTTTTTGACTTTCCCCATTTATGGCTATTCAAAAAAACTTGCTTGTGACGCAACGTAATGAGTTATACTATCAGCAGGAGGTGATAGTAATATGGGGCAACACAAAGCAATACCGCAAGGATATATGACAGTTGGCGAAGTTGCCAAGAAAATGAACGTAACAGTACGAACACTACAGCACTACGACAAAGAAGGCTTGCTCTCGCCGTCTTCCATAAGCGAGGGTGGACGCAGGCTGTATACGGACCAGGACATTGTAAAACTTCATCAGATTTTGTCACTGAAGCACCTGGGGTTCTCATTAAATGATATAAAAAACAAGATATCCTCTCTCGACACTCCAGCTGCAATTGCTAACGCCCTCACGGAACAGGCCGCTGTTATCCGGCAAAAAATAGAAAACCTATCCGAATCGTTACGGGCATTGGAACTATTACGGGAAGAAGTTCTATATATGCAGACGGTAGATTTCAAAAAATATGCAGACATTATCGTAAATTTGCAGATGAAGAATGACTTTTACTGGCTAATCAAACACTTTGATAATGAAATGCTTGACCACATCCGCAGCCATTTTGATATGAAAAGCGGGACAGAATTTATGAATGCTTTTTCGCAGCTGCAAGATGAGGCAATACAGCTTCATAATGCTGGCGTTCCCGCTGACAGCGAAGAGGGGCAGAAATTTGCACAAAATTATTGGAAAATGATAACAGAATTTACTGATGGAGATATAAGTATGCTCTCCAAACTTGTTGAGTTTGGACAATCTGAGGAAATCGATTCAAAGTGGAAAGAAAAACAAGACCTAGCCAATATTTTTGTTGAACAGGCATTGGACGTCTACTTTACCAAATTAGGTGTCGACCCATTTGAGAAAGACGGTGAATAAGAATGATAAATGCAATACAAGTGAATAACTTGAAGAAAAGCTACGGAAACCATATTGTATTGAACAATGTAGATTTTTGTGTACAGAAAGGCGAAATCTTCGCCCTACTTGGTGTAAACGGCGCTGGAAAAACAACAACACTTGAATGTATAGAGGGTTTAAGGAAATATGATAGTGGAAGCATCAAAATAACCGGAAAAATAGGGATCCAATTACAGTCGGCTTCCCTCCCAGGACATATCAAAGCAATGGAAGCTGTCAGATTGTTTGCTAAATGGAATAACAGCATGATTGACTGGACAATGCTTGATGCACTTGGTATCAACGAATTAGCAAAGAAACAATATTACCAATTATCAACCGGTCAAAAACGCAGGCTTCATCTGGCTCTTGCCCTAACCAGAAACCCAGATATCCTATTTCTTGACGAACCAACCGCAGGGCTTGATGTTGAAGGCAGAATTTCTCTTCACGAACAAATCCGGCAACTAAAAGCAGGTGGAAAGACCATCCTGCTAGCAAGCCACGACATGGCTGAAGTAGAGGATTTATGCGACCGGATTGCCATTCTAAATAAAGGAAAGATTGCCTTTATCGGAACAATCGAACAACTGAATAAACAGATTGGCAGGCATTATCACATTACAATCCAAACCGATACCAGAACGGATACGTATGAATCAGAAAATATTGGAGAAACCTTGCTTCCTCTCCTTGTACAGTACCAAGAAAAAGAAGCAACTATTTTAGATATAAAGATAGACCGAGGTTCTCTGGAGCAGCATTTTATGAAAATCACAAGATAGGGAGAATAGCAAATGAAGGCATTTTTTTATGGAGTATCACTGCAATGGAAATTAGACATTCGGAGCAAAACACTACTGATCACCTGTTACATCGTTCCTCTTTTGTTTTTTGCATTTATGGGAGGAATTTTTACATCTATTATGCCAGAAGCAAAATTCTCATTAATTCAATCCATGACCATATTTGGAGTGACAATGGGGACACTAATTGGTTTACCACCCTCTCTTGTCGAAATCTACGGTAGTAATATAAAAAAGGTATATAAGTCAAACGGTGTTCCACTCTATCTTGGTCTTGTTTTAACAAATATTTCTGCATTTATCCATTTGTTTATTATGAGCATCCTTCTCTATGTGCTAGCCCCGCTTACTTTTGATGCAGAACTTCCCAAAAATCCAGGAAGGTATTTTATCTGCCTTGCCATTTTTATTGCTGTATCACTTAGTATTGCAAGCATTATCGGATTAGCAGTAAAAGACCAGACAAAAACTTCTTTGTTTTCAATTATTGTTTTTCTCCCCTCAATCATGCTTTCTGGAATTATGTTTCCAGCCAAATTACTTCCAAAAGTATTGAAAACGGTAGGAAAGATATTTCCAGCATCATGGGGATATCGGCTAATGACAGAACCTATTTTTCAATATGAAATATTTTTACCATTATTAATGATCTTTGCACTGGCAATTTTAATATGCACTATTTTATTATACAAAATCAGCCAATAGCCGATTAATTTCTATACTAGAAAAAGCCCGCAAAACAATATATTTACGGACTTCGATAATACCAATGCTCAACCATCTGACACATTTATCGGTTAAGGCTATAAACAAATATGTAATGCGGAAAAAGGGACTTGAACCCTCACTCGGTTACCCGAACATGAACCTGAATCATGCCTGTCTGCCAATTCCAGCACTTCCGCATGTGTTATCTCTAAAACACAATTTATATAATAACAGCTTTTCCCAAAAATGTCAAATGTTTTTTTGATTTTCTTCAATAAGTCTTTTGAAAAAAGCTAAAAAAATCTGTTATAATAAATGGG
>CAJUID010000023.1 GCA_910585905.1 uncultured Lachnospiraceae bacterium
GGGCCATTTTGCGGATATAGGCGCTCATATTGCGGATGCCCGCCTCCTCCATGCGGCCCCGGATGGCCTCCAGCTCGTCAGGCCGCACATACATAGAGCGGCACATCCCGGACGCGCTTTTTCCCGGCCATGCTACCTGGCGCCCCATTCAGGGGCCTCCCGCCTGGGCGGGGCCGGACGCTCCCCGGTCTGTTCCGCCGCCGCCCGCATCTGCTGGGCGATAGGCCACTTGACTTCCCGCACCTGAAAGCGGCGCTGGTTGGTAACAGATCCGGCAGAGGTTTCAAAGGAAAGTGAACTTGTTACGGAGGTCTATTATCCGGTTAAAAAGAGGGGGTTCAAAGACCGGAATGGTAAGCAGATATTGTGAAGTGCATGAGAGGAAGGAAGTATGGACCAGATAAAAATGAAAGAGCTGGAACAGATCATAAACAGTAAATATGGCAATACCACAGGTATCGTTATAATAAAAGATGGAATTGTATCCTATGAAAAATACTTCAAAGGCTGCACAGCGAATAGCCGTGTTCACGTTTATTCTGTGACAAAAAGTGTTATTTCAATTTTGATTGGGATTGCGTTGGATAAAGGATATATTAATAATCTTGAAAAGAAGGTGTTAGATTATTTCCCTGAATACAAAGTGAAGAGGGGAGAGAGAAAAATACAGAACATTACTTTAAGAGATATGCTGACAATGACAGCACCTTATAAATATCAGTTATTTGCACCTTATATAAAATACTTTAAAAGCAGTGACTGGGTAAAATTTTCACTTGATTTATTAGGCGGCCGTGGAAAGATAGGAACATTTCGATATGCTCCGTTGATTGGGCCAGATATTTTATCAGGAATTTTAGTGAAAGCAACAGGAAAGTCCGTATTAGATTTTGCAGCAGAAAATTTGTTTGAACCGCTTGGAATTAAAGTGGAAAACAATTTGTTATTTAATAATAAAGAGGAACAAATTGCATTTAACCAGTCTACGGATATTAGCGGATGGGTTACAGACTCCGCAGGAATCCATGCAGCAGGCTGGGGGCTTACGCTTACGCCTATGGATATGGCGAAGATTGGCCAGCTATATCTAAATGGTGGTATGTGGGGGGACAGGCGGATTATTTCCTCAAAATGGATAGATGACAGTACAGTGGAGCATAGCCGATGGAAAAAAAGGAACCTGCCCTATGGATATTTGTGGTGGGTAAATGAGGATGGCTATGCAGCTATGGGAGATGGCGGTAATACAATTTATGTAAATACAAAGAAAAAGCTGGTAGTTTCTACTGCAGCTCTTTTTGTACCAAAGGCAAGTGATAGAATAGAATTGATTAAGAAAAATATAGAATCAGCATTTGAATAAAAAATAACTGGCTTAATAATTTATAAGACGGTATACTAAAAAATCCTACACTTGAACATAATAGTTTGAAAGTGTGCAATAATGAGGATGGATAACTGAAAATTATGATCTATTTTATTGACGATGAATTGTATAAAAATAAATGCTGTTGCCCTGGGGACAGTAACTGGATTTCTTGAAAAGTTCATAATGTAGGAGTATAATAAAACCCGCCATATTTGTATTGTTAGGAGATAGCCATAATATGAAAAATAAGTATATCCTTTGGTTTGCAATTTCTATGGTAATTATGTTGATTGTACCGTGGCTTGCAATTTCTTTTGTAAACGGTGATGCGGGAATGGCAGTATGTTTTATATTATTTTTTGCCATAGATCCGATTTATTCCCGCGAAGCAACGAGCCAAGCGCGAGCTTGCTCGCATTTGGCGACTGCCGCGAGGGTCAAATACCCCGCCCCTCTGGGGCGAACTAAAAAGAAGCTAAGTCATGCCCCGTTGCTTGCAGCGGGGTATTTGACTCCGTTATTATAGGTGTATTTGCAGGAAAAAATATCAAAAAATTGTGGGGAATGCCAATCATTTCTGCAGTATTATTTCTGTTAGGTTCATGGATATTTTTTGGTATGGGTGAAAAGGCATTTATTATGTACGCAGGCATTTATATGATTTTAGGGGTAGCTGCTATGATAATTTCTAGGATGTTCTTCAGAAAGCTACAAAGGTAACATCCATTTGTTTTTTTAAGATGCGAATATAGAAGGGAGAATTTTATGCGTAAATGTATTCGGTGTGACAGTGCGATGGTGGAAGATTGCGGTATAAAAGTCAAAGGTGGAGCATATGGGATTGTTTTAACTGATGATAAAAATAAATGGTTTGGAGGGCGTATGGGTGAACCTAAAGTTGCAATTTGTCCGAATTGTGGTGAAGTTTCTATTTATCTTGAAAACGTGAATAAATTAAAATGCAACTAACAATAAAATTAGTTTAGCAGGCGGAGTATAATGTTTCTGATTGGCAAAAATATAATGTTTTGTGCATTTTCGTGACTTGCAATTGATAACATTGATGAATTACCAATGAGTGATGTAGAATCATTAACTTGGAGAGTTAGCAGAAGCTCCAAAGCATGAGAATTATGAGGAAGAAACTATAAAATTTTTTATGAAGCAGATAGAGCTAAGACAGAAAGCAGCAGAATATCAGGGCAACAGCATTTATTTTATTCTCGCGTACGCAACGAGCCAAACGCAAGCTTGCTTGCATTTGGCGACTGCGCGCGGGTCTAATACCCCGCCCCTTGGGGCGGACTTGCTAAAGAGAAGCTTAGTCATGCCCCGTTGCTCTGCAGCGGGGTATTTGACTGACTGTGAATTATATCATAAATGCTGTTGCCCTGATATTGTTGCCCTGGAGCGATTGCTTGAGTTGTACTATTTTGTAGAAAAATCGGGTTGATAATGCTAATTTTTTTTGTTTATAAATGTGTTATATTTATTAGCACATCAACTTTTCGGATGGGGTAACAGATTCCAAATTTTGATTACGAGGGAGGTACATATGAACATTTTGAAAAAGGCATTTCCATATTATGGGAAAATATATGGTATTTTAATCTTATGCATCTTTTTAGGATTGATGCAGGGTGTGGTTGCGCTTGTTGAGCCGCAAATTATCACACTGATTGTAGACCGGGTAATTAATCCGGCTTTGGGGGAGAAGCCGGAGGCAAACAGCAGTATTTTTTCTTTTTTAATAGAAGATATTCCGTCTGAAAATTTGTGGGAGATTATGGTTTTGTTAGTGGGTGTGTTCCTGCTCTTTATGTTTGCTTATTTTGTGGCATTTTATATCCGATGGAATATTGCTCACTATTTTTCTATTAAGCGGGATAATGAAATACGGCTTAATGTGTTGAAAAAGATTAATTCGTATGGGCTTCCGCTGTTAAAGGAGTACAGTGCCGGGGATTTGATTACCATTGTGAATGCGGATACGGAAAATGTAAGGAACTATCATGTTGCTACGATTCCATTTATTATTGATTCCTTGTTTTATATTTTAGTGGCATCTTATATGCTTTTCCGAATTAATGTGGTGTTAATGTTGATTCCACTGTCTACTCTGCTGATCAATGCTTTGATTACCAGAGGATTTTTAAAGGTGTGCCATGAGAAATTTGGGCAATTATGGGGGAAAAATTCAGAGTTAAATACAGAAACGCAGGAAAGTATTTATGGAATCCGCACGATTAAATCGTATGCAAGAGAAGATATTCGAAAAGAAAGCTTTAACAGGCGAAGCGAGGATTTGAGGGATTTTTCAACGGGGTTTGGAATCCAAAGATTCCGGTATTTTCTGGCATTTGATACGGTAGAGCAGTTTGTAATGTTAATTAGTATGGCAGTCTGCATTTACCTTGCATCAAGGTTTCAGATGACAAGTGGTGAATACACGGGATTTTTGGTTTATATGGTAAATATCTGCGGTAGTTTTATTGATATTATTTTTTATCAGGCAGATGCGCAGGAGCAGAAGGTTAGCGCAGACAGGTTATTTGGACTGTTGGATAAAGAAGACGAGATTGGTGCCTTGTATGGAACAAAGATGGTTTCTGAGACGCCACATGTAAAGCTTTCCCATGTCAGTGCCAAGGCTGATGAAAATGAGCTTTTGGATGACATTTCCTTAGATATTCCTTATGGGAAAAAGATTGGTATTATGGGCAGGACCGGAAGTGGGAAGTCTGTGCTTTTACGTGTGATCCAGGCATTTGAGGAATTTTATGAGGGCACAGTTACGATTGATGGGGAGGACATAAAATCGTACAGCCGGAATGAAATTGCGAGGGCTTACGGCTATGCGATGCAAAACGTATTTTTGTTTTCTAATTCGATTGAGGCGAATATTGCTTACTATAATCCAAATGCCAGTGAGGAAGAAGTGAAGGCGTGTGGTGAAACTGCGCAGGTCAGTGAGTTTGTAGATGATTTTCCGCAGGGGTACCAGACGGTGATTGGTGAAAAAGGTTTTGGGCTGTCGGGTGGTCAGAAGCAGCGTGTGGCCATTGCCAGGGCATTGTTAAAAAATGCCCCGATTACAGTTTTGGATGATTGTACAAGTGCGCTAGATATTGAGACGGAGAGTAAGATATTTAAAAGTTTAGATCAGCATTTCCAGGGCAAAACCCTTCTAATGGCAACGCACAGAGCGATGGCGTTGAAGGGGTTTGATGAGATAATTTTTATGGATCATGGAAAGATTGTTGAGAGGGGAACGTTTGAGGAGCTGATGGAGTTAAATGGACGTTATGCTGACATTTACCGGCAGCAGATGGATAAGGAGGTGTTTGTCAGTGAGTAGGAATTTATATTATGAAGATGAACTGCTGGATGAAAAGTTTAATGGATTTATGTTAAAGCGTTTGGTGTCATATGCAGCAGAATACAAAGCGGATTATATCAAAGTAGTTTTAATGCTTGTGGGAACAAGTTTTTTGTCCCTGATACCGGCAGCGATTAATATGAAGATTATTAATGAGATTCTTCCACAGGAAGGGATTGTTCCAGATGATGCCCTGAGTAAGACCGTTCTCTTTTTGAGTATGTGGATATTGCTAAGCCTTGGCGGGGTAATTGCTGACTTTATTACTTCAAAAGTTTCGGTTACGCTTGGAAACAAAATAATCTGCAATCTTAGGGAAGATTTGTTTCGGAAGTTGATGGAATTAAGTTTTGATTATTACGACAGTAGGCCCACTGGAAAGATTTTAATCCGTATTACGAATTATACAGATGAGGTAGCGAACTTTTTTATTAATGATATGACTCAGGTAGCTGACAGTGTTTTTATTATGTTGATTACCATTGTCTGTATCTGTTTTGTAGAAATTCGAATGGCGGCAATGGCAGTTCTGGTAAGTATTCCCCTGGGAATCTTGATGTGGGTGATTGCTAGGGCGCTGCATAACCGTATGAGGATTGAGAGAAATAAACAGAGTAATCGGACAGCGTTTGTGGCCGAGGACATCAATGGCTTGGAGGTAATTAAGGCATTTAACAGAGAGGCGTTAAATGATGAAATCTTTTCGGAGCTTTCGGATAAGTTTCACAAAGCATTTATGCAGTCGACAAGATATAGAGAGTTATTTTTTCCGCTTTCTCATGCTGGTGTAAGAATTATTTGTACGGTTGCCATGTATATTACAGCATTATTTATTATTACAAACCATGTTGGGGCAGAATTGTCGCTTGGCGTGTTAGTTATTATCACTACTTATATGCAGCGCTTTTCTTATGCGATGTATGTGGTGTGCCAGCGTTTACAGTCAATTACAAATGTGACTTCTAATGTGGAGCGTATTTTTGAAGTGCTGGATACCGATAATGAAATTGTGGAGAAGCCAAATGCAAAGGAGTTGGTTGTGCCAAAAGGGGCTTTGGATTTTGAGGACGTCACATTTTCTTATATTTCAGGGATTCCGGTGCTGAAAAATCTGGATTTAAAGGTAGAGTCTGGTCAGATGATTGCGCTGGTTGGGCCTACTGGGGCAGGGAAAACAACAATTGTAAGCTTAATTAGCCGGTTCTATGATATTGATAGTGGAAGGATTTTGATTGATGGGACAGATATTCGCGATGTAACATTAGATTCTCTAAGAAATCATGTCGGTGTAATGATGCAGGACACGTTTTTGTTCCGTGGGGAGATTATAGAAAATATTCGTTTTTCAAGGCCAGATGCAACTGACGAGGAGTGCATTGAAGCGGCAAAGAAGGTTTTTGCGCATGATTTTATTATGAAAAAGCCAGAGGGGTACCATACCGTAATCTCCAGTCAGGGAACGGAGCTTTCTGGCGGGGAAAGGCAATTGATATCATTTGCAAGGCTGATCTTAAAAGATCCAGATATTATTATATTGGATGAAGCTACCAGCAATATTGACACAGAAACAGAAAAGCTGATACAGAAAATGTTTTCTACTGTGTTAAAGGGAAAAACAAGTTTTGTGATTGCACATAGGCTTTCTACGATTAAGAATGCAGACAGAATTTTGTACATAGATGATAATGGAATTTTGGAGGATGGAAGCCATGAAGAATTGATGCAGAAGCAGGGGTTCTATTATGGGCTGGTTAATAAAGGATAATATTTAAGTAATGAGGACTTTTTTATATGAAAAAAAGAGGCTGTTATTTTGGGCAGCCTCTTTTCGACTTATAAGAAAGTTACAATGTGTGTGGAATATCAACGAATATGCTATCTGCTATTCGATTTTTTATGAAATAGATCACCTACAAATTGGACAGTAGGTGCGAGCAGTATCACCATTAGAAAGGTTAGGATTCCATAAGTTCCACCGGTAAAAACACCAATCATGGTACAAAAAAAGTCCTGGCACAGCCTGAGCGGCCTGAAATGGCTTTTTCCTCCGTTTCGTTTTTGGATTACATCATCAAGAATAAATGGGATTGCGTCATAAGGCGCGACTCCTTGGCCGCTCTGCATATAGAAAGCAGCCGCAAATACAAATAAGAGTAGCGCAGGAACCAGAATGGCTACCCGTATGGTTGTGGTAAGTTCATATGGTATATGACAGACATCGTGCCAGACAAGTGTAAAAAAGTCTGTCGTATAGCCGACTAAGACCATATTTCCAATGGTGCCCCATCCAAGCGAGGAGCGGTGAAAAAAAAGTACAAAAACCAGTAGAACCAGATTCATTAAAAGTTGATAAGTGCCAAATGACAAGCCAAATATTTTGCAAACGCCATAATTCATGGCAGAGCACGGATCGGTTCCAAAGTTTGTCATAACAAGGAGGGATAGGGAAAATCCCATCAAAATGACTGCAATGAGCATAATGAGTAAGTTTTTGTAATTGTCCCTCGTAATAATAAATTGATCTATTAGGTTTGTTCCTTTATGCATTCTGTTGTTGCTCCTTCTCCCAAACAGGGATGAGGCAGTCTGATTTCAAAATGTGGTCTGACAGCCAGCTTAGCAGATAATCAATTAACTCTTCCAGATATTGTTGTTGGTTGTCGTCGATATCATTTAATTCATGGAAGTTAATATTGACCAGTTTTTCAATAAAAGCAGTATGGGCTCTTTTTTGTGCTTCTAATTTTGGATACTGGATACTTTCCATATATTCTTCTTCGTGCTTAAAATGTCTTTCTGTATAATTTTTTAGCTTACTTAGTATTTTCATGATTTCATCATATTTGTCGTGTAGGTAATCCGCATGAATTAGGTCATTTGCCTGACGGATTATGTCAAAAAGTGTCTTATGTTCTTCATCCATAAATGCGATATTGGTGGCATATTTTGAAGTAAAAGTAAAAGGATCTGTTTTGATTTTTCCAATCATCATATCGCTGGCAAGGATATGGCCGAAAAGCCAGCGCACTATGTATTGTAATAGTTCCTCTACATCACAGACTTTTAAGCTGTCATCAATCGTAAATTCGTTCATTTTCCGGGTAAAAGCAGAGTGTTCCCGTTGCTGTCTTGGGAGTTCTGGATCGTTTATTTTTTTCATATATGCCTCTTCATGGGCAAAATGATTTAGTGCATAGTCTTTTAAATTATTTAATAAGTCCTCTGTCACATTCTGAATTGCGGCCTGTTCTTTGTCTAGTGAACAGATAGCATTGTTCAGAAGCTGGAACAGATATTCGTGTTCTTTATCTATTTCTGGAATTCCAATTTTGTAATCACTTGTAAATTTGAACATAAATGCCTCCTTTAAATATGTTTTTTAATGAGATTTAGTATAACATATTCTGAGGGAAAAACCTACCATTAAATAATTTGGCTTTTATCAAAGTTGCAAAGCATTAGACCTTCCTCAAAGCGTAGCGTTGCCAGATGAGGCAGTATTTCCCGATTGTTCCATTGGAATACGGAATGAAAATCATGTACACAGAGCAAACTTGGTAAATATATGTGTTATGGATAACTGCAGATTATCTCTTCATAAAAAATGGGGAAAGTCAAAACCATTAAGTCAAATATCTCGTTGCTCTGCAGTGGGGTATTTGACTTTTGGGATGTGTGGGGGGAATACTTAATTTCATAGTTGATTCATTCAGATTTAGATTTGTGTGAAATTTATATCCCTAAAAAACTGCCAATTATCCCATTTTATGTGATTTCGACTCAGGATGTGATATAGTGATTTTATGATGTTGGGTAAGGTATTTTGGCCGCAACAGATGCTACGAATTGCTATATTGAAATGCAATTCTAGAAATATCATTCTATTAGGAGGAAAACTATATGAGAAAAGACAATATCTTAAGGCTAAAATTATGTAACTGGCTGCTTGCCGCTATGGTTTGCCTGTCGCTCTGCGGCATTACAGCTTGTGGAAGCAACAAAAATCAACCGGAAGTTGGCAGCAGGCCGGAGGCACAAAGTGAGAAGGAAAATGCGGGCGGGCAGGGAGAAGCGGAGGCTTTTGTGATTTCGGATTTGGTAGGCGAGCCGTCGGATTATTCAAAAGTGGAAAACTGGATGAAGATTCCTGACATCACTCATGATGTGGACACATTCTACCTTTATCCAACTTGTTATATGGATGAATCTGAGGATGCAAAGCCAATCTGCGGAATTGATAATGAAAAAGTGCGATCCAGAGCCAAACTGGTTTATGAGAATCAGGGGACAGTCTATGAGGAGTCGACGAACGTCTTTGCGCCGTTCTACCGACAGAGCAATATCTATGCGGTTGCCAAAATTGACCGTGAGGATTTGGAAGAGTATCAAAAAAGTGAACAACGGACGGATGTTTACGCAGCGCTGGATTATTATTTTGAAAACTACAATCAAGGGCGGCCATTTATTATTGCCGGTCATTCCCAAGGTTCCATTATGACTAAAATTGTTCTAGGAGAGTACATGCAGGCTCATCCGGAATATTATAAGCGTATGGTTGCGGCATATCCAATCGGTATTTCAATAACCAAAGGCTGGCTGGAGGAACACCCGTATCTGAAATTTGCTCAGGCGGCAGATGATACGGGCGTAATCGTATCATGGAATACGGAGGGGAAAGGAAATAAAGGGCAGGAAAACCTGGTTGTGGAGCCAGATGCAATTAGTATTAACCCCATAAATTGGAAACTGGATGACACATATGCCGGATTTGAGGAAAATCTGGGCAGCCGTATTCTCAACAAGGAGACAGGAAAGTATAAAATTATTAAAGGCATGGCAGACGCCCAGTTGGACACAGAGCGGGGAGTTGTAATCTGCACAACACAAGTCACAGAATATGCGCCTGCTGCATTATTTGGCCCTGAGAGCCTTCATTCGCACGATTATGATTTTTATTATGAAAATCTGCGCGAAAATGTAAAAGCAAGGGTAGAGGCGTATTTGAAACAGGAGTAATCCATTTTTTTCTGTTTTCGGATACCAAAAGATAAAAGAGGATGCTATTTTCCAAAGAAATCTCGATCAATTTGGTGAAGTAAAGAAATCTTTCTAGGGAACCAAGTCGTTCCGGTGCCGGATAAAAGTTTTTAATGTACACATCAGGGACTGTTTCAAGTTTTGAGTTTACACAAAACTTGAAACAGTCTCATTTTTTACGTTCCTTTATGGTGATGCTCTATAAAATATCTGTATTACAGCGCTCTTGGGATGTGAAATCAAAAATGCTAGAGGCTCCTATCACTTCAATATCTTATTTTTGCAATTCGTACTGGTGCTTCCGCGCCTCAATATCCCTTCGTTTTTCAATTATTATTTCATACTGTGTAAGCAGAAAAGACACTAGAGATTATAGCCGTGATCTGGTCAAGCAAGAATAAAATCCTTATCAATTGTGCGTTTATCCTGTAAGAGCCTGAGAAAGCCACTTGACAAAAAATGGGATGGTACATATAATTATATTCATATTATTCCTAGTGGATAAATAGGTAAAAGTTGACTGGCAGTGTGATATGCTGTGGGTTGCATAAAAGGAGGAGTTTGGTATGGGCCAGATTAGGGAGAGCGCATTGGATTTAATTGGAGAAACGCCGATGGTGAAGCTTAGCAGATATGCAAAGAGGGCGGGAGTTACGGATGCTGTGATTTTAGGTAAGTTAGAGTATCTTAACCCGGCAGGCTCGGTAAAAGACCGAATTGCGCTTGCGATGGTTGAGGATGCGGAGAGACAAGGGATTTTGAAGCCGGGGGCAACAATTATTGAACCGACTTCTGGAAATACAGGGATTGGGCTGGCATCTGTCGCAGCGGCAAAGGGATACAAAGCGGTGCTTACGCTGCCAGATACAATGAGTGTGGAGAGAAGAAATCTTTTAAAGGCATATGGTGCGGAATTGGTTTTGACAGAAGGCGCCAAGGGGATGAAAGGTGCAATTGAAAAGGCGGAGGAATTAAAGGCAACTACACCTGGCTCAGTTATTCTTGGACAGTTCGTAAATCCTGCCAATCCTACAGTCCATAGGGCGGTGACTGGTCCTGAGATTTGGGAACAGACAGACGGGAAAGTAGATATTTTTGTGGCAGGAGTCGGTACGGGTGGAACGATTACTGGAGTTGGAGGATATCTGAAATCTCAGAATCCAGATGTGAAAGTGGTAGCGGTAGAGCCTGCTGCCAGCCCGGTACTTACCGAGGGAACCGCAGGGCCGCATAAAATTCAGGGAATTGGGGCTGGATTTGTTCCAGAAACTTTGGATACAGAAGTGTATGATGAAGTGATTACAGTTAAAAATGAAGATGCGTTTGAAGAGGGAAGGGCATTTGCTGTTAGCGAAGGTGTTCTGGTTGGTATATCTTCCGGTGCCGCATTAAAGGCGGCGGCTGTTTTAGCGGCAAGACCGGAGAATCAAGGAAAGACAATTGTTGTATTGCTTCCAGATTCTGGTGACAGATATCTTTCAACAGAGATGTTTCAAGCGGTTTAATAATACCTTCTCTCTTTGGGGAAGACAGAAAGAATTGGAAAAGACGGAGTATCAATATGAAAATTTCGACGAAAGGGCGTTACGCTGTTCGGGTGATGCTAGATATAGCGCAGCAGGGAACGGAAAATTATATTCCGTTAATGGATATCGCGAAGAGGCAGGGGATTTCAGAAAAGTATCTAGAGTCCATTGTAGCGATACTTAGCAAAAATGATTTTTTGCAGTCTTTGCGGGGAAAAGGAGGGGGCTACAGGCTGCTACGGAGCCCGGAGGAATACACGGTAGGCAGTATTTTGAAATTAGTTGAGGGATCATTTGCCCCGGTTGCCTGCCTTGAGAAAAAACCGAACCGCTGTGAGAGGGCAGCAAAATGCCAGACTGTAAAGATGTGGGAAGGACTGGAAAAACTGTTGGATGACTATTTTGAGGGGATTACAATTGCCGACTTAATGGCAGAGGGGCTATCGCATGATGGGATGATTGACGGTGAATGGTAACGAGAAGAAGCATAGCGGGGAGGAATTAGGGAATGGATTATACAAGTGAACAGCTAGAGCGTTATTCCCGTCATATTGCGTTAAAAGAGGTTGGCCTTGACGGGCAGGAAAGACTGTTAAAGGGCAGAGTTTTTATTATTGGTGCGGGGGGGCTTGGTTCTCCTGCTGCCATGTATCTTGCAGCGGCAGGGGTTGGCACAATCGGAATAGCAGATGCGGACGAAGTGGATTTATCAAATCTTCAGCGGCAGATTATTCATGGTTCAGGTGATTTGGGAAAAGCAAAGGTAATGTCAGCGGAAGAGACAATCCATGCGTTGAATCCAGATGTGGAAGTCCATGCGTTTCAGACAGTTGTTTCACCAGATAATATTATGGAATTAATTCGGGATTACGATTTTGTCATAGATGCCGTCGATAATTTTCCGGCTAAGTTTTTGATCAATGATGCCTGCGTAATTGCGGGAAAGCCGTTTTGCCATGCAGGGATCATCCGTTTTCAGGGGCAGCTAATGACATATGTGCCAGGGGAAGGTCCGTGTTACCGCTGTATTTTCAAGGAGCCGCCGCCAGAGGGTGCAGTCCCGACATGCAAGCAGGTTGGGATTATCGGTGCAATGGCAGGGACAATCGGAAGCCTTCAGGCAATGGAGGCAGTAAAATATTTGGTTGGCTGTGGGGACTTGTTGACAGGGAGATTATTAGTCTACGATGCGCTAAAAATGCAATTTAGAAATGTAAAACTGCCAAAGGATGATAATTGTGCAGTCTGCGGGATACATCCCACAATTAAGGAGCTTGGCGGCAGCTATGGGCAGGAAGAGTGAGACGATGTTTTGTATTAGTATAAGTTTTAAAAAAACTCCGGTTTCTATCAGGCAGCAATTTGCATTTTCAAAAGAGGAGCAAAAGAGATTTCTGTCCTTTTTGTGGAATTCTGGAGGGATTACGGGTGGTGTAGTGCTGTCAACCTGCAACCGGAGTGAGATTTATGTAACGGGCAGAAAAGGTGCATTAGAAGCGGTAGAAAATGCGCTTTCAAGGCTGAAGGATATTGACAAGGAGCAGATTAAGACATATTGTCTGTTTTACAGTGGGAAAAAGGCAGTTAGACATCTGTTTCGGGTGGCTTGCGGCCTGGATTCTATGGTGATGGGGGAGGACGAAATTCTTAGGCAGGTTAAGGAGGCATATCAGCTTTCCTCTGAAAATGGGTTTACAAATGGAGAGATTAACATTATTTTTCAGGGTGCATTACATTTTGCTAAGCAATCTAAGTCAGAAACGAGGCTTTCGTCTACTCCAATATCAATTGGGACGCTGACAGCAAATGCTGTGGAAGAATATTTTTTAGATAAATGCCAAAATACAGTTTTAGTGATTGGGGCAACCGGAAAGATTGGCTCAATTGTTGCAAAGGATTTAATCGCAAAAGGGATTTCTGTTATTGGAACCAGAAGGAGAAAACATCAGGGGGAGGAGATTTTTCTTTCATCATATGAAAATATTGTCTGGGTAGATTTTGACAAACGTTATGATTATGTGCCGCAGGCAGACGCAGTTATCAGTGCAACTTCCAGTCCGCATTATACATTGACAAGGAGAGAATTTGAAAAAAGGTCAGAAGGGAAGGAATACCTCTTGATAGACCTTGCTGTTCCTTATGATATTGATAAGGAAATTGGGAAAAAAGAAGGTATTACGCTGTATGATATTGATTATTTTGAAAGTCTTTCGAGAAAAAATAACAATATCAAGATGGCAGAGCTTGGGAAGGCAGAAGGATTATTGGAGGAGTGCCTGGAAGAAGTATTAAAGAATCTATATGTAAGAAGGTTCAAAATGCATATGTCTGGAGAAGAGCCGGAAGAATGGTATTATAAAATGATTTTCTATCTCAAAGATGTTCTTGGCAGTGATGAATTTTTGCATGTTCTTGATAAATTGGAAAAAAAGAGAGATGGTTGAAGGCAGGATAAAAGAAATGGAGGCAGATATGGCTTATTTTCCATTTATGATAGATATTGGGGACAGAAAATGTCTTGTTGTGGGCGGGGGAAATATTGCCCTTCATAAAGTGAAGATTTTACTTAGATTTGGTGTTAAAATATATGTTGTAGCACCTTTTTTTGTGGAAGATTTTAAAAAAATATCGGAGCATGGCAGCCAGATATTATTGTGGGAAAGACAATTTTCTGACCGTGATATTGATGGGATGGATTTTGTAATCGCGGCAACAGATGAGGAACAGGTTAACCTGCATGTCTCTGCACTTTGTAAGGAAAAAGGTGTTTTGATTAATGTTGTAGATCAAAAGGAAGCGTGTTCCTTTCTATTTCCAGCGATGCTTCAGGAAAAAGATGTGCTGGTAGCTATTTCATCAGGGGGGAACAGCCCGGCATCTGTTTCTTATCTAAAAAAAAAGATAAAGAAATCAATACCAGATTATTATGGTGGGCTTGTTGAGCGGCTTGGCGAGTTCCGGCAGAAGATTATGCAGGAAGTCGATTCGGCAGGTAGAAGAAAGGAACTTTTTTATAAACTTTTGTCTTATGGCGATGCCCATAATGGAGAGATTCCAGAATCAGTGGCCAGGCGTTTGATTGAGGAGTCAAAGAGCAAGAAAGAGGGGATGTCATTTGAAGGAAAAGATTAAATTAGGGACAAGGGGAAGCAGTCTTGCACTTGCGCAGGCCGATCAGGTAATTGCAGCGCTTCATAAAAGGTTTCCAGATGTAGAGATAGAAACTGTAGTTTTACGTACACAGGGGGATAAGATATTAGACAGGCCGCTTTTGGATTTTGGAGGAAAAGGAGCTTTTATTACAGAGTTTGAGGAGGCAATTAGCGAGGGAAGGATTGATCTTGCAGTACACAGCGCAAAAGATATGCCAGCCGAGCTTGGAGATGGGCTGGTGATTGCCGGTGCCTTGCCGCGGGCAGATGCAAGGGATGTGCTGGTCACCAGAAAGGGAGTGGATGGTTTGCGTATCGTTGGTACGGGAAGCCTTAGGCGACAGTGCCAGCTAAGTTCCCTTTGTCCGGGGGTGATATGCAAAGGCATCCGTGGTAATGTGCCCACTAGGTTAATGAAGCTTAGGAGCGGGGAGTATGGTGGTTTGGTTCTGGCAGCCGCAGGGCTAAAGCGTCTGGGGCTTTTGCATGAGGAGGATTTGGAGTATCGTTTTTTCTCTCTGGATGAAATGGTGCCTGCAGGCGGCCAGGGAATTATTGCTGTAGAGAGCCGGAAGGGTGATGGGACTACAGATATGATAGCAGAGATTTCGGATAGCAGGGCGTATGCTGAATTAGCGTTGGAACGCAATATTCTGGAGATTTTCAATGCTGGGTGCCATGAGGCGGTTGGAGTAATATCGGAGTGCCGTAGGGATTCCGTGTGCATTCGGATTGTGCGGGAAGTGGATGGGCAGGTTCTAAAATTGAATCGGTCAGCCGGGGCAATGGAGGGAAGAAGGCTTGCAGAGGAGATGGCACATTCTATGACAGGCTTTACAAGGGGGGGATTTTAATGGGTAAGGTTTATCTGGTCGGGGCAGGACCTGGTGATGTGGGCCTGCTTACATTAAAGGGAATGGAAAAACTACGCGCCTGCGATGCCGTAATCTATGACAGGCTTGCATCTGAGGAGTTATTGGATTTTGTCAGTGCAGGCTGTGAGAAAATATATGTGGGGAAGCAGTCTGGAAAACATACGAGAAAGCAGGATGAGATTAATCAGATTTTGGTAGATTGTGCGAAAAGACATACATGCGTTGTACGATTAAAGGGCGGTGATTCCTTTGTTTTTGGGAGAGGCGGGGAGGAGATTGAGTCGCTGGAAAAGGAGGGGATTCCCTATGAGCTGGTACCGGGGGTTACTTCTGCAGTTGCCGTTCCAGAGTGCGCAGGGATTCCGTTGACTCACCGGGGGGTAAGTAGAAGTTTTCATGTGATTACTGGGCACACGGAATCTTCGGTAGGCAGCCCTGACTATAATTATAAAATATTGGCGAATCTGGAGGGGACTCTTGTATTTTTAATGGGGCTTTTAAATCTGAAGGAGATTGCACAAAATTTGATAAGTGCTGGAATGGCAGCATATACGCCCGCTGCGGTCATTGCCGATGGTACTATGGCAGGGCAGCAGACGGTCAGGGGATGTCTTTTCGATATTGCATCCAGAGTAATCGAAAAAGGGATTGTCCCGCCTGCAGTTGTCGTGATAGGAAAAACAGCAGGTTTTCATTACCGTTATTGTGGAAATGGTCCGCGAGTAGGAATTACGGCAACAAAGGCATTACAAGATAAGCTAAAAAAAGGATTGGACAACATGGGAATGGACGCAGTGACAGTATGTAATATGGAGCTTGAAAAAACCGCTCAGGTCGAAATGCTTCGTAAAGAATTACATGATCTGCAAGGATACCAATGGATTGTCTTTACCAGCCAAAATGCCGTTTCTCTTTTTTTTGAGGAGATAAAAGGGGAGGGAATTGACATTCGGCAGCTTGGAAATATAAAGTTTGCAGCTCTCGGCAGCGGGACAGCGGGCAAGTTAAGGCAATATGGTATTTTGCCTGACTTTGTTCCTTCTATATATACTGTACAGGTTTTTGCGGATGAGTTTGTACAGATTGTAACGGAAGGAGAAAAGGTATTGATTCCGCGGGCAGCACAGGGGAGTGTTGTTTTAACAGATGTATTGGAAAAGCATCATATTGCTTTTTTAAATCTTCCGGTTTATGATGTAACAGGTTGTCTTACAGATTCGGTTCATATGCTTAGTGGGTTAGATTATTTGGTATTTGTTAGTGCTTCCGGTGTGCAGGAGTTTTTTAGGCTGTTGGAGGAAAGAGGGATTTGTTTGCCGGAAAGGATTCAGTTTGCATGTATTGGTAGGATAACCGCAAAAAAATTAGAAGAATGCTGCAGACAGGCGGACATTGTAGCGGACGCCAGCGATGTGGATGGTTTGCTGGAAGCGATAGCTGCATCAATAAAACATTTGTAGTAGAAAGGGGAACAGATATGGTGCGCATGAGGCGGTTGCGGGTAAATGAGGCAATGCGGAGTATGGTTCGGGAGACTAGCTTGAATAAGTCTGACCTAGTCTATCCAGTATTTATTATAGAAGGGGAAAATATCAAAAATCCGGTAGATTCTATGCCGGGAATTTTTCAGTATTCCATTGACCGTTTTGAGGAAGAGTTAGAAAGGATATTGGATGCAGGGATTGGGGCAATTCTTGTTTTTGGCATTCCGGCACACAAGGATGAGGTGGGGAGCGAAGCATACCATGATCAGGGAGTGACACAGCGGGCAATCCGTTTTATTAAGGAAAAGGCGCCTGGTCTTCTTGTAATCGCGGATGTCTGTCTGTGTGAATATACTTCTCATGGTCATTGCGGCCTGATTCATGGGCAGGAGATATTAAATGATGAGACATTGGGGCTTTTGGGAAAGATGTCGGTTAGTCTTGCAAAGGCAGGGGCTGATATAATTGCGCCATCTGATATGATGGATGGAAGAGTGGAATTTATCAGGAATGCTATGGATGATAATGGGTTAAAAAATACTGCGGTTATGGCATACAGTGCAAAATTTGCATCCGGTTATTATTCGCCGTTCCGGGATGCGGCTGGGTCGGCGCCTTCCTTTGGGGACCGCAAAACATATCAGATGGACCCGGCAAATGGAAGAGAGGCAGTTAGGGAATGTGAGACAGATATCTGTGAGGGGGCAGATATTATTATGGTAAAGCCAGCTCTTGCTTATCTGGATGTAGTAAAAGAAGTTTCGCGCCGGACGGATTACCCTATTGCAGTTTACAATGTCAGTGGGGAGTATTCAATGGTTAAGGCTGCTGTGCAGAATGGATGGCTTGATGAAAAGCGCATTGTGATGGAAAATTTGACAGCTATGAAGCGCGCCGGGGCAAAGATTATTATTACATATCACGCGTTGGATGCCGCAGGATGGATCGGTGCGTAGTATGCCCTAGCGCGGGAAAGGAAAATTTATGTACAACGAGTCTGATTTGTTATATGAGAAATCTAAGAGATATATGCCAGGCGGTGTCAATAGTCCAGTCAGGGCTTTTTATGCGGTGCACCGCAATCCAGTTTTTATTGATCACGCAGAAGGCTCTAAAATTTATGATGTAGATGGCAATGAATATATTGATTATGTTTGTTCCTGGGGACCTGGAATTTTAGGGCATTGTAGAAAAGAAGTGATAGAGGCAGTGCAGGGTACGTGTTCCAAGGGTCTTACATTTGGGGCGCCTACCAAGAACGAATATATTCTTGCAGAGCTTGTACAAGAATTTATGCCATCTATGGAGATGCTGCGGCTGGTCAATTCCGGGACGGAAGCAGTGATGAGTGCTATCAGGGCGGCAAGGGGATTTACGGGCAGGGATAAGATAGTTAAATTTAGGGGGTGTTATCATGGGCATTCCGACGGTTTGCTAGTAAAAGCTGGTTCTGGGGCTCTTACACAGTCTGTACCAGATAGCCTAGGTGTGCCAGAGGATTATACAAAACATACTCTTGTGGCAGAATACAATGATACTACAAGTGTAGAGAAATTATTTGGGGAGTATGGAAAGGAGATTGCTGCTATTATTGTAGAACCAGTAGCAGCTAATATGGGGGTTGTCCTGCCAAAAGAGAGATTTTTACAGGGACTTCGACGCATTGCGGATCAGTACCATGCCCTGCTTATTTTTGATGAGGTGATTACGGGGTTTCGTTTGGCGCCTGGCGGGGCGCAGGAATATTTTGGGGTAAAGCCGGATTTGACTACGCTTGGCAAAATAATTGGCGGAGGGATGCCGATGGCAGCCTATGGCGGAAGAAGGGATATTATGGAGGTGGTAGCCCCTCTAGGCGGCGTATATCAGGCGGGGACGTTATCTGGAAATCCGGTAGCAACCACTGCAGGGATCGAGACGTTAAAGCTATTAAAACAGGAGCCAGGCTTATACAGTCAGATTGAGGCTGGCACAAAAAAAATAGCAGATACCATACGGGAGGCATTTGGGGATAAAATATGTGTAAACCAGATTGGTTCCCTGATGAGTGCTTTTTTTATAAATGAGCAGGTGGTTGACTACAAGAGTGCAGTACGGTCGGATACCGAAGCGTATGCGGCGTATTTTAATTATATGCTTGGGCAGGGAATATACCTGGCGCCTTCTCAGTTTGAGGCAATGTTTATTTCTTATGCACACAGTGAAGAGGACATCAGGAGAACATGCAGGGCGATAACACAATATGCTGCTGATATGAAATAATTTTGTCGGGGCAACAGCATTTTCTTTTTGGGACGTAGCTTACCTCATTAAAACAAAAAACATGAATTAGATAGAAATGCAGGCAAGATAAATTTTTGCAATGGATAACTGAAAATTATTATCTATTTTATTGACTATAAATTGTAAAAATATGCGCTGTTGCCCTGATAATTTTATAAATTGGCATTTCTTTTTAACTTGTTCTGTGATAAAATGAAATCCGGCTGAACCGAAAACGCAGCGGATGTAGTATATTACTGCAGGCGATGCGCTTTTTGTATAAATGATAATAATCCAAAGGAGGAGAATAGAATGGATGTAACAATTTCAAATGCAGTAAAGTACATTGGAGTGGATGACACAACAATTGACCTGTTTGAGAGCCAGTATGTGGTGCCAGAGGGCGTGTCATATAATTCCTATGTGATATTGGATGAAAAGATAGCAGTAATGGATACGGTGGATAAGCGTGGGATGGAAGAGTGGGAGGCGAATCTTTTGAAAGCCTTGGATGGCAAGAAGGTAGATTACCTGGTAGTCCAGCATCTTGAGCCGGACCATGCGGGGAGCGTTGCAAGGCTGGTAGAATTATTCCCAGATGTAACTTTAGTGGGAAATGCAAAGACATTTGCCATGTTGCCTCAATTTTTTGATTTTCCATTAGAGGGACATACTATGACCGTAAAGGAAGGGGATACCCTTTCCTTGGGGGAACATACGCTTACATTTGTAATGGCGCCGATGGTACACTGGCCAGAGGTAATGGTTTCTTATGAAAGCAAAGAGAAGATTTTATTCTCGGCGGATGGTTTCGGAAAATTTGGTGCTTTATCAAAGACGGAGGATGATGACTGGGCATGTGAGGCGCGCAGATACTACTTTAATATCGTAGGGAAATATGGCGCACCTGTTCAGACACTTTTAAAGAAGGCGTCTGCTCTGGAAATTGCTACGATTTGTCCGCTGCATGGCCCGATTTTGAAAGAAGATCTGGGATATTATCTTGACAAATATAATACTTGGAGCAGTTATACACCAGAAGATAAGGGGATTTTGATTGCTTATGCTTCTATTCATGGAAATACGGCTGAGGCTGCAAATAAGCTTGCGGACATCCTTCGGGAGAAAGGTGCAGAGAAGGTAGTTGTCAGTGACCTTGCGAGGGAAGATATGGCAGAGGTGATTGAGGATGCATTCCGCTATGACCGTATGATTGTGGCAGCAGCCAGCTATGATGCAGGTGTATTTCCTTGTATGCAGGATTTCCTGCACCATCTACAGAGCAAGGCTTACCAGAACCGTAAGGTTGGTATTATGGAAAATGGTTCTTGGGCACCAAGTGCAGCAAAAGCAATGGGGGCAGTGCTGGAAAGTATGAAGAATGTAGAGATTGCAGAACCTACCGTGACAATCCGCTCTACATTAAAAGACAGCGATATTCCAGCCCTAGAACAGCTTGCTGATGCAATGATAGGCTAAAAATAGGGCAAGTTAGGCCCGTAGCGAATGCTTCGCAATTTTTGCAGGCGGCCGTAGTTATATTGGTCTTTTCCTATGAAATATAAAAATTTGCAAAGTATATAATTGTAACATAGTGGAAATTAGAAATATCCAGGTTACTTTCCTTTACTTTTTGCTTTGTAAGTGCTAAAATATTGACAATAATTCAAATTAAGGAGGAATTTACTAAATGGCTAGAGCTAAACAATCAATGGATGGAAATACAGCCGCAGCTCATGTAGCATATGCCTACACTGAAGTAGCTGGTATCTATCCAATCACACCTTCAAGCCCGATGGCTGATTCCGTAGATATGTGGTCAGCAGCAGGTCAGAAGAACATTTTTGGCAGCACAGTTAAGGTTGTAGAGATGGAGTCAGAGGCAGGCGCAGCAGGTACCGTTCATGGTTCTCTTGCAGCAGGTGCCCTTACTACTACATTTACTGCATCACAGGGTCTTCTTCTTATGATTCCGAATATGTACAAAATTGCAGGCGAGCAGCTTCCTTGTGTATTTGATGTATCTGCCCGTACTGTATCAACACATGCTTTAAATATTTTCGGCGATCATAGTGATGTTTATGCATGCCGTCAGACAGGTTTTGCTATGTTAGCTGAGACAAACCCTCAGGAAGTTATGGACTTAAGCCCAGTTGCACATTTAGCAGCATTAGAGGGAAAAGTACCGTTCATTAACTTCTTTGATGGTTTCCGTACGTCCCATGAGATTCAGAAGATTGAAAAATGGGATTATGAAGAATTAAAAGAAATGTGTCCGATGGATGCAGTTGAGGAGTTCCGCAAGCATGCGTTAAATCCTGAGCATCCGGCATCCCGTGGTTCCCACGAGAACGGTGATGTATTCTTCCAGCACCGTGAGGCTTGCAACAAGGCATACGATGCACTTCCTGCTGTTGTAGAGAAGTATATGAAGAAGATCAATGAGAAATTAGGGACAGATTATGATCTGTTTAACTACTATGGTGCTCCTGATGCAGACCGTGTAATTGTAGCAATGGGTTCTATCTGTGATGTGGCAGAAGAGGTTATTGATTATTTAACAGCAAAGGGAGAAAAAGTTGGTCTTATTAAAGTTCGTTTATACCGTCCATGGTCTTCAGAAGCAATCTTAAAGGTGATTCCTAAGACAGCAAAGAAGATTGCGGTTCTTGACCGTACAAAAGAGCCTGGTTCTCTGGGTGATCCATTGTACTTAGACGTAGCAGCTACACTTCGTGAAGCTGGTATGAATGATGTTGTACTTACTGGCGGACGTTATGGACTTGGTTCTAAGGATACACCGCCTTCTTCTGTATTCGCTATCTTCAAAGAGTTAGAGAAAGACGATCCAAAGCCTCGCTTTACAGTTGGTATTGTGGATGATGTTACAAACTTGAGCCTTCCAGAGGTTAAGCCTGCTCCGATTACTTCTGCACCAGGAACAAAAGAGTGCAAGTTCTGGGGTCTTGGCGGTGATGGTACAGTAGGTGCTAACAAGAACTCTACAAAGATTATCGGTGACCATACAGACAAGTTTATTCAGGCATATTTCCAGTATGACTCAAAGAAGACAGGTGGTGTTACAATTTCCCATCTTCGTTTTGGTGACAACCCAATTAAGAGCCCATACTATATCAATCAGGCAGACTTTGTAGCATGCCATAACCCATCTTATGTTGTAAACGGATTTAAGATGGTTCAGGATGTTAAGCCAGGCGGAGTATTTATGATTAACTGCCAGTGGTCTGATGAGGAATTAGAGTCTAAGTTAAATGCGGATGCAAAGAAATATATCGCTGATAACAATATTCAGCTTTACACAATCAATGCGATTGACAAGGCAATTGAAATCGGCATGGGCAAGCGTACAAACACAATCCTTCAGTCTGCATTCTTCAAATTAGCAGATGTAATGCCGATTGATCAGGCTGTTGAGTTTATGAAGCAGGCTGCTAAGAAATCTTACTCTAAGAAGGGTGACGCAGTCGTAGAGATGAATTACAAGGCTATTGATGCTGGTGTTGATGCAGTACACAAGGTAGAGATTCCTGCTTCTTGGTCTAATCCAGAGCCGGATGCCCCTGCTAAGGAGATTACAGGACGTCCTGAGGTTGTAAAACTTGTTAAGGATCTTCTTGAGCCAATCTCTAAGATGGATGGTGACAGCCTTCCGGTATCTGCATTTGCAGAGAATCCAGATGGACAGTTTGAAGTTGGTGCGTCTGCATATGAGAAGCGTGGTACAGCCGTAACAGTTCCAGTATGGGATCCAGAAAGCTGTGTTCAGTGTAATAACTGTGCGTTTGTCTGCTCACATGCTACAATCCGCCCATTCTTACTGAGCGAGGATGAAGTAAAGGCAGCACCTTCTAATATTAAGCTTGCTGATACAAAGCCAAAGGCTGGAGAATTTAAGTTTGCAATGAGCGTATCTCCTCTTGACTGTATGGGATGTGGTGAGTGTATCACAGTATGTCCAGCTGCAGACAAGGGTGCGATTAAGATGGTTCCACAGGAATCACAGGCAGCAGAGCAGCCAGTATTTGATTACTTAGTTGCTAATGTTGGAAAGAAAGACAGTGGATTTGCTGATAATACACCAAAGGGAAGCCAGTTCAACCAGCCGCTCCTTGAGTTCTCAGGAAGTTGTGCAGGTTGTGCAGAGACATCTTATGCCCGCTTGATCACACAGCTGTTCGGTGAGCAGATGTATATCTCAAATGCAACTGGATGTTCTTCTATCTGGGGTAACCCGGCAGCTACTTCACCATATACTGTAAATAAGGATACCAAGAAGGGTCCAGCATGGTCTAACTCCCTCTTTGAGGATAATGCAGAGCATGGTTTAGGTATGTATATTGGACAGAAGTATCTCCGTGATCAGGCAATTGAGATGCTTGAGGAAATCAAGGCATCTTCTGAGGCTTCTGCTGAAGTAAAGGCTGCAATTGATAAGTATCTTGAGACAAAGGATGATACAAAGGCAAATGCGGCAGCAACAGATGCTATGGTTGCAGAACTTGAGAAGTGCGGATGCGATAAGTCAAAAGCAGTTCTAGCTAAGAAAGATTACCTTTCTAAGAAGTCTGTATGGATTTTCGGTGGTGACGGCTGGGCATATGATATCGGATTTGGCGGTCTCGACCATGTACTTGCTTCTGGAGAGAATGTAAATGTAATGGTATTTGATACAGAAATGTATTCTAATACAGGTGGACAGGCATCTAAGGCTTCTAATATCGGTGAAGTTTGCCAGTTTGCTGCAGCAGGTAAGGAAATTGGCAAGAAGAGCCTTGCTGAGATTGCTATGAGTTATGGCTATGTATATGTAGCACAGATCGCTCTTGGCGCAAACCCTGCACAGGCAGTTAAGGCTATCTGCGAGGCTGAGGCATACAATGGTCCATCTCTGATTATCGGATATGCTCCATGTGAGCTGCATGGTATTGCTAAGGGTGGTATGAACCATTGCCAGGATGAGATGAAGAAGGCAGTTAAGGCTGGTTATTGGAACCTCTTCTCATTCAATCCACAGCTTAAGGCAGATGGCAAGAATCCATTTACTCTGACATCAAAAGAGGGTGATGGTTCTTATCAGGAATTCCTGAATAATGAGGCTCGTTATACCCGTCTGATTAAGCCATTCCCAGAGCGTGCAGAGAAGCTCTTTAAGGAATCTGAGGAAGCTGCAAAGGCACGTTACGAGCACTTGCAGAGATTGGTAGAGCTTTATAAATAATTATGTTTGATATTAGGTTAGGTGCTAAAAGGTCAATGTAATGGCTGGCTTGGCGTCATGGATAATGTAATACAAATTAAAATCCCCTTTCTGGAATTTGTTTCCAGAAGGGGATTTTAGATTGTGAATACTACCAATGTTTTAGGATTTGAAAGATTGGCATATAATAGTGAGAAATTGCCCGCACATCGGAAGGGAGAAACTATGAAACTAGAAAGAGAAAAAGCAAAGGAATTATTTTTGGAGGGGTATAACTGTTCGCAGTCTGTATTTGTTGCTTATGCGGATCGGTATGGGCTGGATAAAGAACTTGCGCTAAAGCTGTCGGCCTCTTTTGGCGGTGGCATGGGCCGGATGCGTGAGGTTTGCGGTGTTGTTTCTGCGATGTTTATGGTTGCAGGGATGGAAACTGGGCAGGTGCATCCGAGGGATCCGGAAGCTAAAAAGGCAAATTATGATATGGTGCAGAAATTAGCCAAACGATATAAGGAGGAATATGGTTCTATTATTTGTAAGGAACTATTAGGGCTTGTACCAATGCCTGGAAAGGAAAAGAAGAATGAAGAGAAAGTGCTTCAGGCTGCGGAGTTTACCGATACTACGCCTGCAGAGCGCACAGAGGAATATTACAAGAAAAGACCCTGCCTTGAGCAGATACAGAGGGCATGTGATATATTAGATGAAGTTGTATTCTCGCAAAAGCAAAGTGAGGATGTGTAAGTTATTTGCGTTTAAAGAAAACATCAAATAGAAAGATAGGGATGATATGGAACTGAAATCAGAAAGACTTTTGTTAAGGCCACTTGGAATGCAGTATTTAGAATCAGTTCATGAGTATGCCTCTGACTTGGAAAATACAAAATATATGGTGTACCTTCCAAATGCGGCATTAGAAGAAACTGTTGATTTTTTGCAGAATTTAGAAAAAGAATGGAAAAAAGAACAGCCAGATTTTTATGAGTTTGCTATTATTTATGAGGAACAGCAGGTCGGTGCTGTGTCTCTATATCTTGAAAATAATTTTAATACTGGGGAACTTGGTTGGATTCTTCACAAAAAGTATTGGAATAAGGGAATTATATCGGAAGCGGCGGCTCTGTTAATAGAATTTGCTAAAAGAGAGAGAAAGCTTTTTCATTTTATAGCTCATTGTGATACGGAAAATGTAGGCTCATACCGTGTAATGGAAAAGCTTGGGATGAAAAGAACAGCGGAATATGGCGGCCGAAAAAACAAGTCTTCGGAGGAAGAGCGGAGAGAGTACCGTTATGAATTGTTTCTAAAAGAAACGGTGGAATAATGTACCAGTGAGGTAGAATGCTGCGCTACAGCTAAATAATTGTTGCAGTGCGATAAGCTGGTGGTTTTTGGCACATACTGGTGGAGGTTATTGATTTTGAATATTAAAAATATAATTTTAGATATAGATGGTACTTTATGGAATACGACGGAAGTCGTGGCAGAGGCGTGGAAGCGGGCGATTGAGGAGGAGGGGTATCAGAATGACATTTATGTAGATGCCCTTAAATTGCAATCTCTGTTTGGTAAAACGATGGATGTCATTGCTGATTTGTTATTTGAGGGTGTTCCAGAGAATCATAAGAAACGGCTCTTGGCAAAATGCTGTGAATATGAGCAGCAGGCACTGACAGATCAACAACTGGATATTTTGTATCCAGATGTGAGAGAAACAATTGTTTCTCTGTCAAAAGAGAAGAAGTTATATATTGTCAGCAATTGCCAGTCTGGGTATATTGAATTGTTTATGGAGAAAAACCAATTGGGGCAATATATCCAAGATAAGGAATGCTTTGGAGATACGGGCAGGGGAAAGGGAGAAAATATTAGTTTACTGTTGCAGCGGAACCATTTGGATAAAAAAGAAACTATTTATGTGGGTGATACACAGGGAGATAAGGAGGCATCTGAGGAGGCAGGGGTTGCCTTTGTATATGCGTCATATGGGTTTGGCTCTGTGGACGCTTATATCACAAAAATTACTGCTTTTAAAGAACTGCTGTCTCTGTAGCGCAGGAAAAATGGTGATGTTTTCATTAAACTATGTGAAAAACCGGGCAAATTTTCTTACGGATAGATAACAGGCTGGCAGAAGTATTCGTTTGGGCGGGTGCACTGCGTGACATTATTTTGTATCTGCCGGTAGAGATTGGAGCAAAAAATATCCTTTTCATAAAGATAGTTTGCGTTTTCAGGCAAATAACTATAAAAATCCTGAATATTTTTGATGCCGTCTGCAGGTTTGGTAATAATCGGGATAGAAGTTTTTTGGCGCAGTAAAAAACTCTTTTCTCTGCGGAAACCAAGCAACCTTGCATAAGGTACATAAGGAGGTTCCAGAGGATCAGGAAACTCTGGAAGAATAGAGATGTCCAATAAAAGGCGGAGCAGTACACGGCTGATACGGCTGTATGTGTACTGCTTAGTTTTTATGTTTGAGAGAAAGTCCTGGTAGGATTTAAAAGACGGGAGTATTTTTTGAATCCGATGAAAAATTTCTTCTGTCATATCAGGGATTGCCAGGTCATTTGCTGTTGATTTTAAAAGGCGATAGTACAGAAGATCGGAGAAATTATTTTCTGATACTGGATAGCGGTTTTTATTTGTTTCTAGGAGATGAAAGATTTCTGCCGGAACAGCATTTACTATCTGGCTTAAGGCAGCAAAGTTTTTTACTGCATTTCGAATGGCTGTGGCAGAGGCGAGGGAGCTGTTTAGTGAGCAGTTATGATAGCCAGAGCCTGCCCGGGGAATTAATATAGGCTGGAGAGGACTGTTTTGCTTACGGATTGCTTTTAAATATTCTAGGGCGAGAATATTATTTGGCTCAGAAAATAAATTTGGGTATTCTTGATACAAATTCGAAAAAAAACTGTTTAGTGCCTGCTGCCTTGCAGCTGGGTAGGAAAATCCTTTTGCAGTTAGATTTCGGATGGTTTCTTCATAAGAATAAGGAGGATTCGATAAAAACGCGGCAATTTCATGAAGTAGGCAGAGATTGCTGCATTCACTTCCAAAGCAGATTCCATCAACAAAGCCGAGGGAGGTAAGGAGGCTGACGCCAGCGTGGGCAAATGTTTCAGCGCTGGAGGTGGCGAAAACGGCAGGAAGCTCAAAAACGAGATCGGCGCCCTGAGATAATGCCATTTCAGTGCGCAGGTATTTGTCTGTCCAAGCTGGGGTGCCTCTCTGGACGAAATCGCCGCTCATCACGATTACGATGTTTTTTGCCCCAGTGATTGTCTTTACTTGGTTTATTTGATAGAGGTGTCCGTTATGAAAGGGGTTATATTCTGCTATAATTCCAATTGTGTCCATAGGTTTGCTCCTTAATTGATTTTTAGGGATTGTGCCCCACTCTGGCTTGTGAAATATGTGGTATGGAAAGAGTGCTGGGTAATCTTATATTTTTTTGATTGTATCATATGTATCTGTATGCTGCAATTTTTTATGTCGCAGGAAATTGCGTCAATCGTAGTGGAATACTCTTTCATCCCTAAAACAAAAAACACAATACAATAGAGAATGTAGGCACACCGAATAAATACTGGATAGCAGAAAATTATTATCTATTTTACTGACTGTGAATTGTAAAAAATAAATGCTGCTGCCCTGATTTTAAACAGCAGTTAGGTTGTAATTTCATTGAAATGTGTGGTAGAATATGTTGCAGGAAGTTACTGGTAATTTGGTTTTAGTGTTGTATTTTAGAATGTTATTTTTTAGGAGGGATTGCCATGAGTGCAGCGTCATCTATTATAGAAATTACAAAAATGATTACTAATAATGATAAGATGGTTATTGGGAAAGTTTCTTCTTGTGTGGAAGATATCAAAAAATATTTTGAAGATCACAGAGAGCAATATTCAGATCGGGGCATTGATGATTTTGAAGAGGAGGAGGAATCTGTGCTTTGCTGGCTTGGCATGGTGGATATCCTTGATGAAAATGGATACGTATGTGAGCGTGATTACAAAGATGAAAAAGAAGATTTTGTCTATTTCGTAAATGGTTTGAAGGGGATGTCTGACTATGATCTGTGTATTGAGGAAGAGTGGCTTGACGAAGATGAGGGAATAAATGAGTGGGCGGAGATTCTTGATGACAAATGGGCGGCAGGAGGGTGCTGTCTTGCTAGTATAGATATAGATGGAGATTGTTTTGTGTTATTTCCGGCAAAGGTATCTGAGATGGAAACATTCAATGATTATGCGGAAACTGCCGGATATCGGATTGATTATGCGGCTAATATGTGATAATTAAGGGATAAGTGAGGGATTTTGACATAAATCGTGCCTCTGACATACCTGCTGTGTGCTCTGTTTGTGTGGCGAATTAAAAAGGGGATGATTATGTTTCCGTAGATTTTAAGCACATTGCACTAGACAAAGAAAAACGAATCAAGTATACTTTATATTGTGTGTTTTGGAAAAAAACGGAAAATAATAAACTTATGTGAAAATTTTTGACACTTTATCGTATATGCTGGGAAAAACAGAAAAGAGGATGAAATGAAAATATTAGTAGTAAATTGCGGCAGCTCAACTTTAAAATTTCAATTGATTGATTCAGAGACAGAGCAGGTTAGTGCTTCTGGCCTCTGTGAGAGAATTGGCCTGGGTGGTTCCATTACGTACAAAAGAGAGGGAGAGAAGTATCAGGAAGAGGTTCCATTTCCAGATCATGGGATAGCGATTCAGAAGGTTCTTGATACATTGTTGGATGAGAAAATTGGCGTACTAAAGTCTTTGTCAGAAATCAATGCAATCGGTCACCGTCTGGTGCATGGCGGAGAGAAATTTGCGTCGTCTGTTATTATTGATGATGATGTAATAAAGGCAATCGAGTCATGTAATGATTTGGCTCCGCTTCATAATCCAGCTAATCTTCTTGGTGTACATGCCTGTCAAAAGGTTATGCCAGGTGTTCCAAATGTGGCTGTTTTTGATACTGCTTTTCATCAGACAATGCCAAAGAAGGCTTATCTGTATGGCCTTCCTAAAGAGTATTATTCAAAATATGGGGTGCGCCGTTATGGATTTCATGGTACAAGCCATAGCTTTGTTTCCAATCGTTTGGCGGAATTGGCAGGGCTTGATATAGAGAATTCAAAAATAATTGTCTGCCATATTGGAAGTGGTGCTAGTATTGCAGCAATAAAAAATGGAAAAAGCATTGATACAAGCATGGGCATGACACCATTAGAGGGGCTTTTGATGGGAACGCGTTCTGGCGACATTGACCCTGCTATTATTGAGTTTATCTGTGGTAAGGAGGGGATATCTGTCGGGGAGATGACGGATATCTTAAATAAGAAGTCTGGCGCATTAGGGATTTCTGGAGTTTCAAATGATTTTCGCGATTTAATTGAGGAAATGGAAAATGGAAACGAGGATGCCAAAAATGCAGTTGATATTATGATCTACCGCATTATAAAATATATTGGTGCATATTTCGTAGCGTTAGGTGGAGCTGATGCGATTGCTTTGACAGCAGGCATTGGGGAAAACAATGCGATGGTACGGGAAAGGATTATGGATGGGCTTTCTGCAATCGGGGTTGTGCCAGATCTAGAAGCAAATGCGGGACCAGGTAGGGAGCATGTTTTGACAAAACCGGAAAGCAAAGTGGCTGTCTGGGTGATTCCAACAAATGAGGAACTAGCAATTGCAAGGGAAACTGCCCGGTTGGTGAAAAAATGATTGACAAAAAAGTCAGGTTTTGCTATACTTGGAAAAGTGCGAATAATTCTGTTTATTTTCGCTTATGCAATTGGTCAATGTAATATTTGCAGGGGATAAGAAGTTCCTTTGTGGCTGATTGCTCTGTGTTAGTCGCAGCGAAGCTGTAGATTTTGTAAATCAAAGTACGGAAACAGGAGGTGGAATAGAATGTCTATTTGTCCAAAAAATAAATCTTCAAAATCAAGAAGAGATAAGAGAAGAGCAAACTGGAAAATGTCTGCACCTAATTTGGTAAAATGCAGCAAATGTGGTGCATTAATGATGTCCCATAGAGTATGTAAGTCATGTGGCTCTTACAATAAAAAAGAGATTCTTGCCAATGCGGAATAATCTTATACCCACAAAACACGGGTTTGTAAAAAAACTTTATGGTCTAAGCGAGTGGATTTAACTTAATTTGCAGACGAAAAAAGTTACGGCATTTTAGGTTAAGTTTACGCAAGAACGCATTGATGCGGATATGGCATAAGAGGTCAGTATGTCTATGAAGTAGATGTATTGGCTTTTTTTGCGTTTTCTAAAGACTTTAGGAGTAAGGAGATATCATTGTGTTTCACGGCATTCTAAACATTATGGATAAAATCAGTCAGCTATGCCGTCTGCCGCTGTAAAACCAGCAGCTCTTGTTTTACCTATGTTTTTAGAACGCTACACGCAAATTTTAGAAAATAGTCATTCTCTTATGTACAAGCATAACAAGTCTGGCTGTTTACAGATATTTTCCATGAATCGTAACATACTGCAACAAAATCCTACTAAAAAATGTTAAAATAATAGATTTTACTTATAAAATAGTGTATAATTTATTATGAAAGTCCCAGCAAGCGGCAGGGCGATGGCAAGCTTGCTTGCATATCCGTTCTGGCATTTGGTGGGTTAATTTTCGTTTATGGTGGTGTCTGTGAAGCAGATGTGTCAATTTTTGAAATAGGGCGTGTTGGTTTTGCAGTGTACTGCCATCACAAGGAATAGCGTTACAGGGCATTGCAGGAATGGATTGTGCAAGAGAATGGAGATTGAAAAAATGAATAGGAAGCGAAGAATTGACAGAGCAGTATATTTTGTGGGGTACATTTTGTCTCTGGCAGTGCTTTTGACACTGATCTTTGGAGATTTTGGGAATCTGGGGATGAAAAGGGCCAGCGCTGCTGACAAGCGTACCGTGAAGGTAGCCTTTTTTCCTATGGGAGGGTACAATGAGTATGATAGGGACGGCAATCCTGCGGGCATGGATGTGGAATATTTGGAAAATCTTTGTGAATATGTAAATTGGGACATCGAATACGTAGCATGTGAAAGCTGGGATAAGGCACTGCAGATGGTATTAGACAGAGAGGTAGATTTGCTTGGTTCGGCTCAGTATTCCAATGAGAGGGCAGAATTGTATGAGTATGCGAATCTTGCCAGCGGTTATACTTTTGGCGCCATAGCGGTGAAAAGTGCCAGCAAACTTGCATATGAAGATTTTGATGCGATGAGCGATATTACATATGGGGTGGTAAAGACTTATATTCGAAAAGGCGAATTTTATGATTATCTGGCGGATCACGGCATACGCAGGCCAAAGGTCATAGAGTATGAGGATACAGCTGCGCTGCAGGAGGCACTTCAGGGGAGTGAGATTGATGCATTAGTACATTCTCTTACAGAAATTAGAGAGGGGCAGAGGGTTATAGGGCGTTTTGCACCTATGCCTTTTTATTATATTTCATGGCAGGGAAATGATGACCTGATGCGTGAGCTGAACCAGGGTGTTGCAGATATTAAGATGAATCACCCTGGGCTGGAAAATGAGCTTACCGTAAAATATTATGACAGCAGGCTTGACCAGACAATTCTTTTAACGAATGAAGAGAAGCAGTTTATCAATGAAAATGAAAGTCTCAAGGTCGGATACTTTGATGACTTTTATCCTTTTGTCTATGAGAGTGATGGTGAGTGTAAGGGACTTGCCAGGCAGATATTGGAAGAGGTGTCAGTAAGCACAGGCTTTCGGCTCTCTTATGTAAAGGTGGAAAGCATAGCTGAGGCAGAGAAGCTTTTAAAGAATGGTGGAATAGATATATTAAGCTGCTTTGGGGAGGCAGCATGGACTATTAAGGGGGAGAGGCTTGCACTTACAAAAAAATATGCCCAGGCACCTTATGTTATTGTAATGAAAAAGAACAGTAAAAAAGAATCTATAAGTACAATAGCAGTGGAGAAAGGAATCGCGTCGGAAAACAAGGTAGTGGATTTTGTGAATGAGGGTACTGAGGTAATTACATTTGAAACCCAGTATGATTGTCTGCGGGGGGTTAAATCGGGCAAGGTAGACGCCGCTATGTGTGACGGCTATCTGGCAGAATATCTGCTTGGAACAGATTTTCACTTTAACAATATGGAGATCTACAGCGTCTTAAGTGACAGCCATTTGCTCTATATGATGGTCAGAGATGAAGGGACGCCGCTTCTTAACATACTGAATAAGGAGCTTTTGGAAGTCAGTGACAAGATGGTTAGTGACTATATGCTGCAGGACAATTTTTATTCTAAAATGAGCATCGGAAATTTTGTCAGGGAAAACAGCATTATCATTATAGGAATACTGTGTGCTGTAGCTATTTTAGTGATTTTGGTTTTGTTCCGTATGCTTAAGAATAGCAAGCGCATACAAGTATTAATGTACAAGGATACAGACTTGGACACATGGAATCTTAATTATTTAAAGTATAGGGCATCTTTGCTGCTTTCCAGTGACAAAAACTATGCGGTTATTTATACGGATATCTCCCAGTATAAACGGTACAATGCGCTATATGGCTGGCAGTCAGGAAAAAGGATTTTGGAGCTATTTATTGAGGTGGCTTCCCAGGAGCTAGATGCTGAAAAAGAATTGTATGCCAGAAATTATGGCAGCCATTTTGTGCTTTTTATAAAGTATGAAGATATGGGAGCTTTGGAAAAAAGGCTTAAAGATTTTGAGAGGAAGATATCCAGCAGGATATATGATGAGATACAGATTCATATGGCTGTGGTGATGGGAGTGTGCAGTGTTCCAAAAGAAGTCAGTGACATAGAACTTCCCCTTTCCTACAGTATTCAGGCGGCGGATTCTATCAAGGGCAGCTATTCGAATGGAATACAAATATATGATGAGGGCTTAAGCAGCCAGCTCAAAGAACATGACGAGAGGGAAAAACTCTTAGAGTCTGTGGATATCAATCAGGACTTTGTGGCTTACTATCAGGCCAAGGTGGATATCCGTAATGAGCAGGTAATCGGGGCAGAGGCGCTGGTGCGGTTTAAAGACCCGACAGACAATGGGGCAATTAAGGCGCCAGGCTTTTTTGTACCTTATTATGAACAGACAGGAAAAATTACGGAAATTGATTTCTTTGTGATGGAGGCTGTCTGCAAAATGTTAAGAAGGCGGATTGATGAGGGAAAGAGGGTCGTTCCTGTGTCCTGCAATTTTTCCAGGTTGCATTTTATAAGAGAGGATTTTGCAGAAAATTTTGAGGCTATGGTAAATAAATATCAGGTACCTAAGGATCTCATTGAAGTAGAAATCACAGAGACCCTCGTAATGGAGGAGCTTGAGCAACAGAAAATAATGGAGACAGTTGAAATTCTTAAGAAGAAAGGAGTTCATCTGTCCATAGATGATTTTGGTTCCGGTTATTCCTCATTGGGCGTATTTGAACAGATCCCAGCATCGGTAATTAAGCTTGACCGTTCGTTCTTGCTAAATAATGAGAACCGCGGGAGGCAGGTTAAAATCATGCGCAATATTGTAAATCTGGCACATGATCTGGATGCCCAGGTGGTGTGTGAGGGAGTAGAGACGGAGAAGGACGCAGAGCTTATGATGGAGATTGGAGCATATGTGGCACAAGGTTACCGCTATTGCAAGCCGATTCCGGAGGAAGAGTTTGAGAAGATGCTTGAGCGTGCCTAAAAATTCATTCTTATAATTGGTTTGCCCTATTATGCGTTAAATTTAGTATCATTTTAGTGATTTAGCTTGTTAAATCTGCGTTTGGATATGTGTCTATCGAAATTTATTCAGCGCAATTCATTCGATTTTTATTGCCTTAGTAGTCAAGAGATGAGGAGGAATATTTTGGAAAAACGTGTTACAAGAATCTATTTTGCAGTATTGTTTATTGGAGTTTTGTATACTGCTTTTGTTGTGTTTTCATTCCATAGCCATATAGATACCAGAACAGAGGATAGGAAGGTTATCAAGTGGGATAGGCAGATGGAAATGGAACAGGATGGGGATGTGTATTGTTACAGGATTACTTTGCCGATGGAGAGTATGAATGAAAAGGCAATTGTATATAACACAGTACATATGTACTTAGAGGTTTTTATCGGTGGAAATAAGGTATATGAGTTAAAAGCTGAAAAAGATGGTGCGGTCAAAACACCAGGAATCTGTTGGAATACCATTTTTCTGACAGAGGGTGATGCCGGGAAAGAGGCTGTATTTCGGGTAACCCCAGCGTACAGTGACAGTAAACCAAAGGGTAACTTTTATTATGGCACTTATCAGGACATAGAGCATAAAATTGTGACAGAAAGGATTTTACGGCTTATTTTGGCTGGAACCATTACTCTTGCCGGTTTTGCTATGTTGTTTTATGCTGTTTTTGTGGTAAAAAAGGGGCAGGATGTTGAAACCATTATGCAATTTGCCATATTTGCGATGATGTTAGGTATCTGGTCTATCAGTGAGACGCAGATATTGGATTGGATTTTTCCATGCAGTATGTTGATTGTGTTTGTTTCTCATTTGATGTTAATGATTATGCCGATTCCTTTTATGCTGTTTTTGCGTCATATGTATCATAACGGAGAAAGTAAACTTTGGGGAATATGTTGTTATATAAATTGTGCGGTTATCGCTGTGCGGGTTATACTTCAGATTATAGGATTGTATGATTTGAGGGAGACATTGCTGCTGACGCACATCTGCCTTTTGCTTTTTGTGGCGGTGATTGTGATTATGACGGTCCATGAGATTAAGAAGAATGAGCTTACCAGACAGGTTAAGGTGAATAGTATCTGTGTGATGGTCATTTTGATAAGCACTATACTGGAGTTAGCCATTTATCGTTTTAGTAATATAAGTACACCTTTGGGCAGCATGGGATTTTTGTTTTACATAACTGTGATGGGCATTGAAAATGTAAGGAGGCATCGTAGGCTATTGGAGCAGGCAAGGGAAAGTGCGCTCTATCGCAGGTTAGCTTTCACAGATGAACTGACAGGGATTTCAAACCGTACCGCTTTTAAAGAGGATTTGAAAAAGCGTATGGGAATGGATAAGGAAACAGAAGTAGAAAAGATATTGCCAACCGTTGTTTTCATGTTTGATCTAAACGATTTAAAGAAATGTAATGATACATATGGGCATGAATATGGAGACCAGTATATAAAAATGGCAGCAGATGTTTTAAAGAAGATATTTGCACAGGATGGCAAATGTTACCGCATTGGAGGGGATGAATTCTGTGCGTGGGCTCCATACACTTCTCAAGATGCAATAAATGAAAAGATACAGCTTTTGGAGCAAGATATCAAAGGGTTAAATGATAAGGGATTTGTTGTGACAGTCAGCATTGCAGTCGGTTATGCAATTTATGAAGAGAGCGAAGATGGTGGCGGCCTATACAGTACAATGAAGCGGGCGGATGCAATGATGTATGAGAGGAAACAGAATTATAAGAAACAAGAGCAGATGCAAAAACTTCATTCAAATGTACTTCAGGTCGAGTAATTTTTTTTATATCAAATTTGTGTTATACTTAGAAGCATGTTTGAAGCAGGAAAAATATAGAAATGCGGCATGGAGGTTATGATGGGAAGAGAAAATTACAGTGAGGCGTTGAAAATAGGCAAAAAGGATTATCATACACGGATGCTGCGTGGTGAAATACCAACAGTGAAGGTATTGGATGATATTATGCCAGAAAAAGGGGACTACTCAGAAGTACCGCTTGGGCTTGTGCAGATTCCGGCAGATCAGCTTGTTGGGACGAAAACAGTTGGCAGGAGCAATTCTTTTGCGGCAAATTTTATGCCGATTCTATCGGAAGACACTGAATTTGCTGCCAAATGGGCACGTCTAAGTGACAGCCATCTAGAAGAGGGGATTAGAGATCCGATTAAGGCATATGAATACATGAATCAGTTTTATGTAGAAGAGGGAAATAAGCGCGTTAGTGTTATGAAATTTTTTGGGGTGGTTTCCATACTGGGAAATGTGACCCGTATTGTGCCAAAGCGTACAGAGGAAAAGGAAAATAAAATTTATTATGAATTTCTGGATTTTTATAAGCTTGCGCCGATTAATTATATTTGGTTTTCCGAAGAGGGGAGTTTTGCGAAGCTGCAGGAAGTGGTTGGAAAAGAACCAGAAGAGGTGTGGACTGAAGACGATTTGTTGAAATTTAGTTCGATTTATACGAGGTTTTCGGCCGAGTATCAGGCAAATGGCGGCAGTAAGCTTAAAATAACGCCGGGAGACGCTTTTTTGGTTTTTGCGGGATTGTATGGATATGATGCGATTGATGAAAAGACCACAAGTGAGATAAAAGAGCTGATAGGGAAGAGTTGGGAAGAGTTTGAGATTTTGCAGGAAGATCAGGAAATTGATTTAAAGATGGCACCTAGCAAGGAGAAAAAGCTCCTTTTAAGTATCCGTCTCCCGCTTAGTTCCCCAAAACTCAAGATAGCGTTTATTTATGAGAAGACACCAGGGACTTCTGCATGGACATATGCGCATGAACTTGGAAGGCTTCATTTAGAGCAGGCGTTTTCTGATGAGGTTACGATGAGTAGTTATGAAAATGGAACACAGGAGAATATAGATTCATTATTAGAGGATGCGATTGATTCAGGGTGTAATCTTATATTTACGACTACGCCATCTTTTGTGCAGGCAAGTGTGAAGGCGGCAATTGCAAATCCCAAGGTTCGTGTCCTAAATTGTTCATTGAATACTTCCCATCGTTATATCCGTACATATTATTCAAGAATGCATGAGGCAAAGTTTTTGATGGGGGCAATTGCAGGTGCAATGGCTGAGAATAACAGGCTGACCTACATTGCAGATTATCCGATCTGTGGTTCTATTGCTAATATCAATGCATTTGCGCTGGGAGCGCAGATGGTGAATCCGCGGGCAAAAGTTTATCTGGAATGGTCCACTATGAAGGATGTAGATATAGAGGAGAGAATTAAAGAAATTGGTTCTTCCTGTGTTTCTGGAAGGGATATGATGATTCCAGAGGAGGCATCTCGCTTTTTTGGCATCTATCATAGAAACGAAGGGCATATGCGTAACCTTGCGATGCCTCTGTGGCATTGGGGAAAGTTCTACGAACAGTTGATTCGTACAATTATGGATGGAACTTGGAAACACGATGACAGCTCTTCAACAACAAAGGCAATTAACTATTGGTGGGGAATGTCAGCTGGGGTTATAGATGTTGTGTATTCTAAATATTTGCCGCATGGAACAAAGCGTCTGGTTGAGCTTTTAAAAACAACGATTAGTTCGGATGTGTTTAACCCATTTTCTGGTGTACTATTTTCGCAGAATGGTGTGGTCGAGGAGAATCCAGAAAAAACTCTTTTGCCAGAGGAAATAATGACAATGGACTGGCTGGCGGAAAATGTTATTGGCTCAATACCAAAAAAGGAAGAACTAAAAGAGCAGGCCGAGCCTGTAATTAAGGAACAGGGAGTAAAGATAAAGGAAGGGTAATCGCTTTATGAAGATACTTGCAATTGCGGATGAGGAATCAAAATATTTATGGGATTATTATGAAAAAAGCAAGCTGGAGGGAATTGATTTAATTATTTCCTGCGGCGATTTGGATCCGCGATACCTTTCTTTTCTGGTTACCCTCTCTTCGGTGCCAGTGTTGTATGTTCATGGAAACCATGATGGGAAATATGAGAATATTCCACCAGAGGGATGCACCTGCATTGATGATCAGATATATGTCCATAAAGGAATTAGGATTATGGGGTTAGGCGGTTCGATGCGTTACCGTCCGGGGCCTCATCAATATACAGAGCGGGAGATGAAAAAGCGGGTAAAAAGGATGTGGTCAAAGATATTATGGCGGCGCGGCTTTGACATTCTGGTCGCCCATGCACCTGCATTTCAGTTAAATGATGGACGAGACCTGCCTCATCAGGGATTTCAAATATTTCGAACGCTGATGGAAAAATATAAGCCCAGATTTTTTCTGCATGGACATATTCACCAGTCTTATGGAAAAGAGTATAAACGGTATGACAAGTATCAAGACACACATATTATTAATGCATATGAACGCTGTGTATTTGACTTTGAAGATGAGAATTTGAAGGAACATCTGCGATAGAGTTATCTATACAGTCATGTCAAAGCAGCAGGCAAGGATGAAATTTCTTGCCTGCTGTTCTATTTTTTGGGCTCTATTGCTTTCCATTCTATAACGTAAAAATTTATATTATAGCCGGAATTTATCAGTGGCCTCATTCAACTGGCCAACGATTTCATTGGAATCCTGCAGTGATGTATTTACGGAAGTCGATGTGCTGACGACATTTGTAATACGGTCTGCAATGTTCGCAGTTCCTGCAGCGCTTTCACTTGCAGCCTGTGAAATTCCATCAATGGAATCCGTGATATTGCTGATAGATGCCAAAAGTTCCTCTGAAATTGCGCTAAAATCTGCCACAAGCAGATCAATTTCTTTTGCATCTTCGTTATAGTCATTGGAAATGGAATCAAAGAGATGAATGCTGTCCATAACCTGTTCATCAATAAATGACAGCAACGCTTCAGAATCTCTTGCAAGAACTTTGACAGATTCACTCACCTGTTCTGTTACTTTCTTTATATTTTCTGTGCTTTCCTGTGATGCCTCTGCAAGTTTTCTGATCTCATCCGCAACAACTGCAAATCCTTTTCCGGCTTCTCCAGCCCGTGCAGCTTCTATGCTTGCATTTAGCGATAAAAGGTTTGTTTGAGTGGTGATTTCCATAATGGATTCTGCTAATGTGGAAATTTCGGAAACTACCTTTACTTTTTCAAGGGCATCATTTAGATTGTCCTTTATAGAATCTTTTTGTTTTAATAGGTTATCCTTTGTTTCAGTAGTAGAGTTTTTTGCACTGGCGGCTTTTTTGTAAATATCCTGTGCATGTTCTGCCCCCTCCTGTGCCCGTTCTGCTACATTTCTGGCGGCAGATTCAATTTCTTTTGTCATCTCATTGATATCTCCAGATGCTGCTGAGGTTTCCTCCATAGAAGCGGAGAGCTGTATGGTTGTTGTGGATACATCGTCAATTTCATTATTTAGGGTGTCCATATTAACCCGTATTCCGTTCATGCTTTCAGTAATCTTGCTGGTTTGTTTTTTTACATCGTTGACGAGAGCCCCGATGTCGGTACGCATTCGTTCGGTTATATTTAGGAGTATACCAAAATCATCCCTGCGTTTTAAGAAAGCCTCGTCCGTCTGAACAGAAAAATCGCCTTCCGCCATATTTTTCATATCAATTCCTACGGCTTTTAATGGTTTTGTTATGTTGATAATCATATATATTAGGAATAAAATAATTAAGATTGCAAAGATAATACAGATTGTAAAAAAAAGCTGTGTTTTTTGCATTGTGTACTGATCCGCTCTTTTAGTAGAAGCAGCAATTTGCTCATCAATGTGATCTACATAATTACCAGTTCCGACTACCCAGTCGAATGGTTCATAATATTGTGTGTATGCTCTTTTTGGCTTTGGTTCTGTTTCACCCTCTTTTGGATACTGATAGTCGCTGAAGTAGCTTCCTTTTTTGACTGCATTTGTAATAAAATCTTTTACCATTTCAAATCCTGTGGCATCCTTTGTCGCAAGGCGGTTTGTCCCTTCTGTGTCGCTGCCAAGCAGCACGACATTTACGCCATTTGACTGGTCAACCCAGAAGTAGCCGTCAGAGCCATACCGCAAATTTCTAATTTTATCTGCCGCAAGTTTCATTCCTTCCTCTTTTGTATAGGTACCGTCCTGAATGTCTGCATTGTAGCTATCGAGCAGTGTAATTACAAGCTCAACTTCATTTTTGATACTGTTGTCATAATCAGTCCGTATACTCTTTTCTTCGCCCTTTATCGTCTGTTTTTCAATTGCATTCATGCTGTTAATAGAAAAACAGATACTAAATACGATGAAGGCAAGTACGGAAAAGCCAATCAGTGACATTTTTGTAATGACTTTTAGATTCTTCATAAACAAATCTCCCCCTTTGTTTGTTGTACTGTGGTTACTATTCTTACTATCAGTCTGTGAGTAGTAACGTTTCATTTTTTGCTCCGTGTCACGTATAATTATTTTATCATGAAAGGGGTAGAAGCACAATGTAGTTTTTTGTGGTTGCATGCATTATATCTGGCTTTTGGCGAAGATAGTGCCACGGAGGCGCATTGCTACTTGAAAAAAGAAACAGGGTGGGGTATACTAGAGCGTGTTTGGTATTTAGTTTCAAACACGCTCTAATAAATTTAAATGTATTAGCATTTTGGCAGCGGAATGGAGGAAAATCATGAGCAAAAAACCAGTTGTTTTAATGGTACTTGATGGATATGGATTAAATGATAAGACGGAGGGGAATGCGATTGCACAGGCTCAGACTCCGGTTATGGACAAATTAATGGCAGAATGTCCGTTTCAGAAAGGAAATGCCAGCGGGCTTAGTGTAGGGCTTCCAGATGGGCAGATGGGGAATTCGGAAGTTGGCCATATGAATATAGGTGCTGGCCGCATTATTTACCAGGAGCTGACTCGTATCTCCAAGGCAATTGAAGATGGAGACTTTTTTGAAAATAAGGCACTTTTATCTGCAATAGAAAATGTAAAGAAGAATGGGTCAGACCTTCACTTATACGGGCTTTTGTCGGATGGCGGCGTTCACAGCCATAATACACATCTTTATGGATTGCTGGAGCTGGCAAAGAAAAATGGGGTAGAAAATGTATATGTCCACGCATTCTTGGATGGAAGGGATACCGCGCCAACATCGGGAAAAGGTTTTATGGAAGAGCTTCAGAAAAAGATGGACGAGATTGGCGTTGGAAAAATTGCGAGCGTTCATGGGCGCTATTATGCAATGGACCGTGATAATAACTGGGACCGCGTTGAGAAAGCTTATAATGCGCTTGTCGCAGGTGAGGGAAAAAAAGCAGATAATGCAGTACAGGCCGTGGCAGATTCTTATGCAGAGGATGTAAATGATGAATTTGTGGTGCCGACGGTTATTGAGAAAGATGGCAAGCCACTTGCGACAATCAAGGCCAATGATTCCGTAATCTTCTTTAATTTCCGTCCTGATAGGGCACGTGAGATTACACGTACATTTTGTGATGAGAGTTTTAATCAGTTTAACCGTGTCAATGGATTTATGCCTTTGGTTTATGTGTGCTTTACAGATTATGATGAGACTATTGGTAATAAGTTGGTTGCGTTCGAGAAGGAGAGCATTAGCAATACATTTGGTGAATTTTTGGCAGCAAATGGAAAGACACAGCTGCGTTTGGCTGAGACAGAGAAATATGCACATGTTACATTTTTCTTTAATGGCGGCATAGAAGAGCCAAATAAGGATGAAGACCGTTCCCTTGTTAAGTCGCCGTCTGTGGCAACTTATGACCTGCAGCCGGAAATGAGTGCTCCGGAAGTAGGCGAGAGGCTAACTGCTGCAATTACTTCTGATAAATATGATGTTATTGTAATTAATTTTGCTAACCCGGATATGGTGGGGCATACTGGCGTGATTCCTGCTGCGATTAAAGCAGTGGAGCGTGTTGACCAGTGTGTAGGCGCTGCAGTGGAAGCAGTTAAGAAAGTCGATGGTGTGCTCTTTATCTGTGCTGACCATGGAAATGCTGAGCAGATGATTGATTATGAGACAGGTGATCCATTTACAGCCCACACTACAAATCCGGTTCCATTTATCTTAGTAAATTATGATGAGGACTACACACTGCGTGAAGGTGGATGCCTGGCAGATATTGCTCCGACATTAATTGAGATTATGGGATTAGAGCAGCCAGCTGAAATGACTGGAAAGTCTCTTCTTGTGAAAAAATAAAAATATCACTTGAAAAGATGGACTGGCTGTGATATTATTAGTATAATTTTGTGTTAAGGATGTTTTTGCTTTGGAGTTAAAAAGCAATCGTTCTGTTGTTGTAGAATGGAGGAAGTTACTCATGATTCAAGTCATTCATACTATTTTGCTAATTGTGTATATTATTGTTTGTGTAGCTCTTACAATAATCGTACTTATGCAGGAAGGCAAGCAGGCAGGTCTGACGGGTGCTATTAGTGGTGCCGCTGAGACTTACTGGGGTAAGAATAAAGGACGTTCAATGGAAGGCGGATTAATCTTAGCCACCAGAATTCTTACTGTATTGTTTATCGTAATTTCACTATTGCTGAATTTAAAGATATTTGCATAAGAGAAGTAAATCGGAGGATGCTATTTTGATAGCATCCTCCTTTGCGTAGGAGTAACTTTAACAACCATTTGGATTTTCGCCAGTTAAGTGTATGAAAATAGTTTGCATATGTGGTATACTAAAGGGTGTAGAGAAAAATTTAGCAAAAACTGGAAATTGAGTTCTTTACAGTTCCGTAAATAAATTATTTAGCCCAATGAGCCTGTGTCGGCGCGCTGCCTGCTGCAGCCATTGGTTATTAGCATATTTAAACATAGAAAGCAGCGCAGAAATGAGGAGAATATGACAAGAGAAGAATTAAATGGTAAAAAAGAAATGATATTAAAATTTCTCTCATCAAAAGAATATAGACCACTTTCAATTAAAGAAATGGGGGCTGTACTGCAGGTGCCAGCAAAAGATAAAAAGGATTTTCGTCAGGTTTTAGACGAATTGATGGATGCAGGAAAAATTCACTTGGATTTAAAGGGAAAAGTGAAGCTGTTATCGGAAAATATGATGACTGGCAAATTTATGGCAACGCAGAAGGGCTTTGGTTTTGTTAGGGTAGAAGGGGAGAAAGATGATATCTTTATTCCGGCTCATTATACAAAGGGAGCCATTGATGGGGACACCGTACAGATTATGTTAGACAGCCGTTCTAGAGGAAAACGCAGAGAGGGCGAAGTTGTCAGTATATTGGAACGAGGTTCGAGTATGGTTGTGGGGACATATTCAAGCAGTAAAAGCTTTGGGTTTGTCGTTGCAGACAATCATAAGTTTACAAAAGATATTTATATTGCCAAGGCAGATACTATGGGGGCAATTACTGGGCATAAGGTTGTTGTAGAAATTACGGACTTCGGAAATGAAAACCGGAATCCAGAAGGAAGAGTGATAGAAATTCTAGGCCATATCAATGATCCAGGGGTAGATATTTTATCAGTGATCAAGGCATATGGGCTTCCTGAAGAATACCCGGATGGAGTAATGGATCAGGTTAGGGATATTGAAGAGGAAGTGGAAGAGAGCGAGAAGGCAGGCAGAGTTGACTATCGCAATCTGCAGACGGTAACGATTGATGGTGAGGATGCAAAGGATCTGGATGATGCGATTACGCTTACAAAAGAGGGGAAGATGTATCATCTTGGCGTACACATTGCTGATGTAAGCCAATATGTAACAGAGTATTCACCTCTTGATAAAGAAGCACTAAAGCGCGGCACCAGTGTTTATCTGGTAGACCGTGTTATTCCAATGATCCCGCATAAGCTTTCCAATGGAATCTGTTCCCTGAACCAGGGAGTTGACCGTTTGGCTTTGTCCTGCATGATGGATATTAATGAAAAGGGTGAGATCGTAGAGCATCGTATTGAGGAATCTGTTATCAATGTAGACCGCCGCATGTCTTACACAAGCGTCCATAAAATCATTGAGGAAGAGGACGAAGCAGAGAGGCAGGAATATAAAGCGCTGATTCCGATGTTTGAACTGATGTATGAATTGGCGGGCATTTTGAGGGAGCGCCGTTTTAAAAGAGGTTCTATTGATTTTGATTTTGCGGAGAGCAAGATTACGTTGGATCCGAAAGGAAGGCCACTGGATGTAAGGATTTATGAGAGAAATAATGCACATCGGATTATTGAGGAATTTATGTTGGCTGCCAACCAGACTGTTGCGGAGGAATATTTCTGGCAGGAGCTTCCGTTTGTATATCGGACGCATGAAGCACCAGATGCAGAAAAGATTGTAAATTTAAATGCATTTGTAAGCAATTTTGGATATACAATCCGGGTAGGGGCAGATGACGAGATACATCCCAAAGAGATACAAAAATTAATTAAGAATGTGGATGGAACGCCAGAGGAGGCTTTGATCAGCCGGCTTGCCCTCCGTTCTATGAAGCAGGCTAAATATACAGTAGGCTGTGAGGGACACTTTGGGCTGGCAATGAAATATTATTGCCATTTTACTTCACCAATACGGCGTTATCCAGATCTGCAGATTCACCGGATTATTAAAGAGAACATTCATGGAAAATTAGCAGAAAAGCGTATACAACATTACAACCAGATTCTCCCAGAGGTGACCGCAGAGGCAAGCCGACTGGAGCGGCGTGCGGATGATGCAGAGCGGGAAGTAGAGAAGATGAAAAAAGCGGAATATATGGAGCAGTTTATTGGGGAGAGCTTTGACGGTATTATATCTGGGGTAACAACATGGGGGATGTATGTTGAGCTGCCAAATACTATTGAGGGGATGGTACGTGTGGCGGATCTTCCAGGAGATTATTATTATTTTGAGGAAGAAACTTACCAGATGGTAGGGGAGAGGACACATAAGACATATAAGTTAGGAGAGTCTGTTCGTGTAACTGTCGATGCAGTAGATAAAATACTTCGTACAATTGATTTTGTAATTGCTGAGGATGTGGAGGGAGATTCAGGACAGAATAAGAAAAAGGAAGAAGTAAACAAGGAGAAAGGGGCAAAAGAGGAGATAAAACGTGTACGGGATGTGAATTTATCGGGGAATCCGGTTTCCAAACGGGGAAAGAAAAAGGCGAAATATGTGGAGAAGAAACATGTGTCGAAGAAAGGCCCAAAAATAGAGAAGAAAAAATCAATGCAGGATCGCAAGGCTAAATTAGAGCTATTAGAAAAGCGGGAAGAGATTGAGAAGGCACTGGCCAAGAAGATTGCTGCAAAAAAGAAAGCAGAGCAGGTGGCAAAAGAAGTATCAAAGCTTACCCGTGCTGCTAAGAAAGCTGCTTCAAAGCGGAAAGGACTAAAAAAGGCTCCATCAAAAGGGGCTAAGCCTATATCCAGACGGGCAGGTAAGTCTTCTGGAAAGAAGAGGTAGAAGGAGGGCGGAGATGGCAAAGGAAGCAAAAAGAATGATTGCCAACAATAAGAAAGCGTATTTTGATTATTTTATCGAAGATAAATATGAGGCTGGCATTTCACTTGCGGGGACAGAGGTTAAGTCGCTGCGCATGGGGAGGTGCAGCATAAAGGAAGCATTTATCCGAATAGAAAAGGGAGAAGTGTATGTTTACAATATGCACATTAGCCCATATGAAAAGGGAAATATTTTTAATAAAGATCCATTGCGGGTAAAGAAGCTTTTGCTGCATCGAAATGAGATTAGGAAAATGGAGGGGCAGATTGCACAGAAAGGCTATACAATTGTACCTTTAAATGTGTATTTCAAAGGAAGCCTGGTGAAAGTAGAAATTGGCCTCGCCAAAGGAAAGAAGCTGTATGATAAGAGGCAGGATATTGCAAAGAAGGATCAGAGAAGGGAAGCAGAGAAGCAGTTTAAAGTAAAAAATCTGTATTAAGGTCTGTGAATAGTTTAACAGCCGGCCTAAGAGGTGAAGGATGGATAGAAAAAAATTGTTATTGGACAGCGGATGGAAGTTTCATCTTGGGGAACTGGAATTAGAAACGAGCAAGAACCATACAGAGATTTATGCCCTGTCCAAAGCCGGTTCCTGCCCGGGGGCACCGCAGGGGGATTATGATGCGTCAGAATGGGAAGAGGTGCAGCTTCCGCATGATTGGTCGGTCAGGCAGCCATTTTCCGATGAGAATGTGGCAGACTGGGGGTATAAACCGCGTGGAAAGGCATGGTACCGCAAAGCGTTTACATTGCCTGAAGAATATAAGGACAAAAAGCTAGTTATCTCATTTGAAGGAGTTGCGACACATTGTACTGTATATTTTAACGGTCTTGCTGTTGCAAGAAGCTTTAGCGGCTATGTGCCGTTTGATGTCGATATTACAGATATGGCCTTGTTTGGTGAGGTTCCTAATGTGTTGGCTGTATTTGTGGATGCAGATGCGTGGGAGGGATGGTGGTATGAGGGGGCAGGTATTTACCGCCATGTATGGCTGAATATATTAAATCCATTGCATCTTGATAAAGACAGTGTCATGGTCTGCCCGAAGGAATCTATTTGGTTGGATGAAAGCACAGGTGCTTTGACAGGCACTTCCAGTTACAGGCCATTGGATACTAATGTATGGAATGTAAAGGTTTCTATGGAGCTTGTTAATGAGGGGGATCAAGAGCAGCAAGTTACAGTGCAGCTTGTATTGGCGGAGCCGGGGGCTGGAAAGGCCATCCGTTACATAGAAGAAACGATTCATTGCCCAGTAGGGAAGGAAGAATTTTCGACAGAGTTTATGGTCAAAAATCCTTTGCTCTGGGATATTGATACCCCAAATGTTTATTCTGTAGAGGTAGTAGTGATGGTGGAGGGGGAAAGAATCGATTCGATTCATACTGTCTGTGGATTCCGGACAGTAGAAATGGATCTAGAACAGGGCTTTTTTCTGAACCATCGTCCTTTAAAACTATTTGGGACTTGTAATCACCAGGACTTTGGCGGCCTGGGTGTGGCGGTTCCTGATAATCTCTGGGAATACCGTATCGAGAAATTAAAAGAGATGGGAAGTAATGCCTACCGATGTGCACATGGGATGCCTGCAGATGCATTGATAGATGCATGTGATTCTATGGGAATGTTGGTTATGGATGAAAACCGTAATTTTGATTCCTCTGTGGAGGGCCTAAAACAGTTAGAAATGCTGGTAAAGCGGCATAGGAATCATCCCAGCGTTATTATGTTTTCAATCTTTAATGAAGAGCCGCTGCAAGGAACGCTGCAGGGACGGAGAATGGCGAAGCGGATGTGCCGCCTGATTCACCAACTGGCACCAAACAGCTTGACAACCGGGGCAATGCATGGGGGGATTTTAGCGGAGGATAATGCTGTATCGGAAGTTGACGTTTGTGGAATTAATTATCAGATTGACGGTTATGACAGTTTCCACAAGAAATATCCAGATATTCCGATGGTTGGGACAGAAACTACCTCAACCTTTGGAATTCGTGGGTGTTATAAAACAGACAAGGAAACACATCAGATTGCAAGTTATGATAACGACTCTAGCGATTGGGGCAATAATGTGAGGGAAACATGGAAGGCTGTTATGGAGAGGGATTTTGTTGCAGGAGCTTTCATGTGGACTGGATTTGACTACCTTGGTGAGCCAACTCCACATGTGTGGCCGACTGTTTCTTCATTTTTTGGAATGCTGGATATTTGTGGTTTTCCAAAAGATGGTTTTTATCTGGCACAGGCAATCTTTTCGGAAATTCCAGTCTGCCATGTGCTGCCACACTGGAATTTCCAAGGGCAGGAGGGAACGGTTCTTCGTGTAATGTCCCATACAAATTGTGAGGAAGCTGAGCTCTTTGTCAATGAAAGGAGTATGGGAAGAAAAAAGGTTAATCTGTATCAGCAAGTTACATGGGATGTGGCCTACGAATCTGGGAAAATAGAATTAGTTGGTTATAATAATGGCGAAGAGGCTGCGCGGGCTGTTAGAGAGACGACAGGAGTTGTTCGGGAAATACAAGTCATTCCGTGGAAAAGTGCTGTGAAGGGAAATGGGCGGGATGCGATGCCGGTTATTATCAAGGCAGTAGATGCAGAAGGCAGAGAGGTGCCAGATGCGTGCTTTATGGTGGATATTTCCATAAAGGGCGGGAGATTGCTTGGAGCCTGCAATGGAGACCCGAACTGTCATGAAGAATTTCTGTCAACGCATAGAAGTATATTTCATGGAAGATGCCTTGCTATTGTTATGCCGGACCAGAATGTTTCTATTATGGAAATATCTGCGAAGGCGGATTTTGATGTTGGGAATAAAACTGTGTTAGGCGTTTCCAGCGTTGATTCTATATGCGGCAGGGCATCAGTTGTGGTTGAGCCTGCTGCCAAGGCAGAGCCAGTTCCAAGTGTTACAGAATATTGTCTGGCTAGATGGAAGATTTCAAAAGTGTTTGAGGATAAACCAGATGCTTTGATGAAAATAGAAGATTTTGACATGAACTCCTGGCAGGATATCAGTGTTAGCAGGGAAAATGGTTCGCCGGATGTTTTTGAAGAAAAACAGGGACGGTATTTAATATATCATGTTCAGACACAAATTCCAAAGCGGATTAATGGACATTTACCAATCCTATATTTTCATGCAATCTGGGGTGAGTGCGAAATCTATGTAAATGGTGAAAAGCGCGGTGAATGTAGTTATGAGTGGCCATGTAGCTACAGCATACCATTGCAGGAGAAAGAAATCGGGATAGCGGAAATCCGTATTTTGGTCAAAAGCTTGAATATCAATGCAGGATTAGATTCTATGGTAGTCCTGCGTTGAGACATAGCGAATTTTGCCGCACTGTTTTCCATATGATTGCCATATTTATGTAATATGATGTTATTGTTCACGGTTAATGAACCAAGTCTTTTAAGTAGCGATTCATGCCGTAGGCAGAGAGAATATTGGGGAGAACGTGGATTGTAACTGATGTTAGAGTTTAAAGTAGATAGCAGCTATTGTTTGTGTGCAATCTGCTATCTATTAACTTGACTTCCAGATAGCGGCGAGAAGCGGGTTTGATTGCGGCTATGCGGAATGGAAGGGAGATTGCAGCTGAAGTAAAAGAAGTGGAGTTAGGAAAATGAGTAAAAGAAATTTTCGGATTGGAATGGTTGTTTTTACAGTGTTTTTGCTTTTTTGTGCAGGGCGTATGATGATTGCGGATGCGACAGAGGCGAAAAAGAATGCAGTAACATTGTTGCAGAATGCAGATTTAACGGAGAAACAGTTAATTGGGGCAACTGCATTAGCTGATCTGAAGAGCAATACCAGTGAGTTACAAGATGATGCGGATAATTCTGCACTGCAGGGTACAACAGAAGATGATGTGGAAGATTTAGGGCCGCAGAGTACATCGGAAGATAGTGTGGAAAGTTCAGAACCGCAGAGCACGCCAGAAGATAATGTGGAAAGTTCAGAACCACAGAGTACGCCAGGAGATGAGGTGGAAAATCCAGAGCCACAGGATACACCCCAAAGTGATGCTTCTAGCTCAGATAAGCCGAAAAGTTCTCCATCTGTTGACGATGGCGAGGCACCTGCCAAAAGCAAGTCAAAAGAGATGAGGGCTGTGTGGATTTATTTTAGTGAACTGGATAAGAAAGCGACATCATATACAAAATGGAAGAATTATATTGATAAGACATTTGATACTTGTAAAGAGAATAAGATGAATACAATTATTTTGCAAGTTCGTCCTTGTGCAGATGCAATGTATCCATCCAAGTATTATCCGTGGTCTAAGTATGCTGCAGGCAAGGCAGGAAAAAATCCAGGTTTTGATCCTCTAAAATACGCAGTGTCAGCAGCACACAAGAGAGGGCTTGAGATTCAGGCATGGGTAAATCCTTACCGCATCACGCTGCCGTCTACAAAGCTTTCTTCTCTTCCGGCAAGTTCTATCGCCAGAAAATGGGCATCTTCTAGTAAGAAATCCGAGAGAAGAAATGTGTTAAATTTAGATGGAGCCTATTATTTTAATCCAGCTTCCAGCCAGGTGCAAAAACTTGTTGCAAATGGGGTGCAGGAGATTGTGAAAAATTATGATGTGGATGGCATCCATATGGATGATTATTTTTATCCTAGCCTTGGAACAGCCAATTTGAAAAAATTTGATTATAGCGAATATAAAACTTATGTTAAAGATGCAAAAAAAGATGGCACATCGCCACAGTCTCTTGTTGGATGGCGAAGGAGCAATGTGAATAAGATGGTTAAAAAAGTTTATTCGGCTGTAAAGCAGGCGGATAAAAATTGTGTATTTGGCATTAGCCCAGCAGGAAATTTGTCAAATCTATATGCTAGTACAAAATATTACAGTGATGTAAAGGCATGGATGAAATCTACAAAATATATTGATTATATTTGTCCACAGATATATTGGTCTTTTACCCAGAAAACAGCTCCATATAAGAAAATGGTAAATGAGTGGACGGCAATTCCAAGAAGTAAGCAGGTAAAGCTTTATATTGGTTTAGCGGGCTACCGTGCAGGGATTTCTTTGAAGGAAGCAAAAGCTGTTACTGATACCGGGTGGGCGAAAAGTAACACGGTTTTGAAGCGCCAGGTACAATATGCCCGGTCTACAAAAGAGGTTAGCGGTTTGTGTATCTTCTCTTATGGGACGTTTACTAGGAAAACGGCGTCAAAAGAAGTAAAAAATTTATTAAAAGTCTTAAAATAAAGAATAGCTAGTTGTTCTTTGTGGTTCATTTCAGAAAGAACTAGAATCATTGCACTTGCACATAAGATTCTGGTTCTTTCTTTGTAATTATCTGTGTATATTAACAGTAACTAATATTTTTTGCAGTCAAAAGATTTTTAGTTTGACACTTTTCTGAGTATATGTTATATTTGTTGCAGTAAAGAATTGTTTTTTTATGTTTGACACCATACAACTTGGGGTTGTACTGGTTTCGACGGGCTCACTGAAGATGGAGAAGCTGTTCGTGGTCGGACACCACGTTAAAAGTTCGAATTAAAATTAAACGCTGAAGATAATTTAGCATTAGCTGCCTAGTTGCAGCTTGTCGGCCCTAGTGCCCCGCCATTAGGAAAACCGGCATCGACTTGCGGGAAACTCTGTTGCTTAAGCTTTGCGGCAGCAGAAAATTTATGAAGCTACTGAAGGATAAAGCCTGTCAGCAGGCGTTATCTGGAGGGAATGTCAAATTACTGACTATAACAGTAGAAGTACATTGAATCTGGGTTCGGACAGGGGTTCGATTCCCCTCAGCTCCACTAAAGGGAAATGCTTGGAAACATTATGTTTTGGGCATTTCCCTTTTTCTGTATATGCGAAAAAATGTGTTTTTGGGGTGTTTTGGGACGTTTCAGTATGAATGAATTGGGGTCAAAAGAAACCGTAGTAATTAGGGTTATCTCGAAGAATGAATTAACAGATCTGATAGATGATACGGAAGTATATCTGAAAGGAATTAAGGCAGGTTATTATTATGAGGGGATAATATGGCTGAAGTGTTATACGATAATATGTAAGTTTTATTGGATTCTGGAATTGAATTCTTATACGTGATATAATCCCATCTTTGACAGTTTGCAAAAGAAAAAATCGCTGTATCCGTTGTATTTAC
>CAJUID010000024.1 GCA_910585905.1 uncultured Lachnospiraceae bacterium
GGTTTTATGCGACCTGCAAGTACTTTTTTTAATATTCAACTGTCAAACTCCCGTGTTTTTGGGGTGTTTTGGGACGTTTCAGTATATCTGAAAGGAATTAAGGCAGGTTATTATTATGAGGGGATAATATGGCTGAAGTGTTATACGATAATATGTAAGTTTTATTGGATTCTGGAATTGAATTCTTATACGTGATATAATAATTTACAGTATCTTATAGGAGAAAGTAGTGTATAACGTTGGCAATGAAATTAGATATTTAAGAGACTGCGAACAGTTATAATACCTATAAAAAATGTTTATAATATGTTTATGAACGGAGGTGTAAAGGATGGATGTATTGAGAAAAGATGAAATCTATACGATAGCTGATATTTATGCATTGCCAGATGGACAGAGGGCGGAATTGATTGATGGAAAAATATATTATATGGCTCCACCAAACACAAAGCAGCAATCGCTTGTAATGGAGTTATCTTATCAAATAAAGGATTATATTAAGCGTAATAATGGCGCATGTAGTGTATTCCCTGCTCCGTTTGCTGTATTCTTGAATGAAAATGATAAAAATTATGTTGAACCAGATATTTCTATTATATGCGATAAGAATAAGATTACGGATAGGGGTTGTAATGGTGCGCCTGATTGGGTGATTGAAATTGTTTCACGAAGTAGTAAACAAATGGATTATTATAAGAAGTTGTTTAAATACAGGACGGCGCGAGTTAGAGAATACTGGGTAGTAGACCCTGAAAGAGAACTTGTGACGATATATGACTTTGTAAAAGACAATATGGAAGAATACTCTTTTGACAAGGAGATACCAGTCGGTATTTTTGAAGGTTTTTCATTAAAAATAGAGTAAATTTTGAATATAGTGGTTAAGTAAAGCATTTGGAAAAATAATCGCCAGATGCTTTTTTAACATACAGGAAACTGTTCATACCATAGTAACGAATATTATGGGAAGTGATAGATAAAATAGGATATATGATAAAAAAGAACTAGTGAAAACGCTTACTTATTGATAAAATGATATAAAAAAACCGATATAATTTATAAAAAGTATAAAGTAATAGATTGATTTTGCTGTAGTTATTTGAAAGAAAGAGTATAATAGAATCAAATGGACAGTACAGAATTTTGGAAATATTTAGGTTGCGTAAAAAGTACAGTATAGAGGACATAAATATGTATGAGATTAAAGTAGGAAAAAGATCAGGCTTCTATTTCTGTTACAAGATAATGTTGCAATTGTTTAAAGGTTATAAATTTAAAGGCCATAAGTATAGAAGAGCCGAATGTTAATTTTTGATGGAAGGAACAGATTGGTCGGAGGATATATGATAGAGTTAAGAGGAGAATATAACGAAGCGAAGATTTTTACTGACATTGTAGACGAAGCATCTATTTCACAGGTACTTCTTTTACTAAATCAGGAGTTTTTGTCAGAAAGTAAGATAAGGCTGATGCCTGACATTCACGCTGGAGCTGGTTGTACAATAGGAACTACTATGACTATTACGGATAAGATTGTTCCTAATCTGGTCGGAGTAGATATCGGGTGTGGAATGGAGTCTGTTAGGGTTAAGGAAACACATATAGAGCTGCAAAAATTAGATAAGTTGATTTATAATAATATACCGTCAGGATTTAATGTGAGGGAGAAAACGCACAAATATTTTGATGAAATAAATTTAGAGGATTTGTTTTGCTTTAAATATATAGACCAAAAACGCGCAGAAAAAAGCCTAGGTACTTTAGGGGGTGGAAACCATTTTATTGAGGCAGATAAGGATGATGAAGGTAATATTTATATTGTTGTTCATTCTGGTAGCCGGCATTTAGGGGTTGAAGTGGCAAATTATTATCAGGAGGAGGGATATAAGTCATTAAATGGCTCTACAAAGAAAGATATTGATAATCTAATTTCTGATTTGAAAGCACAGGGTAGAGAACGGGAAATCCAGAAAAGTATTGCTGCGTTGAAGGATACCAATAGGACAAATATTCCTAGGCAATTAGCTTATGTATCAGGAGAGTTGTTTGAGCAATATATTCACGATATGAAGATTGTTCAGAAATATGCTGAATTAAACAGACAGGCTATGATTCATGAAATTGTGAAAGGGATGAAATTGCATGTAATGGAGCAATTTACAACAGTTCATAATTATATTGACACAGAAGCTATGATTCTAAGAAAAGGGGCTGTATCGGCTAAAAAAGGAGAGAAATTACTTATCCCGATTAATATGCGGGATGGTTCTTTGATCTGTATCGGGAAAGGAAATGCAGATTGGAATCAATCGGCTCCGCATGGCGCGGGACGACTAATGAGTCGGTCAGCAGCTAAGAAAACCTTTACCGTATCAGAATTTAAGAAGCAGATGAGTGATATTTATACAACTTCAGTAAACAAGGACACTTTAGATGAATGTCCGATGGCATATAAAGGAATAGATGATATTGTAAATAATATTGGTGATACAGTTGATGTTATTCAGGTTATAAAACCAATATATAATTTTAAAGCTGGCGGCGATTAATTGATAAAAGAACTGTTTATGGAGAATTTAGATTTAAAATATCGAACAACGTGAATGATGATTACCTATGCCCGGATATTACGGTTGTCTGTGACTAGAAACATTTAAAAGGAGATTTTTATAGTGTTTTCCAATTTATTGTTGGGAGATTAAGTCCCTGCACAGTGAAGAGAGATAAAAAGTATATTATAGAGAAGAGTATATGTTTTAGGACAATATGCTGCTGTGGCAAGGGATATAGGAGTGCCATGTCGCCGTGCTTTTTGCTTAGGTTTACGATGGTTCCATATGGCGGAATACACCCTAAAAAATAATGCTGCGATTATTTCAGTTTTCAATATGTTTTGGGGGAAGAGGGCAGAATTGACGTGAAAAGAAAATTGTCTTCATGATGGACATGTGGTATACTTTAGGAAGAATTTTGAAAGGAGGAGATAGGTTATTATAGGAAATGCCAGCCTATCTATAAATCTATGAATATAAGCATTACAGGAACATTAGGGGCGGGAAAGTCGTCTGTTTGCAAGATTTTGCAGGAGAGTGGTTACGATTACATATCAAATGGGCAGATATTTAGAGAAATTGCGGAAGAGCGAAAGGTTTCTGTTATTGAGTTGAATAAGATTGCAGAGACAGATGCGTCAATAGATAAAATGTTAGATGAACGAAGTATCCAGCTTGGAAAAGAGAAAGATCATGTTGTTTTTGATTCCAGGATGGCATGGCATTTTGTGCCGCATAGTTTTAAAGTATTTTTAGCGGCAAATACAAATGAAACTGGTCGGAGAGTGTATGAGGACAACCGGGCGGCAGAGGAATATCAGTCTAAAGAAGAGGCGAAAAATGGGCTGGTAAACAGGCAGAGCCTGGAAAAGAAAAGGTTTTTGGATTTATATGGTGTGGATTATTTAAATTTAAGCCATTATGATTTAGTAATTGATACGACGCATGTATCACCAGAAGAGGTTGCAAGAAAGATTTTGGAACAGGAAATCGTGTTTGAACAGGATGCTGCGCAGTTTCCAAGAGCATTTCTAAATCCAAGTAATTTATATCCAACACAGGGGAAACAAGAATTTTCGGAAGAAGTTTTAAACCAATATTTAGAAGGGAAGTTAGACCGGAATGAAGATGCGGTGAAAGCTGGAATATTGGAAAATTGTTTTGCGATTTTAGAAGGGCACCACAGAGTGTTGGCTTCTGCAAAATGTAAGGATTCTTTTGTGTTTGTACATCTTTCTTCCATAGCTGATATTAGCTTTCCAGAGAAGTTAGTGTTCCATGATTTTGAGGAAATCGGCGGATTTCAGTATGCAGGATACCCAGACTGCAATGAGCCGCTATTGATTGAATACCTATAACTATGCGTTCGGTTTGTTGTGTATGCGATAATAAAGGATTATTCTTATTGTGTATTTTGTATGATTTATCATAGAAATAGTAATTGGTAAGGAGAGTAGAACTATGAAATCGGAGGCAGTGCCATATTTTCCATCTTTGGATGATGCAATAGCTTCTCTTTTTGGGGGTGGCATAAAGATTCTGCGGTCTGACCGGGTTGCCGGCGGAGATATCAATTATGCTTATCGGCTGGCGCTGTCAGATGGGGCATATATTTTTATGAAGGCAAATACAAAAGAGAATGCTTCTTTTTTTGCAGCGGAGGCGGCTGGGCTGGCAGCAATTGCAAAGACAGGGGTGATCGGGACACCGCATATTTTAGGGAGAGGCATTGATCTGGGCAGAGGAGGGTATTCGTTTCTTCTAATGGAATTTATTAAAAGCGGGGAACGTGTATCAGGTTATTGGGAAACCTTTGCTTATGAACTTGCTGCCATGCACAGGGCAGAGACAGCAAATTTTGTAGATGGCGGGATTTATGGTTTTTCTGGTGATAATTATATTGGGGCAGGCGGCCAGGAAAATGTGCCATATGAAAGCTGGACGGCATTTTTTCGGGATTGCAGGCTTGTACCGCAGTTTAAGCGTGCTGTTAATTATTTTAGTACAGCAGAGTTAAAGAAGATTGATAGATTTTTAGAAAAAATTGAGAGTGTTCTTGTGGAACCAGAATTTCCATCTTTGTTGCATGGCGATTTATGGTCAGGAAATGTTATGACGGGAAACAATGGGAAAGCATGGTTGATTGACCCTGCTGTCTATGTTGGGCATGCGGAGGCTGATCTTGCCATGACAGAGCTTTTTGGGGGCTTTCCGGGCGTTTTTTATGATGCCTATAAGGAGGCGATGTCTATGCAGCCGGAGTACAGCAGCCGTCGTGATTTTTATAATCTTTACCATCTTTTGAATCATTTGAATTTGTTTGGCAGGACATACCTTCCGTCTGTGATGCGGATTGTTAATAAACTGTAAGGCGTGTTATGAAATTGTTTATTCCCGCGAAGCAACGAGCCAAGCGCGAGCTTGCTCGCATTTGGCGACTGCCGCGAGGGTCAAATACCCCGCCCCTCTGGGGCGAACTTGCTAAAAAGAAGCTAAGTCATGCCCCGTTGCTTGTAGCGGGGTATTTGACTGTAATTGCTTTTATAGTTTACGGATGTTTTCGATTTAATATCGGTGTAGGGTTTGTGGAGGCAGACCGTATTATCTGTTTTACAAAGCTGGTTTTGAAGGCAAAGGAGATAGATAGTGGAGGGCAATAGAGCAGGAAATTATGATGTACGGCTGGATGTTGGGAAAGGGGATACGAAGCAGTATTTTAATGTTTATCATCCAAATCCACTGAAGGGATTCGATGACGCTGGGGGTTTTGAGGTATCGGAGCGGATGAATCTGTTTATGAAAAAGATATATTATCAGTGTGGCTTTCTTTCTGGTATAGCTGCGAAGGAGCAAAATATTGAGATAAAAAATTTGCAGGCATATAAGAGGGAACTAACTGCTTATTTTTTGGAAAATGGGATTCATTTACAGGCTGCGGGGATTTATGGGAGGGAATTAAATGCGGTGCTGCGGGAAAAGCTGGCATATTTTCAGCTTCTGGATGATGAGCCGCGCCTTATGAGTTCGGATATTCTTAGGGGAGATGTGCGGATTGGGGAACGGAAGTTTTCATATAGGAATTGCCAGATTTGTGAGATGACAAAATTTCATGGGGTTGTACTGCGCGGATATACGCCGCCTGCAGCAGATATGATTCGGGATTTGATGTTAGACTTATCTGCTTATGAGGCTGAAAGAAATCATGCGGAGGCTTTGATCCAGTCAGCATTAATCTGTTATCAGTTTCTGGCAGTTATGCCGTATGAGAAGGATAATATCCTTTGGGCAGGCATTTTGGCAAATACATTTCTCAGAGAGAGGGGGCTTTTTTCGGGATATTATGTGCCGCTTGTGCGTTGTTTTTTGGAGCATGATGTCGAACGGAAGGCAAAGATGAGCGAGGTGCGGCAGGAGGGGAGATATGAAGCCTGGGTAGAATTTTATGTGGAGCTTTTGGAGGAAGCGATGGAACGGACAAAACGTTTTGTTATGGCATTAGAGAGAATTTACGAGAAATCTTCCGATGTGGTACAAAAGGAAAAGCAGCGCGAATTTTTAATGAAGGTCATTCAATATATGGAACGTGTGCCGATTTTTGATATTAAAGATGTGGCAGGTGAATTTGATATTGTATTTAATACAGCGGCAAAAATGGTAGCAGCTTTGGAGAAGTGCGGGATAGTATCAGAAATTTCAAAAAAGCAAAGATACCGTCTGTACCAGTATGATGCATATTTAAAGGAGATAACAAAATAGAGATGTTTTTATTATATAAAAAACGCACCAGTGATTGGTGCGCTTTTTATAGTGCTATAATTTTTCCGCTATATCATAGATTAACTGTTCGCTTTCTTCCCATCCGAGACATGGATCAGTAATAGATTTGCCGTAGATATGTTCACTGATTTTTTGGTTTCCAGATTCGATATAACTCTCTACCATAACACCCTTGACAAGACTTTTAATTTCTTTGGATACATTGCGGCTGTGTAGTACCTCAGAGATAATCCGGGGCTGCTCATAGTAGCGTTTATTGGAATTTGCATGGTTTGCATCTATAATACATGCAGGATTTGCTAATTTTAAGTTACGGTATAGTTCTAATAGAAGTTGTAAGTCCTCATAGTGATAATTCGGCAGGGATTGGTCATGTTTGTTGACTGCTCCGCGCAGGATAGTATGTGTCAGTGGGTTTCCGTCTGTTTTTACCTCCCAGCCGCGGTACATAAATGTGTGGCTTCCCTGTGCTGCGATGCATGAATTTAGCATAATGCTTAACGTTCCGCTGGTTGGATTTTTCATGCCGCATGGAATGTCAATGCCGCTAATGGTAAGGCGGTGCTGCTGGTTTTCTACAGAGCGTGCGCCTACAGCGACATAGGAGAGGATGTCTGAAACATATGGCCAGTTCTCCGGGTACAGCATTTCATCTGCCGCGAATAGATAGGATTCTGAAATAGCGCGGAGGTGCATTTTGCGCATAGCAATTAATCCTTCTAAAAGGTCAGGTGCTTTTTCCGGGTCAGGCTGGTGGACAATACCTTTGTAGCCTTCTCCGGTTGTTCTTGGCTTGTTTGTGTAAATCCGGGGAACAATGATAATTTTGTCGTTTACTTTTTCCTGCACTTTGACAAGGCGGCTGATATAATCGCATACAGAATCTTCATTGTCAGCAGAGCATGGCCCGATAATAACCAGGAATTTATCTGATTTGCCAGTAAAGATTCTGGCAATTTCCGCATCTCTTTCTGCTTTTCGCTTCTGGTGTGCTTCCGGTAAGGGATATTCTGAGAGCAGTTCTTCCGGTGACATTACTTCTTTTACATAAGTTACGCCCATTGTTTACCTCATTTCTGCAAAGCAGACTTTTTCCTGCTTGTGCTGTTATTTCTTTTAAAATCGGCACATATGCCGTACGGTATTCTATTTTATTCTAAAAAAAGGCTTCCGTCAATGTGTAATCCTTTGACTTTCCCCATTTTTTGAAGAATCATGCAGTTACAGAACAAAGTTGGCGAAACGCCACAGCCTATCGTTTACTGCCAATTATCTCTTCTTAAAAATGAGGAAAGTCAAAGAGCTCCGTTCATTTCATTCACATATGAAATACTTTTAACAGTCAACTCAACCCATGCAGGGCGAAATCCGCTTTTGATTGCGTTGCGGGCAGATTTTATGTTTGACCATGCCGCACAGTAGAAAGGGACTTTTTCTCTTTCTAAGGTTTCGAGTGCTAAACGACTGGTAAGAGAAGATGCGATGGACTGCCTGCGATATTCTGGAAGTATATCTATTCCGATCTGCCACATGGTTTCACAATCTGCAGAACAACCTGCAAGCCCGATTAATTTTGTGCCATCATAGGCTCCAACGCCTAAAATATCTAGTTCCTTACGTTTCTCACACAGTGCGTTATTCCATTCGTCTTTGTACAATTCAGTAAAGTCGCAGGGATGTAGAATTCTTAATTCATATGGGCAGGATTGAGCCTTCAAATATTCTAAATTTGGTAGAAAATACTCTGCCATAAAGCAAACTCTTAAGCCCTCTTTTTGCATAGCATCATTCAATATATGTAGATTTGGTGTCTCAAAACAATGCTCCACTGGAAAACTGCTGATATATTCTGAAACTATACTGTGGTACTTTTCGTTGATTGAGGCAACAATATTATTTCCGTAGGAAATTAAATTACAGTCAAAAGGGAGCGTCAAATATTTTCTTGCCTTGGGATTTGCCTTAGAAGAAACAATGATATTTTTCTCTTGCATAAAATCTTCAGGTTTACAATTTGCGTCTACCGAAGATTGCTGCATTGCAGTTTGTACTATATTTTTATTTGTAAAATGCATCTATAATCCTCCAATCCTCTTGATCCTAGTATCCTTAGATCAGTTTATAGTAATTTACTTGCAAAGACAAGTATTGATAAAGGGCAATAGCATTCCTGATTGTTTCATTTGGATAGCGAATGAAAATCATGTACACAGAGCAAAATTAGCGAAATATCTGTGTTTTGATAATTGCAGGGTATTCCTCAGCAAAAAGGGCAAAGTCAAATGAATTAATCATTGATTAAAAAACAAAGTTGTGATAAACTTAAATTAGGTTAAAATGAAAGTAAAAATAAGTTTAAGAGGAGGAAATGCATGGTGGAAGGTGAGCAAAAACAGAGACAGGGGTTGGTTGGAGATTTTTTGGGGAGTATTAAGGGAAGGATTGCCCTGATGGGTGGAATTGCAGTGGTGGCTTCTATTGTTCTGGGTTATGTGGGGATGAATGCTTTGAACAAAAACAGCCGCAACAATGGATTGTTGACAGATATCAACAGGATTAATTTGTACCAGTATGAAAATCAGAGCCTTGACACATCTTATCTGTATTTTTTGGAGGATTCTTACCTGGAAAGCATAGTAAGTAACCTTGGAAAAATGGAGAAATTGACAGATTCCGCGGTGAAGAAAGGAAACCGAAGTGTTTCGAAAGATATCTCGGCAATGTCAGATGCGGTTAAGGCGACAAAAAAGAACTATGAAGAAATCCGCTCACTAAGCGCTGAGCGCGGTTTTACAAAAGAGGGCGGGGAATACGGGCAATTTCTTTCGCAGGACGGGGAGATTGACAGTACATTTACTATGATAAAGGATGACAAGTCTTGGGTTGATGGGACATGGATTAAAATAGCTGACCAGGCAAAAATGGTTACGGTTGGCGGCAAGAGATATTACAAACTTAATTATAAAAATGAAGTGCCGGCTATTGGCAAGAGGGAAAGCTTTTTGGCGAGAATAGGTGCTACAGCTGTAGAATATAATGGGGATTTATTTATCAATAACATAACATTCCACAAAGGAAGCGGACATAAAACAGTCGACCTTTCGGCCTTGGATGAAAATTCACTGTCAGGTTCTTACGGGGATGCCCTAAAAGGAATGAAGATTACGAAATTTGGGGGAAAAGACAGCGTAGCCGTTACATCACGTTTTACAAAGGCAAATAACGTCTGGGAAGAGGTTTCTATTAAATTCCCGGTTGGGAATTATGATATACAAAACTTTGATTCTGTGTCGTATGATCTATATATCCGTGCAGGCAGCGGAAGGCAGCTTACGGCTGCATGTGCCTTTACAGATAAGTATGATTTTAATGGCGCCCTGGTTAAGATAAATTCTGACTTTTCAGCGTACAGTAAGCATGTCGTGGAGGGAAATGATGTTTCTGGTGAGGCAGAGGAAATAAAGAAGTTATTTGAGGAAATACAAAAAAACTTAAAAGTATATGTCAGCGATGCAAAATTGAAAAAAGACATACAGGGCAAAGTAAATAACAAGCTTTCACAGTTTGACGGGATGACGCAGAAGGATAGCGATGTGTTAAGCCTTAAGGCAGAGAATATTAAGCTTTCCAAGCAGCTTACAGGCTATGCGGATGAAGTAAGGGATATGATTGATGACGAGACAACATCTTCAAAAAGCAGGTTATTTCTTATTATATTAATTGTATTGCTGGTAAGTGCTGCCGTGATTGGAGCAAATACTGTCTTGATCAGCCGCAGCATGAACCGAAGTGTTACAAGATTCCGAAAGACGCTTTCTGGTATGATGGAAGGGGATCTGACAGTAAGAGCCGACGAGTCAGGGCGGGATGAATTTTCGCTTTTCGGAAGATATGTCAATGAGTTCTTAAATAAATTGGCTGGAGTAATCCAGACTGCTCAAGATATTTCTGAAAAGGTAAAGCATTCTGGTGATGAACTGGACGGGATGGCAAAGGGCAGCAGCATTACTTCCTCAGAGATTAGCAAAGCAGTAGAGGATATTTCAAGCGGGGCCGGCACACAGGCGGAGGAAGTTGAGGTTGCATCTGCGCAGATTGCAGAAATGGGCAATACATTTGGGCAGATTGTCAATAATGTAGAGTATTTGGGGAATGTTACAAATGAGATGAAAAAAGTCAGCAGCGAATCGTCTGTTTTTATGGGTGAACTAAGTGATGCAAACGGAAAGACTTCGGATGCATTTTCCCAGGTTGTGCAGCAGATCCATACGACGAATGATTCGGTTAAAAAAATCAGGGAGGCGACAGAGTTAATTACTTCAATCGCAAGCCAGACGAATCTTTTATCACTGAATGCCAGCATAGAGGCGGCAAGGGCGGGCGAAGCCGGGAAGGGGTTTGCGGTAGTTGCAACGGAAATCTCGCAGCTTGCAGCTCAGTCAAGTTCATCGGCTGATATTATTAAGGGGATTATTGAAGAACTGGTGCGTGAGGCGGAGCTTACTGTTAATATCGTTGATGAAGTTTCAGATATTTTAAGCAGGCAGCAGAATAAATTGCATCAGACAAAACAGCATTTTGATGTTTTGGAAAAAGGCATCGAAAATTCTGATGGGGAAACAGACCAGATCAAGACAAATACAGGTATTTGTGAGAGTGCAAGGAAGAAGGTAGAGGAGGTTATTGTCAGCCTTTCAGCGATTTCGGAAGAAAATGCGGCGGCAACAGAGGAGACAACGGCTTCTATGGCAGAACTGGATGGGACGATTTCAAATCTTGTTGTTACGGCGCAGGAATTAAATGCGCTGGCAGATGAGCTTGACGGCAAACTAAAGTTTTTCCGGCTTGGATAAGCTGTGGAGTTTTGGTAGGATGTGTTAGGAAAATAGAATTTAGCTATAGCGCAGTACGGAATATAGCGATATATATGTCAGTGGAAGGAGGGAGGGGATGTTAGAAGAAGATTCCCTGATTTACAGCAAAGAGGATAGAAGGCCGGAAAGAGAACAAATCAGGAATATGCCATTTCCGAAAAGGATGCAGTATTTGTTTGAATATTATGCTATCTATGTCGGAGTTGCTCTTTTTGTGATAGCTGCAATTATATTTTTGGCATATCATATTTTAAAGGCTCCAGAGTCTACGGGTCTCTATGTAGCTGTTTATAATCAGGCATGGTCTGAAGAGAGCAAGGCAGATTTGGAAAAGCTGTTGCGCAAAGAGGCCGGGATTGCTCAAGATACGAGCGTATATATTGATGATTCTTTTTTTATCGGGCAGAATGGATTAGACAAACTTCAGGTCTATCTTGCAAATAAACAGTTGGATTTAGTGGTTGCTTCCAAAGCGGATTTTAAGGTTTTGGCTGGGTATGGTTTTTTTCAGGATTTAGGGAAGGTTTCTGGTATCCCGGAACCGTGCCGTGAGAGGCTAGTGAAAGCAGCCGGTTATCTTGAAACGGGCGAGATATCCCTTGATGACAATGAGACGGGGAGGGGTGAAGAGTTATTTTATGGCATGGAATTGCCTGAAAACCCGTGGAACCAGAATGAGAGCCAGAAGGCTAGCGGGATTGTTGTATCATTGGCGGTCGATGCGCCGAATGAGGAGAACGCGGTTTGTTTTATGGAGCTATTAGAGAAAGGGAAGAAGTAACTTTTTTAGATTGTAAAATATAAATGTAATTCATAATAATCAATATTAGAAAAGGAGAGAAGAGATGGATTATAAAAAAGTGTATGAGACATGGTGTACGGATGATTATTTTGATGCAGAGACGAAAGCCGAACTTAAGGCGTTAGAGGGAAATGAAGAGGAGATTCAGGACCGTTTTTACCGTCAGCTTGAGTTTGGAACTGGAGGGCTCCGCGGTGTAATTGGTGCAGGGACAAACCGCATGAATATTTATACGGTCCGCCAGGCAACACAAGGGCTTGCCAATTATATTATTCAGGAGAACGGACAGGAAAAGGGCGTGGCAATTGCGTATGATTCTAGAAGGATGTCTCCAGAGTTTGCGAGGGAGGCAGCATTGTGCCTAAATGCAAATGGCATTCGTTCTTATCTGTTTGATTCGCTGCGCCCAACACCGGAATTGTCGTTTGCAGTGCGCAAACTTGGCTGTATTGCGGGGATTGTTGTTACGGCAAGCCATAATCCAAGAGAATACAATGGTTATAAGGTATACTGGGAGGATGGTGCGCAGATTACGCCGCCGCATGATAAAAATATTCTGGCGGAGGTTGCCAAGGTGACAGATTTTAGCATGATTAAGACGATGCCAGAGCAGGAGGCTTCTGAGAAAGGGTTGTTCCATATCATTGACAGTTCTGTGGACGATGCATATATGGAAGAATTAAAGAAACAAAGTATTCATCCAGATATGATCGGAAAAGTATCTAAGGATATTAAAATTGTCTATACACCACTTCACGGGACAGGAAATATTCCGGTTAGGCGTGTATTAAAGGAACTTGGCTTTGAGCAGGTTTATATTGTGGAGGAGCAGGAAAAACCAGATGGTGCGTTCCCAACGGTTGCATATCCAAATCCAGAGGATAGCAAGGCATGGGAGCTTGCGTTAAAGCTTGCAAAGGAAGTGGATGCCGATATTGTTCTTGCAACAGACCCGGATGCAGACCGCCTCGGTGTCTATGCAAAGGATACAAAGACAGGGGAGTATGTAAGCTTTACCGGAAATATGTCCGGCGCATTGATCGCAGAATACATTTTGCGTGAAAAAACGGCGAAAAATGATATGCCAAAACATCCTGCACTGATCGAAACAATTGTTACAACAGATATGTTAAAAGCAATTGCAAAAGAATATAATGTTACATTGATCGAAGTGTTGACAGGATTTAAGTTTATAGGGGAACAGATTAAGCTGTTTGAGCAGGACAACAGCCATAATTATGTTTTTGGAATGGAAGAAAGTTATGGTTGCCTTGTGGGAACCTATGCAAGGGATAAGGATGCGTGTGTGGCGGTTATGATGCTCTGCGAGGTTGCTGCATATTATAAGACACAGGGGAAGACGCTCTGTGATGCGATGGAAGAGATGTACCAGAAATATGGCTATTATCAGGAGGGGCTTGCGACTGTTACGAAAAAAGGCATGGACGGTGCAAAGCAGATTGAAAACCTAATGGCAGAGCAGAGGAAAAATCCTCCGACAGAGCTTGGCGGATATCAGGTACTCCGTGTCAGGGATTATCTGGAGGATAAGGTGGTTGACCTGCAGACAAAGGAGGAGTCTGCAACGGGGCTTCCAGTATCAAATGTAATCTATTATGAGTTGGAAAATAATGCATGGTGCTGTGTAAGGCCATCTGGGACAGAACCAAAAATTAAGTATTATTTTGGTGTGAAGGGTGATTCCGCTGCGGATGCGAAAGAAAAGCTTGAAAGATTAAAAACAGCTATTATGGGATAACTCAGGCAGGGAGAAATAAGCTGGAGCTGCGTCTTTGCGTGGGTGTGCTTGTTGGAAACGAGGTAGATATGGAGCGATATAAAAAGATTACAAAGCTTACTGAGAATCCATTTCTGAATTTATATAAATTGGATGCTATGGATAAAGAACAGAAAGAGTTTCAATACTATTTTGCATCTAGAAACCGTAAAGAAAACTTGAAAGCAGTTACACACTGCAATGTACCAGAGGGTGTGACGATTTTTGCCATAACGGATGAAAAGCAGCCGAGAATGGTTTTAATTCGGGAATTCCGTTATCCGTTGGATGACTATCTCTATGATCTTCCGGCCGGGCTGGTGGAGGAAGGGGAAGATGTGGCTGTTGCGGCAGCAAGGGAGTTGAAAGAGGAGACTGGGTTTTCCTATTCTCTGTTTGACGTGGATTGCGGTTTTATGAAAAATCCGGCGTTTATGGCGCCGGGGATTTCAGATGAGAGCAATGTGACAACATTTGGTTATGTAAATGGGGAAATTAGCGATTCTGGCTGTGAGAGTACAGAAGATATCCAGGTAGTATTAGCAGACCAGAAACAGGTAAAAGTATTATTGGAGCAAGAAAAGGTTTCTGCAAGGGCGGCTTATCTGATGTTGCTATTTTTGGCAATGGATACATCGGAGCCATTTGCATTTTGGAAGAGGTTAGTGTAAGTATATAAAGCCTTATGGATATAATTTATCTAAAAAGTTAATAGAGGATACTTTACAAAATTGGCATTTTATAGTTCCTATAGGCAGAACAGGCATGGAAAGAGGAGGATTATGATTCAGTTTGACAGGGAGCATCAGGTTTTTAAGATTGATACCCCGCATACCAGCTATGTGATGGGGGTTGTATCTGGAAAGTATTTGTCACATATTTATTATGGAAATTATATTAAAACCTGCGATATGGGATATCTACTTGATCTTGGCACAGATTTTTTACAAGAGGCGTCTCTCGATGAGGGGGAAAAGGTAACACTTTTAGACAGGCTGCCTTTTGAGTATTCTTTTGCTGGTATCGGTGATTTTAGGCAAAGCTGCTTAGAAGTCGTTTCGTCTGAAGGGCAGCGGGGAGTGGAATTGGTTTATGATTCGTATGAAATGATTTCTGGTAAGCCAGAGCTTACCGGGCTTCCGGCGGCCTTTGGAGGAGGTGCTGAGACACTGAAGATTACATTGAAGGACCCGGCTTTAAAGCTCCGTGTTGTGCTAAGTTATTCGGTGTTTGCGGATTCGGATGCCCTGATGCGCTCCTGCCAAGTTATAAATGACGGGACAGAGGATGTTTTTCTAGAACGTGTCTTATCTGCCTGCCTTGACCTGGGGGAAGGGGACTATGAGACAATTGCGCTTCACGGTTCCTGGGCGAGGGAGCGGCATATGGAGCGTCAGGCAGCTGGTTATGGGACATATTTGGTGGAATCAAAAAGAGGCATTTCCAGCCATCAGAGCCATCCGTTTCTAGCATTAGTATCGCCAGATTGCACGCAGGAACATGGGGAAGTATACGCGATGAATTTTGTGTATTCCGGCAATTTTTTTGCTTCTGCTGAGAAAAACCAGTTTGGGGCGTTTCGTATGGCAATGGGGATCCACCCAGATGGATTTTGCTGGAAACTTGCAGCAGGAGAGTCGTTTCAGGCACCAGAAGCAGTGATAGTGTATTCCGATGCCGGGTTGGATAAAATGACGCATATATTTCACGACTTATACAGAGACCATCTGATCAGGCAGCAGTGGGTATATAAAAGACGCCCGGTTCTGATTAATAACTGGGAGGCGACCTATTTCGATTTTGATCACAAGAAGCTTCTTGCGATTGCAAAAGAAGCGGCGGATAATGGGATTGAGATGCTTGTAATGGATGATGGCTGGTTTGGGAAACGGGATCGGGATGATTCGAGCCTTGGTGACTGGACAGTAAATGAAACGAAGCTGGGGGACAGTTTGGAATCGTTGGTCAGCCAGGTAAATGCACTGGGTGTTAAATTTGGGATATGGTTTGAGCCAGAAATGATTTCCCCAGATTCTTCACTGTACAGGGAGCATCCAGACTGGGCGCTTCAAATACAGGGAAGAGAGGGCAGCCAGGCGAGGAATCAGTACGTATTGGACTTTAGCAGGCCGGATGTCGTGGAATATATTTACCAAAGTGTGGCGGCGGTGTTAAGAAGTGCAAATATAGAGTATATTAAGTGGGATATGAACCGTCCGCTTACGGATGCAGCGAGCGCATATCTGACCAAAGAGCAGCAGGGAGAGGTGTTCCATCGCCATGTGCTCGCAGTTTATGCCCTTCAGGAACGGCTGCTTGCGGAATTTCCAGGTCTTTTGTTGGAAAATTGTACCAGCGGGGGCGGGAGGTTTGATCCGGGAATGCTTTATTATAGCCCACAGATTTGGTGCTCTGATGATACAGATGCAATTGAGCGCTTGACAATTCAGGAGGGAACTGCACTTTTGTATCCTCTGTCAACCATAGGTGCACATGTATCAGACTGCCCAAACCATACTGTGGGCAGGGTAACACCGTTTGCTACTCGTGCGGCTGTTGCGATGGCTGGAACCTTTGGGTATGAGCTGGATATTACGAAGATATCACAGGAGGACCGTGCACAAATTGCGGCACAGGTAAAAACTTATCAGGAAAACATTGACTTAATACAGCAGGGGGATTATTATAGGATTGCTTCTTATCAGAAAAATAAGCGGTATGACTGTTATGAGGTGGTATCGAAAGACCGCAAAAAAGCGGTTGTGGTTTTTGTACAGGTACTTGCGGAAGCAAATATGCATGGACATATCCTTCGGTTGAAGGGGCTGAATCCTGAGGGACGTTATCGGATAAATGGGAAATGTTTTAGTGGAGATGCATTGATGCAGGCTGGATTGTTGGTGAAACGCCCATGGGGGGATTTTCAGGCAGAGGTGATAACGCTTATGGAAGAAGAATAGAAAATGATGAAATGAGGCGGAAACAGTATGGCAAAAGCAGTTACACTATCGGATATCGGGAAAAAATTGAATGTCAGTACGGTTACAGTTTCTAAGGCGCTTTCAGGGCAGAAGGGAGTCAGTGATGAGCTGAGGGCTGAGATTGTGAAGCTGGCAGATGAAATGGGATATATTAAAAAGACACCAGCGATGGAAGGGCAAGAGCGCAACAGTTATCATATTGGCGTTATTGTGGCGGAACGGTATTTAAAGGAGAGCCAGTCTTTTTACTGGAAGATTTATCAGGAAATTTCTCAGAGAGCGATGGGCAAAAACTGCTTTACGATTTTGGAGGTCATTACACTTGAGGCAGAAAGAGAATGCCAAAAACCGATTCTTCTTGAAGAGAAAAAGGTAGATGGTTTTGTTGTGATTGGTACATTCCAGCATAAATATGCTGATAAACTGGCATTGGTTTCTTCTGTTCCGGTGGTTTTTTTAGATACAACAGTCGGGGCAGAAAATGGGGACTTTGTAGTATCGAATAATTTGTTAGGGGGATATTTAATGACAAATTATCTGTTTGATATGGGGCATAGAAAAATTGGTTTTGTCGGTACAAGGCTTGCGACTCCAAGTATAGATGACAGGTTTCTTGGGTATTACAAATCTCTGATGGAACACAGTATTGCATTGAATGAAGACTGGCTGATTGATGACCGCGAGCGGGAATTTGGTATTGTGGATTATCAGTCAAAATTTGTGCTGCCTAAGGATATGCCGACTGCTTTTTTCTGCAATTGTGATCTGACAGCAGGTTATATGATAAGGAAATTGGAGGAGGCAGGTTATCGTGTGCCGGAGGATATTTCTGTGGCGGGGTATGATAACTATGTGAACGATCAGCTTACAAAAGTGGGCATTACGACTTATGAAATCAATATAAAGGATATGGCAAAACGGGCGCTTCATATTCTGATAAATAAAATGAGTAATTCGCGGTATTCCACTGGTATGTTTATGATATCAGGGAAATTTGTGGAGCGTGACAGCGTGAAATGCATTGGTCCGAAAATTTCTACTTTAATTTAGGGTGTGTTGGAATATGCATTTCAACGCATTCTGGCTTTGGAAGTCAAATACCCCGTAGCAAGGCTGACGGGGTATTTGACTTCCAAAGCGGAATGATCTGGTAGAGAAATATGCTGCTGCCTTGGTCAATGTGGCAGGGATATGGCATATTTACTGTGATACATAGCTTTTAAATCTTCTATTTTGTTGAACCGTTCACCGATACAAAATTCTTTTGACCATACCATAAAATATGCCCATGGGATTTTGGATTGTTCTAACATCCTGATATCAGGCAGATAGCCGATTTCAGCCAGCGCAGCAACTTTATTTTTGCTAGTTGCATTTATGAGTTTTTTATATTCTTCTTGATAGTCGGTTTTTTGGAACTGTTCTAAGTAGATGTCAACAGAGACGATGTCAACGCAGTCATCCCCAGGATAGCTTTCCTTTTCTGGGCAGTTCCAAACCCAGAGTAGGTTGTCCAGATGGTGTACGTTTGTATAGTAGTCATACATTAATCTGTAAAGCCCGGCAGCGGTCTTGGACCCTTTGGCGCCCCACCAGAACCAGGTACCTTCTGCTTCATGAAATGGTCTCCAGAGGATAGGGATGTTTTCTTTTTGAAATCTTTTTAGCTCTTCGGCAATTTTATCCATATCATTATAAAATGCGGCGCGTTCTGGTGTTTTCGCCTGAAGGACTTTTTCGGCGTCAAAATCGGTATGCTCACTGAAAAAGCTTTTGTCTCTGCCGCCGAGTGGGGAGAACCAGTGAAAGGTTAGAGTGACAATGCCATCATTGTTTTTTGCCCAATTAATGGCAGTGTCTATTGTGTTCTGGTTTTGGTATACTTCGGTCAGGCAAGTTTCGGAAGCATCATGGTAATTGATATTTGGCGAATAGGAGAGTAGTTCGAAGCCGCGCAGTTTTGGTTCTCTTCCGGTGGACTCGCCGATATAGGCAATCTCTTCCATTGGATTTGTCTGTGTGTGCTGGCCGGTAATAATGCCGTTGCCTGCTGTGTTATGCAGGAATTGTAGAAGGTTACGCGCCTCTGGAGTTGCGTTTTGGTTTGCAGGTGCTGTCATGGTATTGGTTTCCTTTCTTTGTTGCTTTGTTGTTTAGGTATTGATTTTACACTAGTTTTTGCTTTTTGGCAAAGGGTCACAGTCTGTGCCCTTTATGAATTTATAAGAAAAATTTAGTTGTGTGGTGGGCTTCCAACAAAAAAGCCGCAGGCTTTTTTTGCTAGGGCACAAGCGAAGTCTGTGCCCTTTATGAACTTATAAGAAAAATTTAGTTGTGTGGTGGGTTCCAACAAAAAAGCCGCAGGCTTTTTTGCTAGGGCACAAGCGAAGTCTGTGCCCTTTTTGAACGGATAGGAGGATATGATGGGGCAGAGAAAAGACGTAAAACTGGAAGATATCGCAAAAGAGCTGGGCATCAGCATTGTAAGTGTATCTAATGTTTTGAATGGACGGAAAGGGGTGAGTGAGGGACTTCGGGAAAGAGTGCTTGAAAAGGCACAGCAATTAGGATATATTATGGCATCCCCCGCTGGATTCCAGGAGGAATCATGGCGGATTGGCATAATTGTGGCAGAGCGGTATATTAAGGAGTACCCGTCATTTTATATGGAAATCTACAGGCAGATAGCGAGTATTTTGACGAGAAAGGGAAATAAGACGGTTCTGGAAGTTGTGGATGAGGGCAGGGAAAAGCTTCTCTACAGCCGTCCGCCCTTTGCAGATACAAAGCTGCATGGAGTGATCGTAATTGGGGAGATGCATCTGGGATATATCAAAAAATTTGGGAAAGCTTTGGGTATTCCGGTTGTCTGCGTAGATTTTTATAGGGCGGAAGGAGGCGTGGATTATATAGCAGTAGATAGTTTTCATGGGATGCAGTTTGTGACACAGCAGCTTATTGATTATGGACATAAAAAGATTGGATTTATTGGGACAGTTCATGCAACGGGCAGTATTATGGACAGGTATATGGGATATTGCAAGGCATTGCGGGTAAATGGATTGCAGGAACATGAAGAATGGGTTATTGACGACAGGGAAAAAGATGGGTATGGTTATCTAATTGATTTTGAACTCCCAGAACAGCTTCCCACCGCCTTTGTCTGCAATTGTGATAAGAGCGCATATATATTGATTGACAAATTAAGGCGCCGTGGGCTGCGTGTGCCAGAGGATATCTCTGTTGCAGGGTTTGATAATTTTTATCCTGCAGTAGGAAAAGAACAGGAGCTTTTAACCTACGAAAGTGACTGGAAGGCAATGGCACAGGTCAGTGTCAATACGTTATTGCGGCGGATAATCGGAAAAGAACCGCCGGGAGGGGTTCGGATATTAGAAGGCAGTGTTTCAGTCGGCGATTCAGCTAGGAAACTGTAAAAATCAGAGACGGAGGGGAAATATGTCCGGGATTGTAAAGTTAAGGGATATTGCGGAGGAGCTTGGAATCAGCACTGTAACGGTTTCAAATGCACTTTCAGGCAAAAAAGGCGTCAGTGAGGCGATGCGCTTAAAAATTATGGAAACTGCCCAGAGAATGGGATATGATTTTTCAAAATATATGAAAAAGGAAACGGGGAATGCAAAAATTGGCGTTGTAGTGGCAAAGGGATATCTTACAGTGGGGGCGTCCTTTTACTGGGAACTGTACCAGCAGGTAATCTATGCTGCGGCAAGAAGGGATAGCGTTACTATGTTTGAGGAAGTGGATGAGAATATTGCAGAGGGAAAGATGCTTCCCAGGATTTTGTCAGAGGGCGTTGTTGATGGCATCTTTATCATTGGCTGGTTTCGGAAGCCATATATCAAAAAAATTCTAAAAGCTTCAAAAGTGCCGGTTGTCCTTTTGGATTTTTATGACCGGGAATTTGCGTGTGATGCAGTGCTCTCCAATAATTATGTCGGAATGTACAAAGTTACCAAATATTTATTAGAACATGGCCATAGAGAGATTGCATTTGTCGGTTCTGTGGATATGAACGACAATATTATGGACCGTTATTTTGGATACCGAAAGGGGTTGGCAGAGTGGGGGATTCCGGTTCGGAAAGAATGGGTTTTGGAGGACCGGAATATAAGAACCGGGGAAATGAGGATTGAGCTGCCGGAGCGTATGCCGACTGCGTTTGCCTGCAATAGTGACCTGACGGCTGGGTATATATTTGATAGGCTGACAGAAAAGGGTTATCATGTTCCAGACGATATTTCCATAGCAGGATATGATAATTACCTGTATGGGCATCCATTTGCTGGAGAAATAACAACATACAACGTAGATATGGTAAAAATGGCCAATGCTGCTGTCGATATTCTTCTGAAAAAATGCAAGAAGGAGAACAGGCACCAAGGAGTGCGGTATATAGATAGTGATATTATAGAGCGCAGCAGCGTAAAAAATATCAGCCGGGAGCTTGTATAGGGCTCACGGCTGATATTTGTTTATTCCGTCTCCTTTGGACGGTAGTGCCGGAATACGCGTTCTGTGATTAGGACTGAGAAGATTCCGCCCAAGGAAAAACCGATGAGAACCCAGTAGGTAAAGGTAAAGTACAATATCCCGGGAAACATCCAAGTGATGGCGGCGGGCAGGAATGTTACTGCGAACAGTGCCAGCGTATACGGCAGGTGTGCCATAGCGGTCAGGAAACTGTTGCAGATAATGCGGAATGGTGTATTGATAAAGCTGGCCTGCAGCGGAAATGCATAAAGTATAGTAAAAATATACCATAAGATAAGAAGCAGGCAGCAGGAAAACAGGGCAATGTTGTTTAAATGTTTTGCTGCGAAGTTTGCGAGGAACAGTAGGATTGGCAGCCATATAAGGAAAAACAGCCATATAATGGTTGCATTTTTAAAGTTTTCTTTCCATATTGCCAGATAACCTCTTATTATATAAGATTCTTCGTCTGCAAGCCGTTTTTTGCAGACCGTGTAAAGGGCACAGAGTGATGTGCCAATCGTGAAGACCGGAATACAGGTAATAATAAATAAAAGATTCAGTACAACAAAATCCCCCAATTTGGACATAAAGTTAAAAAATTTACTATCAGGACTTAGATTCATATATGGCCGCCTTTCAAAAAAATTTATAGTAACAATGCATGTATAGATTATCACATGTAGGAGATAATGAAAAGTGAAAAAGAAGTTAAAGTTAAAATAATGATTAAATTAACTTAAAATGAAACTACTTAAAATAAAATTAATTGTAAATAATGGATATAAGACAAGCTTTTTATAGTCAAATTGCACAATAAAACTGGGGAAATGTGAGTGAAATATAGAATAAATAAAATATAATGGCTAAATATTGATTTATTTTAACTTTAATGATATGATTAAAACAACTTAAAACAAGTTAAAATTTAACAGAGAAGGAGAGAGACTTATGAGAAAAAATTTTAAACGTTTCCTTGCCATGGCTCTTACAGGAGCTATGACACTGTCGCTTGCAGCATGTGGCTCCAAGGATGAGGGCAAGAAGGAAGAAAAGAAAGATGAGGAATTCACACTTACATTGGATCAGATTAAGCTTGGTGAGGATCATACGAATGTCAAGGCTGACCTGAAATTCCTAACCCATAAGACAGACAGGGTGGATAACAAATTTCAGGAATACATCAAAGAGTTCCAGAAATTGTATCCAAATGTCAACATTGAGTATGAAGGAATCACGGATTATGCAAATGACATTACAACTCGCTTGACAACTGGTGACTGGGGCGATATCTGTATGGTACCTACTACGGTTGACAAGGATGAGTTAGAAAATTATTTTGTAAGCTTTGGCGATAAGAGCCAGCTTGGAAGTGTTTATGATGCAAGATTCCTTAATAACTTTGCATACTCAGATAAAGTATATGGTATGCCTTCCATGGTAAATGTGCAGGGTATTGTATATAACAAGAAGGTGTTTGATGAAGCAGGCGTCACAACGCTTCCAAAGACCCCGGATGAATTCCTTGAGGCGTTAAAGAAGATTAAGGATAACACAAAGGTAGCTGCTCCATTATATACAAACTTTGCGGCAGACTGGACAATGAATGCATGGGATGCATATATCGCAGGGAATGCGACAGGTGATGCAGACTTTATGCACGAGGGATTGACCAAAGGAAAGAACCCATTCTCAGACAGAGGTGACCAGACAGGCCCATATGCTGTATACAATACATTGTATGAGGCTGTAAAGCGTGGATTGACCGAGGAAGACCCGACAACAACTGACTGGGAAGGCAGCAAGGGTATGATTAACCGCGGTGAGATTGGATGTATGGTACTTGGTTCATGGTCTATCCCACAGATGAAGGAGAGCGGTGACAACCCAGATGATATCGCATATATGCCATTCCCGATTACAGTAAATGGAAAGCAGTATGCCGCAGCGGGCCCTGACTATTGCTATGGCATCAATGTAAATAGCTCAAATGACCAGAAGACTGCTGCTATGTGCTATATCAAATGGCTTATTGAAAAATCTGACTTTGCAGAATTTGAAGGCGGTATTACAGCTGTGAGCGGTGCAAAACTTCCAGATGCGTTATCTTCATTTGAGAGCATTGACCTTGTCGTTGACAATGCGGCGCCAGCAGGCGAGGAGACATTATTTAATGATGTCAACAATGATTCTGAGCTTGGAATCAATGCGTCAGGTGCTATTCCGAAGGAAGTTCTTGAAGCTGCAACAAAGGGCGATAAGACAATGAAAGATATGGTTAAGGAATGGAATGAGAAGTGGACAACAGCACAGGAGAAGCATGATATCAAGCATGAATAAATGATTTGTCCGGTGCAGACAAAAAAGTTTTGTTTTCACTCTTATGGCATAAATAGTGGAAGGTATGTTCCTCAATTGCAGTGAGAGCTGGGATTGGGGAACATGTTGTTTAAGAAAGAGGGTAACCGATGAGAGAAAAAGGAAATTTTAATTTTTTGAGATGGATTAAATCCGCAAAGGTCAATAAAGTTCTTTGTATCATTACTTTTATGCTGGTACCGTTGACACTGTTATTTGTGTTTACATACCTGCCATTTGGAAAGATGATCGGGTTTAGCTTTTATGACATGAAATATATCGGAAACCGTGAGTTTGTGGGGCTTGAAAACTATCTGGAGGTATTTACCAGGGATGATTGTTTTAGGGCATTGAAACTTAGTCTTTACTATATTGGGGCATCTTTTATACAGCTTGCGCTTGCGCTGTATTTTGCATCACTTTTAAGCTTCAAGACAAGAGGCGGCGGGGTTTTTAAGGGATTTATGTTCTTCCCCTATCTGGTTTGCGGTATCGCGGTTGGTTTTATTTTTAAATTCTTTTACACCAGAGGTTTTGTGTTAGATACAGTTCTGCAGTGGTGCGGATTTGAATTAGATAATCTGCCATATTGGTTAAGGGATACTAAAATCAATAACTTCTCCGTAGCGGCTACTTCAATCTGGCGTTATATGGGGCAGAATATGGTGTTATTTATTGGTGCGATTATGTCGGTAGATGCTTCTCTATATGAGGCTGCTGCGATAGACGGTGCGAGTGGGTGGGATAAGTTTAAATATATTATCTTCCCAAGTATTAAGACGATTATCGTTTTGAATTTAATTCTCTCCATCACAGGTTCGCTGAGTGCATTTGAGCCGCCGTATGTAATTACGGGTGGTAATTTTGGAACCGGGACGTATTTCGTAATTATGAATAAACTGGCACATGAGAGCCAGAAAGTTGGCCTGGCATCAGCAATGGCAGTAGTGCTTCTTGTTATTATTCTCGTTGCAACCTTATTACAAAAACTCTTCTTCAGGTATTTCTTTGGTGAAGGAGAAGAAGAGGCGATCCGCACGGTGCGCAAGAGAAAGAAAAAGGAAGCCCTGGAGCAGCAGAAAATGGCAAATGGAGGTGAAGTATAATGAATAATCAGGCAAAATTAAAGAAAATTTTGTGGGCGGTTGTAAAATATGCTTCATTGCTACTCGGGGCATTTGTATCAGTTCTTCCGGTTGTTGTCTGTATTATTACGGCATTTAAGTCGCCAGAAGAATATGCAGCAACAAATGTAATGGATCTTCCGAAGAGCTGGACGTATTTTACAAATTTTACAGAGGCTTGGAAACAGGCAAATATGGCATTGGCTTTCCGCAATTCCATTATTATCCTGGTCTGTGTACTGTTTTTTGCAATCCTGACTGGTTCCATGCTTGCCTATATTCTGGATCGTTTTAAATTTTTTGGAAATGGGCTGATTCGTAACTTGTTCTTATTTGCATCACTGCTTCCAGGTATTGCAATGCAGGTATCTGTATACCAGATTATGTATCAGTTAGGATGGATTAATAATATTGCAGGTTATATTGTTTTGATGTGTGGTACGGATGTTATTTCAATCTATATCTTTATTCAGTTTTTTGAAAATATTTCAAAGTCCCTGGATGAGGCAGCGATTATGGATGGATGTACGTATTTTGGTGTATTTTTCAGAGTGCTTCTCCCTCTGCTAAAACCTGCGATTGTTACGGTTATGATTTTGAAAGGTGTTGGTGTTTATAACGAATACTACATGGCGAATCTGTATCTGCAGAATAAAAATACGTATGTAACTGTGGCAACCTCACTGTTTAAATTTACTGGTCCTCTTGGCAACCAGTATAACTATATCTGTGCAGGCGTTATCCTGACAATGATCCCGGCACTGCTTGTTTTCATTCTTTGTCAAAAGCAGATTTATAGCGGGCTGACACAGGGTTCTGTAAAAGGTTAATGTACGGAGTTTTCCAGAGCTAATGGGAGGATTATGTGCGGGGAAACTGTTGCAAAAGATTTTACTTATTCTAGATTTTGAGAAGTTTGAAAGGAGATTTCATAATGGCTGATATTAAAATTATTGGGCCGGATGTCCCAAATGTGCCATGGCAGGATAGGCCTGCTGATGCAAAGGAATGGATGCCGGTATGGCGCTACAATGAGAATCCGATTATCGGGCGCAATCTGGTTGAGGGGGTTGCCAGAATTTTTAACAGTGCGGTAATTCCATATGAGGATGCTTTTATTGGTGTGTTCCGCGGAGAACAGGTAAACGGAATTCCATATATTTATCTTGGCAGAAGCAAAGATGCAATACATTGGGATTTTGACAAAGAAAAGATTCCATTTAAGGATGAGGATGGCAATGATTTTATGCCGGTTTACGCTTATGACCCAAGGCTTGTGAAGGTGGAGGACACTTACTATATTATCTGGTGCCAGGACTTTTATGGCGCATCAATTGGAATGGCCAAGACAAAAGACTTTAAAGTATTTACAAGGATTGAAAATCCGTTTCTGCCTTTTAACAGGAATGCGGTACTGTTTCCTAGAAAAGTAAATGGGAACTTTTTAATGCTTTCCCGTCCAAGTGACAGCGGCCATACTCCATTCGGTGATATTTTTGTTTCGGAAAGCAAGGATATGGTTTATTGGGGAAAACATCGCCATGTTATGGGCAAAGGAAAAGAGTGGTGGGAAGCTGTAAAGATTGGCGGCGGCGCTGCCCCAATTGAGACAACAGAGGGCTGGCTATTGTTCTACCACGGCGTAACAGGAACATGTAACGGATATGTTTACAGCATTGGCGGTGCAATATTAGATATTGACAATCCTTCTGTTGTAAAGTACCGCTGTGAAAACTTTTTACTGACTCCGGAAGAGTGGTATGAGGAGCGCGGTTTTGTGCCAAATGTTACCTTCCCTTGTGCAACGATCCATGATGCGGCAAGCGGAAAGATTGCGCTTTACTATGGCGCAGCAGACAGCTATGTTGGCCTGGCGTTCACTACAGTTGACGAGGTAGTTCCTTATATTAAAGAGCATAGCCAGTTAACGTCTGAGGATACGGAAATCGGTATCCGGTAGTTGAACTTATGAGATAGGCAGCAGTTGTATGTGCCGGCATAAAGCAACAATTTAGGATAGGAGAATCAATTATGGATGAGTTTGTGGAAGAAATTAAAAATCATTTGACGAAAGAACTCATTCCTTTCTGGAAGAGGCTTCAGGATAAAGAAAATGGCGGATATTATGGATATATGGGATATGACCTTGCACTAGATCAACATGCGGTGAAGGGCTGTATCTTGAATAGCCGTATCCTGTGGTTCTTTTCCAATGCGTACCTGATGTTAAAGGATGACAGTCTGTTAGAGCATGCATCGCATGCCTACCGTTTTATGAAGGATTTTTGCCTGGATAAGGAAAATGGCGGAGTATTCTGGTCTGTCACCTATGACGGAAAGGTTGAGGATGATACAAAACATACGTACAATCAGGCGTTTGCGATTTATGCGCTCTCATCATATTATGATGCATCCGGCGATGCGGAGGCTCTCTCACTGGCGAAGGAGCTGCAGTGCTTGATCGAAAAAAACTGCACAGATGAATACGGTTATCTGGAGGCTTTTGACCGGAAATTTGGTCCGGTTGAAAATGATAAACTTTCAGAAAATGGAGTGATTGCTGAGAAAACAATGAACACTCTGCTCCATGTATTTGAGGCATATACAGAACTTTACCGCGTGGACAGAGATGAGGAGGTGGCTGACAGGCTGCGTTTTATGCTTGGCCTGATTGCAGATAAGGTATACAACAAGGAGATTGGCAGGCAGGAAGTCTTTTTTGATCGGACATGGAATACATTGATTGATCTATATTCTTATGGACATGATATTGAGACTGCGTGGCTTGTTGACCGGGGACTGGAAGTCCTGGGAGACCAGGAGTATACAGATAAGCTTTCGCCGATTACAAGAGAGATTACCAGGAATATTTATGACAGGGCATATGTAGACCACTCTCTGATGAATGAGGCGGAAGACGGAGTGGATGATACAACAAGAGTCTGGTGGGTGCAGGCAGAAGCTGTGGTAGGTTTCCTAAATGGATATCAGAAAGACCCTTCCAGAGAATGCTATCTGCAGGCAGCCAAGGATATTTGGGCATATATTCGGGATTATCTTCTTGATAAAAGAAATGGCTCCGAGTGGTACTGGGCGCTTGACGAGAAGAGAAATCCCCTGCAAAAGCCAATTGTGGAGCCTTGGAAATGTCCTTACCATAATGGAAGGATGTGCATGGAAGTGATTCAAAGGTTAGGAAATGGTAAATGATTTCTAAGTTAGAAATAGTTTTGGGAAATATTTTTAACAATGATGGAAACCGCACCAAGCGGCATGGAGGATCTGGTTATGATACACAGCCAATATTTTGCTCAGAAGGCAAAACAGTACAGACTGTTAGAGAAAAAGAATCAAAAAAGTGATTTTTATAATGGAATATTTGATCGGTATGAGAATCCGGTCTTGACAAGGGATCATGCGCCGCTTCACTGGAGATTTGACTTGGATGAGGAGACAAATCCGTATTTTATGGAGCGTCTTGGGATTAATGCAGTGATGAACTCTGGTGCAGTGGAAATGGATGGCAAATTTTATCTGGTTGCAAGGGTGGAAGGGGCTGACCGCAAATCATTTTTTGCAGTGGCAGAGAGTGAAAACGGAGTGGATGGGTTCCGTTTTTGGGATTATCCAGTAACGCTCCCTGATACCTGCCCGGAGGAGACAAACGTATATGATATGCGCCTGACAAAGCATGAGGATGGGTATATCTATGGTGTGTTCTGTTCTGAGAGCAAAGATAAAGAGAACCCAGACCTGTCTGCTGCCGTCGCAGAGGCAGGGATTGTCAGGACAAAGGATTTAAAGAATTGGGAGCGTCTTGACAATCTGAAAACACTGCGATCACCACAGCAGAGGAATGTCGTTTTGCATCCAGAATTTGTAGATGGAAAGTACGCTTTCTACACGCGTCCGATGGATGGTTTTATTGAAACCGGAAGCGGGGGTGGAATTGGCTTTGGCCTGTGTGAGGATATTGAACATGCGGTGATTGATGAAGAAAAAATTATCAGCAAGAGAGTTTATCACACGCTTACCGAGGCAAAGAACGGCGCCGGGGCAGTACCAATCAAGGGTAAAAAGTGCTGGATTAACATTGCTCATGGTGTGAGAAATACGGCGGCTGGCCTGCGCTATGTTTTATATGTGTTTGGGACGGAGCTTTCTGATCCTTCCAAGGTTATCGCAGAGCCATCTGGTGTATTCTTAGTCCCGCTTGGCAGAGAGCGCATAGGGGATGTGTCCAATGTAGTATTTACCAATGGGGCAATTGCTACAGAAAACGGGGATGTCTATATCTATTATGCTTCTTCCGATACCAGAATGCATGTGGCAACAACGACAATTGATAAATTAGAAGATTATCTGTTCCATACGCCGGAAGATCCGCTGCGTTCGCCAGAATGCGTAAAACAGAGATGCGAGCTGATTGACAAAAATCTTTCATTATTGAAGAAGAATTGAGGGAAATTGGATGATTGTTGCGTTGGACCATAAGGAATTAACTTATAGTGGAAGAATCGACAGGACTGATCCAGGTAAGCCGGAATTTATTTTTCCGGCTTCCTCTTTAAACTTTCGGTTTTCTGGAAAGAAGGCGGTGCTTTATGTGGAAAACAGGAAAGCCTGCTGGGATAATTATTTAGGGGCCATTGTAGATGGGGAACAGAAGAGATGGAAACTAAATGATGCCGGGGAGACAGAAGTTGTCCTTTTGGACGAGGAGGAAGATCGGGAGCATGAGGTTCTGGTTTTTAAAAGGCAGGATAGTTGTCATGAGATGGTGCTTACTAAACTTTTGCTTTCTGATGGCAGCCAGTTATTAAAAGCGCTGCCAAAACCATCCAGGAGAATGGAGGTATACGGGGATTCTGTCTCTGCTGGGGAAGTTTCTGAAGCAGTAGCGTATGTTGGGAAAGAAGACCCAGAACATAATGGGGAGTTTTCAAATAGCTGGTATTCCTATGCATGGATTGCAGCAAGAAAGCTCCATGCCGAGCTTCATGACATTGCCCAGGGCGGCATTCCCCTTCTAAATGGAACTGGATGGGTGGCGCCGCCAGTCTATCCAGGTATGGAGTATATGTGGGATAAGGTACATTATCATCCACAGCTTGATCAGGTTTCGTTATGGGATTTTGAGAAGTATACGCCGCACCTGGTCATTGTGGCGATTGGGCAGAATGATAACCACCCGGATGATTATATGAAAGAGAATCCCGCCGGAGAACGCGCTGACTATTGGAAATATAAATATCAGCAATTTATTAAACAGATACGGGAAAAGTATCCGAAGGCAGTAATTGTATTGACTACTACTATATTAGAGCATGATAAAAGCTGGGATCAGGCAATCGAGGAGGTTTGTCAGAGTTTAGGGGATGACAGGATACTGCATTTTTTGTATTCGGAGAATGGAAGTGGGACACCGGGTCATATTAGGATTCCTGAGGCGGAAAAAATGGCGGAAGAACTTACAACTTTTATCAATGGCTTAGATATCCCGGTGTGGGAGGAATGAAAAAAATGTGCATGGAGGTAGATAGATGGGGGAACTGGAGTATGGCAGGCTTCTCTCTTGTATGAGACGGGCAATGGAGGGGCAGGAGCTAGTGATTAGTTTTCTTGGTGGCAGCATTACGCAGGGAAGCCTGGCTTCATCAGATACACGGACATATGCCTATCAGGTATACCAGTGGTGGTGTGACACATTTCAGGATGCCTCATTTCACTATGTCAATGGCGGCATTGGGGGAACAACTTCCCACTTTGGTGTATCGCGGGTATTTGAGGATGTGTTAATGTATCGGCCGGATGTTGTTGTGGTAGATTTTAGCGTAAATGATGATGCAGATGTGTTTTTTCAGGAGACATTTGAAGGGCTTATCAGGAAGCTGATTTCATTTGAGACTGCACCGGCGGTGCTGGTGTTAAATAATGTATATTATGACACCGGGGAAAATGCTCAGAAGTATCACAATGCGGTTACGGATTATTACAATATTCCGCATGTTAGTATCCTGGATACAGTTTACCAGAGGATGAAGGCAGGAGAATTTAGGAGGGAGGAACTGACTTCTGATGGTCTGCATCCAAATGATAAGGGACATGGGCTGCTGGCGCAGGAGATTATCAAATATCTGGAACAGGTCAGGCAGAAAGCGGAGGATATTGGTTTCTGTGATGGTGATATAAGGGAAGTATTGCCCCGAACGCTTCCTACGCCACTTACGGTCAATGCCTATCAGGAGGCGGTGCGTCTTTCTATCCAGAATTCCGCACCAGAACTTAATGGTTTTCGTGCTGATACAGGCGAGAAGATGGGACATCTGGACTTTTTTAAGAATGGGTGGATTGGCAGAAAAAAAGGCGATCGTATTTCCTTTGAGGTGGAATGTTCTTGTATTGCAGTCCAGTACCGCAAAACAATCCGCAGGCCGTCTCCGGTTGCCAAGTTAGTTTTAGATGGAAACCAGGAGGGGGCAATTCTTCTGGATGGAAATTTTGAGGAAGACTGGGGTGACTGCCTTTATTTAGAAAGGGTGTTACATCACGGAGACCTGGGGAAGCATCTTGTAGAGATAGAGGTGGTTCAGGCAGATGCGGAGGATAAGGAACCGTTTTATCTGCTGTCCCTGATTGTTGCAAATTGAAGAAAAATGGAGGTAAAAAGGGTGAAAGAAATTATAAAAGAAAGGATAAATTGCAAACACACATCTTTCACCCTTTGTGTTTGCGCCTCAAATGAAAATGCAAGCATTTTCGCTTGAGGCTTGGTGCAAAATATGAGGAAAAGTATTCGGTTAAGATGTCTGGCGACTGGCATAGCATTGGCTGTAACCGTATCGTCTGTTTCAGCAGGCGGATATGGAAGCAGTAGTTATGCCGTTGCAGCCACAAAGGAGTTTTCTGCAAAAAAAGCAGAGGCAAATAAAACGTATGAGGATGTTGTCACAAATGAAGTAGCGTTTAAAGACGCAGAGGATTGGGAGAATACATTGAGCGCTTCCTTTATGGGAGATAATGAGGAAATTGCTGCTGGTTCTGAACTTTCATTTGTTATGACAATTAGTGAGGCTGCTTTTAACAGCATGAAGGCGGAAGACTACATAAAGATAGAAGCTGGTTTCTTTCAGGAAGAAAATAATTGGGATACTATGGTGAAGCTTGGCTGGCCGCAATTTAAGCCGGCTGATTTTACGAAAAATGCAGACGGAACATATAGCGCGAAGGTAAAGATGGCATTTGAGCAGAAGGCAGATAAGTTTCATTCTCTTTTGGTGCGCGGAGTGGGAACAGGATTTTCTGGTTCTGTGACGATTCAGGGGCTGACAATTGCCAGAGCCGAGGGTGAGCCAGTGTTGACACCGCAGGAGCCAACAGTAATCGGGAACTTTTCGGAGGGAATCAATGGATGGGCTGCAGAAGCAGGATATGATTATTCTCATGGCAAGACGGATTCTGCACAGAAGACAGAGCAGACAGAAGTGGAATATGACAAAGACTCAAAGAGCTTGAAAGTGAAATTAGACTTTTCAGCAGATTTAGCTTCTGGTTGGAGTGAAGCAAAGGTAAAGGGGACATTTGGTGCAGTTAATGTGAAAAATTACAACCTGGTCTCTTTTACACTGACTTACCCGTCCTCCATGGAGACAGTGAGAACAAAGATTTTTATGAATGATAAAGCAGGAGAGAATACACTTCTTGATGGAGAAGGCTCTTTCCGCACTAAGACCGTAAAAGATTTGGGAAATGGCTGGTCAAGTGTGACAATCCGCGGCAGTTTTACGCCGAAGGATGTAGAAGTTGAGAATATCGTAATTGGTATTGTTGGGCCTTACGCAGACTTAAAAGAGGTGCGGATATCTGATGTGAAGATTGGGCAGCTTGATGCGTCAGAGGATTATGTTGAGATAACGGAAAAACTGGATGATCAGGGTGATGTTGCTGATCTATCTGGCATGGCAGCAAGTGTAAAACTGGTGGATGCTGATGCGACAGACAGCACAAAGGTGATGGCTGCTTATCTGGCAGGGCTTCAAAAGAGCGATCAAGTATTGTTTGGACATCAGAATTCAACATTCCGCTCTGTTCGTGACAATGGGGAGACTTCTGATATTAAAGATATCACTGGCTCAGAAGCTGGGCTTTTTGGAATTGACACACTTGCACTTGCCGGTATGGAAACCGGAAAGACAACAAGGCAGGAAGCGCTTGATGCATCAGTGGCAGCCTCCAAAAAGGCATTTGACGGTGGTTCACTTATTTCTTTATCCTGCCATATGCCGAACTTTACAAACAGCAAGATTACAGCAACAGGGGATGCAAAGTATCCATATGATTTTACAAAATGTGATTTTGGAGAGTCAAAGGATTTAACACCTTGTGCAGATTTTATTCTGGAGGGTGGCGAATATAATCCGCAGTTTAATGCTTATCTGGATATTATTGCGGACTATGCGCTGGAACTTCAAAAGGATGATATTCCGGTACTGTTCCGTCCATTCCATGAGAACAGCGGCGGGTGGTTCTGGTGGGGAAGTTCCGTCAGTGTGGAGTCCTATCATGCAATGTGGCGTTATATGGTGAATTATCTGGAAGATAAGGGAGTACATAACTTCCTATATGTTTATTCTCCAAATGGACCGATTTCTAACGAAGCAGAATATCTGGAGCGTTATCCTGGTGATGCTTATGTAGATGTGTTGGGATTTGACTATTATGACGACTATGCGGACGCAGCAGTTTATACCGGTGATAATTTCTTTGATGCCCTGGGAAAGAGCTGTGAGGTGGTTGCTTCCCTTGCAGAAAAGAAAAATAAGATTCCTGCAATTGCAGAGACGGGAATCCGCATCACAGGTGCGGGCAAAGACAGCTTAATGGTTTCCGGCAATCCGACAAAGGATCAGGACTGGTACAATAAGGTAGTGAATACGGCTTCCAGCCACAATATTCCGTATTTTCTGTTGTGGGCAAACTTTGATAGCGCAAATTTCTTTGTGCCATATAAGTACAATGATACGCTGGGTCAGGAAATGATTAATGATTTTATTAAATCATATAATAATGAAAAGTCTATTTTTGGAAATGGCACGAATTTTTATGTGACAGGTAATAGTGCTGCAGCCGGCGGAGCAGTGAGCAAAGCCGCCAGTGTATCGCTAGATGGATATAGCAAAGAAGCAAATGGATATTTAATCTCACCAAAGAATTATGCAGTTATTAAAGAGGCATGTGATATCAAAGCATATGTGAAAAATGCTTCTAAGGTAGAATTTCAGGTAAGGGCGGCTGACAATAAGGAAGCCATCACATTGCCTATCACTAATGAAGGAAATATTTATACTGGTACAATTACTGCAGAAGTCTTGGGACAGCTTGGAAAGACGAGTACAGGTATTGTAATGTTGGTTGCGGATGGAAAGGAATTTGGCACAGCGAAGTTTATTAATTTCAATAAAGATTCAGATGTGCTATCCAAAGAGACTTTTGATAATTTTGAATATTATTATGGAAATGATGGTCTGCTGCAGAGCAAATATGGTTCCCATAATTCCGCTGCGGGCTGCAGTTCTTCTATGTCGTTAAATAGTGCGGAAAAAGCAGAAGGAGACTATAGCGGGGCATTTCAGTACACGTTGTCCTTTAAAGGCTCCGAGGTATGGACTGGAGGGCTTGGGCGAGTATTTGACGCAGACAAAACAGATTTTTCGGAATATAATGCAGTGTCTATGTGGGTAAAACCGGATGGAAACGGACAGAAGCTGGTATTTCAGTTAAATGATAATTACGAGGTGTATCTTACTGATTTTGTGAAAGGGACAAATGCGCAATATGTGACAATCCCATTTAGCAAGTTTATCAAGAAGGGTACAACTGATGAGTCAATCGATCCGAAGAATATAACGAATTTCAAAATCTGGTGTAACTCTGTACCAGAGAACTTTAAGGGACAGAAGGATGACAGTGGAAATTATACAGTGAGTGGAGAGATTTTATTTGATGCAATTAAAGCTGTCAAAATCAGTGATGCAGATATGAATAAAGCAGACGGCAATGGGCTGATTATCAGTGACAAACCGCTTGATGGGCAGTCTGGGGATACACAGAATAATAACCAGAATACAATTAAAAAACCAAAGAAGGTAACACTGGTTAGTTTAAAGAAAAAATCTTCCAAAAAAGCGGTACTTAAATGGAAAAAAGCTACAGATGCTTCTGGATATCAAATTTACATAAAAACAGGGAAGAAAGGTAAATTTAAACTTGTTAAGACGATTAGCAAGAAAACAAAAGTGAGCTATACGGCGTCTAAGTTAAAGAAAAAGAAGACTTATTTCTTTAAGGTACGTGCATATAAGTCTGTTTCAGGCAAAAAGGTATATGGTGCTTATTCAAAAACAAAGAGCATTGTGTTGAAATAAGATGAATTAGACGCAGAGTGCGGCGCAGAAATGGGGATGAAATATGAATAATCAGAGTAGATTCCCTATCCTTTTCTTAAACCCGGTTTTAAAGCAGATGGTGTGGGGTGGTTCCCGTCTCCATACCGATTTTGGCTATGAGCCAGAAGCAGACAATTTAGGGGAGTGCTGGGGCATCGCGGCACACTCGAATGGGGACTCGGTACTAAAAAATCTGGAATTTTCAGGCATGACATTGTCAAAGCTTTGGAAGGAGAAGCCAGAGTTTTTCGGGAAATATGATACAGAGCAGTTTCCATTGCTAATTAAGATTATTGATGCAAAAAGCGACTTAAGCATCCAAGTACATCCAGACGATGCATATGCGCAGAAAAATGAAAATGGAGCGCTTGGAAAAATGGAGTGCTGGTATATTATTGACTGTCCAGAGGATGCTGTACTTGTAGCAGGACATAATGCGGAGACAGCAGAGGAATTGAAGGAGATGGTTCATAATGGGAAATGGGATGAATTAATCCGAAAGATTCCAATCCAGAAGGGAGATTTTATTCAGATTGACCCTGGAACAGTCCATGCGATCACAGCGGGCTGCCTGATTTTGGAGACACAGCAGAATAGTGATATCACATACCGTCTGTATGATTATGGCAGGATGGTAGATGGTAAGCCGAGGGAGCTTCATATCAGGCAGAGTCTTGACGTAATTCAGGTTCCGGCTAAATCGGCAAAAGATTCTGTATTAAAGACGGGAGATTTGCCCAAAAATCAGTTGAATCAGTTGATTTCATGCCAGTATTATACGGTCTATAAATTAAATGTATCAGGGAAATGTTCCATCTCGCACAATGAGAGTTTTTTGAACATGAGTGTGCTGGAGGGAAGTGGGATAGTAGATAGCATTTCCATAAAAAAGGGAGATCACTTTATTATACCGGCAGATTATGGTACTATTGAGTTGGAAGGTGAGCTTGAGATAATTGCTTCCGATGCAAAATAGTTAGAGTGTTTTTGGTATGCCAAAAACGGAAAAAAGAAAAGGATAAGGACGCAAAAGTCAAAACTAATCAGTTAGATTATCAGTGTGCTGGTTGGTTTTGGCTATTTGCGCTTTTGTCAGCGTGTTAGCGCAGGCGATGCGTTTGGTGGCAGAAGATTACTCTGAAGATCAAAAAGGAGGAGATTATGGCAGATTATAAAATTCAGAATGATGTGCTGGAGGTTTGCGTGAACAAAAAAGGGGCGGAACTTGTGAGTCTGGTTAGGCGAAAGGACGGGAAGCAGTATATGTGGTCGGGAGATGCTGCATATTGGAACCGTGTGTCTCCGGTCCTATTCCCTTTTGTGGGAAAATTAAATGGCCAAAGATATCAATTTGAGGGCACATGGTATGAGGGAATCGGGCAGCATGCCTTTGCAAGAGATATGGAATTTTCACTGATAAGCCAGGAGGATGGGGAAATCTGGCTGCAGCTAGAGAGTTCTGAAAAAACGCTTCAAATGTATCCGTTTGATTTTGCGTTTGACATTGGTTATCGGATTGTAAAAAATGAAGTGCAAGTGTTGTGGAAAGTACATAATCGTTCTGAAAAAGCAATGTATTTTTCAATTGGCGCGCATCCTGCTTTTTTGTGCCCAGAAGAAGGTGCGGCAGAATCATGTAAGGATAGCTATTTGTTAGACTTACACACAAAGGAAGATTCAGTGCAAAGTGGTGAACTGACCGAGGATGGTGTGCTTGGCACCGTTACGAAAACACTGCCTTTAAAAAATGGCTGTCTGGAGCTTACTGATAGCTTGTTTGATCAGGATGCGCTGATATTAAATGCAGGCGCCATCCAGCAAGTTTCTCTAAAAAATCCAGAGCAGAAAGAATATTTGTCCGTATCATTTGATACGCCTCTTTTGGGCATTTGGTCGCCGGCAAAAAAAGCAGCTCCGTTTGTTTGTATTGAGCCGTGGTATGGCAGGTGCGATCGAGAGGGATTTGCGGGGGATTTATCAGAACGTGAATACGGCAATAAATTGGAAGCAGGACAGATATTTGAAAGAAGCTATACGATTAAAATTGCGGAATAAAAGGGGATAAAACACAGTCCTTCCGGGCATTCTACTAAAGAACTGTAAAAAGTTAAATGGTCAGTTCTTTTGCAAATTTATGTAGAGATTATGATTTGGGAGGCAGTGCATATGGATACAAGTAAAGTAAATCTGCGCAAGGTTGCAGTGATTGGTTGTGGTTTTGTTGGATCTACGTCTGCGTTTGCCTTAATGCAGAGTGGGCTTTTTTCAGAGATGGTTCTGATTGATGCGAATCAGGATAAAGCAGAGGGAGAGGCGCTTGATATCGCACATGGTGTTCCGCTTGCCAGACCGATGAAAATATATGGCGGCGGTTATGATGATATTGTAGATGCCGCCATAATTATTGTTACGGCTGGAGCGAATCAGAAACCAGGTGAGACGAGACTTGACTTAGTAAAGAAAAATGTAGCTATTTTTAAGTCCATTATCCCGGAAATTGCAGAAAGGAATTGTCAGGGAATTCTTTTGGTTGTTTCAAATCCGGTAGATATCCTGACCTATACTGCGTTAAAGCTGAGCGGATTTTCAAAGGACCGTGTAATTGGCTCTGGTACCGTATTGGATACTTCGCGGTTAAAGCATCTTTTGGGGCACCATCTGGCAGTGGATAGCCGGAGTGTCCATGCATTTATTATCGGAGAGCATGGAGACAGTGAAATTGCAGCATTTAGCAGTGCAAATGTGTCTGGTATTCCAGTAAAAGAATTTTATGAGCTGCGTGGATTTTATCACAGCGACCAACAGACTACTGAGATTGCGCAGAAGGTGAAAGATAGTGCGTATGAGATTATTGATAAAAAGCAGGCAACGTATTATGGCATAGCAATGGCTGTGAAACGTATCTGCGAGGTAATCCTGCGGGATGAGAAATCCATTTTGCCACTTTCTGTTATGATGGAGGGGGCTTATGGAATTAGGGATGTGGTACTTAGTATGCCCGTTGTCCTGGGAAAGGATGGAGTGGAAACACAGGTCCCGATTGCGCTGGATCAGGAGGAGTTAAAGAAGCTTCAGGAATCTGCAGAATTGCTCAAAGAAGTCATTGCAGATGTAGACTTTGAATAAGATTACTTTTAATGACCATCACAGTATGTTACCATTTATGATTATTCATCCCATCATTCAATAGCTTTACTGCCTGGGAAATGGCCACTGCTTAGGCAGCGCTTAATCTATTCGGATGGGATGAATAGTTTATATGGTTCATGTTAAAATGCTATTGTCCACTTTTAAGGGCATTTTCAACCGCTTTCTTTATGACGGTACTTGAATTTGTTGCGCCTGATATTGTGTCTACATTAATTTTTTGTTTTTCTATGATTTTGTTCGTTATGGCTTCTGCGGCTTTTCCACGTTCATTTCTATGTTCCAATATATTGATATCTTTGATTTGTCCATTCTGCACCATAACTTCGACTTTAGCATATATAAAATTCACATCATATTCTCCAATATAAACTCCATCAGATATGTCTGAAATATGTATTTCTTTAAAAGCGGTTTCTTTTACTGCTTGTTGATAATCCGCAACATCTTTGAGGTAAACGATTCCCGGAATCAAACCAATCAGGATAAGGAGGATGACTATAAACAAAACTATTTTCTTTTTGGATATTTTCATTTCATACACCTCTCAATCTTTTTGATTATTTGTTTAGGAACTTCTTTCTTATTTGCTGTACCCGCGCATACGATTTTGCCTATCGGTTTCATTCCCGCTGTCTTAAAAAACTCGTCCATACTACGGATCGCCCCTCTGCTTTGTCCGAATATCCAAGAAAAGGGAGACGGGGTATTACAGGACGTAAAAAGCATGTATGTTTTGTCCTGTAGGCGTGGCTTGGGAAAAGTATTTGTTTCCTCTATAGCCGTTCCTAACAATCGGTCAAATAGATTTTTAACAGGGGCAGGTACATTGGCCCAATAAACGGGGGCGGCAAGTAAAACCATTTGACATTTTTGAAAATAAGCTGCGATTTCCTGAATATCATCTTTTTGAATACAGATATTTGTGTTCATACAAGCCCTACAACCTTTACAGTATAAAAGATTTTTTTCGTATAGATTAATTTTTGTTACATGATAGCCGACTTTTTCGGCTCTGTGAATTGCACAATCAAGCATAGCAGAGGTTATTCCATTCACATGGGGACTTCCTAAAATAGCTAATAGAGATTTGTTAATCATAATCATTCCCTCCTATTTGAAATAGAACAATATAGCATATGAAAGCCATACTCTAAAAACTGAATTTTAGACAATCCCATTGTTTTTTTGATGTATTCTTCTTTATTAGAAGCCAACTGAATCAGCCCGGACAGCATACCCCAAAAATTAAAAATCGTTGGCATAATTTCCAGATTGCTGTGTAAATCTCCTTTATCCATACCGGATATTAAGAACTCCTTTATCTTTTCATTTATTTCTTCTCCTATTTGATAAGTTTCTTTTTCTTCGGGAAGATAATCATGGTTTTCAAAAGCAATATTGATATTATCCAACACCATCTTAAAGTAAAATGGAAACTCTTCTTGATATTGAATTAATCCACGGCAGATAAGATGATATCTTTCTTTTGTAGTTTCTTGTTGTTCCAGGGCAGAAGCTATATAGTTGTATAGCCTTTTCATACTATCCAGCACTAAGACGCTAACAATTTCCTCTTTGTTCTCAAAATACACATATAAAGTCGCTTTGCTATATCCAGCTGCTTTTGCGATATCGTCCATAGATGTTGCAGCAATACCTTTTCCCATGAATAATACTGACGCAGCAGAAGCAATTTTTTCCCGGTGTACACTTTTTGGCTCTTTTTTTCTCCGTCCCATTGCTTGGCTCCTTTTAATTAAACTTAGAGTTTAATTATAGTGGTTTTGGGGGGGATTGTCAACTATGACTTGGGAAAAAAGTGCAATAGAGGAGTTTATGCAAAATGAGGCCAATCTAAATTTCAATTTCTCTTTATTGGGTTAGAAAGCTGTGATACAATAGATTATAGCAAAAAGAGAGTAGGGGGATAACATGCTTGGAATTTATTTTAGTGGGACGGGAAATTCGAGATATGCTCTGAATGTTTTTTTAAAACAGTACGGGAGTTCGGCAAGAGCTATTGCAATAGAAGATACGGATGCGATTGAGTATATAAAGAAAAGTAAAGAGATTGTATTTTGTTATCCAGTACAGTATAGCAATATTCCAAAAATATTAAAGGATTTTATTGATCAGAATTGGGAATTATGGAGTGGAAAGCAGATTTTTGTTATTGCGACAATGGGATTGTTTAGTGGAGATGGAGCTGGTATTTTGGCGCGCAGGTTACAGCGCTATGGGTCGGAGGTTATTGGCGGCTTGCATCTAAAGATGCCGGACAGCATTGCAGATGAAAAAGCATTAAAGCGTTCGTTAGAAAAAAACAAAGAACTTGTCCGGCAAGCGGAGCAAAAGATAGACCGGGCAGTCAGACTGATAAAAAATGGAAAAGCACCGCAGGAAGGTATTGGGGTGTTATATCATTTAGCGGGCTTATTTGGGCAACGTTTGTATTTCTATCATAAAACGAAGCAATATTCCAGCAAACTAAAAATAGATCCGGGGAAGTGCATTAGTTGTACAAAATGTGTCAGGCTTTGTCCAATGAAAAATTTAAAAGTTGAACGAGGACTGGCAATAGCAGGGATTCGTTGTACGATGTGCTATCGCTGTATTAACAATTGTCCCAAGCAGGCAATTACTTTGTTAGGAAAGCAAATTGTTGTACAAGGGACAATAGAAAAGTATTTGCCGGAAAGTGAAGAAAATGAAATTTAATTCTGCATTCTAATCTGTTCGCCTATTATGAGTGGGTAGTGTGACAGTTCTGTTCCGTCCAAGGGTTCTTTATACATATTAATACCTGTAATCTGGTGGTTATCATATGTGGTATAGTAATAGATTCCTTTTTCCGCATTGCAGCAGGAAGTATAAATTGTAATCTCATATTTTTCCTTTGCTGCCTCGCAGCATCCCCGCGTCTGAGAAACGGAGCCAAGTATATGAAAAAACTGGCTGACGCTTTCTTTCTCCGAATTTCCAGAAATAGAATTCATTTTAGTATAGGCAGCCCGGATGAAGCGGGATGGGGAGGACAAATCTCCAGGAAGTCCCAGTGTGCCCATGCCATGTCCGTATGTTTCCAATAGAAGCTTGTCAGAAAACTGGTTCTTAGGGTCTTTGGGAGAGAGGTGCATATAGTTATTTAACTGGAATAACTGCATATCAAATGGTGGGTTGTTTGTTAAAATGCCAACAGGATTATCTATAATATGCAAACCGTCATTCATGGATTCTACAGTAATAGATTCTTTTTTATCAGCAATCAGCCAGTGGAGATATGCTACAGGCAGTTCTGGATGAAAACGGGTTCCAGTAATGTTCGTTTTTTCCAATAATGTTTTTGCTTCTTGTACATTTGCACATTGGCTTAGAATCCAGGAAATCAATTCATAAAATGTGATATTCATTTTATCAGGCTTGCTTGGGTGATAGACAGCATTTCCCACAAAATTTAAGCCTGCCATTCCAAGTCCTTTTTCATTTACTGCGTCATAATAGAGAGGGTAATCCCCAGAGATATGTGCCATGCCTATAATGGCATAATGGTTCTCTATGCCTGCTGTATTGCGGAACGGAAGGCAATAATTGCGCGGCGTTATGGTAATCTCTTCTCCATAAGAAAATTCATAATCAAGTGTCCTTCCAAAGTAAAAATCTTTTGTCAGATAAGTTGCAGCAGTACACATGGTTTTTCCTCCTGGTTATTGCAATAAATCAATCTTAGCTTTCAATCATAATCTAGCTATCATGTTTTCCAGTTTTTATGATTTTATTCTCGCGTAAGCAACGAGCCAAACGCAATGCTTGCAAGGATTTGAAAGTTCCTTTGCACTTGGCGGCTGCGCATGGGTTGCTGAACATCCGGTGGCTGCCTACTGATTACCGGCTTGTCGGCGTTTGTTTGCCCAGAGGCGCCGAAATACCAGGTAGAGCCCGCAAAGAGTGAATGTGAGAAGGGAAATCCATATTCCTTCTTTTAACAATGGTGTATGGTATTCTAATTGGATTGAATGTTTTCCGCTGTCTACATCTAATGCCATATGCATTATATTTGCCTGATAAAGAGGTGCCTCCCTGCCGTCGATATAAGCGCGCCATCCGGTAGAATAGGGAATGGAAAGACACAGCAGTTTTGGTTCTTTTAGGTCGATAGTTCCCTTAATTTTATTTGTATCTATTTTAATGTGTTCCATGGTATTTTCCATTCGCTCCTGAACGCCATCTACATAGTGTTCCATAGGCTGGCATGTAATCATTAGCGAATCATAGGTATATGTGCCTGCTTGTGAAAATGAGATGCGGATAAAAGATTCGTCATCTTTGGAGTAGCAGAAATTTACAGAAAAATCATGTCTGTTATCATATGCCCTGTGTTCTTCTGTGTAGTAGGCAAGTTTTTTGAATGTTCCCAAAGAGGAACGCATCTTAAGGAGGGTATAGGTGGGTTCTGTTCGGACAGAGTTGTTTTTCTTTGTCTTACTGGCTATCTCTTGTCCATGAAAACGCAGGCCGCGAATCGAAAGGTAAGTCTCGCTGTTTGGAAGCCCCTTGAATTTTAGAGTAACTGTGGAGCGAGCTTTTTTTACAAAAAATGTATTGTCCTTTTGCGTTACATCTTCACTGTTGCATTTGACCGTATAATCAACTGTTTTGCTCGTCAGTTTAGGGGATGTTTGCTTTAATGGGCCGTGGTAATGGCTCTGATCCAGCACAAGTGCCTGTAACATTGCTTCCTGCTTATCTACATCAGATAGTTTTTGCCATTCGCTTTCTGGAAGGTAGCTGTCATAGGTGTATCCCAGGGGCAGGGCATAGCGGTTTTTATAAACAGTATAGCCTGTATGCTTTTGGGATTCTGCTTTGGCAAATCCATAGGGCAGATGGAGTGGGCGGCTTTCCGGGGAGACATAATAGCGGACAGCCGCAAGCGTAGATAGTGTTGTTCTGTCATCATATCCAAAATAGCGGTAAGCTGATACTTCTCTTTGTCCCAGGGCAGTTCTAGCTTTAAATACATATGGATTTGAAAGAGTCCAATAATACTGTGTGGAAGAGATACCTGCCAACACGCCTGCATTAATGGAAAGTTTATCTCCGCAATAGCGGTAAAAAGTATCTGTATGATCAGTTTCAGCTGTGGCGCGGACAGCCATTGTCTCATTGTTTGTTAATTGTTCATATAGGTTATTTGTCGGTTGGCTTTGTGCTGCGTAATTTTCGCCTTTGGAAGAGTTTTTCCAGAAGCTGTTGTTGAAAACGCCGGCAAGTACAAGCAAAAGGGCTGCACATGATTTCCATTTGTTGAGATATAATCTGCTGCCATTCCCGATGAAAAGTATAATACCTACAAAAAGCCAAGCAAGTAAAAGTCCGGTTTGGATATTATTTGTACGGGACTGTTCCGGAATCAGGCAGATTAGGGAATAGAGCAACATACAGATCGTCAAAGCTATTTTTGATTTAATTGTTAAATTCATAAGATGGGGCCACATAGTAGACAGCAGGTATGCAGTAACCAGGGCGAATGCCCAACACCATCGGTTTGCTACATAAGAAAATCCATTTAAAATATGTCCTAAAAATGGGGTGGCTGATATGAAAATACAAATGATAAAAAGCGTCTTTAATAGGTGGTTTTTTCTTTTTAGGAATAAAAGAAAAACTGCAGGAACCGCAGGGGCGGCATACCCCATACACATCCAGTAGGGATGTCCATTACTTATAAACATAGGAAATAACTGGGCGTAGTAACCCACAGGGTAGAATAGGGGAACTGCATTTTGGGCTGACATCCGTGCATCGTTTAAAAAGACATAGCACATTGGCAGTAATATGACCGCAGCCATAAGCACGCCGGGGATAGACAGAGCGCCGATGCGCAGGAGCATCATAAATCCTTCTTTCCAATTTTTAAATGAATAATAGATAGCTGTTTTTGTTATGGTATAAATAACCGTTACCAATACAATCATATAAAAGAAGTAAAAATTGCTGACAGCAGACAAAAAGACTGTAGCAATAAATAAGTATGGTTTCCCTTTCTGAAAGATTTTCTCTATGCCAAGAATCATTAAAGGCAGATAAATCATAGGATTTAGAAAATAAGGATGTCTTGCGGCGTTATAAATCCCCCAGTAACAGAAAACATATGTTATAGAGCCGGCTAAAATGGCAATGCGGCTTTTATGGCCGGTTCCAAAGCAGAGGCAGGAAAATGCAGCGCCTGCAAGATAGAGCCTGAGTAGGATCATGCTATTATAGTATAGGTGCAGAAAGCGGACGGGCACAAATGCAGAGAGGATGGCAAATGGGTCTCCAATTACATAATAGTGAAGTGTTCCAAGAACATCACTTCCCTCACCGATGCTAAAATCCCATTCTGGTAAAATAAATTGATGGTTTATAAAAAGTTCCCTGGCAATAGAACGGAGATATCTGGAATAGCAGACCAGAGCTTTATAATGCTGTGTCCATCCGTCAGAGTTCCAGATTAATGTCCTGCCTTTTAAAAAATACCATGAGAACACGATAAAAGTGGTAACAGAAAACAAAACAGTATAGGCAAGGAAATATCCCTTTTTTCCATGTATCCTTTTTTGGAATGAGTAGCGAATTGTCTGTAATGTGGTAGTGTTCATAACACCATTCCTCCAGTTTAAAATGTAGTTTAAATGATTTAGTAGATTTTTTTAATCTTTTCATGATTTGTTTCGGAGATAATATAATGTGGGCGGTGTTTCGATTCCAGATACATTTTGGCGATATACTGCCCCATGATTCCGATGGAAAAAAGCTGTACTCCTCCCAAAAAAAGGATAACACAGATTAGGGATGCCCATCCTGCAACAGGGTCTCCAAAGCACAATTTTCGTATAATAATGGCAAATAAAAGGAATAGTGACAGGAATGTCATGCCCATACCACACCATGAGGAAATATGAAGTGGTGCATGGGAAAAGTTTATAATTCCGTCAATTGCATAGTGGAACAATTTCCAAAAATTCCACTTTGTTTCCCCGGCGGCGCGTTCCACGTTTTCATATGGCATCCAGTAGGTGCGAAAGCCAACCCATCCAAAGATACCTTTTGAGAAACGGTTATATTCGCCCATCTGCACAACGGCATCTGCCATTTCTCTTTTCATTAAACGGAAATCCCTTGCGCCGTCAACGATTTCCGCGTCGGATATTCGGTTGATAATCCGGTAAAATTTCCGCGCAAAGAAGGAACGGAGGACAGGTTCACCTGTCCGGCTTACCCGTCTGGAAGCGACACTGTCGTATTTCCCAGATTGTAAAATGGTAAGCATTTTTGGCAGAAGAGATGGTGGGTCCTGCATGTCGGCGTCCATTACTGCGATATAATCGCCGTCTGCATTGCAGAATCCGGCATACATTGCTGCCTCTTTTCCGAAATTTCTTGAAAGGGACAGATAGCATACGTTTGGATTTTTTTCTGCAAATTCCTTTAGAATAGAAAGTGTATTATCTTGTGAGCCGTCATTTACAAAAATAATTTCATAATCATAGGGCATTCCCATTAAAACAGATTGCACTTCCTTGTAAAAAAGCGGCAGGCTTTCCTGCTCATTGTAACAGGGAACAATAAGTGATATTTTTTCCATTTTTTGCATATCGTTATTCATAGTTATCCTCCTTACCGCGTTACTGCGGTTATACATATATTTACTGATTGGTAGTTGCCTTTTTATACATTTTTTCGCTATTGAACCATCTGCAATGTTTTTAGTTCTATTAGCGTTTTGCTAGGGCACAAGCGGAGTCTGTGCCCTTTTTAAAACTTATAGTAAACTATTCAAAACATAGTGGTGTACCAACAAAAACGCTTTAGCGTTTTTGCTAGGGCACAAGCGGAGTCTGTGCCCTTTTTAATCATACCATACAATTTTATATTCCCCGTGACTGTTACTGTTTGGGTGTTATGGTGCATTATAGTATAGGAATATTTTTAACGTTTGGTCCAGCATTATTCTGAAATTTCAGTATGTATTTTAGTTGCTAAAGAAAACATACCATGAAAAAATCACAAACTATTCTCAGTCAGATATAATCACGATTTTGTGAAAATTCATGTACAGGATTGTCGGACAAAGAATCATTGCCTGCCCTGGCAATGGGATGGATCTTTATCAAACATTGTTGTTATATTAAAACAGAAATTTCTTACAAAGTTCTGACAAGGCGTTTCCTATTTATTCCATCAGGGCAACAGCATTTATTTTTTATAATTCACAGTCAATAAAATAGATAATAATTTTCAGTTATCCAGTATATATTCTGTGTGCCTGCATTCTCTATCTGTATTGTGTTTTTTGTTTTAGGGAATGAAAGGTATTCCAAAAGAAAGTGCAGCCATGTTTTGCAACATTATGCATTCCAAAGGAACTATCTGCCTTGCTGCCTTGATTTTCGATTCGCGTGCCCTTCCACAAACTCCCACCATGCGACAGTTTTTTCATGTTTCCTGTAGAGGCACTCGCGAATCGCCGGCACTTGCGGGGCGTTTATTGTCCCGTTATGTGCCGCTGCGTAAGAGCGGTAGCGCAAGTGTGCCTCCTAAGGAAACATGGAAAACTGTGCATGTTGCTCAGACAAGTGCTACAGACCACGCACTAATCAAGGCATTGCAAGGCAAAGTTCCTTTAGGAAGCCTACGTTGCTTAAAACATGGCTGCACTTTCTTTTTGGAACACGGCTTACCATCCTGAAACAAAAAACTTCAACACATTAAAAATGCAGGTAAATTCAGAATAAGAAACTGGATAACCGAAAATTATCAATAAAATTGATTGCGAATAAAAAGGTAAATGCTGTTGCCCTACATATTCCATAAATTAACATTGTTGTATGAGCCAGATTATAGTAAAATAGAAGAAATAGTAAAGGATGGCAACAGTTGAGGGAGATTATGAAAAAATATTGGATAAAGGTAGGGAAGTACTGGAATTTTATTATTATTTATGTGCTTGTGGTTCTTGTTCTCAATATGCTGGCATTATGGACACCATTCTGTGACTTTTACACAGATTACATATTTGGTTTTTGGTCGGAGACATATAGCAGATTGACAGGGGTGTTTTCCTTTTCGGTAGGGGAATTCTTAATTTCATTTGCGGTTTTATCTGTATTTGTGGCATTGGTATTTTTGCTGTTGTGGATTTTTTTGCGGAAAAAGGAAAAATTTTGTAATGTTTTTATCGTTTATATGAAGAGTTTTTTAGTATTTCTGCTGACTGCTGTGCTTTTGATGACACTAAACTGTTCGGTTCTGTATCATTGTTCGAGACTGTCTGTCCATGGAAATGGGGATAAGGCGTATTCAGTAAAGGAGCTAGAAATACTGCGGAATTATATTGTAAAGCAGTGTAACGAATATTGCATACAAGTAGAGCGGGACGAGGATTCTAATGCAGTTTATTCTGGCGATTTAGATGAGGTGGTCAAAAAGGCAATGTCCTCTCTGTCCTCAGAATATCCTAGATTGGATGGGTATTATCCAAGCCCGAAGCGGCTCTGGGGTTCTTACTTTATGTATCAGGCTGGGATGATTGGCGTGTACTTTCCTTTTTCAATGGAAGTTAATTGCAGCAGTTATTTAAATGATTTGTTTTATGGGAATACAGTGTGCCATGAGTTATCGCATTTAAAGGGGTATATCTATGAAGATGAAGCGAATTTTATTGCTTATCTAGCATGTGTGAATAGTGATAATCTTTTTCTGCAATACTCCGGCTATATTGGTGTGTTGGACTATATTAACAGGGATTATCAGGATGTTGCAGGAAAGGATACATATTCAGAACAAACGGAAATTTCAGAACAGGTAAAGCTTGATAATTGGTGCTATAATGCAGATGAGATTAAAAAGATAAAAAAACAGAGTTTTGTCATTGCAGACGAGGCAATCAAAAAGTACAGCAAAGGGTTTACTGATTCATATTTGGAATATTATGGGGCGGAGGCTAACTACTCGGAAGTGACAAAATTGTTGCTGCAGTATTATGATGGTATATTGTATTAGTCTGCCTTTTTATGACATTTGTGTTAAAAAATTATGATTTTCTTTTTTCTTAGTGTGTGTTATACTGTCGTTGTAGCAAAATATTGCGGGAACTAGGAAAGGAAGGTTAAGAGTATGAAGAAATCAGTAACAAGTATTCTTATTTGTAGTATTTTAATTCTTGCATTTTCTGTAGTAAGTTGTTTCTCGGTTGCAGAGGCAAAGAAAATGCAGACAGCACAGCAGGCACAGAAGGCTGCCCTCAAAAAAGTGCCTTCTGCTAAGGTGATTGAAGTTGAATCTGATACAGAAGACGGGGTGCTGGTTTATGAAGTGGAGCTTTATAAATCCGGCAAAGAGTATAAATTGGAGTACCGTGCTTCGGATGGAAAATTAATGAAGTATGAGTGGGAGATTCTAAATCCATCTTCTGGTAATCAAAATAAAAAGAACCTGTCAAAGCAGGCTATTAAGAAAAAGGCATTGAAGCAGGTAAGCAATGCAACTGTTCTTAGTATTGCATTAGAGCACGATGATGGAATGGTTCAATATGAAGTAAAAATGCATAAAGGGAATAAAAAGTATGAATTGGTGTATAACGGCAAGACTGGAAAGTTGTTGGAGTACCAGTGGAAGATTGTGACAGTATACTAAGTGTGTAGACATTTATAATATCTTATTTAGTTGGAGCGTGTTTGAGGGTAAATTTTCAAACACGCTCCAATTTTTAGCCTTGCTTTTCAAAGAAATGGTCGATTCGTTCTTTAAGTTTTTCAAGTGGAAGTAACTTGGACAAATATCCTTGTGGCTTGAGTTCCAGCACTTTTTCGATGCTTGCCTTGTCTACCTTGCTAGTCAAAAAAATGACGGGGATATCTGCAAATTCTTTTTCAGCACGAAGCATTTCTAAAATCTGGTTTCCATTGCAAACCGGCATTTCATAGTCCAAAAGAACTAAATCTGGTTTGTTGAGTGTAATGCTTCGGAATGCAGAAAGCCCTGATGTTGCCACTAGTATCTCATATTCTTTGCCAAGCAACTCCTGCATTGTCGTTAACATAAAGGCAGAATCATCTACGACAAGTATCTTTTTTTGATTGCTGATTGTATCTTTTTCCGCCTGATTTTGATTTAGGTATTTTTCAACTTGTTCCATTGCGTTTTTTGTAATGATGGAACTTGCTTCCTCCTCATTTGGGAGCATGTCACTCGTAGTCATGCAGTATGCAAAATATCCCTTACCGGTGTCAAATAGCAGACTAAATTGTGGGCTGTGTTTTTCAAATACTTTTTGAAATTGCTCATAGGTCAGCAATTGTTCTGCTTTTATTTCGGCGTCGTTTAAGGACGGAAAATATTCTTTCATATGTTCCAAAAACTGCCTTGCTGTATATCTAGCCGCATTCATTAACATAACGCTGATGGCTTTCGATTTTGTTTCAATTACGCTGCCGATCGTGCTGACAATCAGTTTTTCTTCAAACACTAAGAGGAATTCCATTGTCTTTTTATCCTTAGTGTTGTAAATTAAGCGATAGTAGATGCCATCCCCGAATTTTTCGCCGCCATAACAGTTGCTCAGCAATTGGGATTCCAATTGAAACATAATATGAAGCTGGTTGATGATTGTCTGTCCCATCAATGCCTGTTCTTCTTCTGGCAGGAGATTTTTCCATTGTTTTATAATCTCTCCACTTACAATTGCCTGATCCTCTACCAATGTATGCCCGATTAACCATCCAGCACATACACCAAGGAAATGATTAACCGCATCTTCGGAATAACCTGTCTGTTCTAATTCATTCTCAAGGGCAGGTAATGTGATCTCACGAAAGTTTTCATGGATGTGTCTGTGCATTTCAAGCCCAGCATAGTCAATAGAAGCCATATAATTTTCCTCATCGGTAAAATGCTGGAGCGCATGATTCTTGAAATATTTCACTGCTTCCTGACAAACCCACTGGCTTTTCTCATCCTGTTCGCCTAGAACAAACAGTTTATTGAGAGTGCGGAATAACTTTTTATGTTCATTGTCAATAATGTCTACACCAATGTCAAACCGTTTGTTCCATACCAATTGATTTCCCATATTATTTCTCCTTCTTTCCTTTTTACGTGATAAAAATTCTCTACAAGTAGAAATAATTATTACGTATTCCTCAAGTAGACAAACACTATTTATTATACTAAATAAACAATAGTTCTTTTTTACCCTGTTTTTCGCATATTATATCTAATTTTTCGCATAAATTCAAGGATTACCATGTAACTAACATAATATAAATGTTTTATAGTACATTGTCAAACAAGACTAATTGTTAGAAACTTGTTTTATGATGTACTAGTACCATATTATATGAAAGAAGTTTTAAAAGTGTGCAGATATGTTATGCTATTCTGCCGAATCGTATTAATCTGTTATAGAACAGATAAAGTAGTGGCATAATAGGATGGAGTTGTATATTTATGAGTATCCTTATGAAGGGGGTAATATGGAGCAGAGAAAGAAAAAGCATTGTTCCGAATCTATAACGGAACAGATGTATCAGATTAGGCCGGAGCATCTGAATGGTGGCGGAAGGTTGTTTGGCGGGCGCTTAATGGAGTGGATTGATGAGGTGGCGAGCTTGGTTGGGATTCGGCATGCACAGTCAAATGTAATAACTGCTTCAGTAGATAACCTGCGGTTTATCAGGGGGGCATATAAGAATGACTTGGTACTTTTGATAGGGAGAGTGACATATGTTGGTAATACTTCTATTGAGGTGAGAGTCGATACTTATGTTGAGAGCCTAGCTGGAATTAGAAGACCAATTAACAGGGCATATTTAACTTTGGTAGCTGTGGATCAGGATGGAAGGCCGGTTTTAGTGCCAGAGCTTGTGGTAAGCAGCGAATCAGAAAAGGCGGAGTGGGAGGCAGGAATTAAGAGGAGGGAGATGCGCAGGCACAGGAAGGAAGAGGGCTTTTAATCGTAACAATCTTATGTCTGGCAATCTCCTATCCCAATCAATAGGATTATTTGACTTTCCCCATTTTTTATAAAGAGATATTCTGCAATTATCCTTAACACATATTATTCACCAATTTTGCTCTGTGTACATGATTTTCATTCCGTATTCCAATGGAACAA
>CAJUID010000025.1 GCA_910585905.1 uncultured Lachnospiraceae bacterium
TTGCGGACAAACGGTTTTCAAGACCGCCTCGTTATGACCACTTCGATACCTCTCCGTATTCAATTGTACCAGCAATCAAGATTGATTTTTGTCTCTCAACTGAATGCTGCTTTGCAAGTATAACACCCAAATGAATCCACGTCAAGTCTTTTTTTCATTTTTTTCTATTTTTTGGACGAAACTATATTCTTTTGCCCAATTTTCAGGCTTGGTATAGCATTCAGGTCCAGTCCATCCCGTCTCCCTGACATATATTCATAATACCCCTGTACCGCAATCATAGCTGCATTATCTGTACAATAAATCGGAGATGGATAGTATAAAGTAACCCCCGCCTTACTACATTCTTTCTGCATTGCCTCCCGCAGAGAAGAATTGGCTGCCACACCGCCTGCTACTGCAATTCTTTTTTCACCAAGTTTTATTGCTGCTGCCACTGCTCTGCTGACTAGCACATCCACCACTGCTTTTTGGAACGATGCTGCCACATCCGCTGTATTAATTTCGGTTCCTTTCATCTCACATTGGTTCAAATAATTCAACACCGCCGATTTTACTCCTGAAAAACTAAAATCAAATTCGGAACCAGCAATCTTTGCCCGTGGAAATTCGATTGCATCCTGATTTCCTTCTTTGGCTTTCCGGTCGATTTTGGGTCCTCCTGGATATCCAAGGCCAATTGCCCTTGCAACTTTATCAAACGCCTCACCTGCCGCATCATCATGTGTACGGCCAATCACTTCAAAACTGCCATAATCTTGCGCCTGTACCAAATGCGTATGTCCCCCTGATACAACCAGGCAAAGAAATGGCGGCTCTAAATCTGGATGCTCTATATAATTGGCGGCAATATGCCCTTCGATATGGTGTACCCCCACCAATGGTTTACCCGCAGCATAAGCAATTGCCTTCGCCTCACCGACACCAACTAACAGTGCCCCTACTAAACCTGGGCCATAAGTGACACTAATCGCATCAATATCCTGCAGCGCCACCTTAGCCTGTAATAGAGCCTCCTCTATTACTTGATTTATTTTTTCGATATGTTTACGTGAAGCAATTTCCGGTACCACCCCCCCATATAATGTATGGATATCAATTTGAGAGGATATCACATTTGATAATACCTCGCGGCCGTTTTTTACCACAGCCGCTGCCGTCTCATCACAAGAACTTTCAATTCCCAAAATCAATACGTCCTTCATTGCATCCTCCAATTATTTTACGCCGGCCTTTGCTGCCTCGTCTGCATTTGTCTGCTGCCACCCAAGAATCTTCCATTTTCCATTTGCATCCCTACGGCACATAAACTTCTCATATGTCTTGGTGTTTTTTTCTCCTTTTGCTTTAAGCAGAATAGACGTAATCACAGTTGCATAATCTTTACCATCCAACTTTTTCACCGATATTGTTTTATTTTCCTGAACATTATAGGCACTACTAATCTTCCGGCTACTATCCTGATAACTTTCTCTATCTTTCTTAAAATTCTTAAGCATAGCCTCAAAGGAATTTTCCTTTTCCGCCAGCAACTCATCATCATAGAGCAATCTGAGCTGTTTTAACAATTTTTCAAAATCACCGTCGCTTACTCCGTCATTATACATACATTTATTAATACGCCAGTATAACTTCAAAACCTCTGTCGGCGTCTCTGGATACTTAAGTTCCAAATCTTTTGCAAGAATTTTCCCTACCTCTGTCGTCGGAAGAACATTTTCTTCCGCCTCCTTTTGTGCCTGCTTGTTCATTGCAAAATAAACTGCCAGAACGACCGCAGCTACCAATATAATCGCAGTAAATGCACCAATTATTTTCTTTGTCATCTTACTATCCATCATTACCTCCAATTGCACAACCTTTTTGTGCATCAATCCCAGTTAAAAAGTGCCGTAAATCTCATTTCCTCCAGTCTATTTATTCATCCGGGAACTCTAGCGTACAGCTTTTTCTGTCCTTTCCAGGAAACGCCTGCGGAAATATCTTACGCACTGGCTTCATATAATCCTCTGGTCGCAACAAAGACGGGCTGTAATGTGTCAGCCACAATTCCCTTGCCTCTGCCTCTCTTGCCACCTGCGCTGCCTCAAGGAATGTCATATGTTTCTTTGCCTCTGCCTTCTCTTGTTTATCTTTCTCTCCATACATCCCTTCACAGATTAACAAATCGGACTCTCTGGCATTTTCCACCAAACTGCGTGCCGGCCTCGTATCAGTACAATATGTCAGCTTAATTCCCCTCCTTGGGGGGCCAATGACCAAATCAGGAGTATATACCCTTCCCTCCAATTCGATGGTCTCTCCCTTCTGCAAACGGCTCCACAGCTTCATTGGTACTTGATTTTCCTGTGCCTTTTCCATAAAAAATTTCCCGCCGCGCGGCACAATAATGGTATAACCATAACATATTACATTATGATTTACCCGGAATGCCTTGAGATGATAACCATTAATCTCAATCTCTTCCTCCTTCTGCGACAATTCAATAAAATGAATCGGAAAAGGAAGCCCCGGTGCGATAATTCTAAGGCTATTTACTACTTTCTCTAATCCTTTCGGCCCAATCAACGTCACTGGATCTGTCCTGTCCGAATTTCCCATAGAAAGCAACAATCCTGGCAAGCCACTAATATGATCTCCATGAAAATGCGTAAAACAAATTGTATCAATAGGATTTACGCTCCATCCCTTTTCCCTAACCGCAACCTGCGTCCCCTCGCCACAGTCAATCAAAAGGCTGCTGCCGCCAAGCCTTGTCATCAACGAAGTCAGCCATCGGCCGGGCAAAGGCATCATACCGCTTGTTCCCAATAAACATACTTCTAACATAAATTAAACTTTACATCCTTTCAAAATCAAAATACCCCTATTATTTCTATCGTACAAAAATTGGCGGTGCAACACCATGCACCGCCGATTAGTATACCATAAACTGAATTTTTTTCCAAATACACTTCATTTTGTATCAAAGTTCTGTAACCTCTACCTCTATAAGTGGAATGGCAAAATTGGAAACCATCTTGTCATAACAAGCCTCACATAAAATAAAAGAATGACGCATCATGTCTTTCTCTGAAAAATATCCCCACTCCTTATTTCCTTCAAAGACATCTTCTTTCAGTATCCCATTTTCCATTTTAATTTCCCTGGCACAGGAATTACAAAAGAGAGCGCTTCGTTCTTTCATCCGCTTGTTCCTCCTTATTTTTATTCTCGCGTAAGCAACGAGCCAAACGCAATGCTTGCAAGGAACTGAAAGTTCCTTTGCACTTGGCGACTGCACGTGGGTCAAATACCCCGCCCCTTGGGCCGGGACTCGTTAAAGAGAAGCTATGTCATGCCCCGTTGCTCTGCAGCGGGGTATTTGACTTTTTATCTGCTGCATTTGAAATGCCAAAAAGGGCACAGACTTTGCTTGTGCCCTAACAAAAAAGCCTGCAGCTTTTTTGTCGACAACCACGATAACTATTGCGAATTTTTCTACAATTTATAATAAAGTATAAGCGAAAAAGCAAAAAAAGTATAGTGGAAATCAATGGGATAACGAAAGCTGCATCAGCAAGGCATCTTCTCTTGGCGCACTATAGTAACCCCTCCGAGTGCCAATCTGCCCAAATCCCAATTTTTGGTACAGACATAAAGCTCCCTGGTTGCTCTCCCGCACTTCAAGCAAAATCCTCTCCACCCCATGCATTTTTACACGTTTTACAGCCTCCTCCAAAATATCTTCAGCAATCCCTCTACGGCGGTACTCGGGCGCCACTGCAATATTGCATAAATCAGCTGTATCAAAAGAAACCCAGATACCACAATATCCTGCTATCATTTCTCCAGTTGTTGCTACCAGATATATATTATGTTCAGAAGAATACGCTTCTAAAAAACTTTTTTCACTCCACGGTTTTAAAAATATACGCCTTTCCAGTTTTGCTACTGCTGGGATATCTTCTTTTTGCATAGTACGTATCAAAATCCCATCCCGGCCATGACCAGAAAGTTTATTCTCACTATGTTCAACAGCGCTAGAATCCATACTATGTCCCCTGCTGCATCCGTTTTTCCCGTTCTCTTTCCGCCTGGGACTGGCGCAGATAGACTGGCTTATGTTCCCTTGCATCTTCTGTCCTCCCCTCTGCCATATACAGCGCGCCCAGTGCAGCAACTGCCGCAGCACTTTGACGGTTTAGGTGAAGCGGTGCAAACTGGTATGGTACTAATACATTTTCCTTAATTACAGTCTCATATACAGGTACTCCGTCCCCTAAAAATACCACATTCTGCCCAAAATCATTGACCTTTTCCACAATTTCCTTAATATCCATTGCTGACTGCCCCAAAAGACACTTCAATTGATTTTCCGTAATTTGATAAATTCCCGTATATACCTGATTCCTCCTGGCATCCATTAACGGGCAGATTACACCACTAAAACCCGCCATGCGGTATGCTAAGCCTTCTAATGTAGGTACCGAAATAATTGGTTTATCCAGCGCAAGCGCCATCCCTTTTGCCGTTGAAGAACCAATCCGAAGCCCCGTAAAAGAACCTGGACCTGCCGCTACAGCAATGCCATCTATTTCCTCAAGGGCAATCCCCGACATCTTTACTACCTGGTCAATCATAGGCAGAAGAGTTTGTGAATGCGTCTGCTTGTTATTTACCGTAAATTCAGCCGCCAGCATATCCCCTGAAACGATAGCAGCCGAAGCCGTCAGTCCCGAACTGTCAATCCCTAATATTTTCATTAACTAAGCCTCCATCTTCCTGCCAAAGCCACCTACTGTAATCTTGCGGTAATCGGTTCCCTGCTCCAAATCTTTTTCAATTGTTACAGACACCGCATGATCCGGCAATATTTCTTCAATGAGAGAGGCCCATTCTACCAGGCATAGTCCCTGCCCATAAAAATAATCTTCGTATCCAATCTCTTCCATCTCTTCTACATCCGTAATGCGGTATACGTCAAAATGATAAAGAGGCATCCTTCCCTCCTCATAAATCTGCAAAACTGTAAATGTTGGGCTTGATATTGGTTCCTGAATGCCCAAGCCCTCTCCAATCCCTTTTGAAAGAACCGTCTTGCCTACACCTAAATCACCATTGAGCAATATAATATCCCCCGGGCTGCAGGATTCGCCGAGCCTAATCCCAAAAGAAAATGTATCATCCACAGAATAGCTTTGAAATACCTGAACATCCATAAATGCCCTCCATTTAACCACAATCTGCAAGTTTGCTGCCACATAAACTTGTAAGTGAAAAATTGATATCTACTAAAAAATCATTCCTCTGTACTGTTTTCTTCTGGCAGATCATCCTGATGCTTCTCCATCTGCTCCAGCACGGCAGACCGAATGTTCTCATACTGGCTGCCACATTGCTCTTTGGGAAAGATAAATGCCCTAACCGGGGACATATAAAGATACAATCCCTGCTTTGCCTGAACAACTTTCCGAATATCGTACCATTTCACAGCAGCTTCTTGTTCATTCTGGCGAACGGTTATCCCCTGGTCTGATAACGTATAATGTAATGACGAATTGATATTGTCGCTTTTCTTAATCTGCATTCTGCATTTAATATACAGCATCAAGGGCTGTATCACTGTAAAAAGCGATGCAATAAAAAGCAGCGCCATAATGGTTGCTGCCTGAAAATCCTGGAATTCCACAAGACAGATAAACAGGCTGCCCAGACTGATAATTAAACTAAAGACCCCCGAAATACTAAAATATGTGTGGCGAAGCGTAAACAAAAAAAGCTCTTTTGTACGCAGTGTTATGTCAAAATCAATCTCTTCCATACCTACCTCCTTATCTTTTTGCAAACTATCATTCTCGTTAATTTATCACACCCTAAACTCACTGCACTAGAGCGTATTATATCAAAAGGACTCTAAAAACACAACCAAGGGATTGAAAAGGAGACCGCATCCCAAAGGACACAGTCTCCGAATTAGCACAAAACCCAAAATGCCGGTTCCTGAATTTTGAGTCCTAGCAAACGCTAGGTGGGCAACCGCACTTACGCCTCAACCTTCCGCTGCTTTGGCGGCTTGGCATCTTCGTAAAGATATAGGAATCCCAATTCAAAAGTGTAGGTTCAAAATGTCAGGAATTATCGAACACCCCAGGCATGATTCCATTTTCCAATACAAATCTTTCAGCCTGCCTTCCACATTAAAATCATAAATTTGACAACGCATTGTTTGCTGAAAAATTTTATACTCTAAGTATATACATTTTCCGCAAAAATTACAACTAAAAAAAACATGAAATTTTTGTTATTATTTTAGTTCTAGTTACTACTACTTTGCTTGCAGATAGAATATGAAACATGATATAATCCATACGGTAACAGCAGAGTTAACGCCTTTATGGATTAGAAACCAATTTATAGCGTTGATAGAATGGAGGCACTATGAATCATTTTGAGATGGAATTAGAACAACTGGAAGCAAAAATCGAATCAGATATTGATTTTGAAAAACTGACAGAACTCTGCGAGCATTTAAAGGATGCCGTGAAAGAGATTCTGGACTCCTGTGGAATCTATTTCCGCATATTTTCTAGGGTTAAATCGGTTCATTCGATTGCTGAAAAAATTAAACGTGGAAATTACGGCACAGAAATCAATCCAAAAAAAATCCAGGATTTAGTCGGCCTCCGGGTTGTCCTCTACTACTATGATGATCTGAGTATCTGCCGCGACATTACAGAAAGTACCTTCCAAATGATTGATGACTGGTCCCGCCCAAAATATAGCGCAGATGAATTTAGGGCAACAAAAATAAATGGAGTATTCCGCTTTCCTACAGAATATTTTAACCTATACAAAAAGGAACTCTGGAAACTTCCTATTGATACAACATTTGAAATTCAATTCCGCACCGTTTTCTTTGAAGGCTGGCATGAAATCGAACATGATATGCGCTATAAAAGCTTTCTTTCTGATGATGAATTCTGGAAAGGAAGTGAAGAACTTTCCCGTGTACTTAACTGCATCCTTGCCAACCTTGAATTAAGCGACTGGTCTTTAATCCAGCTTTTTGACCAACTATCGTATAACCACTACAAACGCGGAAACTGGGAACTGATGCTAAAGAGCAAATACCGCATAAAGATAAGCGATACAGAAACTCTTGACCCACGGATTGTAGAGGTGTTTGACCGAAACCGGAATGTGGCAAAACAATTTTTTAAAGGTTCCCGCAAACATTTTATAAAGGAGCTTTTAAAATTAGACAATCCTCATGTAAACTACAACCTAATTGTTATGTTGATGAATAATCTCGATGTCCACAATGAGGAAATTGCTGCAATCTGTGATACCATTACACTGACAAGGGATGACAGAGTCTATCAAAAACATACCTTTACCAGGCTGGAATCAAATATTCTATTCCAGCTGGAGCTTCCTCTGCTCCACAAGGAGACCCGATTGATAGAAACAGAATTTAATAATGCTGCGATGATTCTATACAAATGGGCACGTTTTAAATTAAACCCTGTATTTGAAGATATGCCGGCGGAAATTTCTTCCTACAAAAATTCTCTGCCAGGATATCAACTTAAGATAACCTACCACCCAGAGAAACTTTCTTTTACGATGAAACTACAACATATCGACGCAAAGGCAGTAGGAACCTTGTGGCATCTCCACGCCTCCATTGCATTGATGGATGATGGACTCTTGCATTTTTACCACATCACTTCAAGAGATATGCCAAGAGGTATCTCCCAGCGTTCTACCTTTATCAAACCTTCTTTTTTAGCGGATCTATCCAATAAAATAGGTATCGTAGATGTAGCACGCCTAAGCAATAAAGCACAATTTGTCACAAAAGATGAACAACTTTCCAGTATGATAGAATTAGTTCAATCTGCTGAACGAAAACTACCTGTTGTTGTTATTGCACAGCATACCAGGGACTTAGGTTCTGACAACCCAGCCATATTTCGGGATTATGATATGAATACTTTTACAGTAAATGGAACACGCCTTGCAAAAGTTGTCGGGCATTACTGTCATGTCATGATGCTTGATTATGAGATGATTGCAGACTTTGCATACGCTTTTCAGCTTTTAGCCGAAGATATCCATGGTTGCATCTGTATCTTCTGGCCAAACTATGCTGGCAAATCAATGGAACTTTTCACTCGCAAAATGGTTATCGACACACAGTTTGACTTCAACCGCTTTGCGTTCCATGATGATAACATATCAGAAAAGGCATTCCGCCATAAACTAGTACAAATGATAAAAAATAACAATGTCAGCCGTTAGATTCTACATCAGTTGAGGGGCAAAAAATATTTTGCCCCTCAACATCATCTATTACTATTCTTTTGAGAGGGTAAATAGTGTTCCCACTTGTTTATCCTCAAATAACTCGTACAGTTTCCGCGGCCTCTTTCCGTTCATCAAAACAACATCAATCCCCGCCTCATATGCCAATTCTACTGCATGAATCTTTGTTTTCATGCCTCCGGTGCCAAATTTTGAACCAGCACCTCCCGCAAGCCCACGTATCTCTTCATTTATTTCATGAACTACCGGAATCAACCTGGCATCTTCCGCCTTTTTAGGGTCACAATCGTACAAGCCGTCAATATCCGACATAATAATCAATAAGTCTGCATTTGCAAGTGTTGCTACCACGGCAGCGAGAGAATCATTCTCCCCCACCTCCAGCTCAAGCTCATCAATCGCAACAGTATCATTCTCATTCACAACCGGAATCACACCAAGCCTTAAAAGGCGCTCCAAAGCATTTTCCACATTTTGCCTGCGGTCCTCAAGTAAAATATATTTTGTTAAAAGCATCTGTGCGACTGTAATGCTGTAATTGGAAAACAAATCATCATACAAATACATTAGTTCACATTGCCCAACGGCGGCACATGCCTGTTTGCCAGGTGTATCCTTTGGCCGTTCCACCATGCCGAGCTTTCCCATACCAAGCCCGATCGCACCACTGGATACCAATATCACCTCATGGCCAGCATTATAGATATCTGCCAGTGTCTTAACTAACTGTTCTACCCTGCGGATATTCAGCCTTCCTGTTTTGTGCGTCAGGGTGGAAGTCCCTACTTTTACTACTATTCGTTTTCTTTCGCTAATCTTTCTCACAACGTTCTCCATTTCCAAACAAACTGCCAAATTCAATCTAGCAGCTTTCTTCCTTCATAGATAACTGTAGTTCCTTCAAATAATGTGTATCAAGTTTTGGTGTAGAACGGTCCTGCAGGGACTCATATACCTTAGGCACCATAATACTCTGATATGCCGGACGGATAATTTTATCTACATTGATCAATTCCTCCATGCGGTGCGCACTCCATCCAACGATACGTGCCATCGCAAAAATCGGAGTGAACAGCTCCCTCGGAATACCAAGCATATTATAAACAAAGCCACTGTAGAAATCGACATTTGCACTGACACCTTTATAAATAGCACATTCCTCACCAATTACTTCCGGTGCGATCCGCTCAATCATCGAATAGAGCTCAAACTCCTGTTTCTGGTGTTTTTCCTCTGCCAATAGTTTTACAAACTGCTTAAAGGCTATCGCTCTTGGGTCAGAAATCGAGTACACTGCATGACCCATGCCATAAATCAGTCCACGCTTATCAAATGCTTCCCTGCGCACTAGTTTCCTTAAATATTCGCGCACAGAATCTTCATCCTTTAGGTCACTGACATGCTTCTTTAAATCTTGAATCATCTCTACTACTTTTATGTTTGCCCCGCCATGCTTTGGACCCTTTAACGATGATAATGCCGCCGCGATAACAGAGTATGTGTCGGAACCAGCCGATGTTACAACACGTGTTGTAAATGTAGAATTATTCCCGCCGCCATGTTCCATATGAAGTACCAGCGCCAGATCAAGCACCTTTGCCTCTACATCTGTATAGTCCTTATTTGGCCGCAGCATACGAAGAATATTCTCTGCCGCCGACAGATTATCATCTGGACGGTGGATGTAGAAACTCTCGTCGCACTCATAGTGATTGTATGCATGATAACCATATACAGCCAACATCGGAAATACACTGATTAACATCATGCTCTGTGACAAAACATTTTCAAGTGTGTTATCTGTTACTTTTTCATCATAAGATGCCAGTGTCAAAACGCCCTTTGTTAAAGAATTCATAATATCTTTACTTGGAGCCTTCATAATAACATCGCGGACAAAATTTGTTGGGAGTCTTCTGTTTTTTGCCAAAATCTTAGTAAATTCTGCCAGCTGCTCCTTTGTAGGCAGGTCACCAAACAACAAAAGATATGCTGTCTCCTCAAACCCAAAACGGTTATCCTGGCGAAATCCCTTTGTCAGATCAAAAATATTATACCCGCGGTAATAAAGCTGCCCGTCGCATGGTATCACTCTTCCATCTTTTGTGTCGCTTGCCTTAATTAAAGAAATATTTGTAATTCCAGAGAGAACGCCCTTACCGTTTTTATCCCGGAGTCCCCTCTTTACACCGTATTCCTCAAAAAGAGATGCATCAATCTGATTGTTGTCAACACAAACCTTACTATATTTCTGTGAATACTCCGTCATCATTTTCTGAAAATTTTCATTACTCATATAATACCCCTTTCTGTCCATTGTATCTCGTTTCTAAAAAGTCATTTCTGATATCCTGCTAACAGAATATTGCATCAACGGCTAATATCTGTGATATTACTGCTGATCTTTCCTGCAATTTCCTGCAATACTGCAATATGCTCTGGGCTAATTCCTTGAAACAGCCTCTCTAACATTTTCTGCTTCTGCTGCCGCACTTCTTCAATGACCGGAATTGCTTCCTCTCTGACCAGAAGATGAACATACCTCCTGTCTTCCTGCAAATGCTTTCTCTCTAAAAAGCCATGTTCAATCAACTTCTCTACAGACTTAGACACATAAGACTTTGCAAGATAATGATTCTCTACAATGTCCCTTGCCGTATCACAACTCTTATGCTCATATAAAAATAACAGCACACGTATGTCAGCAAGGTTTAACTCATACTCCTCAAAAACAGCACTAAAATACGCTTCCTGAAACCTCCTATACTGATGCCCATTTAAAAGCAGTTCCACCTTGTCATCCAATCAGGTCACACCCTTCCCATACTAAATAGTATATTATGAAACTGTTCACTTTAGAACTATTGTAATCCCCTGCTCCCTATTTGTCAAGTCACATAACCCGCCACTTGGGGTATGACTTAGCTTCTCTAAAAGAACCATTCGCTGTTGAACCATACCCTTTTACTTTTTATTCTTCTTGTATTCACCAAGGTACGCACTGACATTGTCAATAGTAACCTTTGAGTAAGGCAGATAGATGTATTTGCCATTTTTAAAGGTTATATCCTCCATCCCCTTTTTGGACACTATCGCGACAGCTAACTTTGCAATTGCCGCCGCCTGTCCCTCCTTATCGTTATACACTGTTCCAGACAGCTCTTTCTCCAACACTGCCTCCAGTCCGACGTCCGTCCCATCAATACCAAAAAATACTGGTAAATTTTCTCGTGTAATGTTCAGCTTACTATAAGCATCCATCGCACCCAATGCCATGTCATCATTGTTTGCCAGAACAAGTTCAATTTTATTCTGATGCTGGCCGATCATCTGCAGCATCCGGCTCTGGGCCTGCGCACGGTTCCAATTTGCAATTCCATAACTGAGCTTTTCAAGTTTGATCTTATTATCTTTTAGAGTATCCACCGCATTTTCTGTCCGAATAATAGCATCTTGATGGCCAGGCTCTCCCTCCAGTACCACATATTGGATTTTCCCATCCTTATTCCGGTCAATCCTATTGTTGGATTTTATAAGGTCTACAGCCATCTCCCCCTGCATGATCCCAGACTGCTTTGCATCTGCCCCAACGTAATACAGTCCGTCCCACTGCATCATGTCTTCTGCAACTGGTTCCCTGTTGAAAAAAATAATCGGCACATTATTTTCCCTTGCAAGGTCTATTATTTCTGACGGGTCCGTCCGGTCTACCAAATTTACACAAAGCACATTACAGCCCGCATCAATCAATTCCTTAACCTGGTCATCCTGTGTCCGCTGTGAACCGGCTGAATCCCGTATAGTCATTGTAATATCCAACGCATCATTTTCCAACCGCTCAAACTGTTTCCTGATACATTCAATCATCTGGCCCAAAAAAGTATCGTTTTGATTATAACAGATCACACCTGCATAAACTTTGTCTTTTGCAGCCGGCCGATATCTCCCGCAGGAACAAAAAAGCTGCGTACACATACAGAAAAGCAACCCTGCCATCCACATATTTTTCATTATTCTTTTTTTCATCCTTCCGCCCCCTCTGTATTTATACCACAAAGCTACTGGCTCATTGTAAAAATAATTTCCTGATTTTCTTTTGAAAACAACTCTTCCTTGTGAACTACTGTGTAAGATAATGTATGGTTCTCCATTTTACGAAAAAAATGCCTCATATTTTCCGCTGCCTCTGTCAAACTCTGGTATCCAACATTAAATTCATCTGGAACTACAAGACATTCGACAACACCTGTATCCAGATAATAAATTACCTCGGTAGAACTTCCAATTCCAAACACTAATGCGCCATGAAGATTATTGGCCGCTGAGTATTCTGCTGCTGTCTTAAGGCTTTTATTGTCCAGTGCAATCACGATATCAACCTTCGGTTGGTTTCTCAAAGAATTCTCTTCGGCCTCCCCGAATAAACCGGAAACAGACCAACGAACTTCTGCGCCAGTATCTTTTATCCCGTCTTGAAATCCCTTTATCCTGTCTGCCACTGTCTCAGAGTCTGCTGCTTCCGATACAATTCCCAATATCTTGTCATCTAAATTCTGGTAATAATCTTTCAACACCTCTTCTGCCAATGCTTTGCCGATGGCATAATTATCCTCCGTCGTGATGGGAAACTCAGATTCCCCGCCGTCCTCTGACACTGTATCCCCAATTAACATAACTGGCACACTCTTCTGAATCTTTTTTAGCTGCTTCAAAAGGGCAGCATCATTGCCCGGAATCGGCTGCACAATCACAGCATCAGCTCCGTTATCCACTTCGTATTTGATGGCACTGATTTCTTCCTCCAGAGTCATTTTTTCTCCTGTGCTGGCAACAAATACCTCAACACCCTGATCCTCCGCAGCCATTTTCAATCCATACCGAAATGCAGACCATTGGCTGTCATCCGAATTCTGTACAATCACAGAAACTTTGCGGCGGTTGCTTTTTGTCTGCTCCACAAACATAACACCTGCTAACACCACCACCATAGCAGCCAGCACTACTTCCGTTAATATAAATATCTTTCTATTATTTTTCATCACTATTTATCCCATATTTTCCTGCTAATAATTTTTTCCCAGACAAACTATGCCCCTTTTCCAGAATCTGCCTATTCTCTTCAGTATATGGCACTGCAGGGATACGAATAGAAACCGTCGTTCCCTCATCCGGCTCACTTTCAATTACAATACCGTATTCCTTTCCAAATAAAATCTGAATCCGATTATTGACATTCACAAGCCCGACACCTGAACCACGTTTATGAACCCGGCTGCTGTCTGTCAGTATCAAATCCACTTCGTCTTCTGGTATTCCAATTCCATTATCTTCCACTGAAAGAATAATAATCTCATCCTCTCTTTTCCCGATGACTTTAATCTCCCCACAATCGTCCATGCTGCTGACCCCATAATTAATTGCATTCTCTAAGATTGGCTGCAAAATTAACTTAACACTGCAATAAGAAGCAACCTCTGGATCAATATCAAATTCAACTGAAAAACTATTTTTATAACGTATCTTTTGAATATTCATATAACTCTGCGCATGCTGCAGCTCATCTTTAACGCTAATAATCGTGCGCCCTTTTGACAAGCTGATTCGAAACAGTTTTGCCAATTCCGAAATCATAAAAACAGCATCATCGTTCCTCTCTCCCTCGATCATCCAGGTAATCGAGTCCAACGCATTATATAAAAAATGAGGATTAATCTGGCTCTGCAGTGCATCCAGCTCACTTTTCCTTCTCTCATTCTGTTCCATCACAATTTCCCGCATCAATGACTCAATCTGCTCATAGGAACGTTGGATCGAGAGCCCAAGATGTCTGATTTCCTCAGAGCCCCCAATATAAATTTCTGGTTTTTCTCCTGCCTCATATTCTACAACCGAATCATTTAGTTTTAAAATCGGGCTGGAAATCCTGTCCGATACAATGCGGTTCACCACTGCTAACATCATTGCCATCAAAAGCATAAGCATCAAAATAAAATATCGGATATTCAATGTATCGTGGGTAAATGCCGAATATGGGATAACACCCACCAGCTTCCATCCTGTATAACTGATTGTCTTTACAACCAGTTTGCGGTGCTCTCCTTTAAAATATTCATCATAGACACCTGTCTTATAATTCGCAATTGCCGCATTATTTTCACTGGAAATCCCTTTACTGATCTGTAGCTGCCGCATATGGTATATCACCTGTCCATTGCTGTCACACAGATAATAATATTGTCCATTATTTGAAGCGTTAATCTGCTTCATCATCCGTGATATACTGGAAAAGTCCATATCAACCAGTAAAACTCCAGATACGGAACCGCCCTTATCAGTTAGCTCAACAACACGGCTCAATGAGATTACCCAATAATACCGACGGGCAGCATCATCAAATAGATTTTGAATATGCGGTGTAGAGAAATGCATATTTTCCATTTCACCCATCGCCTTCCGATACCAGTCCTGTCTGGTAACATCTGGGTCCTCCTTCTGTACGGCAACCGGTTCTGCCGCCATCAGTCCCCCATAATTATTGTAAATGGCGATACTGCGCAAGTTATTTCTATTTGCTTCATACAAAAGATTCATTCCTCGTTGTATATCATTATTTTGATTTGAAAAATCATTTTCTTTAATAACATTATAATAGACCGCATCCGATATCTGACGCATACTAACCAGATAATCCTCCAGATTCTCCCTTGTCTGCTCCATCAATTTCTGAGTATTCTGTATCACCTCTTGTCTGGATAAAGAGGAGAACTTAATATACATTACAATCCCCAGAATTAGCATAATGGATATTGAGATTGCAGAAAAGGCAATCATTATAGTAGACTGCATGCCTCTCGGCTTTAGACCCTGCTTATTCCCCCAGTACCTAGTTCTCACTTTCCTCATGCTCCTTTCTATATTTGGAAGGAGATACACCAAACCGCTTTTTAAAGACATAGCTAAAATAATTTGGGTCTGTATAACCTACATTTTTTGCTATAATATAGCTTTTTTCATTTGTCTCTACCAGCATACGAGATGCCCTGTCCAAACGGAAATCTGTTAAATAACTAATAAAAGAATTTCCCGTTTCCTTTTTAAAAATGCTAGAAAAGTAAGAATTTGATACCCCCAGAAATTCGCAGACACTATCCAGTGAAAGTTCTTCATCAGCATAATGATGATGCACATACTCCTCAGCCCTGGTTACAAATGACTTCGTAGACTTATTTCTTGCATGGATCAATTGCTCACGGAACGAAAGGCTTGTATCAACCAGCCATTGCCGCATTGCAGATGGCTCCAAGTCAAGAAGGCGGCTATATAGTTCCCGGATATCGCCTGAAAGATCATCCGCCTCAATATCATTATTTGATGCAAACCGATATAGTGTACTAACTAATTCCATCATATCAATATGATGCTGCTGCAATGACTTGTTGGGAAAAAATGTATGATTCAGATACTTGTCTGCCGCCTGCGCCACATCCTCTGCAGAAGCTAAGCGGACCATTTTTAACAAACCAGATAAATCTACATCATTTGCCGGGCCGGACTTCCCTGCCCCCTGCGGCACTGCCTCTTTCATATTGATTGCCCTGGAAGCGCCATAAATTACACGATAGGATACAGCTTCCCTTGCACTGCTGTAAGATTGGGCCAGGGCAAGGATATTCTCACAGACTTGTCCAATCCCAACTGTAACAACTGCACCAATAATACCGCGGGCATATTTACAAAATCTGTCGCATTCATCTGTCAGTTCCCAAACTTCACCCTCCTCCTTTAGCTGCGGAATCAAAATCGTATTGCCGAGATAAGAGAAGCACTTTGCCTGCCATTTTTCCGCCAGACGCTCCTTTGCCTGCCTATGCACAGACGTTGCTAAGAGAAGCGGATTCATATCTTTTGGTATTTGGCTGGACGATGTGTGAATAACAAGGCAACAAAAATATGGCCCAGGAAAAGAGAGCTGATAGTCTAAAAGATATTTGGGAATTTCATCCTCCCGAATCCTCCCCTCAACCAAAGAGGTATAAAAATTTGCCTGCAAAAGCGGCAGCGACTCCATATAATATTTTTGCAGAATTTGTACATTCCGTTTCTCACTGATTTCCTGGTCCAATTTAATTTTAAGCTGTGTAAATACATTTGTTAACTCTACTGAATTAATTGGCTTTAATATATATTCTTCCACTTCCAAGTGGACAGCCCCTTTTGCATATTCAAACTCGTCAAACCCCGTAAAAAATAAAATCTTCGTTGTCGGATAATCTGTCTTAATACAATGTGCCAGCTCCATACCATCCATAAAAGGCATTTTAATATCCGTCATAACAACGTCTGGCTGAAGCTCCTCCACCATCTCAAACGCCCTGACCCCATTGTTCGCATACCCAACCACAGAAAAACCAAGCCCTTCCCAATTGATTTTTTTCATAATTACATGAATGACTTCCTCTTCATCATCTACAAGAAGCACTGTATATTTATCCATTTCCAATCTCCTATTACTAAGGTTCCTTTTTCTACCCAAAACCGCAAGGGGTACCCTGTCTCCGCACAATATTGTACTACTTTGCACTATTATAGCAAACGCACAGACAAATGTAAATCTTTGTACTATTTGACTTTCCTCATTTTTAGTAGGGAATAATCTGATGTTATTGAAGACGCAGATATTTTGCCAATTGTGCTCTACGATGCCTGATACCCGAAAAAGAGCCAGAACTTAATCTGGCTCTTCCCATTCTATAAATCACTATTTTTTCTGGACATACTTTAAGCAATCAAGTGTAACTGCTACAAGAATGATAATTCCTGAGAATACAAACTGAAGGTTTGTATCAATGCCCAGGATGGTCAAGGAGTAAGTCAGCGCAGTGAAAATAAATACACCAACTACAACACCGGAAATCTTACCGATACCACCTGTAAAAGATACTCCTCCAACTACACAGGCAGCAATTGCATCCATCTCCCAGCCTTGCCCATAAGCTGCGGAACCGGAACCTACCATTCTAGCACACTCAAGCCATGAGCCAAACCCATACAAAATACCTGCCATAATAAATGCACCTACTGTAACTCGGAATACAGAAATTCCAGATACAGCTGCTGCCTCAGGATTTCCGCCGACAGCATATAGATTTTTACCAAATGTTGTTTTATTCCATATAAACCATACTATTACAACAGCTGCTGCTGCCCACAAGATGATTGTCGGAAAACCGTTAACCTTTGGAATGATCATTCCCGGAATCACTGGTTCTATCGCACCAAAGGAAACGCCCTTTGTTGCGTATGTTACCAAACCAAATATCACCAACATATTTGCCATAGTAGAAATAAACGGATGCATCTTAAACTTTGCAGTAAAGAAGCCGGCAATCGCCGTAAAAAGTGTGCAAAGAAGAATACATACTATTAATGCTAAAACCACCCTGACAGGAATCGGCATATTAGTAAAGTCAAATACATGCCCAAAGACAGAGCCAGTGTTTCTTCCCTGGTGCATAATAATTGTCGCTGTAGTCATTCCCATACCGACCATACGCCCAATGGAAAGGTCTGTACCAGTAAGAAGAATCAAACCTGCCACGCCAAGTGCAAGGAACATTCGCGGTGACGCCTGCTGCAAAATGTTTAATACATTGTTATAAGTAAGAAGCGGCGCATTTTTCACCATTGGAGTAATGATGCACAGCATGATAAAGATCAATATAATCGCAATATATAAACCATTTTGCAGGAAAAATGCCCTGCGGTTAAATGTATATTTATAATTTTCCCACTTTTGCGCTCTTGTTTCCAAAAATGTAAACTTTGACATGCGGAGCAAGTCTAGCAGATGATATTTATAAGTGTATGCTGCATGCCTTCTGTCCTTAATCTGCTGAAGTTCTTTTTCCAATTTCATTTTTGCATCAAACAGGCGATTCTTGTATACATATTTTTCATCTTTTATTTCCTGATTGTCAGAAATCTTTGAAAGTGCAGCTTGATGTTCCTGCTTCAGCGTTTCAATATTTTTGCGGTATCTCTCTATTGCGGCTGTCTTTTCCAAAACACAGCTTATCTGGACCATCTGGTAATAATCCCGGTCAAAATGTGTTTTTATGTAATCCTCCGCGTCAGAGATTAACTTTGAGATTGCATCTTTGTTTTTTATTTCTATACCCTTCGCTTTTTCCAACTGCGCCCTGTCTTCCGCAATTGCCGCCTCTTTCTCTTCTCTTGTAAGGACACGGTCTCTTTTTAATCCATCCATATGGTCTTGCAGAGCGAGAACCCTGTCTGTCCCTTCCTCCCTAAGGCGGTCAATCTCAGCCTGAATTTTTCCAACATAGTCATCAATCGGCTGACGCAGACGCATTTCTTGTTCTTCTGTAAGAATCTTACTATTTTCATTCGCCATATCCATTCATCTCCCTCATTATAGGTATTTTGCACTGAGTCTTAATAGCTCTTCCTGATTCGTCTCCTTTGTATTGACAATACCAGAAAGACGCCCATTTGACATAACCCCGATGCGGTTTGTAATCCCCAGGATTTCCGGCATTTCGGAGGAAACAACAATAATGGTCTTGCCCCGTTTCGCCATATTAATAATCAGCTCATAAATCTCATACTTTGCGCCAACATCAATTCCCCTGGTAGGTTCATCCATCATAAACACCTGTGGGCTGCGCTCCAACCACTTGCCCATAATGACTTTCTGCTGATTACCACCTGATAGGCTTGAAATCATATCTTCCGGTCCTAGGCATTTTGTATGCATGATTTTTATCTCTTTTGCCGTTGCCTTCGTCATTTTTGAGTCGGACAGTGCTATTCCTGACTTATATTGATTTAAGTTTGCAATCGTAGTATTAAAAGTAAGATCCCCTTTTATAAAGAGGCCATTTGCCTTCCGCTCCTCTGTGATCATTGCAAACCCATGATCCATCGCATTTTTTGCACTGCTAAAGTTCATAAGGCGGTTGTTAAAATAGACACGCCCTGCCGCCCTTGTCCGTACTCCAAATATTGTTTCTAAAAGTTCTGTACGCCCGGCACCAACCAGCCCATATAATCCAAAAATTTCTCCCTCCCTCACATCAAAGGTAATATCCTGCAAGTTTGGTTCAAATTTAGTGGATAAATGCTGGACAGATAACACAACATCTTTCGGCGTATTATCAACCGGCGGAAAACGATTTTCCAGAGAACGCCCAACCATCGCTGCAATCAGCTCATTCATATTGGTATCTTTGCTGCTCTTTGTCATAACCAGATTTCCATCTCGGAGAACAGATACTTCGTCACATATATCGAATATTTCATCCATTTTATGAGAAATGTAAATTAAAGCAATCCCCTGCTCCTTTAGCATTCTCATCATTTCAAACAGTTTCCCAACCTCCTGCACAGTCAAAGATGAGGTTGGCTCATCCAAAACAATAACCTTTGAGTGATAGGAGATTGCCTTGGCGATTTCACACATCTGTCTCTGTGATACAGACATATTCCGCATAGGCTGGGTTAAATTCACGGTCATTCCAAGCTTACGGAAAAGCTCGGAGGCTTCTTTTTTCATTCTGCCCTCATCTACTACCCCCATAGAATTCACCGGATAGCGCCCAAGAAACAGATTATCAATCACATTCCTTTCCAGACACTGGTTCAATTCCTGATGAACCATTGCAATGCCGTTTTCCAGGGCATCCTTTGGTCCAGAAAAGCTTACTTCTTTGCCGTCAAGCAAAATTTTACCTTCGTCCTTCTGATACGTACCGAAAAGACACTTCATCATTGTCGATTTACCAGCACCATTTTCGCCCATCAGCCCCATTACCGTCCCTGCCTTCACATCCAGGTTGATCCGATCCAAAACCCGGTTCCGGCCAAAGGATTTGCTCATGCCCCGTATCGATAAGACAATATCATTTTTCTTATCTTCCATAGTTTTCACCCCTGTATCTATATTATAAGCTATTTCCCAACCAACATTTTCCTATAAGTTCAAAAAGGGGAACGTCGGCGCGTTCCCCTGGGAGAATGCGTAGGGCAAACGCCCTTTGCATTTCTTATTGGTGTACCGCTGTATTACGAGCAGTTTTCCATTTTGATTTCAGAGAAATCACTGATTGAGTAAAGCCGTATAGGAAGCCGCATTATCTGTCTTAACCATGTTAATGGCAAAAGCGTCATACTGTCCTGGGTTTCCAAGGCGGTTTGTGATATTGGACTCTGTCTGTCCGTCACCACCGATGTAATCTACCTCCAGATTAAGCAAATCATCGTAATTCTGGAGAAGCGGCTGATATGTTGAGCTCAAGAAATTATCGGACGCATTGTAGATATTGAGCCATACTTTCTTAGAAGCATGAGAACTCTTATCTAACTGGGAGGATACTGGCTCATAAACCTTCGTAGAGTCTGTAAAGTCCTTATAATTATCTGCAGTTACTGCAACATTCAACGCATAATAGGAACGCTCGTCTTCTTTATACGTGTACACCTCATCTGTTAAAACATTGCCTGCTTCATCCGCTGTCCCGATGCCTGTATCAATATCTACACCATCAAGGGCATTGCGCAGAACGCGGAGCGTCAGATACGCCTGTACGTCTGCATGCTGGCTGATTGTTCCGCCATATCCTTCTGCGATTGCAGCTACTGCATCATTATTTGCGTCATAGCCAAATGTTGGAACCTTCTGGTCTTTTGACCAAGCGTTAAACATTGACATTCCCATTCCGTCATTATTGGATACTACTACGTCAATCTGCTTGCCGAAAGAAGATGACCATGTACCAATTGCATTTCCTGCTGTAGCTGCGTCCCAAGTTGCACCGGCAGAATTCTTCATTTCCTGAGAGGCAAGTTCACGGACTACATATTTCTTCCCACCAACTTCCAGTGTCCCATCTTGTACTGCGGATGCTTTGCCATCTACATTGGTACCGATTGGATCGCTGTTGATGTCTCCATCCTTCTCAACACCTGTTCCAAGTGCTTTGCGGACACCTCTTGTACGTGCAATGGAATCGTTATGCCCGATATCACCAATAGCAAGTACATAACCGATTACCCCGTCTCCATCGCGGTCAATTTTGTCAATATTTTTCTCAATATAATTTTTAACCATCGTGCCCTGCAGTTCAGCACCCTGATTTGCATCAAAACCTACATAATAGGTATCCTTGTTGTAATTCAATGCTGTCATGTCAAGCTCTCCGGTTGAGCTGTTGGATGGCTGGCGGTTAAACCATACTAACGGTTTATCCTTATTTGCCACCTGTGATGATTCCTTTTTTGCTGATGGATCACCACCAGATGATGGTTCATCCGATGTATCTCCACAAGCAGTAAGTGAAAGTCCAAGTACTAGTGCCATTGTCAATGAAAGTATTTTTTTCTTCATAATTCTTCTCCCTTCCGATTGCACGCTTCCTGCGTGCCTCTTGTTGATATTGACAGTATAGTCTATCTTTCAGGAAGAAAACATAGAATATTTTTCGTTTCTCATTAAAAATTTTAAGATTAATACGTAAATATTGATATATTTTAGTTTTATTTACCAGAAATATTGTAAATATTAACCAAATCCCATGAGATATTGCAACCTTCAAATCAGAGGGTGGAATTCAATAATACATGATAAGAACATCGTTAAAAAGGGCACAGACTTCGCTTGTTCCCTAGCAAAAAGCGCCAAAAGAACTTTAGTTGTTTGCGATTATTGTTGGTACACCATTATGTTTGACGCAATTCCCTATGACATAGAAAAGCGCACTACTACATTCGACATAACTTCCTATAACATAGAAAAGGCGGAACGAGCGCTCCACCTTTTCTATGTTATAATATAATTATAAAGACTATACCAGAGAATAAAAGTCCCAAAAGGGCAATCCCATTATAGTAAACTGTAATCAAATGAGTCAAATAATTCTCCTTCTTTTCCTCTTTTTTCTGTAATGCTTAAATCCTGCTTTTTTGCGCTAACTCTGGACCCTTCTGGAACAGGTTCTGTAATAAAGCAGTTACCTCCAATTACTGTCCCTTTTCCAATCACTGTCTCACCGCCCAGTATCGTTGCATTTGAATAAATTGTCACATCATCCTCTATTGTTGGATGACGCTTAACATCACGCAAGAGCTGGCCGCTCCTTGTGGAAAGCGCACCAAGCGTAACCCCCTGGTATACCTTTACGTTATTTCCAATTACTGTTGTCTCACCAATTACAACACCAGTGCCGTGGTCGATAAAGAAATATTCTCCAATCTTTGCGCCAGGATTAATATCAATTCCTGTGTGGCCATGGGCATACTCTGTCATAATCCTTGGAATAAACGGAACTTTCAAGCGGTATAACTCGTGCGCAATGCGGTATACAAATACAGCAAACAGCCCCGGATAGCAAAAAATGATTTCCTCCTTGGAGCGCGCCGCCGGGTCACCGTCAAAAGCCGCCTGCACATCCTTCATTAAAAGCTGCTGTACATGCGGCAGTGATGTAAAAAAGGAAGAACAAATTTCATCAGCCCTCCCTGCAGTGTCTGCCTCAGACACATCCTCATTTTCCTTCTCAAACTGAGTCAACGCCGCTCTAATCTGCGCAAGAAGTGTATCATACAACTTTAAAATACTATGCCCCAGGAAAAAACCAGGAAGCGTCCTGCTAAGCCTTTCCTCGTCAAAATATCCAGGAAACATAATCTGGCGCATTCCTAAGATAATATGAATCACGGTATCACGATTTGGCATCTGGTGTCCTGGTTTCACATAAAATAACTCTTCTTTTTTATAATTCTCTGTAATCTTCTTAACAATCGTGTTCAATTCATTTTCTGAAAACATTATATACTCCAATCTATAACTTCTGCGGTTTCTGAAAGTCATCATAACATATCTATGCACATACTTCTAGAGTATAACGAGAACTTTTCGATAAGTCAAAAAAGGGAATGCTTACGCATTCCCACTATAAAGCCAAAAATCTTTTAATATTTGCTGTATACATCATCTTCCAGTGAAATAATCTGCTCATTCTGTGCTGTATCGCTCATGCCCGCAAAATCAGATGCATCCGGGATTGCATTGCTTGCAGTAAATGAATCCGTACGGAATGTATTATTGCTCTCTGGTGCCTGCTGGCTGCTATAGCCTATTGACGGCCTAAACGAATCCGCTGATGCACTACTCCTGCTAAATCCACCGCCTGATGTACCACGCAGGCTGTATTTTCCTATTAACTGCTCCAGATTTCTCGCCTGGTTTGATAACTCCTCACTGGCAGCCGCACATTCCTCGCTGGTAGCCGAATTCTGCTGAATCACCTGCGATACCTGGTTTACTGCCTGCTCAATCTGGGTCAGAACAGAAGCCTGCTCATTTGAAGCACCCGCAATATCTTGGATTAAAGTAACAATAGAATCTACTGCTGACACAATTTGATCCAGCATCTTTGCAGTCCTTTCTGCCAATGCAGAACCATTCTGCACCTTCTGAATGGAATCTTCAATCATTTCAGCCGTCTCACTGGCTGCCTCTGCACTCTTTGCTGCCAGGCTCCTTACTTCTTCTGCAACAACGGCAAAGCCCTTGCCATGCTCGCCTGCACGGGCTGCCTCAACTGCCGCATTCAATGCAAGAATATTCGTCTGGAATGCAATATCATCAATTGTCTTAATAATCTTATATATATTCTCGGAAGACTCATTGATATCTTTCATGGCATTTACCATCTGTGCCATTTCCTGATTTCCTGCCTCCGCATTTTCCTTTGTCTCACGCACCAACCTATCTGCCTTTGTTGCATCCTCTGCGTTGCGCTTCGTCTTTTCAGTAATGTCATCAATAGATGCCGTAACCTGCTCAATTGCGCTAGCCTGCTCTGTAGAACCCTGTGCAAGTGTCTGGCTTGCCGCTGCTACCTGTTTAGAACCGTCACCTACCTGGACAGACGCCTCGTGAATCCCTGTCATATTAGTATTATTTTCATCCACCAAAAGCTTAAGCGCATTTCCAAGCTCATCCTCAGGCGCTTCTGGATGGACAATCATAGTCAGGTCACCTTCCGAAACTTTCTTGGCAATGCCAACTGCCCTTTGCTGCTTTGCTGCCAATGTATTAATCGCATCTGTCAGTTCACCAAATTCATCATCCTTGCGCTTTTTAATCGAAACATTGACATCACCTTTAGCAAGTTTTCTCACTGCATCCATAACATAACCTAATGGGATGCGCATATCTCTGATACTTGAAACAGATGAAAAAGCCTGGAACAACAAAATCACTAAAATAAATACAATAGAGATAATTTCATTTCTCACACGCGCATCATGTGCACTGTTAGCTTCAGAATGTGCTATATCCAGACACTCTTCCCCCATCTCTTTTACTTTTTCATCAATCTGGTTGGCATATGACATAAATTCTGCATCACACAATGCCCTTGCCTCTTCCAACTTTCCTGCTTTGGCAAGCCCTATCATATTATTGCCACTCTCTAATGCGCCTTCAACCATTTTTTCCAGGTCATCAAGTTTATTTTTTAAATCTCCCTTTGTGATAACCTTATCTACATATTCCATGTAACCGTCTATTTCTTCCGTAATCTCACTAATATCCTTGATGCCTGTATCAACATCTGAACTAGACACATTATCACTCTTAACCAGATTTGCCGCCATAGAAGCAATCCTTAAATAGCAAGCTTCCACTTTGGCAAGATTTGCACCAGCTGCATCATATTTTTCAATAACTGTTTCATACCTGTTAAAGACATCCTTACTAGAAAATCTAGTAAATATTAAGAATGTCAGAATACCGATACCCATGATGCCAAATGTCAGATAAAGCTTCCAAACAATCCCTATATTTCTTTTCATATCAATCACCCAGCCTCCTTTACTTTAAATTTATTCTTCTTCCTGCTCATCAAACTCTTCTTCCTCTGTGTCATGAATCAACTTATCTGGGTCCAGAAGCAGCCTTACTTCTGAATTAACCTTTCCGATTCCATAGACATATTTTTGAGACTGAATTTTCATATTATTAACACTTGGCGGTGGCAGAATCTCATCCTCCCGGATATCAGCAACCCCTTCAATGCCATCTACAATCAACCCAATAATAGTCTCTCTCACCTGAATAACAATGACACTGGTACGGTCATTATATTCCAATGGTTCCTTCCCAAACCGAATACGGACATCAATTACCGGAATCACCTTACCACGAAGATTAATCAAGCCCTTAATATAATCTTCCGTCTCTGGTATGCTGGTATACTGCGTTAGACCGATTATCTCATTTACATTTTTTAATGAAATGCCATAAATCTCATTACAGCAGCGAAAAGTCATAAACTGTTTTTTAGGCACTTCTTGCTCCCTGGCCTGCGCATCAAGTACATCATCTTCCATAATGAACCTCCTTTTTTGCCTTGTATTAACTAAATTAATCCACCAGTATCCAGAATCAGGCTAATACTGCCATCCCCTAACTGGGTACATCCTGAAATTCCTTTAACCTGCTTAATATAACTTGGCATCGGTTTTACAACAATCTCCTGTTCGCCTCCCAGTTCATCAGCAAAGATAGCAATCTTCCTGTCTTCATGGTTCAGAATAATAACAATTCCTTCCTCAATATTTTCCTTGCCATTTTCTATCTTATAGAACCGGTTCAGACGGATTAGAGGATAGCATACACCACGTATCATAATATACTCTTCCCCGTCCGGCTCAACAATCAACTGGTCAGCCGTTACACGGTTAAAATCAGTAACTGCATTTGTAGGCGTTACAAAATTTGTGCCAGCCACAGAGAATATAATTCCATCAATAATTGCCAGCGTCAACGGAATCTTCATAGTCATGGTAGAGCCCTGGCCTTCCTCACTCTCAATATCGAGGACACCGCCAACACCCGAAATATTTTTCACAACAACATCCATACCAACGCCTCGGCCAGAATACTCTGTAACCTGCTTCTTTGTCGAAAATCCTGGAAGTGTAATAAAGTTGTATACTTCTTTATCGGAATATTCCTTTTCTGGACGGTTATCAAGCATGCCATTTGTCCTGGCTTTTGCCAAAATCTCATCCCTCTTTAAGCCCTTTCCATTGTCAGAAACACTTATCCAAACCTGGCCGCCCTCATTCTTTGCCTCCAGGACAATCTTACCCTTTTCCGTCTTTCCTACTTCTTTGCGCTTCTCATTGCTCTCAATACCGTGGTCAACAGAATTACGGATTAAGTGCATTAATGGATCGGAAATATGTTCAATAATATTCTTATCTACCTCAGTGTCCTCACCGATTACCTCAAGCTCAATATCCTTGCCGAGCTTTTTCGATGTATCATACACAATACGGTTCATCTTCTGGAATGTATTTTTCAGAGGCATCATCCGCATCGCCATGATAGCGTCCTGCAGCTCTGAGGTAATCTTAGAAAGCTGTACAGCAGATTTATTAAAGTTCGTAAGCTCAAGCCCTGGAACCTTCAAATCTGGATTCTGCAGCACTACCGCCTGCGCAATAACAAGCTCCCCAATTAAATCCATTAACAAATCCATCTTTTTAATGTTGACACTAATGAAGCTCTGTGTCTCATTCTTCTTTGCTACAGCCTTTTTCTTTGCCGGAGCTTTCTTTGCCGGAGCAGCTTCTTTATTTTCTTCTTTATCAGCAGCTTCCTCCTCCGCAGCATTTGCCTTCGGCTTTTGTGATTCCACAAGAATCGTAGGCTGCTGAATCGGTGCCATCAAAACTTCCCCTGCACTCGAAATTGGTGCTTCCGCCTCCGCACAGAATGCGATAAACTCGTCGCTAGTACACTCGTTAATCTCTATATGCTCGATGCCAGAGCTACCGCTGACAAGCTCCATAATCCTGTCCGCTTCTTCTGTTGTCTGCAATGCAATCTTAAATCCAAACTCAAGCACAGCATTTGCACTTTCTGGATTTGTAATAATATCCGGTGGGGTAAATAAAATATCCTCCGCAATTTGCTTTAAAGCGTTTACAGAAATATATGCCTTAATATTTGCCATCTCTGTTTCTTTGCCATATGTAATAAATATTGTATAAAAATGGCTTGCCTCTGAAGCAACCGGTGCAATATAAAAATGTGGTTTTTCTGCAGGTGCAGACACTGGAGCCTCTTCAGCCGCCCCCTTATTTGGCGCACCGTCAGAATCCCCTTTGATTTTCTTTAGATAAACATCGAGCTGCTCAATCAGTGTATCCGCATTGCCATCTGACTCATTTCCCTCTTTGATTTTTTCCAACTCGCCTCCGATAAAATCGGACACCTCAAAGATATAATCTAAAAGCTCTGCATGTGGAATATTTTCCGGCTGGCTTTCGCGTATGTAATAAAATACATCCTCCAGCTTATGGGACAATGTAGCAATGTTCTGATACATCATTACAGCAGATGCCCCTTTAATTGTATGCATTATACGAAAGATTTCATTGACATGATCATCATCAAACTCCCCTACATCTTTGCTGTCTAGGCAGATATTCTCCAAATTTTCCAAACCCTGCTCTGTCTCAAAGATAAACATGTCTAGCATGCCTTCCGTAATCATATCATCTCCCATAATGACCTCCCTTCCGGTAATTTATCAAATTAGTAGCTGTACACTACATTCTAATTCAGGATTTTAAAGTTACATTCTTTCGCTATTTTTAAGAAATGAGCCCTAGCTTACGCAGTACATTCTCAAATTTAGACTGCTCAATTGGCTTTCCAGCATAGGCAACACAACCTAAGTCAAATGCCTTGTTTACATTTGCCCCTTCATTTAATGCTGTTGTCATAATGATTTTCGCCTGCTGCTCCTCTGGAAGCTTCCGATCCTCTTCAATATCCCGAATCGCCTTTAATGCCTGATATCCATCCAAATTCGGCATCATAATATCCAGGCATACCAAGTCATATGGCGCTTCTGCTTCCAATGCCATGAGGTATGCATCTACTGCTTCCATTCCATCTACAGTAACATCGCATTCCCCAAACTTGGACAAAAACTTAAGCATAAACTTCCTGCTGGCAAAATCATCTTCTGCAATTAAGATTCTCATAATATCTCCTCCACTTCATAAATAATATTTCCATTTTATTATGGCATCGAATTAAACACATTGTACACCTTATTCGCAATATTTTCCAGTGATGCCTGCTGGATAACTGCTCCTATGTCAAATGCCACCTTTGGCATGCCATATACAACACAACTCTTTTCATCCTGCCCTATGGTCTGTGCACCTGCATGGCGCATTGCCAGAAGCCCTTTTGCTCCATCCGACCCCATTCCAGTCAGGATAACCCCCACTGCATCTTTTGCAGCGGCAGATGCAACCGAATCAAAAAGAACATCCACAGAAGGACAATGCCCGCTGACCTTCTGCCCCGGTTTTACCTCAACCCTATAAATTCCGCCTGTCTTTGTCAGACGCATATGCTTATCTCCCGGCGCGAGAAGTATCTTTCCCGGTTCAACCAAATCACCATTTTCCGCCTCTTTTGCCGAAATCCTACACTGTTTATCTAGCCGCTCCGCATACATTTTTGTAAAGCCAGGCGGCATATGCTGCACAATTACTGTTCCTGGTATATCTGTATTAAAATTCTTTACTACATTAAATATTGCTTCTGTACCTCCAGTTGAAGCGCCAATCGCTAACACCTTCCCCACATATTTTTTCCCAGAAGGCACAATTTTTGTCTCTGTTTTTTTCTGCGGCTTTCCAACATCTACGGTAGCCGCAACCTTTACTTTGGGCACTAATTCCTGGCTGATCCATGTACCTAAATCTTCTGCCACTGCATCTGACGGCTTATTTACAAAATCTACCGCACCTGCCTCCATCGCATCAAAGACAGACGCATTTAGAGAGCTCAACATAACAGTTGGTATCGGATACTGCGGCATCAGTTTCCTCAGAAAATCAATTCCATTCATCCTCGGCATTTCCACATCTAGCGTCATAACATCTGGCTGGAATCTCAAAATCATATCCCTTGCCTGAAATGCGTCTCCTGCTGTAGCAACAACAGTAATATCTGGATCCCGGTTAAGCCCTACAGAAATGATCTGGCGGAACAGCATCGAATCATCCACTACTAAAACTTTAATCTGCTTCATAGCATTCCCCCTATAACATCATTATACTTTCTGATAAATCGATGGCTGCACATATTCAAATCTGACCGCAGATTTATCAATACTCTCTGTGGTGCCAATAAAGAGATAACCGCCTGGTTCCATATGTTCATAAATACGGTCAAGCAACTGCCTTTTGGTTTCCTCTTCAAAATATATCATAACATTTCGTAAAAAGACCACCTGGAACATCCCCTTAAAAGGGATATCCTGCATCAGATTAAATGGGCGAAATACTATTTTTTTCCTTATTTCTTCCTTAACCTGATACTGTTCAAAACCAATTTCCTGAAAATACTTTTTTTTCCACTTATCTGGCAAAGGCTGTATCTGTTCAGCCAGATAAACACCGCTTTTAGCCTTCTGTAAAACTTCCGTAGAAATATCAGTTGCCAGTATCTGCGTATCCCATGCCTCATCCATCTGGAAAAAGTCACGAAGTACCATCTGAATAGTATATGGCTCTTCCCCTGTAGAGGAAGCTGCTGACCAAATCCTCACATCCTTTTTCCGTTTGCCCTGCGTTTCATAAATCCACGGGAGAATATTCTTTTGCATAAACTCAAAATGAATAAATTCCCGCATAAAATAAGTATGGTTTGTTGTAAGTACATTAATTAGGTTGGCAGCCTCTTTCCCTCCCGGATTCTGCTCTACAACTTGAATATAATCGCCATAACTTTTATATCCGTTCCGAAGCAGGTAATTTTCAAGCCTCCCGGAAATCAGGGTTCTTTTCTGGCTCAAATTAATGCCATATTTTTGTCGGACATAACCGACGATATGCTGAAATTCATTATCCGACAACTGCAAAAAACACACCTCCATTACATTTCCCTATTACATTGTAACAATGGCAAACTCCAAATGTTCATCCTCTTCTATCGTAATGACAAGATAAGTCGGGCGACGCCCTTCCTGCCTTGGCTGTGAAATACTTCCGGGATTCATTATCTTCATGTCCTGATAATTCTCCAGCAGCGGCATATGAGTATGCCCAAACAGAACGATCCCGGCTCCATTTGCTTTTGCCAGCTCCCGCATTGTACCAGTGCCCATCTTGCAGCCATAACGGTGCCCATGCGTAATTAGTGCTTTCTCTTTGCCAATTGATATAATCTTTGTCCCTGGAAGGCCAGGAATAAAATCACAATTTCCACTAACCGCCTCTACCGGGCAGTCAACTAATTGCTCAATCCCTTCCAATGAGCCCTGAATATCTCCAAGATGAACCAGCATCTCAAGCTGCTTTCCCTTATCCCCAAAGGCTTTAATTGCTTTGCGCAAATTTGTGTTATTCCCATGAGAATCACTGACTACCAGAATCTTTTTTGCCATTCTACAGTATTTTCTCCTTTAACAACTCATCATACATTGCCACCAGCGCTTTCCCTCTATGGCTTACCTTATTTTTTTCCTCTGGCGTCAGCTCCGATGTTGTGCATCCAAACTCTGGCACATAAAAAATCGGATCATAGCCGAATCCATTGGTTCCTTTTTCTTCATACCCTATCCTGCCTTCGATAGTTCCCCTTGTTGTAATAGTATGCCCATCTGGAAAAGCACAGGCAATCACACAGACAAACCGGGCAGTTCTTTTTTCTTCCGCCACTCCCTCCAATAGATCAATAATATGGCGGTTTTTAACAGAATATGGCGTATCTTCCCCGAGATATCTCGCAGAATAGATTCCAGGAGCTTTATCTAGGTAATCTACTTCTAGGCCGGAATCATCCGCCAAAACCATCTGACCTGTAATATCACTAATTTTCCTTGCCTTAATGATCGCATTTTCTTCAAATGTGCTGCCATCCTCTATAATTTGAATATCCTGCAGATTCTCATCTTTTAAGGATGAAAAGACAATGCCGCCATTCCCCAAAATCTGACGTATCTCCTTCATCTTTCCCTCGTTCCCGGTAGCAACGATTATTTTTTTTGTCTGAGTATCCATGCCTTATTCTTCCTCCAGCGCCTGCATAACTCCATCAAAAATCCCTTGGGCTATTTTCTGCCGGCCACTTTCTTTCATAATATATTTCAAATCATTTTTATTTGACATATAGGCAATTTCTACGATTACCGACGGCACCTCCGCATGATTCAACAGATATAGGTTTTTTCTCTCGATTGTTCCCCGCATGCGAAGACCTGTCTCCTCTCCTATATTTTTCAGCATAATCTCTGCCAGACGCTTATTTGTCAGTTCCTTCTTACCGTTTTTCCTCTTAGAATAAAGCGTTTCCATACCGTGGGCAGTGCGCTCCCCAACAGTAGATGCATTGCAATGGACACTGATAAAAACGTCTGCCTGCAAACGGTTGGCAAGCTTTGTCCTATCTTTTTTAGATACCTCTTTATCCTCCATCCGAGTATAATAAACCTTAATATCCTCTTTTTCCAAAAGTTTCTGGAGATTTTTTATTACCAACAAAGTGTAATCTTTCTCTACATGACGTCCGTCCTGAGAAGATGTCCCCTCATCCATTCCACCATGCCCCGCATCTATTACAACAATCTTCTCAAATGCTTTCTTTGGCTCCACCAGCGAAATATAGTAGGCATCCTCGGCCTCATATAAGGTCGGCTCAAACAGCTTTTCCGTCACCATATCAATTTGAATCGTGTTTTTGTCCACCAAGCTGTTCTTTTGGTCATTCACCACCAATTTCTTTAAAAGAGTATCCTTTTTTTCATCTACTCTGCCTTTGCTAACCCGGAATCCATGAATCCGTAACACCGAATCCTTTGTGATACTCCCTGTGGCAATCCCACGGAACGTCACCTGTATTTTAGATTCCATATATTCATTGTGTATATAGACTTCAGATACCTGCCCAATCCCTTCTTTTGGAATTCTTATATATGTATCTGACATACTCTCTATTTCTGATTTTGTTACACTTTCTGCAGCTTGTATTTCCTCCTGCTCTTGTTGCTCTGCCTGGCTTGAGACAGATGGCTCCGGAGTCCTTCTTTCTGCCAGAACCGTTGTTTCTGGGTTCTCCTGCATACGCCCCGCAAAACAGACACAGCAGCTAAAAACAATAAAAAACAGTGCCACGCTTTGAATCGCAAGAGACCGCCATTCTTTTATCTCCATGCCTTATCTGTACCTTTCTTATTTAATATGTATATCCCGCATTTCAATACTTTTGCAATTTTAGATAGCCACATAAAAGTATACAATAATCCTACATGTTATGCAAGAACTAAAAACACACAGAGACACTTTGGGATTAATTTCCAAGTATGTACTTCTCAATTATATATGCCACGCCATCCTCGTCATTAGAATACGTCACATAGTCGGCCACTTCTTTTAGCTCATCCTGCGCATTCGCCATAGCCACGCCAAGACCTGCATACTCAACCATACTAATATCATTAAACCCATCCCCGCAGGCAATTACATTTTCCCGGCCAAGCCCTACCATCGCGCTCAGCCTTCCAAGTGATACTGCCTTGTCAATGCCAAGAGGCATCAGCTCAATATAAAATGGCTCCGAACGCCCGACGCTTATATATCCTTGAAATTTATCGGCAAAAATTTTAACGAATTTTAATGCTGTTTCCACTGGTGCTGTTCCCAGGCATTTATTCACCGGAGCCGTGATCTGCTCCAATGGATTTTGATAATGTACTATATCCATATGGTTTATAAAGGCTTCCAATTCCATAAACTCATCATTATGCATATTGGCAACAATGCCATTTTCATTGTAAGTCATCATGCCAATTCCCAGTTCATCTGCCAAATGAAAAATTTCCGGCACGATCTTCTCAGGAAGATACTGTTCATTAAGCACCTCCCCGGTACTACATTTTGTCACCTTTCCCCCGTTATAAGACAGTACATAACCATCATATTTGTGCAAATCAATACTCTCAGCCACCCGCAGTACGCCTGGTGTTGGCCTGCCAGATGCAAGCACCACGGTATGCCCCCGTTTCATCATTTCCGTCAAGACTTTCCTCGTGCGGGGCGTAACCTCCTTTTTACTGTTGGTCAGCGTCCCATCCAAATCAAGTGCCAATAACTTTTTACTCATTTTTAATCCCTCCCTTTGTATTTCTATAATGCGCTTATTTTGCTGCCAAACATCTCTCTTTGAAATATAGCCAAACGCCTGCTTACTCTGCTGCAAACTGGCTCATATAAAGATTCGTATAAAATCCCTCTCTTGCCAAAAGCTCCTCATGGCTGCCCTGCTCAATAATTTTTCCATCCTTCATCACCAGAATAATATCGGCATTCTGTATCGTAGAAAGACGATGCGCAACTATAAAACTAGTCCTCCCCTCCATCAGTTTTTGGAATGCACTCTGAATCTGCATTTCTGTTCGGGTATCAATAGAAGATGTAGCCTCATCCAAAATCAGAATCGATGGCCTGCACAAAATCACGCGCGCAATACATAAAAGCTGCCGCTGCCCCTGGGACAGATTTTCTCCATTTTCCTTTACGATTGTATCATATCCCTGTGGCAGACGCCTAATAAAACTATGTGCATGCGATAATTTCGCCGCCTCAATTGCCTCCTCCCTTGTGGCGTCCTTTCTTCCAAATAAAATATTTTCCAGAATAGTCCCATCTTTAAGCCATGTCTCCTGCAGCACCATGCCGTACTGGCTGCGCAGGTTCTCTCTGGATAATTCCCTGATATCCTTTCCATCCATTTTAATGGCTCCGCGGTTTGCATCATAAAAGCGCATAATCAAGTTAATAATCGTAGTCTTCCCACATCCCGTAGGCCCTACAATTGCAACACGCTGCCCTGGTGTTACAGAAAGATTCAAATCCTGGATGAGCGGCCGGTCCTCCACATAAGAAAAATCAACATGCTCTATCTCCATTGCCCCGGTAGCATTATCCACCTTCTCTCTCGGCGGTATTTCTTCGATTTCTTCTTGCTCATCCATTAAATCAAATACTCTCCCGGCGCAGGTAATGGCATTTTGCAGTTCCGTAAGCACACCAGAAATCTCATTAAAAGGCTTCGTATACTGATTGGCATAGCTTAAAAATCTTGAAAGCTTACCAATGCTCAAATATCCGTTAATCGCAAAAAATGCTCCTGAAATACCAACACCAGCATACACCAGATTGTTGACAAACCTTGTTGCCGGATTTGTGATAGAGGAGAAAAATGTTGCGCGCAGAGAATACTTTTCCAGGCGCCGATTGATTGCATCAAAACGCTCCAAAGCTTTTTCCTCATAACTGTAAGCCTGCACAACCTGCTGGTTTCCAACCATCTCGTCAATCAGACCTGTCTGCTCCCCTCTCGCCTCAGACTGCTTCTGAAACATTGAATGCGTCTTTCTTGCAATAAAAGCTGCTACAAACAGTGACAACGGCGTAACCAAAACTACAACTAATGTAATCCACACATTTGTCACCAACATAAAAAACAGTGTCCCAAGTATCGTTAAAATTCCAGTAAATGCCTGTGTAAAGCCCATCAGCAGACCATCCGCAAATTGGTCTACGTCCGCAATAATACGGCTGACCACATCCCCAGAAGAATGGCCATCCAGATATTTTAACGGAAGCTTTTGAATTTTATGAAAGGCATCCCTCCTAATATCGCGCACAACCATATAAGTAATTTTATTATTTGCAGTATTCATAAGCCACTGAGCAATCCCAGTAATGGCAATGATGATTGCCATTTTCACTAAAAGCTCCTTCAAAATCCGAAAATTGACTCCCCCCTCTTCGACCATAGCATCGACTGCATCACCCGTCAAAATTGGCAGATACAGCGTCAACACAACCGTTACGCCTGCAAAAAACAGGGAAACAAGAATCAGCCACCAGTATTTTCTGATATAACTCAGTATCTTATGAATAGTTTCTCTCTGACGATCTGGTTTCATTCTACTTTTCCCTCCTTTTTCTGATACTGGGAATAATGAATTTCCGCATAAACCTGACAATTTTCCAGCAATTCATTATGTGTCCCCATTCCAATGACTTCTCCATCTTCTAATACAATAATCTTATCCGCATGACGGATAGATGATGTCCTTTGGGAAACCATAAAAATAGTTGGGTGATACGAAAGCTTTTTTAGCCCACTCCTAAGTTTCGCATCCGTTGCATAATCCAGAGCAGAGGTACTATCATCAAAAATCAAAATTTCCGGCTTACGGATTAAAGCTCTTGCAATTGTAAGCCTTTGTTTCTGCCCGCCGGAAAGGTTTCTACCACCCTGCTCCACAAAAGATTCCATCCCGTCCTCTTTCTTCTCTACAAACTCCATAGACTGAGACAGCTCCAACGCCTCCCTAAGCTCTTCATCTGTCGCATCTTCATTGCCCCAGAGTAGATTCTCTCGGATTGTCCCCTTAAAGAGAACCGCTTTCTGCATTACGATCCCAATCCGGTCTCTCAGTTCTTTGAGCGAATAACTTCGGACATCCTGCCCGTCCACTTTTACACAGCCCTCCGAAACATCATAAAAACGAGGAATTAAATTTACTAGTGTACTTTTTCCCGAACCGGTTCCGCCGATAATTCCAATCGTATCTCCTGGCTCCGCCACAAAATTAACTCCGGCAACGGATGGCTCTTGGGAACCCTGGTAACACATCGAAACTCCCTCAAAAACAACCTGCCCCTTTTTCTTTTCTCCTACACTAGGCACATTGAACATCTCTTGAATCCCAAGAGATGAATTTACATCCATCACACTTTCAACACGCGCCGCACATGCCAGCGCTTTATTAGATAATACAATGGTATTTGCCAGTTTTATTAATTCCACTAATATCTGCGATAGGTAATTTATTAGTGCTATCACTTCACCAGATGTCAGCGAGCCAGCATCAATCCTCACACCACTAACCCACAGCAGGACAATCAGCGCCCCATTTATCATTACATAAGTCACCGGGTTTGTCAGCGCCGAAATCCTCCCCACAAACAGCTGCGACTTCGCAAGAAAATCATTTTCCTCACAAAATTGTTCCTCTTCCTCCGCCTCCCTGTGGAACGCCCGGATTACCCGGATACCGGTCAAATTTTCACGGGTGCTTCCAAGCACTCTGTCCAGCGCCCCCTGCACCTTCTTGTAGAGCGGCATACTGACCCCCATAATCCCAAATATAACAAGAGCCAGCATCGGTATTACAATAGCGAATACAAGCGCCGCTTGTAGATTAATAAAGAATGCCAGTATCATCGCTCCAAATACAATAAACGGCGAACGCAGAAACAAACGCAGCGCCATATTCACACCTGACTGCACCTGATTAATATCACTAGTCATGCGCGTAATCAGCGTTGAAGTTCCTATCTGGTCAATTTCCGAAAATGATAGTTGTTCAATATGGCTAAACAGGGCATGCCGCAAATTTGCTGCAAACCCAACAGCGGCTTTCGCCGCAAAAAACTGCGCCGTAATCGAACAAACCAGCCCAATCAATGCTAAAAGCAGCAGGACACCGCCATATCGAATGACATAGCTTTTGTCCTGGTTCGCAATACCATAGTCAATAATGGCCGCTGTTACCAGAGGCACCGTCAGGTCAAAACCTGCCTCAAGCAACTTAAAAAGAGGCCCCAGCACACATTCTTTTTTGTAGTTCTTCATGTAAACCAGTAACTTTTTCATTGCTTTCTCCATTCCTAATTCTATATTTACCATAAAAATCCTATACTATTCTACCACACCCGTCAAGTACGAAAAAACGGTATAGCCACAAATGGCTATACCGTTTTACGTTTCGGGGGTTTTGGCCCCATATACTGATAAAAATAAGTTTTTAACATACCATTATAAATTTTGCGGTTTTTGTCTGCCTTTTTACCAATATAACGCTCGGCATCTTCGTAGGCAGTAATCAAATACATAGACCAACTATCTAGGCCGCGGTATGCCTGCCCGATTTCACGGTACAGTGCCGGCATATCCTCCGTATCCTCCAACCGAAGGCCATATGGTGGATTCGTAATAATAAAACCATATTTTTTGCGGTGGCTCAAATCCTTAATTGGACGCTGCTGGAAATGAATCAAGTGATCCACCTCCGCCATCCGGGCATTTTCCATAGCAGACTTAATCGCATCCCTGCTAATATCATAGCCCTGTATATCCATATCGCAATCTCTGTCCACCAAATCTTCTGCTTCATCCACAGCATCATACCATTCCTTTTTGGAAACTAGATGTGTCCAGGATTCTGCTGTAAATGACCGATTCATACCTGGGGCAATATTGGCGCCAATCATAGCGGCTTCAATCGGGAAAGTCCCACCGCCGCAGAATGGATCAACCAAAATGCGGTTTTTGTTCCACGGTGTCAGAAGAATCAAAGCAGCCGCAAGCGTCTCTGTAATAGGCGCTTTCACTGTAGACTGACGATAGCCTCTTTTATGAAGAGAATCTCCAGATGTGTCCAAGCCAATCACAACCTCATCTTTCATAATCGTGACGCGTATCGGGAATTCAGCACCGTCTTCCTGAAACCAATTAAGGTTATAACTTGCTTTCATACGCTCCACCATAGCTTTTTTCATAATAGACTGTATATCAGATGGACTAAAAAGCTTACTTTTAATCGAAGTAGCTTTTGTTACCCAGAACCTGCCGTTTTCTGGTATATACTGTTCCCAGGGGATGGATTTTGTCCCCTCAAATAATTCATCAAAAGTAGTAGCATGAAAGCTTCCAACTTTTAACAGGATGCGTTCAGTTGTCCTCAAAAAAATATTTGCCCTGCAGATAGCATCACTGTCACCAAAAAAAGTGATCTTTCCGTCCTCCACTTTTATAATCTCATATCCCAGATGGAGGATTTCTTTTTTTAATACAGCCTCCAAGCCAAAATGGCATGGGGCAATAAATTCATATTTCCCCAAATTTTTCCCCCTTCAATGTACATCGGTGAATCCAGTACCCTTTTCTACTTTTCTGACATTGCATACAAAAACTCTACAATCTGCTTAATATTCTCCATAGTATCTCTCTGATAAATAGTTTCCTTTTCCAGTTCATGGGAAACATTATTTACTGTAAATGCAGTATTTAATAAATCCTGAAGCAGCTTCTTAATAAGCTCCATTATACATTCTTGGCCTGGTTCTGAACAATTCACTAATTCATCTGCACATTGCCTGATTTCATCAATACCAGATACAAGCTTATCTGTTATATTAATGGCATCCAGCGACATCTGCTCAAGGGAGTCCAGAGAATTCTCCATACGTTTTAGCACTGTTACCGTTGCTTGCTCTGTCTGTCTCAGTTCCAATTACAACACCCCCAATATTTCGTGAATCGTCTGAATGCCAATTAACTGCATTCCATTCAACATTTCTGTTGAAATTTCCAGCTGCTTTTTGTTAACCTGAGGTAAAATGCAGCGGCGAAAGCCAAGCTTAGCAGCTTCTAACACTCTCTGCTCCGCCATATTCACAGCCCTTACCTCCCCAACCAGACCGACTTCACCAAAACAGATTGTTCTGCTGTCAAGTGCCAGATTGCGGTAGCTGGACAAAAGCGCTGCAATAATCCCCAAATCCAACGCCGGCTCATTAATGCGCATCCCCCCGGCAACATTTATGTAGGCATCACAGTCCCCCAATCTGATCCCTAATCGCTTTTCTATCACTGCCATCAATAAATTCACACGGTTATAATCGGTCCCGGCTGCCGTACGCCTCGGCATATTAAAATTGGTCTGACAGACAAGCGCCTGTACCTCTACCAATATTGGACGTGTCCCCTCCATAGAACAGGCAACCACAGAACCTGGCTCGTTTTCCGGCTTGCCCTGCAGCATATATTCCGAAGGATTGGCAACCTCGGTAAGACCGTTGCCCCGCATTTCAAAAACACCGATTTCATTTGTAGAGCCAAAACGGTTTTTTACACCGCGCAGAAAACGGTAAGAGGCACTTCCATCCCCCTCAAAATATAGCACCGTATCTACCATATGCTCTAACACTCTCGGCCCAGCCACAACACCTTCTTTTGTCACATGACCCACAACAAAAACAGATATTGCCAGCTCCTTTGCCAGACGCATTAATGTGCTTGTAGTCTCTCTTACCTGGCTGACACTTCCTGGAGCCGAACCGACCTCCTCACGGTACATGGTCTGTATGGAATCAATAATGACGACATCTGGCTTTCGCTCTGTGACAATCTCTACCACAATATCCAAATCTGTCTCACTTAAAAGCAACAGCTCTTTTTCAAATTTCCCCAAACGGTCAGCCCGCATCTTTATCTGCTTAATGGACTCCTCACCAGAGACGTAAAGGACATTTTTGCCAATTGCAGCCAGTTTCCGGCACATCTGCAAAAGTAATGTTGACTTTCCTATGCCCGGATCGCCGCCTACCAGGACAAGCGAACCAGTTACAATCCCTCCGCCTAACACCCTGTCAAACTCTCCGATTCCGGTTAGAGTCCTCTCTTCCTCCGTAATACTAACCTCTGAAAGCTTTGATGGTTCTTTTTTTCTGATTCCCAGCCGCTCTTTTCCCACTGACGATTTGACTACTGGTTCCTCCACAAAAGTGTTCCATTCATGGCAGCTGGGGCATTGCCCCAGCCATTTCACACTTTCAAAGCCGCAATCCTTGCAGAAAAAAGCAGTTTTATTCTTTCCCTTGGCCATAAACTACAGTGTTACCACACGAATCTGATATGTTTGTCCCGGATTAATCTCAATACTAAGTACCAGTTTACCGCCAAGATTAGTCTTCATCTTTCCGATATTCGTTCCATCCACATAAACTTTGTACTCTGTTTCCGGCTCAAGCTCCAATGTAATGGAAGCATCTTCAAGCCCCTCCACAGAAAATACAGTTTCATCATCCGTCACCTTCAAACCAGTTACAACAGTTCCCGGCACAGACTCATAGACAAACAGGCCGTTCTTTTCAAGTTTTGTGATTTCTTTAAATGTCTTTACTTTATAAAGATCACCTTCAAACTCAAAATCAGACAACTTCTGTTTTGTATCAAACTCATAGTTCCCAAAGCTTAATGTTCCATCACTTTCCTTGCGGATTAACTCTTTAATGACTGCCATGACTCGATCCTCCTGTGTTTACTATTGACGCACCTGCAACTACGAAAGCAGAACCACAATCCCCACAGCAGGCTGCGGGGATACCAGCCCGGCTTCCAGTATCTCTCTTTACTGATATTTCAACTACATGATATCATATTTTTGACAAATTTTCCAGCACTACAGACTCTGAAATGTTATCTTTTCATCCGCAAATCCAACCGCTATTTTTGCACCTTGCTTAATCTCCCCAAAGAGAACTCTGTCCGCAAGTTCATCTTCTATCTTAGACTGTATGCTCCGGCGGATTGGCCGTGCCCCATAATTTTTATCAAAACCGCTCTTTGCAAGATATTCCACAGCCTCTGCAGAAACCTCCAGCGTAATACCCATCTGCGCCTCAAGCCGCTTATTTAATGTGCCAAGCATTAACCTGACAATCTCCTGAATATTTTCCCTAGTTAATGTGTGGAATACCAGCATCTCATCAATACGGTTGATAAACTCTGGCTTAAATATCTTCTTGACTTCCTCTAATACACTTTCTTTCATTTTGTTATAATCTGCTTCCGCATCCTCATTTGTGCCAAAACCAAGGTGCTTTGGCGCTACGATCTGCTGTGCGCCTGCATTGGAAGTCATAATAATTATCGTATTTTTAAAGCTCACCTTTCTCCCCTGTGCATCTGTCACATGGCCATCTTCTAAAATCTGGAGCAGGATGTTAAATACATCCAAATGTGCTTTTTCTATTTCATCAAATAGAATGACAGAATATGGGTGACGCCGTACTTTTTCGCTAAGCTGCCCACCATCCTCATAACCAACATATCCCGGAGGGGAGCCAATCATCTTTGATACACTATGCTTTTCCATATATTCCGACATATCTACGCGTATAATCTCATTTTCCTGCCCAAAAACTGCGTCCGCAAGCGCCTTAGAAAGCTCCGTCTTGCCGACTCCAGTTGGCCCCAAAAACAAGAACGAACCAATTGGACGGTTTGGGTCCTTAAGGCCGACCCTGCCGCGGCGCACTGCTTTTGCTACAGCTGTCACAGCCTCCTCCTGGCCAATTACGCGCTGATGAAGTTCTTCTTCTAAGTGGCGAAGCCTCTCGGTCTCCTCTTCCTGAAGCTTTTGGACTGGAATTTTCGTCCAGTCTGCTATAACACCTGCAACATCCGCCTCTGTCACAGTAAGAACTTTTTTCTGGCGGCTCTTTTCTATCTCCCGGCGCTTAAGCTCAATCTTTTTCTGGCATTCTGCCTGCTGCTTCTTTAACTCGCCTGCAAGAATAAAGTCTTCCTGGCAAATAGCTTCTTCTTTTTGTTTCTCATACCCTACAGCCTCCTCCTCAAGGCTCCGAAGCTCTGGTGATGGCAGGTACTGGCTTAAGCCTGCCCTTGCTGCTGCCTCGTCAATTGCATCAATCGCCTTGTCAGGCAGATAGCGGTCATTCACATACCTCTCAGACATTTTTACAGCAGCCTCAATTGCACTGTCCGCAATCTCAACATGGTGATGCTCCTCATAACGTTCCCTAAGCCCCTGCAAAATTGCAATTGTCTCCTGCTCATTTGGCTCTTCCACAATAACAGGCTGGAACCTCCGCTCTAATGCCGCATCTTTCTCTATATATTTTCGGTACTCCTCCCTTGTCGTAGCTCCTATAATCTGGATTTCCCCTCTTGCCAAGGCAGGCTTCAAAATATTGGCTGCATCAATTGCCCCCTCAGCGCCGCCTGCACCAATAATCGTATGGATTTCATCAATAAACAATAAAATATTGCCTGACTGGCCTACTTCACGGAGAGAACGCTTAATGCGCTCTTCAAATTCGCCTCTATACTTTGAGCCGGCAACCATTCCAGATAAATCAAGCACCAGCACTCTTTTGTCCTGCAAAACCTCTGGGATATCGCACTGGATTATTTTCTGTGCCAGTCCCTCAACCACAGCCGTTTTCCCAACCCCCGGCTCACCAATCAAGCATGGATTATTTTTTGTCCGCCTGCTTAAAATCTGTACCAGCCTTCTTGTCTCTATCTCCCTGCCAATCACCGGGTCAAGACGTCCGTCCTTTGCCATTGCCGTCAAATCCCTGCTATACTGGTCAAGCATTGGGGTAGCTGATTTTCCCTTTCTCCCCTTCTGCATCATATACTCATTCTTGGCACTGGTAATATCCTGGCCGGTTGATGTCAAAACATCAACATATAATTTTTGAAGATTTATTCCCTTTGTATTTAATAAACGAACTCCAATACAATCCTGCTCTTTGAGCATCGCAATCAAAATATGCTCTGTCCCGGCACTCGGCGCACCAAGCCGATCTGCTTCACTTATCGCATTATTTACAATCTTCTCTGCCCTTGGTGTCATCTCTGCATTCCCTGTTGTCAATACATTTACATCAGTTGTCAGATTGTCCTCTATCAGCTCCTGTATTTTTTCATATGAAACCCCATTCTCCTTTAACACCTCACTGGCAACGCCTTTTGTTACCAACAGTGCAAGAAGTAAATGCTCCGTCCCTATAAAGTTATGTCCCAGGGAAGCAGCCTGCTTCTTTGCATTTTCTAATACCTTCTGGGCACTTTTTGTAAAGCGTTTCTGCATTCTTTTCTATCCTCCAAGATTTTCTCATCTTCTAAAACTTAGGAACTGCCGGAAAATAATATAGCCAAGCTGTTAGAATATTTTTGCAGTTCCTTAATGGCGGTGAGCGCGTATAGAAGCGGCCACCGTAATGACAAGCAACAGGCCACAAAAAGCCGCCATAATGCCAATTACATACTTCAAACTCTGAATCATCCGTTCTTCATCTGTTATCGTTGAGATGGAACCACCATTTAAGCTCCGGTACCATGATTTTACTTTTTGGTATGGCATCAGAGTGCTTTCCTCCTTATCATAGAGATACAGCTCCTCTTTGTTTCCCTTGCCATATATCAAAACAAAACTACTTTCGCCGCCATCTTTTAAAGCATACGACGTAATCTCTTTTCCGTCAATAGTAGTTTGTGTTTTTTCAAATCCTTCCGGCACAACCTCATCCTCCTTCACCGGAAGAACCTCTATCTTTGAATTTCCCTTTAGATAAACCTTTCCTTTCTTTTCGGTAACAGTGATACGGTTTGCCTTATTATTATTTATATGCTGGATTGTCAAAGATAAACGGTATACCGTCTTTTCACCAGCAGTGCTAGTTACAATAACCTTAACCGTATTCTTTCCCTCTGCCAGATTTTTATTACCCTTTATCACCACATTGGCCTGGCTGTCCTTTGCCTGATAATCTATTTTCAGTTCCTTTGCATCTGTCTCCACAAGAGCACTGTATTTTCTGATTCCCGGCTCAAATTCGGGCACAAATTCTACCCCTTCGATAGACAGCTTACGCAGCCTTGCAGAACCTGGTACATCATTTTTCCCAGGAGTCGGCACCGCTGACACTTCTGGCGCAGCTGACTGCCCTGGCTGCCGGGTCCCGTCCTGCTCCTCTGGTTTCTTTGACGGGGAGGGCTTAGGAGCTTCTGACGCCTCTGGTTCCTTACCCGCTTCCGGCTTCTTCTTTACCAATATATTCAAAGTATTATAGGAAACTGACATCTCAGATGATGTATCATCATCCGCATAAGCATGGTAAGGCTTACGCAGCGAAATAGAAACACTTCCCGCTTTCCTTGCGATAAATTTTACTGAGTATGTGATTTTAGCAGCACTTGTCGTCCGGTTTGTATCATTAATTCGGAATGTATCATCATTTCCATGCGTAATATTCCCCCCTGTTACAAACTGCAATATCCTGCTGTTATATGTAAAATAGCCTTCAAATCCTTTGATTGGCTCGCTTGATTTCACTGTAATGACAACATAGACGGTATCCCCTTTTAATACGGTATTATTTTTTGTAGAGATTGTGATGGAAGCTCCTCTTGCCATTGCCTTTTTTTCACAAATCCCCCCGACAAAACAAAAAATACAGGCAAACAGAATTCCCAAAAGCAATCTGCCAGCTCTTCGCTTACGAACCGCCAAATCTGCTCTTCTTTCAGATATTCTGCTTGCCTGTTTCATTCTATTTTCCTCCCCCTGATTGCCCAAAAATCATTAGGCTGATTTCCTTGTTATTTTTATGTTATATTTCCGCGCGACACCGCTCTCCGAAGTTACTTTAACGGTAAATGTATTTGTCCCAACGTTTAACGATTTTGTTCCATCCCCTGAAACTACTGCTTTGGATGCTACGGCCTTTGCATTAATTTTAACAGATTTTACACTGTTTGCAACAGTTACCGTATAGGTCTTACTGCCATCATCCCCCAGAACAAACTTTGAACTAAATGGATAGTCTGTCACGGACAATGATTTTAAATAGTTATTCGGGTTTTTCCCACCGGAAGGCACATTACAAGGGGTCTCCGGCATATTATTGTATACCGGAATAGAAAATACCAACGACATATTATTTTTTTCTGCTCCATATGCCGCACTTGTTTTTGTTGCCTCACTATTTGGCGCCTCCACATTCGCCATATACTGATGAGAATATCGGTCTTTTGGCGTCACATTAAATTTCTGGAGATATAATGTATTTTGTCCGACGTTTATATAATTTTTTCCTATATAAGAAGCACCGCCCACAATTGATTTGTAAGGGCTATTCCAAGGTCTCAGGTAAGTCGTACCACTGCTTGCCCATTTGAGGCCGTTTGCAATTGCCCCGCCAGAAGCTGTACTGTGATATGCCCCAATATTATAAAAATTGTAAATCCCCTCATATCCGGCTACTTTACCAGAAACGGAACTGCTCATAAGCGTAGAGCTAATCACAACTTCCTGTTTTACCCTGGATGCCAGATGATATGGGCTCACCTTTGATTCTGATGCTGCGGCCATAAATGCATCCGAATACGTTATCGTCTTTGACCCAGCAGAATCATCTTCATAAGTAAAAGATTTTTCATGCATCGGCGTATTGTTTAATATATTTTCAACACCGGATTGGTTGTGGTCATCTTCCTGATATTCTAAGTTTTCAAACTGAAAAATCCCCCGCTCATCCAAAAAATTTCGTGGGTCCATATAATATTTTACTGCCTTTTTGGAAGCCGTCACCCAGGTTGAGCCGTCAAAAGGAATATATTTATCTTTCTTCCAGTCATATGCCCCCTCCTCTGTAGATTTCCATGCCGGGGACTTGCTATTTGGCAGCAAGTTCAAACCAACTTTACTCTCCTTAGTAATTACAGTGCTCCATTTTAAACCTGTCTTATACGGAACGAAGACCCAGTTCGGATACTTTTTATGCAGCGCGAGAAGACTTGCCGTGTAAGACTTTGGAAAACCGTCACTTTCCAATTTTTCTTTATACTCTTCATCCGTCATCTGCACTGGCGCTGCGGTTGGCTTTGGTGACGCAGATGGTTTCGGCTTTGCGGTAGCTGTTGCCCCCGCTGAAGCCACTGGCGTCGCGGTTGGCTTTGATGTCGCCGACGGTTTCGGTGTCGCAGCAACCTTCTCCTCTGTTACAATCTGTAAAAAGCCATACTGCTCTGGCAGATATCCCTTTACTGCAACCTTATTATATGTCAGCTTTACATATAGATATGTTTTTCCAGAGGCTGTCTTCTGGCCAAGGATTGTCACCTGTTTTCCATTTTTTACTGAAACATTTTTCCCATTTGCCTGCATTACAGTATTTTTCCCCGCCGTCTGGTATAGCGGAACTGCCGAGGAAGCTTTTAGTATGCCTGGCAATCCCTTCTCGCATGTAATCGTAATGTATTTTTCCAAAAGATATCCCTTATATGTTTTGGAAGAATAAGAAAAAGACACCTTGCACCATTTTTGGTCTTTTACCACAGATTCCGAAAGAATCCTCACTTTTTTTGCCTTTTTTAACGAAATCTCCTGTGTCCCTGCTTTTACTACAGCGGCATTAGATGCTGCCTTTGACCGAATTTTTACAGAGTCCGCATTCACAACACCATATACCTTTGTGCGGACACTTCCAGTAAGCACTTTTACATAGTCAGAAGAAACATATCCAACGATATTTTTTCCATTCTGTGTAAATTTTACATGATACCACTTTCCATTCTTACCAGTAATTGTAACTTTGGCGCCATCTGTTAAGGTAACTCCTGTTCCTCCAGACCTAACTAACTCATAAGAAGTCCCAGGCCCTGACCGGACATTTAACATGCCAGGAACCTGTACCGTTCCAATCGCAGTAGCACCAATACTTTCCTGCTCTGTTCCCCGTATCATTAGAAAAAAAGAAAATGAAACAAGAAACACCAACACTGCTAACCATATCCCTTCTTTCTTTCGTTTCATCGTAAGCACTCTCCTCTTTATTTTAAAAATTGCTGTAGTTCTTCAGTTGTAAAATAATAGTGTGTGCCACAGAAATGACAGTTGACTTCAATTGTTTCCCCGTCATCAATCATGTCCTGCAAATCCTCCCTACCAATACTGGCGATTGCCCCGGATACCCGTTCTTTAGAACAGTTACAATAATACGCAGTTGGCGTTCTCTCCAAAATATCAACATCCAGACTGCCCATTAAATGTTTGATAATATCTTCTGGCAGCATGCCCTGTTCTAGCAGGTCTGTCACAGAATGCACTTGTTTTACAGACGCCTCTACTGTGTCAATCACAGCATCCTCTGCAAATGGCATTACCTGAATAATAAATCCGCCTGCCTGCTTCACATGATTATCCTTATCCAGCAATACGCCCAATCCAACTGAAGAAGGTACCTGTTCAGATGTAACATAATAATATGTCAAATCCTCGGCAATCTCCCCCGAAACTAAATGTGTCTGTCCATTATATGGCTCTTTCATGCCAATGTCACGGATTACATTTAGAAACCCTGGCCCAATCGCACCAGACACATCTAATTTTCCCTGCGCATTTGGCGGAAGGATCACAACTGGCTGCTTAACATATCCTTTGACATTTGCTTTGGAATCTGATGTAACTGTCATACCGCCAATTGGTCCGCCACAGTGAATCTGCAGTGTCAGAATATCATTCTCCCCCTTCATCATGCTTCCCATCATACTGCCCGCCGTCAAAAGCCTTCCAAGCGCCGCTGTCGCCACCGGGCTTGTTCCATGAATTTCCCTTGCTCTCTCAACTAAATTTTTTGATGTAACTGCAAAAATGCGCAGTTGATGATTTGCCGCTGTTGCCCTGATAATATAATCCCCTTCCATACTTTTCCTCCATTCTCTATAACACTTGCTGGTATTTGCAGCCAATTTACTATTTGCGGGCAATAAAATATACCCTCTCAGATAATGGTCCAGGTTTCTTATCTGTAAGCGCCTCATATACCTCGACCATCTCAAAGCCCTTTTCCTTTAGGCACCCACACACCGCCTCGACATCATATGCCTTCTGTCGGTGAATCTCATCTGTCCGTACAAATAAATCCCGTTTATCATCGACCAGCTCGTAAACTGTCAGCAGGTACTCATTCAACTTCTCATCCTTATGATACACATTCTCCCAGATATAACTTGCCCCCTCTCTGTTATCTGCCAGAGTACAATCCCCCAAAACTTCCCTATAAAAATACTCTGTCTTCATATCAAAGATAAGGATACCGTGCTCATCCAAAAAAGTGTATGCCCGTCCAAATACCTGCCGAAGCCCCTCTTCCTCACAGATATAATTCATCCCATCACAGACACACACCATCGCAGAAGCAGAGCCATATAAGTCAAGTCCCCTGATATCCTGATGTAAAAACAACACATCGGCACCGCATTTATCCCTTGCCTCCGCAAGCATCTCCTCCGATAAATCTACCCCAATTACATCATACCCTGCCCCGCATAGTCTTTTTGCCATCTCCCCGGTTCCGCAGGCCAACTCTACCACAACCCCTGAAAAAATCCCATTCTTATGCAAAAACTCTTTTACATATCCAAACCAGGCGTCATATGGGATATCATCCATAAAAAGGTCATAGACTGAGGCAAACCCTCCATACATATTAATCCTCCATGCCGCCTTTGGCGGCTCAAATAATGATAAAAAATGCTTATTTTCATTTTTCCTGTGTGAAATTTAATATATCTTAGGTAGCTTTTTTTGCTGCCTTAGAAATATTTTTAATACTATCTTCCCATTCCATCTCGCTCTGAAATTACCACCTTTCCAGAATATGATTGCTTTAGAATATATTGCTAATCATACTTTCTCTGAACTAGACAATCTGCCAGATCAGCCACTTCCTTACACGGCTCTTTTAAATCCGGCACACAGATTATTTTACAACCTGCTTTTTGGGCGGCCCTGACGCCATTTTCAGAATCCTCCAGCACAACACAATCCTTAGGCGCCTGTCCTAACTTATCGCAGGCAAGTAAAAAGATATCTGGTTCCGGCTTTGACCGTTCCACCATCTCGCCGCCAATAATATCTTGAAAATAGGACAAAAACCCTGCTTTATCAAGATTCATACGAACCATATCACTCCGCGTTGTGGACGCAACGGCGCAGGCAATCCCTTTCTCGTTTATATATTTAAGCACCTCAGATATCTCTGGCTTAACACCAATCCCGACAGTTTCCGAAACCATTTGGACACGTTTTACTGTCTCGCTGCTAATTTCGTAGAACGGGTAATCTGCCCCATAATGTGACTGCATAATAGAAACCAGCTTTTGTCCGCCAACACCTAATGTCTCACAGTATATTTCCCGTGTAAGCGTATACCCCCGCTCCTTCATCACAACGGCATGCTGTTCCATAAAAAGCCGTTCTGAATCAAAGATCAAACCATCCATATCAAACAAAAATGCTTTGTACCCAATAAATTTTTCTACTGCCCTAAGCAGGCTTTTTTCCGCTGCCATGCCCCGCCTCCTTTTCGCTATATTCGCCCACTATACCATATCCACTGGATATTTTCAATGCACCTGGCATTTGACTTTCCCCATTTTTTGAAGAGGATACTCTGCAATTATCCATAGGCAGAGAAGTTTCGCCAATTTTGCTCTGTGATTGCATGATTCTTCAAAAAACTCTAGATGGAACAACCGGGAATGCAGCCTCATCGCCGGACAACTAGCTTTGATAGAAG
>CAJUID010000026.1 GCA_910585905.1 uncultured Lachnospiraceae bacterium
ATTTCCTGTAAAGGTGGTGTTTGTTCACAATTTATTCATTCATGCGTTTGTCCTGGAGCTTTATTCCATCTGCTCAATCCGGCGGATATGGCGCTCATCATTCGAAAAGTCTGTATTTAAAAATGTATCTACAATCTTCAGCGCAAGTCCAGGGCCAACAACCCTCGCTCCCATTGCAAGAATATTGGCATCATTATGTTCCCTTGTTGCCTGTGCGCTAAAGGTATCATGGCACAATGCAGCACGGATACCTTTTATCTTATTTGCTGTAATAGAAATGCCAATCCCTGTTCCACATATTAAAATTCCCTTGTCACACTCGCCAGCTACTATTGCATTTGCCACCTTCTTGGCATATACCGGATAATCACAAGAATCCTTGCTATCCGTTCCGTAATCCTTAAAGTCAAGATTTTTCTCTTTTAGGTATGCAATAATCTCCTGTTTCAACTCATAACCACCATGGTCACTTCCTAATGCTATCATTTTTCATCCTCCTTTATAATCTATTCCTCAATAGAAAGCTCCTTAAGCTTTCGGATTAGCTTGTCTACACGATAAACTAATTCATCAAAACACTCTCTGTATTTCTCCTCTTCACTTCCCCCTGGGTCAGTCATGTCAGTATCTTCCCCCACATATTCCCCCAGCGTATATACATTGTCCTCATGCTCAAATTCCTCAATAAGCTTTACTTTTTCACTTAATGTCATAGTCAAAATCAAAGTTGTTTCTGTCAAGTCCTCCTTTGACAATTTTCTCGACTGGCTATGACTGCTTATTGTATACCCATTCTTAGTTAATAATACATTGCATTTTGGATTAATCGGCTCCTCAAAAAGAACCACCAACCCTCTTGAAATTCCTTTCGGCATCCATTTCGGCGAGCGATCCCGATATATTCCTTCAGTTAAAGGACTTAACAACGTATTTGAAGTACATACAAATATAATCTGATCGTAATGTTTCATAAATACACGAACCTCTCTATACACTAATTCGGTTATAACCTGCTGCTTTTAACATCCGGTTCATAATAGCCTGTCCCAATGTATCCTCCACAAAGCTTTCGGCATAGATATACTCTGCACCAATATGATCCATCTGCCTAAGTATATCATATAACCCTGCCGCAATGGAACCTTCATTTTTTCTGGAACCAATGCAATATACTTTCTTACACCGATAAAACCTTTTCGACTCCTCCGTCGCAATCACAGCAGTTCTTCTTCCCTCACCCTCTTTTTCCTGCACCAACGAATTAATTGCTGCAACCACTTTCTCCTGATCACCCTCTACTATCGTCATCTGCCCTTTTGGAGCATAATGCCTGTACTTCATACCTGGCGCTTTTGCAATCAGGTCCTTCTTTGGCTCATTTGCGATAACAGCTGGATCTATCTCAACAGCCCCAATCACCTTTTCTATTTTTTCCTTTGTAATATAGCCTGGACGCAGAATCACCGGAATGTCCTCCGTCATGTCAACAATCGTTGATTCAATACCAATCCCCACCTGACCGCCATCCAGAACCATATGAATTCTTCCATCCATATCCTCAATTACATGCTCTGCCTTTGTTGGGCTGGGCCTGCCAGATGCATTCGCACTGGGAGCTGCAATATATATGCCTGAACGGCGGATTAATGCTGCTGCCACTGGATGTATAGGCATACGCACTGCTACAGTGTTTAATCCTCCCGTTGTAGACAGCGGTACTTTTTCCGCTTTAGGGAAAATCATGGTCAAAGGCCCCGGCCAAAATGCTTCTGCCAGCGCTGTCGCTTTGCCGCTGACCTGTTCTGCCACATCATACAGATTATCAATATCTGCAATATGAATAATTAAAGGATTATCTGAAGGTCTTCCCTTTGCCTCGTATATTTTTTTTGCAGCTTCTTGTGACAATGCATCTCCACCCAGCCCATACACCGTCTCTGTTGGAAAGGCAACTAAACCACCACTTCTTAGTATTTCACATGCTTTCTCTAATTCTTCCTCCCTAAAAGAATCCTTATTTACCTTTTGTATTATTGTATCCATTACTGCCTCCCTGTTGTCTGCTCCAGCGACTCTATATACTGCAATGTCCCCTGCGCAATTGCCCATGCAACCTGACGCTGATACGTCTTATCACATAGTTTCTGAGCTTCCTCACTATTTGACAAAAAGCCACACTCAACAATTACAGCCGTAGGTTTTGTATTTTTTAGCAGATAATAATCTGCATTCCCTTTTGCCTGACGGTGATTGTTAGAATCCAGAGAACTTGCAAGCTGTGCCTGTAACATTTTAGCAAAAGCCTCGCCACTCGCTGAACCAGTTTGATAAAAAACCTGCGCCCCTTTGGAACTTGCACCCGAAAAACTATTCTGATGTATACTAACAACCAAATCCACATTATCCTGATTCATAAGCTCAACCCTTTTGCGCAGGTCTGCTATTTTCTTATTCGAATCCGTATCTTGGTATAAACCAGTGTCAGATTCCCTTGTCATAATAACCTCGCACTTTTTCTTTTCCAGTGCCTCTTTTAAAAACATCCCAATTGCAAGATTGATATCTTTTTCGTAGGAACCATTGACGCCCACCTTCCCCGGATCAATCCCGCCATGTCCACAGTCAACAACAATTGTTGGCTTTTGACTGCCTCCGCCAGTTTGTACTACTTCTTTCATCTGAACAAACGTCCCAAACAGGCATAGTAATGCAAGTACCCCTACAACAGCAGCTACAGCTCTTTTTTTCTTTATTTTTGACAAGAAATCCATAAGATAAACCCTTAGGCTCCAGAACACACCTATATTATGCCAGAGCCGCCAACCCAATAATGTTATTTTATCTTATGCTTTTAAAGAGTATAACATACCTTTCTATTTATTATACTTTTGTACCATATCCCAGACACTGCTATCCTCTAAGCCAAGTTTCCAAAACGCCACGCCTGCTGTTTTATGCTTTGCCACCTCTTCCATCTTTACCTGAAGGGAATTAATATCCTCAATCCACATTTTATGCAATTCTCTTCCACTCTTATATTCCAGATAATTCATACCAGCGTCATCGCTCCAGACAGGCGCCGTACCAGAATTTTGCAAAACCTCCTGCGCATATTTCATAGAACATGCCTCAGAAGATAACGTAACCTTCCCATTTTTTGTGGTCTCTGTCCAATGCCTTGAATAAAACGGCAGTGCAATAATTGCCTGCTTTGCAGGAACTTGATCTATCACCCGTTCCACCGAATCTTTCACATATCCAATGGAAGAAACCGGACCAGCCTCCTCTGAACCAGCATAATATTCGTCATATGCCATTGTGATGACATAATCCGCTACTGCTGCCTGCTCCTTCCTATTATAATACTCGTTATATTCCCTGATAGGATAATTGTCTACAGAAAGCACAATCCCATTATTTCTACACATAATCCCAAGTTCCCTAATAAACTGTATAAAATCTTCCCCAGAATCCTTTTTGACATTTTCAAAATCAATATTTATCCCATCTAAGCTGTAACGAATTGCCTCTGCTGTCAAGTTCTTTGCCAGCTTCTGGCGCTTCTTTGTACTGCCAAGCACTTTCCCGATTTTCATATTGGGACTAAAATCATTGCACAATCCCCAAACTTCAACGCCCTGGCGATGTGCAAGTGTTACATATGTATCATTCGCCAATGAACTAATATTCCCATCATTATCAGAAGTTTCAAACCACGTCGGGCACACCACATTAACGCCTTTTGTGGTGGACAGTAATGTTAGCAGCCCCTCGTTTGCTGTCTGGTTCATTACCTGATGCCATACTAGATTAATTTTCTCATCTTTCAAAATATGTGTATACTCTTCTGCCTTAAAATCAGTCTTTCTCACTTCCTGATAAGTATCATCTAGATCCTTCGCCTTAACATAACCAATCACACCAGATGCTTCCATCACCTTGCAAAATCCTGTCTCCTCATTTTCTTTTTCCAAAAGACGCACCTTTGCATCTTTTTTTAGGTCTACAAGAATATCACTTTTAATATCCGGCTGAAAACGCAGGGCACACGCAGAATCTGTCTTACTATAATCTCTCTCCTTGCCAAACTCATTCGCAATTACTACGCGTGTTGGGTTACTATATACTTTATATTCTAATGCAGTATGTTCTCTTATATAATCAAGTGCAACATACACCTCCTCACCGTCTACCCGGACAATTTCAAAGTCCCTTCCACTTCTGCTATTATTTTTATAGCAATCTTTACTGCCCGCCTCCGCCGAAATCACCGCGTTTGGCGTAGTATACAGCAAAATATTTTCACGTGTGTCCCAATAAAAACGTGCATTTAACCTATCCTTCACAGTATCCATATTAACATATACCTGACGGTCCTGATAAAGTGCATCTGCATCTAAAATCTCATTCTCTATAATTAACTTAACATCACTCTTTTGCATCTTAAAATATTCTGCCAGATTCATATGCTCCTTGCTTGGCGCAAATTTCTGAAGCAGAAATACTGTTACAATAATTCCAATCAGTAAAATACAACTTCCAGCCAAAATCCATATCTTCATGTTTTTTTTCATGTATTTCTCCTCCAACTTCCTTCGTGAACTCAGATTTACTATAGTATATCACTTTTCTCCGATTGGAGCAAATATATGAGAGGAATCGGGCCAGATTCCTCTCAATTTCAAGGAGTGTGCAGCCAAGTGCTGCTTTTTTTCGTTATGTGCAGTTAATACGATTTACCATTACCGCTCAGACACTCGTAATATGGTCAAAATCTATCCGGACAATCTTACCGAATTCATCACCAGTGTAACTTTTCATATAGTAATGATTCTCCATAACTTCCTTCAGTTCGTCTGCATCCCTCACAGAATAAATCTTTCCATCCACCGCAACGGGCACCCCCGTCACCTGTGCAGCACGTATTTCCGACAGAAGCCACTCATACATCTCATCCTTTAATTCTTCTGATTTTTGTTCCATTTACCTTCCTCCCATATAGCCGGTTCTTCTGGTACAGTCTTTGTGATACGTATACCGGTTAATTCCCCAAACAACAAGCCAGTTGGACAAGCTAAAATGAACCCAAGCCATGCCATGCAGCTCTGTTGTGGAGTATTTTACTTAAAAACATAATGTTGGAATCAAAAGATATTTTAACCCTAACATCAAAATATATATTTATGCGAGTACGAATCCAATATATATGAGTGAGAGGAACCTCTTTTAGCATAATTTCATATGATAAACTGTATTCCTACATAGTGTCTGAACCATCTTGCCACCTCCTTTCCAAAGTGTGGATTCGTGTTCGCTGGATGTATTATATGACATATGCCTATCAAAAAACTATTGGGAAAGCTATTAAAAAAAATAAATATTTTTGTGAAACAATCCACTGGATTCTGTGATTTTCTCACATTTCCCTCACTTTTCGGATTCCTAAACAAAAATCACATATTCTGCTAGTATTTATTTCTCGGTTTTAACAAATTATAATAATGTTGCTTCAATCCCTTCGATTCACATTGACTTCTATTTCTGATTAAATTATAATTTGTACATAGAAAGAATCGCATTTAGGCATACTAACTGCCGGCAGTTCTTTCCATGAATTGTTGTTTTGACTTAATACCTCTATAAATAACAACGATAAAAAGATTAGTTAGATGCTGCAGTGAAAAAGACTATAAAGCAAAAAGATGAGAGGGGAAGTGAGCCAATGCGAATTGAGAAAATAAGTGAAAAACAAATTCGTTGTACCTTAAACCAAAAGGATTTGAAAGACCGCGAAATCGGTATCAGCGAACTGGCATACGGTACAGCCAAGGCAAAAGCATTGTTTCGCGATATGATGCAACAGGCTTCCTACGAATTTGGTTTTGACGCTGATGATATTCCACTAATGATTGAGGCAATTCCTCTTTTACCAGAAGCCCTGATCCTGGTAATCACCAAGGTAGAAGAGCCTGATGAACTAGATACCCGTTTTTCCTGCTTTACGGAGGAAAGAGACTGGACAGAAGAAGATGAAGAGTTTTTATATGACGGCATAGATTCTTATGAGGATGAGGACGAATTTCTAGCATTTGATTCTCACGGCGATATAGATGATGAACGAATCTGGGATTTTTCTGGACAGAGTTCCCCTTCCAGCCTGCTGGATTCCCCTGAACAGAAAATTCCGCTTGAAGAACCTGATTTCATTTCCTTGCCTGAGGCGCTTGGAATGGAACCACGACCAAAGGAGTATACCACAAAAAAACTCCGCGATGTCGTAATGATATTCACATTTACGGATTTAAATACCGTGACAAGGTTAGCTAACCACATTTCCCCATTATACTATGGAGAAAACACTTTATTTAAAAATCCATCTACCGGTGCTTATTATCTGGTTCTGCACCGCTCTGACCACGAGGCAGAAGAGTTTAGTAAAATCTGCAATATTCTTTATGAATATGGAACAATCATTAAAAATTCAGGCTCCATGCAGCATTATTATGAAGAACACTTTAAACCAATTATCGAAAAGGATGCCGTCCATGTACTGGCAGCACTATAGATACAGTTGCCAAATCAAATGATTTTTAGATTATCTTTTATGTCCCGCAATAAAGCATAAAAAAGGGCACAGACTTCGCTTGTGCCCTAGCAAAAACGCTAAAAGAACTTTAGTTCTTTGCGTTTCTTGTTGGTACACCACTATGTTACGGGCAGTTTCCTATAAGTTTTTAAAAAAGAGGCACCACCTAATCAGGCGGTGCCTCTTTTTAACCCTCTGCCTTTTTTGCAAGGTACTGGTTTACTGTATCCACCAATTCATCCGCATTCATTCCATGAACGATAGCAGCTTCCTCTAAGCTTTCACCCTGCGCGGATGGACAGCCAATGCAATGCATCCCAGATGCCATTAAGATAGGGGCTATGCCCGGATCAATCTGAAGCATATCAGCAATTACCATATCTTTATTCACTGTTGCCATAATCGAATAACCATTCCTTTCTCCGTTAAATTGATAAAGCCTGCTTGTATCCACAGCAGAAAAAAGCTACCGTATTCGATATGGCATCAGCCATAATCGACCCGGCAGCTCTATCTTTTCAAAGAACCATCTCATTAACCCTCTGAGATAGCACCTGAAGGACATGTTCCTGCACAAGCACCACAATCAATGCAAGTATCTGGATCAATTACATAATGAGAATCTCCTTCTGAGATAGCACCTGCTGGACATCCACCAGCGCAAGCTCCACAGCTAACACAATCATCACTAATTACATATGCCATAATAGTGTTCCTCCTTTTCAATATGATATTCACATTCTAATACAAATTATTAATTTTTACAAGAGGAATTCTTTGTAAACTAATAATTCTATGATTCGATGCTACTATTCACGGCTAATTCCAGATAATAGACAGACTCGTTACGCTTGCACACAAAAACAGTTGTTTGCTTTCTGGAATTAGCATGTAGGCTGTTCTAAACCACATAAGTAAAATATGAGCTGCTGCTTTTACAGCTTCTGACCACTTTTCTGGCAGGTTTTACGCATGTTGTTTAGATTGGCTGTGAACAGTAATCATTTTTGTTTCTATAAATGATAATCACTAAAAATCAACTTCTGCATCATAGTAGCAGCACTTCAACAATTTCTCCATCTCTTCCTTAGATGGCTGACGAGGATTTGAGCCTGTGCAGGCATCTAACAGTGCGTTTTCTGCAATTCCAGAGACTTTCTCTAAAAATTCTCCCTCTGGAACAATCCCTGTTTCTGCAATTACACCGCCCTCACCATAATTTTTGATACACTGCGGAATTTTAAGGTCATCATTCATCTTTCTTAAAAACTGAATCAACAATTCAACTTTCTCGTCATCTGTTGTTCCCCCAAGCTTAATAAAATCAGCAATCTCGCCATACCGCTTCTTAGCCGTTTCGTCTTTACTGTTAAATTTAATTACTTTTGGCAGATACATCGCATTTGCTGCCCCATGAATAATATGTCCGCCCTCAAAGGCTGCCCCTGTTTTATGTGCCATAGAATGTACAATTCCTAGCAAGGCATTTGAGAACGCCATACCTGCCAGGCACTGAGCATCATGCATCTGATCCCTAGCTTCCATATCTCCGCCAAAAGATTTCACTAACTGCTCATTAATCATTTTAATTCCCCAAAGGGCAAGCGGGTCTGTATAATTACAATTTGCAGTAGAGACATATGCCTCCACACAGTGGGTCATTGCATCCATTCCAGTATGCGCTGCAAGTTTTGCAGGCATTGTCTCCGCCAACTCAGGGTCTACAATCGCTACATCTGGCGTAATTTCAAAGTCTGCTATCGGATATTTAATTCCCTTCTGATAATCAGTAATAATAGAAAATGCCGTAACCTCTGTTGCTGTTCCTGATGTAGAAGAGATTGCGCAGAAATGAGCCTTTGTACGGAGCTTTGGAAGTCCAAACACTTTGCACATATCTTCAAATGTAGTCTCTGGATATTCATATTTAATCCACATAGCCTTCGCAGCGTCAATCGGAGAACCTCCGCCCATTGCAACAATCCAATCCGGCTGGAATTTTGCCATCACTTCTGCACCACGCATTACAGTCTCAACTGATGGATCCGGCTCTATTCCTTCAAATACCTCAACTTCCATGCCGGCTTCTTTCAGATATCCAATTGCCTTATCCAAAAAACCATTGCGCTTCATTGAGCCGCCGCCGACACATACAATGGCGCGCTCTCCCCGAAATTCCTTCAGTGCTTCCAAAGAACCTTTCCCATGATACAAATCTCTTGGTAATGTAAATCTTGCCATAACTACCTCCATTCCTGCGTTTTACGCATTGCTATGTTTATGTATATTTCATAAAAAACAGTTTTTACGTCCACTTTTTATATTCTATCACTATACTTTTATGGAGTCAATCGCCATAGATATTTGTCTCAGAGCAACAGCTTTTATTTATACAATTCACAGTCAGTCAAATACCCCGCTGCAAGCAACGGGGCATGACTTAGCTTCTTTTTAGCAAGTTCGCCCCAGAGGAGCGGGGTATTTGACCCTCGCGGCAGTCGCCAAATGCGAGCAAGCTCGCGCTTGGCTCGTTGCTCCGCGGGAATAAAATAGATATTAATTGATTGCGAATAAAAAAGTAAATGCTGTAGCCATGGTATTTGTCTTTTTAGCTAGTTGCTGTATAATATAGTAATGCAAAGTGCAGCAAAAGAATACCTGGCAAACATCAAAAATAATATCCAAAAAACGAAAAAACAGATAGCAGAGCAATTGCCAACACATCAAGATATTCCCCTTTGTGCATTTTGGCTTATCCTTTTCTTGATAAATATATCAAAGGATAATTTGTTGTTATTATAAAAAAGATTGGAGACGCTTTATGAAAAATTACCGAATCACCCTGCAGTATGACGGCACCCGCTATAGCGGATGGCAGAAGCAGGGAAACACCGAAAATACCATACAAGGAAAATTAGAAGCTATTCTGTCAAAAATGACCGGATCAGAGACAGATGTCCATGGCTCTGGCAGAACAGATGCAGGTGTCCATGCGCTGGCGCAGGTAGCAAGCTTTAAATGCCGTACCACTCTCAGCGAAACACAGATGCAGGATTATTTCAATGAATACCTCCCTCTTGATATACGTATTTTATCCTTGTCAGAAGCTGCCCCCCGCTTCCATGCCAGATTAAATGCATCAAAAAAACATTACCGTTATCTGATTGATACCAACAAGATACAAAACGTATTTAGTAGAAAATATATCACCCACATTCCTGTCTCCCTAGATATAAAAGAAATGAGCGCAGCATCGTCTTTCCTCCTGGGGGAACACGACTTCAAAAGTTTCTGCGATAATAAGCACATGAAAAAATCTACTGTCAGGAGGATTGATTCAATTGATCTCACTATCAAGGATGGTATTCTGACAATTGACTTCTTCGGTAATGGGTTTTTATACCACATGGCCCGAATTCTTGTGGGAACTTTATTAGAAATCGGGCAGAAAAAAAGAAAACCTGAAGACATTAACTCAATTCTTCAGGCAAAAGACCGATCGGCTGCAGGATTTACAGCACCGCCACAAGGTCTGTATTTAGTAGAAGTATTCTATTAGGCACGCTCTTTTGTTGGTGCACCACTACGTTTAGCTCAATTTACTATAACATGAAAATGTTTCACAAAATTAGATCACATCTTAATAAGTTCATCCAAAAGGGCTGCCGCCACTTCTTCCTTGCTCATCTGCGGAAGCTCTTTTATTCCGTCCCTGCAAATCAGGGTAACAACATTCGTGTCCACACCGAACCCGGCACCTTCCACTTTCAAATTATTGGCAGCTATCATATCCAAATTCTTTTTTTCCAGTTTTTTCTTGGAGTTTTCTATTAAATTTTCTGTTTCCATTGAAAATCCGCACAAGATTTGCGATGCCATTTTGTGTTCCCCAAGATATCCCAAAATATCTTTTGTCCGTTTCAACTTAATGCTGCTGCTGCCATCCATTTTTTTGATTTTTTCTTCCGCCACGATCTCCGGCGTATAGTCTGCAACTGCAGCCGCTTTAATAATAATATCCTGTTCTGCAGAAATAGCAGTTACCGCCTGAAACATCTCCTCTGCACTCTGAACCGGGATTTTCTTAACAAACAACGGCGTTGGCAGATTCACAGGCCCAGATACCAATGTTACATCCGCGCCGCGCTCCATCGCTGTTTTTGCAATTGCGTACCCCATTTTCCCAGTAGAATGATTGGAAATAAACCGCACTGGGTCAATCGCTTCCACCGTAGGGCCAGCTGTCACTAACACCTTCTTCCCAGCGAAATCCTTAGTAAAGCAAATCTCTCTGCGAATATAATCCAAGAGCACCTCCTCAGGCGGAAGTTTGCCCGCTCCCACATCTTTGCAGGCCAAAAGCCCCACATCCGGCTCTATCACCAAATATCCATGACTTTTCAACTTTGTAAGATTCTCCTGTACAATAGAATTCTCATACATATTTGTATTCATCGCAGGCGAAATAATTTTAGGGCAGCTGCATGCCATAATAGTTGTGGTAAGCATATCATCCGCAATGCCATTCGCAACCTTTCCAATTACATTAGCAGATGCTGGTGCCACTAACACCACATCAGCCCTTTTTGCCAAGGCAACATGCTCTACACTATATTGAAAATTCCTATCAAACGTATCAATCAGGCACTTATTTCCCGTCAACGTCTCAAAAGTGATAGGATGAATGAACTTCGTCGCATTCTCCGTCATAAGAACCTGAATATCCGCATGAAGCTTGGAGAGCATACTTGCCAAATTTGCTATTTTATAAGCTGCAATACTCCCCGTTACAGCCAACACCACCGTCTTTCCCCGCAACATAATTCTAATTTCCTTTCCCTAAAGAATCTCCTTGTAATTAAATAGGCACCTCCAACCCTGCATATTTGCAAGCAAATCTGCTTCATTTCGGTGTTTGGCGGGTCAAATCAGTAGATAGCGATTTGCATACACACATACAATGCTATCTATTTTTGCCCCTAACATACTACACAATTTATCTTGCAATTATTTCATATCCTGTGATAACTGGCCATGTCTTTCATACCGCGCCACGCTGTTAATTTTATTCTCCTCATCCACAAATACAACATATGGCTTATGCCCCTTCGCCTCTTCTGGTGTCATCTCGCAGTAAGCCATAATAATAATATGGTCATTTACCTGAACCATCCGGGCAGCTGCCCCATTCAGGCAAATCATACCGCTTCCTGCTTCTCCGGCAATTGTATAGGTCTCAAAACGGCTGCCATTCTCCACATCAACAATCTGTACTTTTTCATACTCAAAAATACCTGCTGCATCCATAAGCTCTGGGTCAACCGTAATGCTTCCTACATAATCAAGGGATGCCTGCTGTACTACTGCCCTGTGGATCTTACCTTTTAACATCGTTACTGTCATTACCCCTACCTCATTTCTTTCTGCCAGATAATATTATCAATCAGCCTTGTTTTGCCTATATAAACCGCAATCGCCACAAGTACAGAACCATTTACGATTTCTATTGGTTTGAGGGAATCCCAATCTACTACTTCCACATAATCTACACTTGCCAGTGGTTCTGTAGCTAGTGTATTTTCAATGACCGCCTTAAGCTTTGCCGCGTCCGTCTCCCCCGCCTCCAGAAGAGCTTTTCCTTTGCCAAGCGACTTGCTAAGAATCAACGCTGCCTTCCGCTCATCCTCATTTAGATATGTATTGCGGGAGCTCTTTGCCAATCCATCCTCTTCACGCACGATGGGACATCCAACAATCTCAAGCCCAAAATTTAAATCACTTACCATATGACGGATTACCGCAAGCTGCTGCGCATCCTTCTGCCCAAAATATGCCTTGTCCGGTGTCACAATATGAAATAATTTAGATACCACAGTACACACACCCCGAAAATGAGTTGGGCGCGTTTTCCCACAAAGACCTCCTGTCAACGTGTTCATATCTACAAACGAAGAAAAATCTTCGTGATACATTTCCTCTGGTTCTGGATGGAAAATAAGATCTGCCCCAGCATTTTCACAAAGAGCAGCATCCCGGTCTAAATCCCTTGGGTAACTTGCCAAATCCTCTTTTGGCCCAAACTGCATAGGATTTACAAATACACTGACTACCACTTTGTCATTTTCCGATACCGCACAGTCAATCAGGCTCTTATGCCCCTCATGCAGATATCCCATAGTTGGCACCAACCCTACGGAAAGCCCCTGCTTTCTCCATTCCTTTACCTGTTCCCTCACTTCTTGGATTGTCTCAACGATTTTCATAATAATCCCCTTTTCTGTACACATTTTTGTGTATCGCATGTTCTACACAAATTCCCACCATTTCAATTTGAGGCAAAATACCTTTTTTACCCCCATCATCATTAATATAATTTATCTATAACCTCATCCTCTATCTTATAACTGTGCTTCTCTTCTGGAAATGTCCCTGCCATAACTTCCTTTTTGTAATCAGTAAACGCCTGCCTCATTAAGTCACCAGCCTGCGCAAACTGTTTCACAAATTTAGGAACATAGTCTGTAAACATACCTAACATATCCTGATATACAAGCACTTGGCCGTCACATCCATTCCCAGCGCCAATTCCAATCGTAATAATATCTAACTTTTCTGTAATAAGTGTTGCTAACTTTGCAGGAACACATTCTAAGACTACAGCAAATGCCCCTGCCTCTTGAACAGCTAATGCATCCTCTAACAGCTTTGCCGCAGCTTCCCCACTTTTCCCCTGAACCTTATAACCGCCAAAAGCATTGACAGACTGGGGAGTCAGCCCTAAATGAGCCACTACCGGAATACCAGAATCAGTAATCGCCTTAATCTGCGGGCACACACCAGCACCACCCTCAAGCTTAACCGCATTGGCGCGTCCTTCCTTCATCAACCTCCCAGCATTTACAACTGCATCATACACGGAAGCCTGATAGGACATAAATGGCATATCAATAACAATTAATGCGTTCTTAGCTCCTCTCGCAACTGCTGCCCCATGGTGGATCATGTCCTCCATCGTAACAGAAATCGTATCTTCATAACCAAGAATAACATTTCCAAGAGAATCACCAACCAGAATCGAATCTATTCCCGCTTCATCAATTAACTTCGCGGTAGAATAGTCATATGCAGTCAGCATAGTGACTTTTTCCCCGTTTTTTTTCGCATCCTGAAATGTACTAACTGTCTTTTTCATTTTCTTTCCTTTCCGAATATCTGCCTGCACTGGTCAGATTTCTACTCAGTTCCTAATAAATTTTCTACAGCGGTATAATCTCTTTCTGGGTTCTTTTGCCTTGCAATCGCGACCAATTCTTTTCCAAGGCTGCGGTAAATGTTCTCCGCATCCAGGCCATGCAAAGTATTTAGATGTGCCTCTATTGTCCCCACATCTCCCCGCTCTACCGGGCCGGTTAAAACCTCCACTGCTCTTTTTTCTAACATAGAATCTACATTATTCCGCACCAAAGGCACTAACAGCATTCTGCCCTCTTCCTCCGAAAAGCCACATGTTTCTAATAAATCAAGGCTAGTCTGAAAAAGCCCAATCATATAATTGCTTGCAAGGGCTGCTGCCGCATGATACCGTATTTTATCTTCCGCCTTTACCGTAAACACTGGATGCCCCAGATTTTCAAACAATGTTTTCATAGAATAAACTGCTTTTTCCTGTCCTTCTATTGTAATACATGCTGCCGAAAAAAATTTGTAGGATTCAAATTTGTCGCTGAAAGCGAACATTGGATGAACGGAACAACCGACTGCCCCGGCTGCCTCTATTCCAGAAAATACATAAGATGACAACGAACCGCTAAAATGACATACTATCTTATTCTTTAGCCCATATTTCACAATGCAATCCCATACATGGCCAATCTCCGCATCTGGAGTGGTAATAAAAAGGGTATCGCTCGCATCCAAGAGCTCTTTTATGTCATGATATGCTACTTTGTTCGTAAAATCTGCCGCTGAAACGGCACTTTCAAAAGTCCGGCTGTAATAGCCTGATACAGCAATTTGGTTTTTACAGAGATAGGCTCCAAGCGTAGTGCCAACCTTTCCCGCGCCAATAATTCCAACAATCAAATCACCACCCCATTTACTAATTATAATCTGAAATAAAGCCCTAATACTAAGCATTTTCAGGCAAATACTGTGGCAATTCATTATCATCTGATGCAGTTTCTATCAAGAATACCGCTCATCCTTGCCGCAAAAAATCTCTTTCCCAGTTGAGGAATATGATCTCCTGCACAATTGACTGCATTATAGCACGGAGAATCACTTTTTTCAAGAAAAAAATCCGCCTTAGACAGGGCTATAGCATTTATCCAAAATAAACCGGATATTCCAAAACAGAACATCCGGTTTCAATCTTCATATACACATGTATCTAAAAAATATATCCATTTATATCGGTGGATGCAGCCTTTGCTTCAATGCTACAATTTTCTGCATCGACTCACTAACTTTTGGAAGCTGGCAGCCATAGATCACAGAAAATGGATCATTCTGCACACAGCGCACAATCTCGCACTCTATCTCAAATTTTTCCGATGTCAGTTCATCCACAAAGGTAACTACTACTTGCATTCCAATTGGAAATTTTAGTTTTTTGGTGCAGATTACCCCAAGGCCATTTGCACTGATATCCTTAATCATAACTTCGGCTGTTTTCTTGTTAATTCCTGCTTCCAGTGTGCCATCTACACCCAGAAATACACGGAAAAAATTACGCCTGTTTACTGCTTCTACATCCGCCATAGAGCGGACGCAAATTGCAAATTTATATTCCTGTGTCAATGATTTAATATCGACAACCTTAACATCACGGTAAACATAAACCTTAGAGCCTGCATTTACTGTTACCATATGTTCGGTGCCAGGCTCCATATAATGTACTTCTTTTCCCTTTGACACTACGATTTCTGCGATAATAATCCCTTCACTTCGTTTTGTCCGTATAATCTTTGTGTCATACTCATAATGGCTATGCTCCTTTTGGGAGCAAATAGTCATCTCTGTCCCCTCATCAAAGTCCGCCAATCTCATGCTTTCTACCTCCTGATCACTCAAACTCCATATGTTCACACTCCTGTTTCAGATAATTTTATCGCATCTCCATTCTTTTGGCAACCAAAAAGCATATATAGAACAATTAAAAAGAGTAACGCCTCACAACAAAAGCTGCCTTATTACACAATCAAAAGAAGCTGCCCCACGATTTCCCGCGAAACAGCTTCCACTATCAACTTTAATCTGTAGTGTAAGGCATAATTGCCACATGACGAGCACGCTTAATTGCTACTGTCAAAGCTCTCTGATGTTTTGCACAGTTACCTGTAATCCTTCTAGGAAGAATTTTTCCTCTCTCAGAGACATATCTTTTTAACTTATTCACATCTTTGTAATCAATGTAATCATGCTCTTTATCTGCACAGAAAACACATACTTTCTTTCTTCTGCGGACTGGTCTTCTTCTTGAAGAAGAGTTGTCCTTATCGCCCTTATTGTATGCCATTTTGAAACCTCCTTAAAATGTTACCAGACTTGTCTAGTTTTTAAATGGTAATTCCTCGTCGATGGCATCCGGAATATTCATAAATCCATCTCCAGCTGCCTGTGTCGGCTCTGGCCTGGATGGAGCTGCCTGCTGATAACCGCCCCCATTATTTGCGGCTGCCGCTTTGCTCTCAGCGAATTCCTGTTCCTCCACAACCACATCTGTTGTGTATACCCGCTGTCCATCTTTGTTTGTGTAGCTTCCCGTCTGAATACGGCCTACTGCTACAATCTTCGTCCCTTGATGAAGATAGTTCTCAGCAAATTCTGCTCCCCTGCCAAATACAACACAGTTGATAAAATCTGCAGTTTGATCATCACCCTGACGTTTAAATCTGCGGTCTACCGCAAGCGTATATCTTGCGACGGCTGTCTGGCTGTCCCCAGAAGAATAACGAATCTCCGGCTCACGTGTCAGACGTCCCATTAAAATAACCTTGTTCATTTAGGAAACACCTTCCTTTCCTATGCCTCCTGCCTAATGCATAAGAATCTGAGGACATGATCCATAATGCGGACTGACTGTTCAAGATCGCCCGGAACATTTGCCTCAGCATCGAATTTGATGAAGTAGTAGTATCCCTCTCTCATATGCTGAATCTCGTAAGCAAGTTTCTTCTTGCCCCACTCTTCAACTTCTGTGACAGTTCCACCGAATTTAGCAATATAATCCTTTGCCTTCTCCACTGTGGCTACTCTCACATCTTCTTCGATCTTAGCATTGACAACTAACGCTAACTCATATTTGTTCATAGTTGCCTGTACCTCCTTTTGGTCTCTGGCCCTCCCCACGACAACGTCTCTGCGTGATAATTTCAGAAACGATGTGTTTCTACACACTTTGTCCCATTAGGAGAGAGCAAGGAAAATTTACGTATCACAATTTGACATTGTACCATAATCCCCCAATCAATGCAAGATTTTTTTCTGATATAATCAGGGTAACACCAGCTATATAAGTTGCTTTTTATAATACCTTATGCTAAACTTATAATAGTTCTATATAGAAATATTGACGTGAGGTGATGATTTGGACACGAAAGGCGGATTTTATATTACACAGATAAAACAGCTTCAAGACAGGATATTTGAACGGTTATTAAGTGAAAACGACATCGACATTAGTGGCGGCCAGGGAAGAATTCTATTTATATTATGGAAAACAGATAATCTCACAATCAGTGAAATAAGCGAGAAAACCTCCCTAGCTAAAAATACGATATCTGTCGTAATAAACGGTATGGTAAATAAGGGAATCGTAGAAAAGAAAATCAACAGCCAAAACCGACGACAGACCATTGTATCTCTTACAGAATATGCAAAGTCATTACAAGCAAAATATGAAGCAGTATCCCAGCAGATGAACACATTATTTTATCAAGGCTTTTCAGATAGAGAACAAAAACAATTTGAGCAATATCTTGCCCGCATACTGGAAACATTGACAAAACATTTACATATAGACAAATAGTCTAAAGTAAGGAGGATTTTCTATGAAAACAAGAGAGCATATTATTGAATTTATTCAAAAACAAAAAACAGCTTTTGTTGGTTCCGTAGATGAAGACGGCTTTCCAAATCTGAAAGCAATGTTTACGCCGCGAAAGATAGATGGAAATAGCTTTTATTTTTCCACCAATACATCTTCTCTGCGTTCACAGCAATTTATAAAGAATCCAAAAGCATGTATCTATTTTTATAACCGAGGGCGTTTTAAGTATGAAGGCATTATGCTGATAGGCACAATGGAAGTCTTGCAGGACGATGATATAAAGCAAGAAATCTGGTGCACAGGAGATACCATGTATTATAAAAAGGGGGTAACTGACCCTGACTATTGTGTATTGAAATTTACGGCAATAAAGGGCAGGCACTATTGTAATTTAAAAACAGAAAGCTTTCAGATTGAGGATCTAAAATAACTAAAACAGAAAACATACTTTGTCCTATTTATAACAACAAACCAGGCGGACATGCAATTATGTCCGCCTGGTTTGTTGCTTTATGAAAATAACTACTTGGCCCATTTCTATGGTCACTCAATAAGCCCACAAATAATCTTCCTATTTTTTCTGATATTTCAGCGCTGCGCCAATAAATCCCTTAAACAAAGGATGTGGCCTGTTTGGTCTTGACTTAAACTCCGGGTGCGCCTGGGTCGCAATAAACCATGGATGAGAAGGAATCTCACACATCTCCACAATGCGCCCATCTGGAGACAGCCCAGATAACAGCATTCCATGTTTTTCTAGATCACTTCGGTAATAATTATTAACCTCATAGCGGTGGCGGTGCCTTTCTGAAATATCTTCTTCCCCATATAACTGATAAGCAAGAGAATCATTCACCAACCTGCAAGGATATGCGCCAAGGCGCAATGTCCCGCCAATATCCTCCACACCATCCTGATCCGCCATCAAGTGAATCACCGGATGAGTAGTCTGTGGGTCAAGCTCAATGCTGTGTGCATCATTAAATCCGCAGACGTGCCTTGCAAATTCCACAATACTAAGCTGCATTCCAAGACAAAGACCTAAAAATGGAACACTCTTTTCACGGGCATACCGTATAGCAGCAATCATGCCGTCCGTACCACGGTCGCCAAAACCGCCTGGCACAATAATTCCGCTTACATCCTTAAGAATCTCTGCAGCATTTCCATCATTTAGCTCCTCAGAAGGAACCCATTTTATCGTCACATTACTCTTATGTGCCAATCCGCCATGTTTTAAAGACTCAACAACACTGATATACGCGTCATGAAGCGTTGTATATTTTCCAACCAGAGCTACCGTGACATCTTTCGTTAAATTTTTCAGCGTGTCAACCATAGTCTGCCATTCCTTCATATCCGGCTCTGGACAATCTAATTTCAGACACTCACAGGCAACATCGGCAAGATGTTCCTTTTCCATAGCAAGCGGAGCTTCGTATAATGTCTCGACATCAAGATTTTGCATTACACATTTGTTTGGAACATTACAGAATAATGCAATCTTATCCTTGATGCCATCCTCCAATGGGCGCTCCGTACGGCATACAATAATATCTGGCTGAATCCCCATCCCCTGCAGCTCCTTAACGCTGGCTTGAGTAGGCTTCGTCTTCATCTCACCGGACGCACCGAGATAAGGAATCAATGTCACATGAATCAAGATCGCATTTTCACGACCTACATCATGCTGAAATTGCCGGATTGATTCCAGGAAAGGCTGGCTCTCAATATCCCCGACGGTGCCTCCCACTTCAATTATGGCAATCTGAGTATCTTTACATCCATCGTTTCGATAAAACCTGCTCTTAATCTCATTTGTAATATGTGGTATAACCTGAACCGTGCCGCCGCCAAAATCCCCGCGGCGTTCCTTTGACAAAACAGACCAGTACACTTTACCGGTAGTTACATTGGACTGTTTCGTCAGGCGCTCATCAATAAAACGCTCATAGTGCCCAAGATCGAGATCCGTCTCCGCACCATCATCGGTAACAAATACTTCTCCATGCTGTACTGGGTTCATTGTGCCTGGATCAATATTAATGTAAGGGTCAAATTTCTGCATGGTAACACTATATCCACGCATTTTAAGCAGTCTTCCAAGGGAAGCGGCAGTAATCCCCTTGCCCAGCCCGGAGACAACTCCACCAGTAACGAAAACGTACTTGACAGCCATTTATTTATCCTCCTTGTAATGTAGATCAATATGTTTCGTGTGTTAATTCGTAGCATCATATTTAACCATTATACCTCAAAAGATACCTTATGTTCAATGCCTATTTTGAGGAAATTAACCCACATAACGAGAACTCAAATAAATACATATATAATCGCACCGCCTATACTTGTGCGCAAGCAAAAAAGAAAGCGGCTTTTTTTATTGGCGACCGCCACGCAAATGTAAAATTTTCTACAAGAAAACAAAAACGGAGTGGAAAATTTATAGACATTTCCACTCCGCATTTTAACTTGTAACAAGCATACTAATGTGCCATAATAATCTTCTTTGGACATTTATCAGCGCACTTGCCGCAGCCAGTACACTTGCTCTGGTCAATATGTGCTATGTTGTTCTCAACTGTAACCGCACCAAACTCACATTGCTTTGCACAGATTCCACAGCCGATACAACCTGTATCACAGACTGCCATAACCTTTGGCCCCTTATCCTTATTAGAACAGGTAACTGCCAATTTTGCATCATAAGGAACCAGCTCAATCAGCCCATTCGGACATTCTGCAATACACTTTCCACAGGCAACACAGTTATCTTTATTCACAACTGCAACACCCTGCTTTACATGAATTGCATCAAACTGGCATGCTGCCACACAAGAACCAAATCCCATACACCCATAGGAGCAGGATTTATCACCACGCCCCGGAATTGCTGCTGCACGCTTACAATCTGAGATGCCATAGTAATTTGCCTTGATTCCTGCCTTTTCACAGGTTCCAGCACATTTTACATAAGCCACCATCTTGACAGCTTCTCCGCCATCCACGCCCATGACGCTTCCTATTTTATCCGCAACAGCCGCACCGCCTACCGGACAGGCATTTACTGGTGCTTCACCCGCAGCGATCGCTTTTGCGAGGGCATCACATCCGGCATAACCGCAGCCGCCGCAGTTATTACCAGGAAGGAACTCACGGACAGCGATTTCCTTTTCATCAACCGGTACTTCAAACTGAATCGCAGCGAATCCCAAAAGGAGAGCGATAAGAAGTCCGGTTACACCGATTACTACCGCTGCAATCAATACTTGTGTCATACTATCTTCCTCCTTCCTAGACTAACCCTGCGAATCCGCAGAATGCAATTGCCATCAGGCTTGCTGTCACCAGTACAATCGGTGTTCCCCGAAAAGACTTCGGTACATCATTGTACTCAATGCGCTCACGAATACCAGCAAGAATTGTAATCGCAATCAAGAAACCGACTGCTGTACAAAAACCACATACAAGACTCTCAATAAAGTTATAGCCATCTGAAATATTGTTAATAGCAACACCCAGAACCGCACAGTTTGTTGTAATCAGTGGGAGATACACACCCAGAGATGCATGGAGGGATGGCATAAACTTCTTTAACGCCATCTCTACAAACTGAACCAGTGCAGCGATAATTAAGATAAATGCAATCGTCTGCAGGTATTCTAACTTTAACGGAACAAGAATTGCATAATAAATCGGATACGTAATCATACATGCAATTGTGATTACGAATGTAACGGCTGCGCCCATACCTACAGCAGTTCCAACCTTTTTTGATACACCAAGGAAAGGACAGATACCGAGGAACTGACTAAGTACAACGTTACTCACAAGCATAGATGAAATAATAATGACAAATAAATTCACTTAAATCAATCCTCCTTCTTTTCTGCCGCTGCTTTTGCTTCCTTAGCGGCTTTTGCCTTTGCTGCTGCTTCTTTGGCAGCCTGTGCCTTTGCCGCTTTTGCTGCAGCGCGCTCTGCCTCAATAATCCCTTTGTTTGCTACACAGCTTGCTCCGGTACATGAAGCACAGTCACCGCCGCAAGACATAGAGTCATCCTTCTCAACATTTGTAGCAGAAGGCATCTGAAGCTTATTTTGTATCGCTGTCAAGAACGCCAGTACAAGGAATGCTCCTGGTGCCAATACGAAGAATGTAATATGAAAATCATCTGGAATAAACTCCACTCCAAAAATCGCTCCTGCCCCAAAAATTTCTCTGCAAATACCAATGCAAGTCAGTCCAAACGTAAAACCGAGTCCCATTCCCAATCCGTCAAAAATAGATGGAAGAACTGAATTTTTTGAAGCATAAGCCTCTGCACGGCCAAGAATAATACAGTTTACTACAATCAGAGGAATATATACGCCAAGTGCGCTATCCAAAAATGGCAGATAAGCCTTGAGCAGCAACTGAATCATTGTAACAAAAGAAGCTACAATTACGATAAAGCCCGGAATACGAACCTTATCTGGAATCACTTTACGGAGTAAAGAGATAAATGCATTTGATAAAATCAAAACAACTGTTGTGGTAAGTCCCATTCCAAGACCGTTGACGGCAGAAGATGTTACCGCCAGGGTAGGACACATACCAAGCATCATTACAAAGGTGGGATTTTCCGTAATGATACCATTCTTTAAACGTTCTGTACATGAATTCATGAATTTCCCTCCTATTCTGCTAATGATGCGACAAACAGCAATGCCCCGTCAACTGCTCTGGCAACGGCACTGCTGGTAATCGTTGCACCGCTGATTGAATTAATTGTCCCGCTCTCGGTGCTCCCAGTTCCATCCTTAACCACATTAATATCCTGTGCGGATGTCATTCCAACAAACTGCTTGTTCCATTCCTCACTGGAACTGTTCTGCCCAAGTCCCGGAGTTTCATTTGTGCAATCCGTAATCTGGATTCCGATAATATTATTTTCACCGTCAATGCCAAGAGCCAGTTTAACAGCTCCGCCATATCCTTTACCAGAACATGTAATAACATAACCGCCCTTATCAGCTTTCCATACTTCCTGAACAATGACATCAGACAAATCTACACCAGATGCAGTTTTAACCTTTCCTGCAGTCAAGTCTTTCTGAAAACTATCCAGTTTTTTATTGATATCGCCATCTTCAGAAAATTCGGAGTCCGGGTAAACCGCAGCATATGCCTCTACCTTTGCCTCTTCCTCCCTATCTGCAATAATGCTCTTTGTTATCTGGTATACCCCCCCCAGCAAAACACCTGCCACAAGGGTAATCAGGAAAAGGCAGATTGTATCATGAATAATTGTGCTATTTGATTTTTCATTATTTGCCATCTTTTATGCCCTCCTTTCCAAATGGAACAGGAATTGTCGCACTCTCAATTAATGGAACTAAGAGGTTACAAATAATAATCGCATAAGATACTCCCTCAGCAGATGCACCGAAGATACGAAAGACTCCTGTTAAGATACCAAGAAGTACACCAAAGACAAGCTGCCCCTTTGGTGTAATCGGGCTGGTTACATAGTCTGTTGCCATAAAGAATGCACCAAGCATCAAACCACCACCGCACAGCTCTTTTGCAAGATACATCATGTCGAAACCATGTCCGCCAAACACCAGGGCAAAAATTGCAAAAGTCGCAATATAGCACACTGGAATCCTCCATGTGATAACCTTGCGGAACAGCAGGTATCCTGCACCTAGCAGAATTGCCAATGTAGAAGTCTCTCCAATTGTTCCTCCAATTGTTCCGAGGAACATATCTAAAAGCTTTGTAGAATCATCCCCACTCTTAATTAACGCCAATGGAGTAGCACCAGTCACGCCGTCATATGTAAAGGATGTCATCTGTCCTGCAAAAGATACCATCAGAAAACATCTTGCACCCAGTGCCGGATTCATAAAGTTCTGTCCCAATCCTCCAAATAATTGCTTTACAATAATGATTGCAAAAATACTTCCTAAAATCGCCATCCACACCGGGAAAGTTGAAGATAAGTTCAGCGCAAGGAAAAGCCCTGTCAAAGCTGCACTTCCATCACTTACCGTAAGCGGAAGTTTCATTGCTTTCTGCCAGATGTACTCTGTCAGTACAGCAGTAGCAATACAAGTTACGACCAAAATCGCTGCCTTTACACCAAAATTCCAGATACCAAAGATGGTAGCAGGCATAAGTGCAAAGAATACATCCCACATAATACTTTTCGTGCTCGAATTGTCACGGACATGCGGTGATGATGATATATTTAATAAATTACCCACTTTACCTTACACCTCCTATTTCTTTCTTCTCTGTGCCATAATATGCTGACGGGCCTGCTTAAAGGTCTGTGTCAGCGGGCGCTTTGCCGGACAGGCAAATGTACAGCTTCCACATTCATAACATTCCATGCCGCTTAACCGCTCAAACTCTTCATAGTTATTGTTCATGGCAGCCACCGCCATTTTCTGAGGCACTAGATTACCAGGACATGCTTCCACACAACGGCCACAGCGGATACATGGTGTCGGCTCATTTTCTGCTACCTCATCCTTTGTCATTGCTAAAATAGAAGAAGACGTTTTCGTGACAGGCACATTTAAGTCAAACATAGCAAACCCCATCATCGGACCGCCAGATATAATCTTTGCCGGTTCCTGCCCAAAGCCTTCGCCCTCTGCAACTAAGTCTGCATGATTACATCCCAGGCGAACATTTACATTGATCGGCTTTTTAAACGCATCCCCTGTCAATGTCATAACCCTAGTAATCAGAGGCGTTCTCTTACATACAGCACGGTAAATCGCAATGACCGTAGAAATATTATCTACGATACATCCCGCATCCGCTGGAAGCTTCGCAGAATAAATCTTCCGCCCAGTTGCCGCAGAGATCAATGTACGCTCACCACCTTGAGGATACTTTGTCTTTAGCACTTTTACCTCAATGCGGCTCTCATTAGCAACTGCCGACTTCATTTTTTGAATTGCCTCCGGCTTATTATCCTCAATACAGATCAGCCCTTTCGCTTTGTCAAAGAGCTTCAGCATAACCTTTAAGCCCCCGACAATCTCCTCCGGGCACTCTAACATCTGCCTATAATCAGAAGTAAGGTATGGCTCACACTCGGCGCCATTGATTAAAATATAATCAATTTTGTCTGGTTCTTTTGGAGCCAGCTTAACATTAGTTGGGAAGCCTGCCCCTCCCATACCAACAATGCCCGCTTCCTTAACAATTTCACGAATTTCATCGCCTGTCAGTTTCGTGTAATCACGATCCTCCCCAAGCCCTTCAATTCCAGTGTAGTTCCCATCATTTTCAATCACTACACACATTGCAGTTGCGCCATTTAAAAGCATTCTAGGCTCCACTGCCTTAACTGTCCCAGAAACCGAGCTGCAAATATTTGCTGAAATAAAGCCACTGGCTTCGCCAATTTTCTGCCCCACCAATACCTGATCGCCTTTATTTACGATTGGTGTCGCCGGCGCACCAATGTGCTGTGACATAGGAAATACCATATCACCTTTCGGTGTTACCGTTTTAATCGGTAAGTCACTAGATAGTTCTTTTCCTTCGTAGGGATGAACTCCCCCGCGAAATGTTCCTTCACTCATTCCGGTTCCCCTTTCTGTATTTTTTTTCAATCTATGCGAAAAGCTAGATTGTTATGTGGACACCTCCTAATTCTTTTGGATTTTTTTGGAACAATTGCCAAAAAGGTGCCTCACAGTCCAATTCTAATTGTATCATTTGAACGAAAAAAGTCAATAAAAAAGGCGAAAAAAGACGACACCTGTCTTTCCACATACTGACTGGTGACGCCTACTATGATACAAACATTTTTACAACAAAAAAATTCCTCTTCACAGTGTAAAAACACTCTGAAGAGGAGAGGGGTTTGAGGGGTATATCTTGTTACTGTTACATTAAGTAACTTGATAACAACATTAGTATAGCACTTAATGGACAACAAAAGGACACCATTATCAATCGCATTTCACCCTTTTTTAATACTTTTTCACCCTTTTTGATGCAAAAATGATACAAAACTTAATATTTCCTTTAAATTTCTGTAAAACTTATTAGCTTCAGCTACAAATTATACTTCTCCTTCATCTGAATCAGATAACCATTGGTATATTCTGCCCAGCTATAATTCACCATATATTCACCGGCAAAAGGCAGCATACCATTTTTTTTGCCCTCCAAAAAGTCAAAATAATCACATTCAATCTTATGAGTATCCACTGACAAGCTGTTCCATTGCCGCACAATGATGTCTTCCACACCAAATTTCCGCAATCCCTCCATCAACTGGCTAATAATGGTTTGAACTTGGTTCTTTACAGAACGGTTATACTCCTTATCTTCAAATAAAATCGCGGCAATCTCCGCATTGGTAACACCGCCGCCTCTCCGGTCAATCAGGAAGGCAAATAACTCCTTGGACTTGCTTCTAGAAAACTGAACTGGCTCCCTGTCTATATAAACCTGAAAATTCCCAAATGTCTGTACCCTAACCCTATGTTCAGCTTTCGGCTCCGTTATAGTTTCTTCTATAATATCAATCTGGCACACCCTCATTGCCTCCAGAGCATTGCGGTGCGACTCCACAGTAACCCCGGCGCAGCAGGAACTATCAACCTGGATTACCTTTTCCGGGAAATGTGCTTTTAACAATAAAACATTTGAAATAACACAGATATCTGTGCAAAGCCCAATCACTTCGATAGTGTCTGCCTCTTTTACGTACTCCGGCAATTCGACCGAGCCAAAAGTTGGCTTATCTATAATATTTTCTGCATATGGAACCAGCTCTGGAATCAAGTTCCATCCCTCCGTCCCGCGAATACAGTGCTTGACTGGAAGCTTCCTGCCTTCCTGTGTCTCCAGATAATTTTCCTCATGTGTGTCTCTTGTAAAGATAATTTCCGTCCCCTGCTGTAGTTCCCTCTCTATTTTGTCACATACATTTGGTACAATTTGTACAGCCTCTTTCGTCCCCAGCGAGCCAGTCACAAAATCTACCTGCATATCAATAACCAACAAAATCTTTCGCATTTTTACCTCTTTTCTGAAAGTGAACATACCTCACCCAGTTTACATTTTTTTCTAAAAGTATTATATAGCTTGAATATAGCAAAATTATGTCAGATTCGTCCTGCTTTTTTCCTTCCATCTCTTCACTTTTCTAATGTACTTGCCGATATATACATCAGATTATAACATAACAAAGATAATTTTGGTTTATAATTTTATCAGAAAGAGGAGGAATTTATATGTCATCTATTACCAATACCACTATCAGCAGTTATGATTATCTGCTTCGTCAGTGCTATTCCTCTAACCGTAATGCCCGTAAAGCTTTTGGACGCGCCTCTATGAGCGCCAACGATTTAGCAAAGGTTGATTCCGACGCATTAAGAAAGGCATCCCGGAATCTTAAAGATATGGAATATAGTTCTGACAACGGTGTCAACATTTATAATAACATAAAAGCATTTGTGGAGTCATATAACAATCTCTGCGACAGTTCATCCAAAATAGCCGATTCTCCAGAATTGGGCCGGATGGAGAAAAAGCTTTCAAAATTTATCAAAAATAACAAAGACGATTTAGAAAAACTCGGTGTGAAAGTTAGTTCTTCTGGAAAACTCTCTGTAGATAAAGAAACGCTCCTCACAACGAGTGCTTCCAAAGTGGAACGATTCTTTTCAGACGACAATGAGTTTAGCGGCACGATTACCCAATTTGCAACAAAAATGAACCGCATTGCGAAAAATCTGTCCCGCACTGGCAACTCCCAGATGAAGAAGAATACAAATACAATTGTTGGTGCACCAACAACGCCGCCAGTTACTACCTCAAATGCCCCTGCAACTTCTATTGATTTTAGGGCATAAGCTTTTATTCCAAAATCTATCAGTATGTACATATATTCTAATAGGTTTTGGTTTGATATAATGCATTATTTTCCGAATTTTAAGGCTTATTTTTAAATTTAATTCGGAAACCTCATTCCCCTTATAATAGGGCACACAGAAAAATGCTGTGTGCCCCTTTTTTTACTTTATAAGATTAGTATATCCCAACGCTACCCATACAGCTACTAACAAAAAATGCCTGCCTAACGCCACTTCCCCGCGATAGACAGGCACTTTTCTTCTTTATTTAGAAAAAGTATAATATCTATTTTAGATAAATCTAGCTGTATTCAACTTTACGCCCGGTCCCATGGTACTAGAAATTGATACGCTTCTGTAATACTGACCCTTTGCCGCTGAAGGCTTAGCCTTTGTAATCGCTGACATCAGTGCATCAATATTCTCAGCAAGCTGCTGCTCAGTAAAGGAAAGTTTTCCTACTGGAACATGTACAATATTCGCCTTGTCAAGCCTGTACTCAATCTTACCAGCCTTTATATCATTAACAGCTTTTGTTACATCCATTGTAACTGTTCCTGCTTTTGGGTTTGGCATTAATCCTTTTGGTCCAAGGACACGTCCAAGACGGCCAACAACGCCCATCATATCTGGTGTAGCAACAACTACATCAAAATCCAGCCATCCGTCATTCTGAATCTTAGGAATCAATTCCTCACCGCCTGCATGGTCTGCCCCTGCAGCTAATGCTTCATCAATCTTATCGCCTTTTGCAAATACAAGAACGCGGACTTTCTTACCAGTTCCGTTCGGCAGCACTACTGCACCACGAATCTGCTGGTCAGCATGACGTCCGTCAACACCAAGCCTGATATGTGCTTCTACTGTCTCATCGAATTTTGCTGTTGCTGCCTTTTTGACAAGGGCAATTGCATCTTCAACTTCGTACTGTACTGTTCTGTCAATTAACTTTGCAGCCTCTTTATACTTCTTTCCTCTTTTCATAATGATAACCTCCTGGTGGTAGTAACGGCGGGTACTAAGACACTCTGCGTGTCGCCTCCCACATCGTCCAATAAAGCAACAAATCTTTTTTATGCGTTAATAAATATTAGTCCTCTACAGTAACACCCATACTGCGTGCTGTACCTTCAATCATACTCATTGCAGCTTCTAAAGTAGCAGCATTCAGATCAGGCATCTTTGTCTCTGCGATCTCCTGAATCTGAGCCTTTGTAATTTTAGCAACCTTTGTCTTGTTTGGAACGCCAGAACCAGACTGAATCTTGCATGCTTTCTTAATCAAAACTGCTGCTGGAGGAGTCTTTGTAATAAAACTAAAACTCTTATCCTGATATACTGTAATCACAACAGGTATAATCATACCTTCCTGTCCTGCAGTCTTAGCATTAAACTCCTTTGTAAACTGTACAATATTTACTCCGTGCTGACCAAGGGCAGGTCCAACAGGTGGTGCTGGAGTTGCCTTTGCAGCAGGAATCTGTAATTTTATATATCCTTCGACTTTCTTAGCCATTTTTATTTACCTCCTGTAAATTTGCAATCTATGATTGCGGAATACTATTGTACCACATCGGCTATCTGCCAGTGATACAAACCAATTATATTAGAACGACTTTCTTAGACTGCCTCAACATCATTGAAACTAATCTCAACCGGAGTTTCACGGCCAAACATATCAATATTGATTGTAACCGTTCTATTCTGGTGGTCAATCTGGCGAACTATGCCAGTTGTATCCTCCCAGACACCGGATTTAACCACAACAGAGTCGCCAATATTAAATGGAACATTTGGTGCATCCACCTTCAGGCCCATGCTTGCCATCTCCTCATCCGTAAGGGGAACCGGTTTTGATCCAGGCCCTACGAATCCCGTAACACCTCTGGTATTACGGACGACATACCATGTATCGTCATTCATAATCATGTTGATCAGAACGTAGGCAGGGAACATTTTTTTCTGTACTGTTTTCTTACCCTCATTCTTTTCCTCAGTCACATTCAACATAGGGACGGACACCTCAAAAATCTGATCCTGAAGATTTCGGTTTTCGATTGTCTTCTCGATATCCATCTTGACCTTATTCTCATACCCTGAATAAGTATGAGCAACATACCAGTGTGCTTCTGCATCTGCCATAAGTCTATCACCCTTATCCCATCTGAATAATCTTATCAATGCCGAACTTAATGACAAAATCAAGCAGGGCAATGACTGCGCCTAATATTACCGTTACAACAACAACTGCTGTAGTCTCCTTGATGACGGTATCCTTGTCCGGCCAGATGATACGCTTAAACTCCGCCTTAAAAGATTTAAAGAAACCGCCTTTCTTCTTTGCAGTTTTTTCTGCTTTCTGTGGTTCGTTCTGTTTTTCTACTTCGTTTTTGTTTTCAGAATCTCCCATAATTCACATTCCTTTCATTTTACAATGAGACTATTTTGTCTCCTTGTGTAATGTGTGTCTTCTACAGAATCTGCAATATTTTTTTGTTTCCATTCGATCTGGATGGTTTCTCTTTTCCTTTGTCGTATCATAATTGCGCTGTTTGCACTCTGTACAAGCTAAAGTAATTTTTACTCTCACGGCTTTGTTCCCTCCTTTTCATATTCTGCTCTCACAGTAACCAGCCAACAGCCCCGTAATAAGCGAATGGGCACCAAGACTGTCTTTGCAGTGAACAACTGCTTTTCGTACTAAAAAAATTTAGGCATAAAAAAAAGACTGTTACATCGCCCATCTACTATACCATGTCCCATACTCTTCGTCAAGATAAATTTAGATTCCATCTGGAAATTACGGTTTATGGTGTTATTATTCTTGGCCATAACATCATGCGTAAAACCAGCAGCTTTTATTTTACTTATGCTCTCATAAAAATACCAGACAGTTGTACTTGCTTTTGACAAACATCAGGGGTTTTATGGTACACTAAGATGGTGCACATTTAAAATACTAAAAAACATAAACTCTTTATAGAAAGGATTTTTCCCATGAAACGCAATGATATTCTTTTAATTGTCGGAATTGTGCTGGCTGCCCTGCTTGCGGCAGGCATCTACTGGTTATTTATTTATAAAGAAGGAACAACGGTCCAAGTATCAATTAACGGGAAGGTTACAGCATCTTTTCCTCTTGATACTGACACAACTTATACAATTAAAACTGCTGACGGCGGAATCAATGTTTTGGAAATCAAAAATGGCGCCGCGAGGATTGCAGAAGCAAATTGCCCTGACGAGCTGTGTGTCCATCAGAAAAAAATTTCCCATCAGGGCGAAAACTTAATCTGCCTGCCTCATAAAGTTATGGTTGACATTACAAACAGCGAGAAAAAGGCTACCCTCGACGGGGTAGCCTGGTAATTAACAATATGAGTTAAAAAGAAGCCCGGAATACAGTGATGTTATATAAGAATACCCTCTAGGAGGTTTTTTGAAATTTGGATAGCTTACTACTTTCTTATCAACATACTCCATTGGGTTAATCTTTACTGCATCTGCTTTTACAAATAAACGGTTTGACATCGCTGCGTCCGGCTGGAATATCTTCTGCATATCCCCTGCCTCAATCGCCTGCGCCGCCAGAGAAACATCCAAGTCCATATACCCATCCTGGTCAAAAGAGATTCCGCAGGACTCCAATTCATTCCGAAACGGGTTCGTCAAGCTTTTCAGTTCATGCAAAAGCTTCGGGGTAGTTCCCGTTTTATTGATAAAAACAATATTATGCTCAATCATATCATTATAGCTTGTGACAAAGCCCTGAATGCTGTCAATAATGGCATCGCTGTCAGGATGGTAATCCACAAACGCTTCTTTATCAGATGGATGGTGCAGGGACACCTTTACGACACGCCCCAAGGTAAACTCATTATTAATTGAAGTTTTCTCAACACCGTTCAAATCAAAAATAGCATTCTTTGGCATCACAACGACTTTATTTAAGCCATAAAACCCGACGATTCCACGCCCGGCTTCATCTACTGTCCTATCCTGAAGTGAAAAACTCTGCCTGCCATCGGGCGATCCAACCATTGTCGACTCTAGACGCATGCCGACCTTGCCAGTACCCGTAGTATACGGATCTGCCTTAATACCAATCTTTGCTTTCGTAATAAAACTGGACAATCCCTGAATGACTTCTCTGTGGTTTGCATCCCTTCTAATATTGTACTGGAAATCATATCCCACATCATTCACTGTAATACGGAACTGATAGCTTCCTGCCTGAAGGCCCTTTCCGGTTTCATAATACTCTGTCCCCTGATTAATCTGTGAATTTGCCATCTGCTTTACACGTATTGTAAATGCACTTGGAATTCTGCTCTGGTCAGAACTAAGCAGCTCTGCACCAATCTGGTCTAAATCGGACGACCGCGCCTTTTTCCTGGCAAAAACGCCATTTTCCGAGTCATCCGCCAATGTCTTTAAAGCTTCATTAATCTTCATGGAGGACTCTTTTACCCCCAGAACATACTCCTGCTTTGCATTCGTAAAATTCACAAGATATACCGGAGATTTCTGTGTCTGTGTACGTATTCTTTTTACAACAGAACGCAGCTCATGCGAATCATTTACATATTTGGTTGTATACTTTGAATCAAATGTAGACAAAAGATTATTATACACACCATTTTCCATAGCAATCTCTCCTTTCCCTGGATTATGCCATTTTATAACTGAATCCGGAATCCGTTCCAAATTATGCCAGTCAACTGATCCCCGGGTGTCATACCACGCTCACACCCGGATTTGCGCACCTATAGTCAATATATATTATACTGTATTTCCAGAAAAATGTCGAGACTTCAACAAAATATTTCCATAAAAAGTTACTATTTCGGGTAATCCAAAAACGCCAGGACATCGCGCTTGCATATAAGATTCTGGTACTTCTTGGAATATTAGCTATCAAGGCTGTTCATCTCATCATGCAAAGTAAAAAGCCGGACTGCTTCAATCCGGCTTTTTACTGGTGCTCTTAACACCTTTTATTTAACACCTCATTTTGTAAAAACTATCATCTACTCCCACAGTATTACCTATAGAAACCAAACCACCCGAATCCAAATAGTTTGAATGTCAGCTCTTTGATTTCCCACCCACGGTTATAATATAACACTTTTTCTTTCCATTTTCAACCATAAATCAACAATTTTCGGCATTTTCTTTTATTTTTTTCTAGAAAGCCTTCTTTTGTCTCTTGCATGGAATCTAAATACATAGAAAAAAGGACATCCCAGATATGGATGTCCTAAAAATCTGCCCAGAAATCAATATGCAAACCATTTACATCACAATTTCAGAACTTTTCTTACTATTCTATAACTATCTTTTTCATCAAATCTTTTATCACTTCCCCAGCGATGATTAGTCCAGCCACTGAAGGAACGAACGCATTGCTTCCTGGCACCTGCCTCCGCTTCTGTTCCCCTCCAGGCTGTCCCTGCATATCCTCATCTAACAAACCATCCCGCAGCACGGGCTTCTCTCTCGAATACACCACTTTCAATTTTTGAACGCCATGTTTCTTTAACTCCCTGCGCATCACTTTTGCCAAAGGGCAAACGGATGTCTGGTAAAGATCGGCCACCTCAAATGCCGTAGGTTCAACTTTATTCCCTGCACCCATAGAACTAATAATTGGAATGCCCGCTCTCTCGGCCTGCAAAACAAGTTCTATCTTACCCGTCACGGTATCAATGGCATCCACCACATAGTCATACTCAGTAAAATCAAACTGCCCTGCTGTCTCTGGCAGATAAAAAACCGGATAACAATAGACATTTGCCTCTGGATTGATATCCAGAATACGCTCCTTTGCCACATCCACCTTATATCTTCCCAGTGTTTTATGGGTAGCAAAAATCTGGCGGTTAAGGTTGCTTAGTGCCACTTTGTCATTATCAATCAAATCTAAAGTTCCTATGCCGCTTCTGGCAAGCGCCTCTACCGTATAGCCTCCCACTCCGCCTACACCAAATACCGCTACTCTTGCTTTTTGCAGACGTTCCATATTCTCCGCCCCAAAAATCAGTTCCGTCCTTTTAAATTGTTCCTGCATCTTTTCTATTTCCGCAAAGTTCATATGCTAAAGATGAACTTTATAAATAATATCCTTTTTAATATTTGCTCTCCGATAATATATCTGTTTTTCCTGGAACATCTTGTTTTCCGCCTCACTAAGCAGCTCTTCAAGAGTTACTGGCGCATCCGACCATGCATATCCCAGAGATGCCACCGGCAGCTTCTGATCTTTTAGCTTGCCCCTAAAATCAATAATCTGATTCCTAACTGACTTCTCACTTTCATGCTCAAATAAAACAAGAAATTCATCTCCACTCATCCGGTAGCAGGAATTCTTTCCGAACTCCCCAGCAAGTAATTCCACGAAAGAACGGATAAACCTATTTCCTTCTTCAATCCCCTTTGTCCTGTTTAATTCCCGCATGCCATTTATATTTGTATACAAAATGGCCGTTGGATATCTCTCTTCACTTTCATTGTACTTCTGACACCGCTTATAAAAATATTCATGGTTCCATACACCGGTCATTGTGTCAAAGTTCGCATAATATGCGAGCCTACGGTGATGGTTTGTCTCAATAATATATTCATCATGGATATCTTTCATATAAAGCATAACAATCTGGTCTTCTTCTGTATATTCCACACTTGGAACAAATTCCATGGAAAACCAATGGAATACTTCTCCCACTTTCTGACGGTAACGCAGACGGATTGGTTCTCTGCTCTCTGAGAATATCGTTTTTAGGTCATCAATATCAGTAAACTCTAGGTACTCCTTTACATCGCCTCTGTGAATATCGCCCGACCTCGCAAGCCTACGGAGCAGCCTTGAAGCTTTCGATGAAGTTCGTCTAGTAGGGGGGGTTTCATCTGAGCCGTCCTTTGCCAGTTCCATATAGCTGTTTGTAGTAAGGTTTATTTTCAGCACTCTTTCATAGATACCAGAAATTCTCTTGACACCATCTTCCATAATATAAGCATCCTGGTCAGATTCACTCCAGCAATATACAACCCAAGGATTTTCTTCTGATACATCAACTGGCGTAATTATTTCCAATGTGACCCAGATATAATTCTCACCTGCCTTATATCTAAAATTATTTACTACCTTATCATGATGGGTAAATATCCTCTCTCTTAAAAAAGCTAAATCCATATGATAACGGCAACTTGCAATATCATCTGGATAAATCTGCTCCCTGTCGATTAGATTACGAAAATATTCATCAATTGTTTCTGCTGTCATACTTTCCTGCTCTGCCAGTGTATCTGACGCCTTTACAAAGGCATATTCACCAGTGCATAAATTGACACTCGCTACCTTTATATTTTTCCCTAAAAACATATCCAGAACAAATTCTCTATCTGTCATTTTTTTCTCCTCCAGAACAATTTTCACTGCGATGATTAACTGTAAATCCCCCCTACACGTTTTTCTATTATATGACAAATAACACAGAGATACAACAAAACAGACTTGAGATTCACAGCGATATTTTTACACTGTTCGTCGCAATTCGACACAAACCGCCGTTTAAATCATTTTTATACATTCAGACGGCGCGAATTTCCATGAATATAGCAGAAACCTATGTAGAATCCTGCCAAAATTTCAGGTTTATTTTATCAAGATTTTCCTGTAATATCCCAAGTCCTTTTCCCGAAATACATTAAAAATAATTCTCTCAAAATACTTCGCCTGTTTCTCTAAAACTTCCTCAACTGTTTTTACTGCGATCTTTGCCGCTACATCATTTGGAAAACGGAATTCACCGGTCGAAATACAGCAAAATGCCAGCGTGCGCACGTCCCGGATCATTGCGCACTCCATGACATTACGGTAACAGTCAGCAAGCTGCTGGCGTAATGCATGGTTTAGCTTATTCTTAACAATCGGCCCAACTGTATGGATCACATGCTTGGCTGGCAGATTGTAGCCTCCTGTAATCTCCGCACGTCCTGTCAGCTCTTCATAGCGGCTGCCATATCGCCTCCGTTTCGCCTTCATAATTGCGTCACACTCCATACGAAGCTCAATCCCCGCTGCAGAATGGATTGCATTGTCAATGCATTTGTGGCATGGAATAAAGCAGCCGAGCAACTGTGAATTAGCTGCATTCACAATGGCATCCGCTGCGATTCTGGTAATATCCCCCTGCCAGATGGAAAGCATCCCCGCAAACGGATGGCTGCTCCCATATTCTTCTTCAACCGTCGGAATGTCTTCCACCCTCACAATTCCTTTTTCTCTTGCCGCTTCCTTTAGGTAATCTGCCTGCACCCTCAGATAATCATTATCAATACTGCGTGGCAGGCGCACATTCATAAGCGCACGGAGTAATTTGGGACGCTCCTCCTTTTCCGCCCACAAATTCCTATACTGATAAGACTCAGCCTTTAGGCGCTCAATTAAGTAATCCATTCTTTCATCTTGATCCATGTTCACCATTTCCCATCTCCAGCACTGCAAAACAAAAAACAACACTGGAACTATACATCGAAAGATTCTATATAGATTATAATGCAAATCCGCCTGGCGGTCAATCCCGCAAAGGATATTTAATATTCACAAATATCTGCCCTTAGCATCTGGCGGCATCTTGTAAAAACTAACGGTACTATTACCATAATATTGCAAAACGCCATACCAAGCAGAGCGAATGGATGGTAATAACTAAGATATTTTCCTGATGGATAAAGCACAATATTGTTAAAAAGATACAGCCCAAGAAAAAGTATAACGCCCCCCGCCACAAGCGAAACCACATCCATACAGAGCAGTTCGCATGTAATCTTTCCGATAATCTTTCGCCTGGATATGCCAATTGCACGATAAACGGCAAACTCAAAATTCCGGCGTTGATACATTCCTACAAAGGCTGCACAGATTGTTACCGCCAATATCAGCGCCAACAACATTACAATAAATGCATAAATAGAATATAAAAAGCTAAACTGGTCATCCATCTCTTTTTCTAGGTTTTCTTCTTGATACCCTTTATACTCTTTCCTCGCATAATTTTGCAGCCCGCTCCCGCCTAATTCCTCGCTCAAAAGCAAAACGGAACAATCCTTGGAGCGTTTTTTATCTATAAAATATATGGTATACCCATTTTCTTGTGTCAGGGCATCTAATGTATACTCTCCAAATATCGTATCTGCATCACTTTTTCCTATTTTGTCACCTACCTCCATATTGTGGTTTCTTGACATTTTCCTGCTCATAATCATGCTGCCATCCTTCAAGTCCTCAAAACTGCACTCCACGCCCACATATTCACAATAAATCCGAAAATCCTCCACAGAGGCAAATGTATAGGCAAACTGCCCGATTTCAAACCCCATAATCGTTTTCCAGTTTAAAGAATTTTGCCTAGATACCGGAAGCATTTTTATTCTGCTATCACGGGCTGCTTTTTGACAGAACTTCTCAAAACCTTCCATCTCCTCTGATCCACAATGAGATACTAGTACCATTTTTTTCATATAATCAAATGGCAGTTCCCATCCATCTCGGATATTTGTAACATAGAGCCCCCCAAGATACGCTGCATAACCCAAAACCATCATAAAAATCAAAAGAATACAGCGAATTTTATTATTTCTTACAAAATAGATTGCAGAAAATGGATTCATATTTTGCACCAAGCCTCAAGCGAAAATGCTTGCATTTTCATTTGAGGCGCAAACACAAAGGGTGAAAGATGTGTGTTTGCAATTTATCCTTTCTTCTATAATTTCTTTCACCCTTTATCTCCCTCCTGCGCCAGTTTTGGCGCATATTATTTATTGTTGCAAGCATCCGACAGACATCCATCCCACATTTCAATTATTCGGTCTGCCCCTTTTAAAATGGAACGGTCATGGGTAATTACAAGCACCAGATTTTCTTTTGCATAGTCTTTTAAAATCTCCATTACAATAAATGCATTCTCATGATCCAGTGCAGCGGTGGGCTCATCCGCAAATAATACTTTTGGATTGTTAATCATCGCTCTGGCAATCGCAGTTCTCTGCCTCTGCCCTCCAGACAACTTGGAAGGACGTTTGCCAAACTCTTTCTCCCCCAACCCGAAAGAAGACAGTAATTCCTTTGCCCTGCTGCAAGACTGTGCCACACCATCCGCAGCGGCAACTATTACATTATCTACTGCTGACATATACGGCACAAGAAAATGCCTTTGAAACACAAAACCGAACTCATTCCTCCTGATGTTTTCGCGCTCACGGTCCCTCATCTCAGTCAATTCCCTGCCATTATACAAAATCTGCCCGTCTGTCGGTTTCTTCAGTGTAGAAAGACAGTACATCAGTGTAGACTTGCCTGAACCAGATGGCCCAATAATCCCTATCAACCCTTTATCTGGCAGCACCAGATCAAAACCACCCAGTGCATATATCTTTTCCGACTTTTCCATATCATAGATCATTGTAATATTCTTTATATCAAACATATACTAATCCTCCATGCCGCCTTTGGCGGCTCAAATAGTGATGAAAAATGCTGATTTTGCATTTTTCCTGTGTGAAATTTAATATATCTTAGGTAGCTTTTTTTGCTGCCTTAGATCTATTTTGACACTATTCTCCTAAAACAAATCATCATCAATCGCATCAATTGTACGGATTCTATAAAGTGCATATCTTACCGGAATCTGGAGAATTCCAAGCAACAACACATAAGTACACAAAATTTCAGCTAATGTCCCGAGCTGGAAATACCTGCAGCGTATCCCTTTTGGCTGTATCATCAAATAGTCCAGAAGGACAACAGATACCGAAATAATTACCGCGCCACATAACAGGGCTGCCACAAAAGTAAAAAGTAACTCCCTTAAGATCGAATAATAAATCGCCTTTCTGGAATAGCCTATAGAACAGTACAGACACCACTCATCATGCCGGTCACGCAAATATGTGGTATATACAATAAACAGAGAAATAGTAAGGATTAAAATAATCCCTATATATATTAAACCAGTTGAATTTCCAAGCACATCTACAATTTCATCCTTAACAAACTGTTCGCCCCATTTATAATCCAGGATTGTATCATAAACCTCCCTTACAGTAATCCCCTCCTCATGCAGCACCTTTGACATATCTTTAATACTTCCGTCAGAGAGAACGGCAAGCTGACAAGATAGGTCGTACGATTCTGACGGAATGCCGCAGCCAAAATAGCTATCGCAGTCTAGTACACCTACAATACGGAATGTCGTCCCATATCCCTCTTTGTTAAAATAGTCATTTATTATATAGTTATTATTTTTCATGGAAGCCTCATCTAATACAATTTCACCTTCCCGCTCCGGCATCCTCCCCTCTAAGAGCTCTGCATCAAAATGCTCTAATAAGGCCGGAATCTCCTCCTTTGGCACGCAGGGCATTTCAACTGTCATACTCCCCACTGTAGCACTTATCCCAACATAAAGAATCTGGGCATAATATACCTGTGATATATCCTCCCTCTTCTTCAGCTTTTCGGCAAGCTCAAGATTCTTTTGTAGATATTGTCTATTTAATTCCTCACTGTCCAAATGATCCACATCTAACCCAAATGAACTGCCTGCCAGAGAAATATACTGTATCTTTTTCGTATTTTCCATAACAATCGGTATCACTGTTTCTTCAAGTGATGACAATAAAAACTGTGTAAGGTATGTCAGCACAAAGCATAGGCAAAGGCTCACAATCAATACGGAAACACGCCGCTTATTATTTCTTATGTAATTCATGGCAGATAACGTCTGTGACATAATTTGCACCAAACCTCCTTTTCAAATGAATTAAAAACAAGTTACTTCCCTTGATGATTTCATTCTACTATAAATCTGTCAGATAACAATATAACCGCAGTCACCTTCTGACTATGCCAGCTATGACTGCGGTCATATTCTTTGCATGATAAAAACGTTTGGCAACATTTTATCAATCATGCAACTATCCATTCATTAAGGCAACCAGTTTTGCCCTGTCATGTATCCCTGTTTTTTCATAAATAGATGATATATAGTTTTTAACCGTCCCCTCAGAAATATACAATATCTCTGCCATCTGCTTGTTTGTATTCCCCTGTGCAAGCAACGTACAAATTTCTTTCTCACGCTCTGTCATCCCGTCAAACAACCTGGTCTTCCGACCTGCCCCGCCCATCAGCAAGGCAAGCCGTTCCATAACTTTACTGTCAATTACATTCCTGCCACCCATAATCTGTCCTACAGCGCCAAGAATCGCCTCCTTGCCGCTGTCCTTTAACAGATATCCATCGGCACCGCCTGCAATCGCCTGTGTAATGTATTTATCATCATAAAATGTTGTCAGCACCAATATCTTTACTTCTGGATATTCTAACTTGATCCGGCTGATTAACTCAATGCCGCCCATGCCTTTCATATTTAAATCAACCAGAGCAATATCGCACGTTTTTTCCGCGAGCACCTCCAATGCCTCCCGCCCGTCCCGCGCCTTGCCCATAATCTCCATCTGATGAAAGCTCAGTATAATTTCAAGACTCTCAAGCAACAATGGCTCATCATCCACCAGCAGTACACGCAGATTCTCCATCTTATTCCTCCTTGTATAATGGCAACAAAACCGCAAGCTTAAAACCACCCTCATTTACATATGAGACGGAGCCACCACATTTTTCTGTATATGATAACAACTTTTTAATACCAAATCCATTTTCAATCCTCTCCTTTGCATTTTCCATTGAAAAATTACTTTTGCCATTATCTGAAACGGTAAGCCGAATATGTTTACTATCAGCAGCAAGGCTAATTGTAAATAAATCCGCATTCCCATGACGGACACCATTTGTCAAAGCCTCCTGCACTGCACCGCTCAGAAATTCCGCATGTTCATGCGGGACAGAAAAACTAATATCCTCATCTGGGAAATCAATGCGAACCTTAATCATGGTATCCATAACAAACTGCTCTGTTATGGCATGCAGCCCTCCCAAAAAGTCCTCCATACTGACAAAACCACCATCATGATCAAGAAGGCGCACTGCATGTCGGATTGAATCAAGGCTCAGGCGGATGCGCTCATTCGCCGTATTTATTTTTTCACGGGCTTTCTCTGGTGCACTTTCAAACAGCATATCTGCAGCATCCAGCGTCATAATCGCAGCAGTGATAGAATGCCCTACACTGTTATGGATATTACGGCTAATATTCTCCCGTTCCTCCAGACGCGCATTTCTGTCTGCCAGATAACTCTTTAAAACCAGCTCCTGATTTAACTTCCTCTCATACATTTCATTGACCGCAGCAACACTAACCGCATGGGCCATCTGTTCCTTTGCAGACAGATACCTCAATATCAATTGTTCTATAATGTAAAGCAGGGCACAAAGGGCAGCCAGGGCAACCATGCCAAGCAGAACCCACGGAACTGTTCTCTCCCGCATGACTATCTGAACCATTCCATATACACCCACCGGAAATACTGTCTGTACCATCTTCCATTTTGGCAAACGCACTTCATACAAAATCAAATACGCACAGAAATTATCTGACAACCATAAAAATAATGCCATAACTAAAATAAAAACCATCGGCAGAAAACTATTTTCGCATTCTGATAAACTCCTCACCGCAAACAGTATGAGAAGCAAACCACAAAAAAGCAGGCACAAATACGGCATTGGTGATGAAAAAATAGATAAAACCAGAAGCACTAACAACAAAATAGAAGATTGCGCAAACTGCTCCATCGCATACATAAATTCCGCCCCTCTTTCCTTGTCCTCATATAGACAAACGAAACTGACACTTAATATTCTTTGTACTAGCATCATCTTACATGAATCTGAAGCATTTGACAACCAAATAAGCTTCATAATACTCAGGACAGCAGCATTTATGATAAAAAATGATGGATAACTGAAAATCATCTGTCAGATTGATTGCGAATAAAAAAGGAAATGCTATTGTCTTGTCATGTTACTTTTCTATGGTAGATTATTTGAGTAAAATGGTTTAAAATAGATTGAAATCATTATCTTTGATAGAGGAAGGGGAAGATAACATGTATCAGTTTACAGATGACTGCCTAACTGGGCTTGAGACTATTGATAACGAGCACCGTCAGTTATTTCAATCTATTAATGAGATATCGGATGTTCTTATGGATGAAACGAAAAATGCCGAGGAGGTTTTGCAGTCAGCAAAAAACCTAATGGCTACCTTAAAGAAATACGCTGCTACCCATTTTGCGCATGAAGAGGACTATATGAAGGAAATCCATGACCCTGAACTGCTGCGCCAGAAAAGGGAACATGCCGAATTTACAAGCAGGGTAAATAGCTCAGACTGGGAGTCAATGGATGTAGCACAAGGAATCCGGGTTTTACAGGATATGATGGAATACTTATCACTCTGGCTATACCGCCATATCTTGTCTAGCGACACATTAATTGGGAAAATGAAAACAGTGCATGATAATCCCGTTATGCTTACGTTTTCTGAAGAATATTACACTGGCGTTGATATCATAGACAGAGAACACCGACGCCTATTTGAGATTTTGGCAGATTTAAATGATCTAAACCGAAAGGATTTTGTATCGGATAAATATGATGCTATCGTGGACGTAGTGGAGGAATTAAAAGACTATACTGTTAAGCATTTTCAGGATGAAGAGCGCTATATGGAAAGCATACAGTATGAGGGCCTATCTGTTCAGCAGAACTTACATAAGACATTTATTGATAAAATGGACCAGATTAACCTAAATGATGTAGACGAAAACCAGCAGGCATATATAGATGTCTTAATAGATTTTCTCGCAAACTGGTTAATCAACCATATTATGAAGATGGATCAGAAAATACCAGTTGTGGATTAAGCCATACAAATGGCACACATCGAAAAAGCCCCGTAAAACGGGGCTTAACTTCATTCAGTGCGGATAACAGGAGTTGAACCTGCACGGGTATTCCCACTAGAACCTAAATCTAGCGCGTCTGCCAATTCCGCCATATCCGCTTGTTACTGGACTGACATACTAAACAGTGATGCTATTCTTTTCACAGTCCAATAATAACTCTGATATCATAGCATCTAAAAGAGATTGTGTCAATGAGAAATTTTAACTTCACTCCGCAGGAAACAGCAAATTCTTCTTTTTCGCCTCAAATTCCTCCTGTGTAATCGCCCCAGAGTCCAGTAATTTCTTATATTGCCCAATTAACTCTATTTTTTTTGCCTCTTCTTGAGCCAAATCACTTGCTTGCGCTTTTTCTAATTGTTTCTTTTGCTGAAGTTTTAACCGACGCTCTGTATCCTCACGATTTCTCCCGCAAGAACAAGATGTCACATAATTTGCATTAATGGTATTGCAATAACTACATGTCCAACCACCATTATTTAAGATATTATCCTGCCTTGCTTTCTGCATCAAAATGCTTTGGGAATAGCTGGGGCGGGTCACTTCAGGCTTAGACAAAGCGACCATCAATGCCACAAAGCCAAAAAAGAACCCCCACCAAAACCAGTTATCATCATAGCCTTTATTATTAATAACTGAATTTGCCGCAATACCGAAAACGATTCCCTGCACAGCATATAGAAACAAAAAAGTAAAAAGTGTCATCTGTATGCCCTCCCTATTATCATTACATCGAAACCTGCCAAAAATATAAGGAAATATTTCTGACATATACTTTAAAAATTATAACATAATGTTATATTAAGGGTCAATCAGATTTGCTTTCTCTTCTTTTGCCCAATCTTGTGACCACTATGCTTAGTGTATTTTATTTACAAAATTTCCATCAATATCCCATATATTATCAAGCAAATTTTAGCACATTTCAAATTCCCTCTCTGCTACTTCCTTATAGAAGCCACCTAATCACTTTAGTGCAACCCAACTGCAATCTATCATATGTAAGCCACAGCGTCAACACACTAATAGTTTGACTTATACAATTGTCCCATTTGGAAACAGAAATAATATGAAATACACAAAACAAAATTAGATAATATTTGTGTTATCTATAACTATAGATTATCCGCTTTAAAAATGGGACATCCAACATGAAATACATATTGACATTTTGTATTATCTCATGCAAAATTATTAATAGAAAAACCGAAAGATATTAGTTTGTGCGCATGGAGGGAAATATGATTCGTATCGGGAAAAAAAATGTAGAAATGGGGGGTAATATGTTAAACAAAGTTACCATTAAGGCACCCGCAAAAATTAATCTTACCTTAGATGTAATCGGTGAAAAGCCAGACGGCTATCATGAGCTGCGCATGATTATGCAGACCATTGACCTCTGTGACGAATTGACCATTGCACACACTGGTTCGCCAAAAATAGAATTAACTATGGACAAAGAACTGCCTGAGCCAATCAATTTAGAAGAAAATCTAGTCTATAAAGCTGCTAGATTGCTTCAGAAACAATATCAGCTTCCCTTTGGCTTTCAGATCCATTTGACAAAAAACATTCCTGCCGCAGCAGGATTGGCAGGCGGCAGCACTGACTGTGCCGCGACACTACTTGGAATTAACCATCTTTGCGGGCTTTCCCTCACCAAAGACGAATTATGTGAATTAGGCGTGACACTTGGTGCGGATGTCCCTTTTTGTATAAAACAAGGGACGATGCTTTCCGAGGGAATCGGCGAGCGATTAACCCCTCTTTCAGACCTTCCGCCACTCTGGGTTCTTTTGATCAAACCTGCATTTTCTATAAGCACTGCATACGTCTATCAGAACCTGCATTGGAAACGCTTAAGTTATCATCCTAATACGGCAGCCGCAATAGATGCCATTAACCGGCAGGATGTTGTCGGGCTTGCAAAAAATCTTTCTAATGTACTGGAAACCGTTACTTTTCCAGAACATCCAGAACTCCCAGAAGTAAAAGATTTTTTCTTGCAAAATGGTGCCATTGGCTCCCTGATGAGCGGAAGCGGTCCAACTGTCTATGGTTTATATCAGGATGAGATTCTTGCCCGCATTGCCTGCAAAACAGCACAAGAAAAATATCCTGAATTTGAAACGATACTTTGCCAGACAAAAATTCCTGAAAAATAAACACTATTTTTTTCCAAATTGGTTAAGTGCCAAATCAAAGCGGCCGATATACTTAGTACAAAATATAGTATGTGACAAGATACAGGAGAGGTTCACGGACGAACCGAATAATTTGGAAATTAATGTTTATATGAAAAAGGAGGTTCTCTCATGATGGATAACATGACAGTCAATAACAATGTGAACACATATGCAGCCGAAAGCGCTAACACAACTACTACATCAAAAGCAGAGACAACTGCTGCTACTGATGAAAAAGAAAAAAATGATGCTGCCGCTGTATATGAGAAATCAAAAGACAAGAAGCCAAACAGCACAAACCAAATTTATAACAGGGATGCTGTAGTAAAGAGATTAAAAGCTGACCAGCAAAACCGTATTTCATCTATGCAGGGGCTGGTTGAGAAATTATTAAATAAGCAAAAAGGGACTTTTGATCTTGCAAATGGAACTAACCTTGCTGAAACATTCCGTAAAGCTGCTGGCCTCGCTAGTCCTGATGACATCGCAAAGGCAAAAGCTGACATTGCAGAAGACGGTTACTGGGGTGTAGAGCAGACATCTGACAGGCTTGTCAGCATGGCAATCGCATTGAGCGGTGGAGATACTGAGAAGGCAGAAGAAATGAAGAATGCCATCCAGAAAGGCTTTAACAAAGCAACGAAAGCTTGGGGCGAAGACCTTCCTCAGATTTGCAAAGATACATTAGACTCTGCAATGAAGAAAATGGATGATTGGAAAAACGGTGTAACAACAGCCGAAGACTATTCGAAATATCTTTCCTAATCTTATCACACTAAATGAAGTCGGGGCACTTGCTGCATAGCAGGTGCTCCGGCTTCGTTTTACCTATACATCGTATTACTTTATCTTTTTTGACCATTTGCCCACACCCTATTCAACTATGCTATATAGAATATGTTTACTTTTTTCGATTTTTAATATAGATAAAACTTATGACGCAAACCATAATGAATGCCAGGCCAAAAATGAAAGTATGAACTATTCCAATCGGATAAGGCGAAATCCACCCCTGTTTGAAAAAAATTATTGAAATATATCCCGCCAGCATAGAAACTGGCATAAAGGCGATTCCAATGATATTAAGCCAATCAACATAGAAGGGAGCTTTTTCTATCGACAATAATTTCCCGATAAAATAGCCAGTAATTCCAACTGCCTGAATAATCATTGAACCCCAAACAGCTTCCATTGTTTGTTCTTCATACCACCCACCAAATGCACAAAATAGCCCAATTACAACAAAGGCTGTTGATGAGATATAAAGCACCCTACTTGTAATTTGTCTGTTTTTTAGTTCCTTATTCTCTACTGGCTCAATTCCTTTTAGAATATAATCTGTTGTCACCCCAAAAAAGTCGCTCATTATAATGATTTTTTCTAAATCTGGTGTACTTTGTTCACTTTCCCATTTGGATACAGCTTGTCGGGAAACACCTACCTTATCCGCAAGTTCCTCTTGAGACATTCCTTTTGTTTTTCTTAAATATTGAATTCTGTCTGCCATATTCATTGTCAACACTCCTTTCTTTTTGACTTTCCCCATTTTTTTGAAAAGGATACTCTGCAGTTATCCATAGGCAGAGGAGTTTCGCCAATTTTGCTCTGTGATTGCATGA
>CAJUID010000027.1 GCA_910585905.1 uncultured Lachnospiraceae bacterium
TTTCCTGTAAAGGTGGTGTTTGTTCACAATTTATTCATTCATGCGTTTGTCCTGACAAAAATAACTCCTTAATCTCATCCATTCTCGCCATTGCCATTTGATATCCCTGTTCATATGTCCGCCTAAGTTTCGTAACATCCTTCTCATAACTGTGGATTGGTTCTTTGGGCCGGATTATGATAGCTCTGCCTTCCTTCTCCATTTTTTCACAACAAAGAACAGACTGATTATATTTTTTATACCGAGTACAAACTTGCTTTGCTATAACTGGGTATCTGTGCCCAACAGCCTTTGCGACCAGACGGTCAGAACGCCTGCACTCTTTGCGGAATCCCTCCGGGCGGGTAAGTACGATCAATGCCTTATCATTCCCATCAGAAACCAATTTATCAATTGGAATCGGATTTGACAGACCTCCATCAAAATATTCCCTGCCGCCAATTACTGCTGGTGGAATAATCCCCGGAAGGGCACAAGTAGCATGAAATGCTTCAAAACTCCTATCCACATCCTTCTGCGTTAAGTACCTTGTTTTTCCTGTACGGGCATCTGTCGCTGTAATAAGGAACCTACCATCATATTGCCGGAACGTTTTAAAATCAAATGGATCTATCTCATTCGGAATATCCCGGAATACAAACTGAACTCCAAAAACACTCCGTTCCTTCCATATATTTCTTTTCCCAATATACCGCTTATCATTTCGGTATTTCTCAAAAATCCTTATATTCCTGCCCTTTTGTTTGGAGACATACGATGCTGCATCCGCCGCTCCTGCTGATACTCCAATACAATACGGAAACATAACATCCTGCTCTAACAATGCATCCATTACACCACAGCTAAAAACCGGGCGGAAAGACCCCCCTTCAAAAAGAACACCTGGCATAACACTCTCCCTCCATCTTTTTCTTAGGACTCATCTATCTCACAACCCTCTCTTGCTCTTTTCACAAACAAATCTATCTTTTCTGGATCTTTTCCAGATTTACCACTGTATTCTACTCCTGTAGACACATCCACACCATCCACACTGGCAGCCAACGCCGCCTCCGCAACATTTTCTGGTGTAAGCCCGCCTGCCAGCAAAAACAATTTACCATCCCTAGGAATCCTTTTTACAAGATTCCAATCAAATGTCCTGCCGCTCCCTGGTTCTGCTGCGTCAAATATATAACCTACAATCTTGGTACAGCCACGGTAATTCTCAAACTGCCCAATATCAGTCACATTAAATGCTTTGAAAACCGGAATAGAAATACTACCTAACAGTTCCTCCGAAACTATTCCATGAATCTGAATATAATCAAAACCAGCTTCCTCAACCTGCTTAACTTCCTCTTTGGAAGGAGATACCACAACTGCAACTTTCTGAATAGACCTATCTAAGGCGCTTAAAATCTTCTTTGCATTTTGAACTGTATTATTCCGCCTGCTTTTTTCATAGAATAGTACGATTCCTGCATAATCAACCTGATTGCGGTTTAGGTACACTGCCTCCTCTGGATTTGTCAGTCCACATATTTTTACTAACATTCTTCCCATCCTTTTCCGAAACAAACTTACAAATTTTTAATCCATCAGTTTGCACCATATCTTTTTATAATAACAAACCTATACAAAAAAATCTACAACCAAAAAAGATATCTTTGTCGTAACAAAAAATAAGACGCTGGCAACAAGCTAAAAATAAGGCATTTTTTCCCTTTTACTATGCAAAAAAAAATGACGAATGGTGTAATTTATGATATAATATTGATATATGCAAAATGGAAAATAATTCCACATGTGTACTGCGCCTATAAACCTGGCGTAAGCACTGCACTGCATAACCATGTGAATTTTTATGTTTTTCCAGCGTTGTGGAACCGCATAGTATTCTTTACAAATTCACATACTAAATCATAACATTGACAACGCAGAAATGAGGTAAATGAAAAAATGAACAAAAAAGACGATTTTAAGCCTTTTATCCCGGCAGATAAGGTTATCCCAGAATTCACAGCAGTCTCTGTCATTCTGGGTATCCTGCTTGCAGTGGTATTTGGTGCAGCCAACGCCTATCTGGGGCTCCGTGTCGGTATGACCGTGTCAGCTTCCATTCCGGCAGCCGTTATCTCTATGGGGATTATCCGCTTCATTTTGAGAAAAGACTCTATTCTCGAAAATAATATGGTTCAAACCATTGGTTCTGCGGGTGAATCTCTAGCCGCCGGCGCAATTTTCACTTTGCCTGCCCTGTTTATGTGGGCTGCTGAAAATGACGCTGTCTCTACACCATCTTTTGTTGAAATTGCTGTGATCGCAGTCTGCGGCGGTATCCTCGGCGTACTCTTTATGGTTCCGTTACGTACCGCACTTATTGTAGAAGAACATGGCGTACTTCCTTTTCCAGAAGGAACTGCCTGTGCAGAAGTTCTTCTTGCTGGAGAAGAGGGCGGCGAAAAGTCTAAAGTTGTTTTCTCCGGCCTTGGCATAGCCGCTATTTATAAATTTATTGCGGACGGGCTGTGCCTGTTCCCTTCTGAAGTGCACTGGGATATCAAACCATTAAAAACTGGCTTTGGGTTGGACGTGCTTCCGGCTCTGGCTGGTGTCGGCTATATCTGCGGCAGAAAAATATCAAGCTACATGTTTGCCGGCGGTATCCTTGGATGGTTTGTGCTAATTCCAATGATTTCTCTCTTTGGAATTGATAATATCATTGCACCTTCTACAGATGCGATCAGTACATTAGCCCCAAGCAAAATCTGGGGTTCTTATATTCGCTATATCGGCGCAGGTGCTGTTGCCACTGGTGGTATTATCAGCCTGATCAAGTCACTGCCAACCATTGTCAATACATTTTCCAAGGCAATCAAAGGCTTTGGACACCAATCTGATAATGAACTCCGCACCTCAAAAGACCTTCCGCTTCCTTTTGTAATGGCAGGCGTACTTGTGATTGCGGTAATAATCTGGCTTCTCCCTGCAATTCCGATTAGCTTTTTAGGAGCACTTATTATTGTAATCTTTGGTTTCTTTTTTGCAACAGTATCCAGCCGCATGGTCGGAATGGTTGGTTCATCCAACAATCCGGTCTCTGGAATGGCTATCGCAACACTTCTGATCGCAACTGCTATCTTAAAAGCAACTGGGACAGACGGCTATGCCGGAATGGCATCAGCAATCTGCATCGGCACTGTAATCTGTATCGTTGCAGCAATGGCAGGCGATACTTCCCAGGATTTAAAAACTGGTTATATCGTTGGCGCTACGCCAATCAAGCAGCAGGTCGGAGAATTAATCGGCGCTGTTGTCTCTGCAATCGCAATCGGCGGCATTATGTATCTTTTAAATGCAGCCTGGGAATATGGTTCTACACAGCTTCCTGCTCCACAGGCAACTTTAATGAAACTGGTAGTTGAAGGCGTTATGGGCGGTACACTGCCATGGGGACTTGTATTCTGTGGTATCGGAATCGCCATTATGATTGAAATATTAGGCCTTCCAATCCTCCCGGTTGCAATCGGCTTGTATCTGCCAATTCACCTTTCCACGCCAATTTTTATCGGCGGAATGCTGCGCTGGTTCTTTGAGTCGAGAAAATCATGCAAATCAGAAGACGACCGAAAAGAAACGATTGACCGTGGTATATTGTACAGCTCCGGCATGATCGCCGGCGAGGGCCTAATCGGTATCCTTCTGGCAGTATTTGCCGTTATTCCGGTCTCCAAAAAAGAAAATCTCTCCGATATTATCAACCTAAATGGCGTTCTTGGAAATATTGGAGGAACTGTCTTCTTCCTTGTAATCTTAGCTTCTATCGTTTTCTTTGCAACACGCCGTGGGAAAAAGAGAGCATAATGCGTAGAAGTTTTGTATGTATGGAATGCATACAGGAATGAGGATGGACATGGCAAAAAGAAGAAAAATCAGCCAAAATTATATGGATACAGTCCTGATTCCCAATCCGGTCCAGAAATGGTCGGTGCGGGAGGATGGAATTGTTGTGATTGATATGGAAAACAAAGGATTTTACCATAAGATTGCACAAAAGTTTTTTCACCGCCCGAAAGTCAGCCATATCGCACTGGACACTTATGGTACAGCTGTCTGGAAGGCACTGGATGGGAACCATTCTGTGTTTGATGTAGTCAACTTGATGAAAGAACAATTTCCAAAAGAAGAGAGCCGTATGCTTGACCGCGTGGTCACATTCCTGCATACTTTACAGGTTAACGGCTTTATTATGATTAAAAAGTAAATGGAGGTCTGTTATGGGAGTTTTATCCAATCTTGAACCTGCACCCGTATTTCAGTATTTTGAAGAAATCTGCGGTATTCCACATGGTTCCTCTAACACAAAAGCGATCAGTGATTACTGTGTCAGCTTTGCAAAGGAACATGGGCTGAAATATATACAGGATGATTTAAACAATGTAATAATTTTTAAGGAAGGCACACCAGGATATGAACAGTCCGCCCCAGTTATGATACAGGGACATATTGACATGGTCTGTGAAAAAACAGCAGAATGCAGTATTGATTTTGCGAAAGACGGACTGGAATTACAGTTACAGGACGGCACTATTTCTGCAAAAGGAACTACTTTGGGCGGAGATGATGGAATCGCAGTTGCTTATGCCCTTGCGATTCTCGATTCTGATCATATTCCACACCCGCCTCTTGAGGTTGTATTTACGGTGGATGAAGAGATTGGAATGCTTGGGGCAGCAGCTCTCGATTGCTCCCCCCTCAAATCACGCATCCTATTAAATCTGGACTCTGAGGATGAGGGATATCTTCTAGTAAGCTGCGCCGGAGGAATCTCGGCGACCGGACACCTGCCTGTCACACGGGATGTTTATGATGGAACAAAAATATGTCTAAAAATATCCGGCTTGCTTGGCGGACATTCTGGTATCGCAATTGACAAAGGACGTGCAAATGCCTGCCAGCTTCTAGGCCGCACTCTGTATGAACTCAGCAAAACATTTTCTTTCCGGCTGATTTCGGTTAATGGCGGATTAAAAGATAATGCAATCCCTAGAGAAGCTACTGTTGAATTAATTCTGGATGCTTCTACAAATCTAGAAGACTTTGCCAGCACAATAAAAAATATAGAAAAAGTATATCTGGATGAATACCAGCAGACAGACCCTTCCATAAAAATCATAGTTTCGGATGAAAAAATCTCTGGAAGTTTTGAAGGAATGACCGTTGATTCTACTGGAAAGGTTATCACTGCCCTGGTAAACCTCCCAAATGGTGTCCAGCGCATGAGCTATAATATAGATGGCCTGGTGCAGACTTCCTTAAACCTAGGCAAACTTATTTCCTCAGACGGGGAAGTTAGCTTTTCTTTTGCCGTTCGCAGCAGTGTAGAAACCGAAAAATTAGAGCTTGTAGACCGCATCTGCTGTTTAATGAAGGCACTTGGAGGCAGCGTAAGCTGCCTTGGAAGCTATCCTGCATGGGAATACCGCCAGGATTCTCCTCTGCGCGACCTGATGGTACGCATCTTCGAAAAACAGTACGGCAAAAAACCTGTGATCCAGGCAATCCATGCTGGCGTAGAATGCGGATTTTTCTCTGGCAAAATGCCAGGACTTGACTGTGTTTCCTTCGGCCCTGACATGAACGATATTCATACTCCAAAAGAATCAATGGATGTAGAAAGCGTCAGACGGACTTGGGATTATACACTGGAAATATTAAAAGAATTACAGTGACCCATTTTCAAAAAACAATAGGGAATTAATGATACAGAAAACGGCCATAACAATTTCTTTTATAAAACCAAATAGCGCCACGGCAGCCTGCTTCATACTAAGAGGCTTAAGCCGCGGCGTTATTCTGTTTTTATCTCCGATTAATTAAATAATGAGAGGTCATCATACAACTGGATAGCATCACTCACAATATATTCTGCAGGCACTGATGTTCTTCCCATCTTTTTAGCCAACACTTGCTGCGAAATCCGCTTCTGTTCCATTTGATGCTTCAGCCACATTCTGTCATACATTTCCTTCAACTGCTTTTTCCGTTTCCTTCTCCGCTCCACATAACTATCCTCATTCGTTTTTTCAGAAAAATCACTGCACTTAGAACTCCAGCTTGATGCACAATATTCCTCCTCAGTACCCCCAATAGTAATCACGCTGTCTACCTGATTAATAAAGGTTCCCATAGTATCTCTCCGAATTAACCCCATCATCTTTTCCCTGTATTCTGGCTCCGCCTTCATCCGTTCCCACCCCGCCTTTGTAATATTTATAGCAAGGTTATCAATCGTTGGTGTCTTCTGGATTCTGCCTACCTCAGACCAAAAATCTGCCTGAAACTGCGCCATCTCAGCCTTATCCTTCTCCGCCTGGCTAACCGCACTGTTAAACTCCGCACTCTCCGTTTCATTTGACGATTTCTGATACAGTCTTTCATAGCCCCCTATCAGACAATTATTGTTTACGCCTGTCAATTTTCCTCTCCTTTCTGCGTTTCTTCTGTTAATCAGAAACGCCTGCCCCCCATAGATGGTTCAAACAATTTAACACAAAGTCAAATACCCCGCTGCAAGCAACGGGGCATGACTTAGCTTCTTTTTAGCAAGTTCGCCCCAGAGGGGCGGGGTATTTGACCCTCGCGGCAGTCGCCAAATGCGAGCAAACTCGCGCTTGGCTCGTTGCTTCGCGGGAATAAAAAGCGCCAAATCCCATTTTCCATCCATTGAAATTTAACGCTCTCCTTAGCTATTATTTATATCGGCACTTCACGAAAAATATTGATTCCCATTTTAAAAATTTAATACAATACCAGCAGATATTACCTCCCCCGTTTTCCTGACATTACTTTACAAAAAAGCACCGCCACAACCGTACTTACAAGCGTTGCAATCAGTCCAGGCAGCACGATTGCCGCAGGGTTCACTGCGCCATACTGTGCCCGGTACGCAATCACACTAACCGGAATTAACTGGAGGGAAGATATGTTAATTACCAGAAAAGTACACATCTCATCTGATGCTTTTTTTATTTCAACCTCATCTGGATCACTACCTCGCTCTTTCGCCAGTCGTTCCCGCTCAATCACAGCCAGTTCTTTCATCGCTTTTAATCCCATAGGTGTCGCTGCCCATCCAAGTCCCAAAACATTCGCAATAATATTTGCTGCAATATATTCACTGGCTTTATGGCCATCTGGAATCCTCGGAAAGAGGAAATGAAGCACCGGATACAGCCCCCTTGTCATGCGCTCCATAAGCCCGGCCTGCCTTGCAATTTCCATTAGCCCAGTCCACATTGCCATAATACCTAGCATGGTAACTGCTAGAGTAACCGCTTCACCCGCGCTGTCAATTGCGGCGTTGCTCAATGCCTCCACCTGACCTGTTATGATTCCATATCCCAGGCCAATCATTATCATAAATCCCCACAAATAATTAAGCATAGACTACCTCCAGAATGTTTACTATCCTGATAATAGTCTATGCTCTAATATACAGTTTATTATTGAAAACCATTGAGGCTCTGCAATACAGACCTCTTACTAAATACTAAGATCAAACTTACCACCGCTTCTCTGCGGAGCTTCATTTTTAATGGCATCCCAATCAACTGACTGGATTTTTTCGAGCAACTCTTCCGCAGAATCTGCTGTCACTCTGGTACGTTTCCCTCTGCTTGGCGCAATAAAGTCTTCTGGCCTTCCTTCTGCTCTCCGGCTCCTTCTTCTTTCCTCCGCTCTCTCCTCGGCGCGTTCCTCCCTAGACTTTTCAATGTGCTCCCGCTGCCTGTCACTCATTTTCTCAAGTTCTGCAAAATAAGAGACCGTGCCATTTTTGTCTACATTAATGCCAAAGCGGATTACTGTATCATCTTCCCCTTTGAGCTGCTCCTTTAGGGAATCAAGCTTACCAGTAGCCTCATCAATAATGCCAAGATATTTCTTCTTTGTCTCACTGTCTGATGCCATTGCCTCTAAAGTCTCTGGATCAATCAGCACACTATACTCCTTTGTTCCTCTAGATAAATATTCCTGTGCTTCCTCATCTGACTCATAATCAGCAATGATAAAGTCCATATTACCATATTTGCCCTTTAACTCCTGCAGAAGTTTCTCGGCTCTCTCACTTAACTTTACCTGGCTATTGTTGTCAGTTTTCTCCTTTCTTCCGGTCCTTGTAGTTCTCCCGGCACTTTTTTCCTTTACAGAATTGTCATAATAATCCTTTTGATATGCTCCATAACTCGCTATTGGATTCACAGCTATCGCCCTCCTTTGCAAAATTTCCTCTTTATAACTATTATATCGTACATTCTATATACTTTAATAATAGCTGTTGAAACATTCCTTGCAAATCACTACTGAGAACAAAATACTGCAAACTTTCCCCCACAGCGAACTTATTCTCGCGTACGCAACGAGCCAAACGCAAGCTTGCTTGCACTTGGCGACTGCGCGCGGGTCAAATACCCCGCCCCTCTGGGGCGAACTTGCTAAAGGGAAGCTAAGTCATGCCCCGTTGCTCTGCAGCGGGGTATTTGACTATCTTCCTGCTTCAGAATAAACCTACATTCGCACTAACCCAATGCTACATCAAGAATCATCATAACCAAAAATCCTACAACAAACCCCAGTGTGCCGATATTCTCCTTTTCCCCAAGATGTGCCTCTGGTATCAATTCCTCCACAACCACGTAGATCATGGTACCTGCGGCAAAGGCCAAGAGAAGCGGCATAATCGTCCCAACCATGCTAGCCAGCACAGCAGCTAAAACGCCAAATAACGGCTCAACAGCTGCAGACAGGCTTCCGATCAAAAACGCTTTCTTTTTGCTGATACCATCCTGCAGCAAAGGCAGGGTAACCGCCATCCCTTCTGGATAGTTCTGAATTCCGATTCCAAGCGCCAGGGCAATAGCTCCTGACAAAATATTTGCATCCCCCGTATTTTGCGCTGCAAGGGCAAATGCCATACCAACCGCCATCCCCTCCGGAATATTATGGATGGTTATTGCAACAATAAGCATTGCCGTCTTTTTAGACAACGGTAATTTCTTTTCGCTCTGCTGGATTTTATGAAGTTTTCTTTTTAAGAGAAAATCAACCAGTAATAATAATGCTACACCAAGCAAAAATCCGCCTGCTGTAATCAGCCAGCTAATCTGGTTATTTTCCTGCGCCCTTTCTATTCCTGGCACCAAAAGGGACCAAATGGATGCGGCAACCATAACGCCGCCCGCAAATCCAAGAAAAAGGCACTGTACATTCTGATTGACATTTTTCTTTACCAGAAATACATTGGCAGCTCCCAATGTCGTTATCAAAAACGTGAATAAAGTTCCTAATAGCGCATATATTATACCATTCAAAAAATCACCTCGGTATAATATATTATCCCGTCAGTAAATGGTTCCAAATTTCAGGCTTCCTTTATTTTTCCTCATCTACTTCCGTATCTGAAGCCAGATTTTCCACCGTCTTTTTCTCCTCTTCCTCGATTGTATGCAAGTTCTTCTGTATCTGCTTATCTTCTTCAAGTGCACGCAAAATCCTTCCAACATCTTCAGCAGAAAACATTCCAATCGCTTTGGCGAGTGAACCAACTTGATTCCTATTTACCAACAAAACTCCTCCGCTGGCCAGAGGAATATTTATCACATTCTTCACATCACTTACATCTCCCAGGAAAATTGTATGGTGCTCCGGGTCACATCCAAAAACCACACCATTATAGACAATATTGTTTCCCTGCATATACTCGCTATATGGTACCCATTGTTTAGACGCTTCCGGCTCCTGTACTAAAAGCTCATGGTCTGACATCCCCGCCTCTTGCACTATCTTCACATTATACATGGAAAGTCCCATCTCTTCCCACTGCTCTTGCCAAATTTCACGCCGTCTTTCACGGGCATCATCCGCTTGTGCCAAATTTTGTTCCCCTTCTTCCCTAATTTGTTCCCTAATCACCTCCTCCACTTCATCAATTTTCTTTAAATATGCTTTCCACTCCTTTTCTGTCATTGTTTTGTCCGGGCTGCCCTGCACATCCCCTGTGCCAAACATCCAGCCACTTCCATAATAGGAAATCATCGTATCCATTTTGTCCTCCTCCTTGTTTGCCTTCCCTCTCTGCCTCTGCAAAATATTGCGATTTACATAATCCGCAATTTCTTGATATATAAAAAAGCATTTACTAACCTAAATTTCACGATAGTAAATGCCATCCATTGCACCGCTATATATATTATAGTTCGGCAGATTCTTACATTTCCTTAGGAACTGTTCAAAAATAACTTTTAATATTACTTGTCTTTTCCTCCGATAGCACCACTCAAAAATTAGTTACATAGCCCGCTATGCGCCTAATTTTTGAGCGGCACTCTCGAAGAAAAATCCTGCGCACTATTTAAAAGTTATTTCTTAACAGCTCCTTAATCGGCAAGAGCATCTTCTGTCACAAAACAGATATCGCCTATTTTTGATGCCATCTGCGTGTACATAGCCTCCTGACTAGGTTCCTCAGGGTTCCACTGTACATCACTGGCATAACATAATATATATGTACTGTCCTTTGTTGAAAGCAAGTAACGATACTCCACAAAATCATATCCTTTTTCTACAAACTGCTTAGGAGTCATGGCTTCTTTATAATGAACAACAGTAAATAGAACTCCCCCATCATAGTCCTCTCCATTCCCCTCCGTAATGGCAGCCTCTCTTATTCCTTTATGATACATAATATAATTCTGCCCATTTCTCACAAGAAGATATTTTCCCCTCCAACTATCCGGCAAGATCATAGAAAGCCCTGTCCCCTCCAATTTTACAACCTCCTGCTTTACCGATACCTCCACCACTGTTTCCCGTGCAAATGCAAGCGCCCCCACGCTGAAACTGCACACGAGCAACGAAATAACTGCGGCAACCGCAGAAAAACGCTTTACCCATTTTCCACGGTATTGTTTCGCATAATTGGGAATCTTCTCAGCCTGCTGCACCAGCCGCTCATCTATATTTCCAATAAATTCCATAAGTTGTTTTTTATTCATACCTCAATCCCCTCACTTTCCAAGTACTCCCTCAGCTTCCTCCGCATGTCATACAACATGGATTTCACCTTACTCTGGCTAAAACCTGTACGGCTGCAGATCTGCTCAATTGAGTCAAAATACCAATACCTTCTGATAAAAACATTTCGTTTCTCATCACTTTGCTGCCAAAGGAATTGGCTTATAGCATTTTCAATGTATTTCTTTGCTATTTCCAGTTCAACATAATCTGTACCAGATACACAATCCCCCAATTCTTCTAGTGATGCCGTCATTGAAGAATTTCGTTTTGCCGCAGAAAGATATTCATATTTTTTTAATGCCAAATTTCTTGCAATCTTGCTAACGAACACGGACAGCCTATTTGGACGTTTGGATGGAATCGCATTCCAAACAGCAAAATAAGTGTCATTCACACATTCTTCGCTGTCCTCCTGATTTGACAAGATATTATTTGCAATGTATGCACACAACTTACCATACTTTAAAGATGTTTGTTTAATCGCATCCTCATCCCTCTCCCAATATAAATCTATTATTTCCTTATCTTCCACATAAGTTCCCCTCCTTTACATTACTTCGGCTATTTAATTCGCAGTGTTTTGCGCAGAATAGCAAGATTTAATAGACAAAGTAAAAACTATTTTGAAAGCTGCCTTCACTATATAAGTACGTTTTTTTTCTTTCTGGTTGTAACATTCTCATAAATATTTCTTCAAAAACACCATAATATATCTCTATACCTACTACTGTCCACTCGAAAAAAAGGACACTGTATAGTGTCCTCTTCCATATAAGTTCCAATATCCATATAACAATCATTAAGCTTTGTGATATAACAGTTTTGTCACGATTCCTAAAGTATGTTTGGCATTAAATTTAAATTATACATCCCGCTGCAAGCATGTTCATTTGATTCGTTGCTTCGCGGAAATATACCAAACTTGTCCATTCCAATCCATCTATATTAGAATTCCGGCTCAATCAATCCAAAGGTATTTCCCTTTCTTTTATATACTACATTGACTTCTTCTGTTATCGAATTGCGGAATACATAGAAATTATGCCCTAATAAATCCATCTGAATACATGCCTCTTCTGGATCCATAGGCTTCATCGCAAACCTCTTAGAACGGATAATCTTAATCTCCTCTTCATCTTCAATCTCTTCTTCTACAAATGATTTGCTGAGACTTGCTGCTGCCTGCTGTTTGTCTACGAGTTTATTTTTATATTTGCGCAACTGACGCTCAATAATCTCTTCCACCAAATCAATTGATACATACATATCATTACAAACCTGCTCTGCACGGACAATATTCCCTTTCATAGGAATTGTAATCTCAATCTTCTGCCTTTCCTTTTCGACACTAAGAGTAACATGTACTTCAGTATCTGGAGTAAAATACCTTTCTAGCTTTCCAATTTTTTCATAGATCGCCGATTTGAGTCCTTCTGTAACGTCGATATTTTTACCGCTGATAATATACTGCATTGTTATCACTCCTTTGCTGTTTTCTATTCCCATTATACACCACGCATTTGGAAAAAACAAGTAAAAATGCACAACCACAAAACCGAATCCCCTATCATATTATGCAATTTCTATAATACTGACAGATAATTCAACAATACTTTCTGACAATTCCAAAACTACCATTACCTAAAATATTCCCAATCTATTCATATAATATCCAGCTTTTTCCACCACCCTACAATTGTGGATAATGTGCAAAACTACGTTGAAAAGTAGTATATTTACGTCTTTTACCCACAAAAAAATGTGGATAACATTATAGTTATCCACATTTTCGGCCATTTTTTACAAAAAGGCAGGGCAAAATTTGAAAAACCTATCTATATTCTTAAGATAAGTTATCATATTATTCTTCAATTTGTCTGTCAATTTCGATATGTATAGCTTCACTCAATCAAAAAAGAGAGACGGCAAAAGCAGTCCCTCTTTCTTAGTTATGTATATTTTAACCAATAACTTTCTTTACAGCCTCTAATACACGATCTGCCTGGAATGGTTTTACAATAAAGTCCTTTGCACCATTTTGTATTGCTTCAATAACCATTGCCTGCTGACCCATTGCAGAACACATAATAACATTTGCACCAGCATCAATCTCTTTAATCTTCTTTAATGCCTGAATACCATCCATCTCTGGCATGGTAATATCAAGTGTAATCAAGTCTGGCTTCAACTCACTATATTTCTGAACCGCTACAACGCCGTTCTCTGCCTCACCTACAACATTGTAACCGCCTTTTGTCAGAATATCCTTCACCATCATCCGCATAAATGCTGCATCGTCAACAATTAAAATATTATTTCCCATAGTTTTTCTCCCTTACTATAATAATAATTATCTGCCTACTCATAGAACATGCTATATAATTTATATGACAGGCAAACGCTTGTAACTAAAACATTCCTCTACAATATAAATTATGCTAGTAAATATATTGCTATTATATTACCTCCCCCTTGTTTTGTCAAGAAATTTGCAGAATCTCACTATATTTCCCGACTTTTTTTTGCCATCATACCACAAATTTAAGACAAATTAGTAATATTTAGGGCTTCCCCACAAATTATTTTTCTTAAGTTTAATGTACTCCGCATAAGCTTTTTCCAAAATCTGCTTTTCATTCGCAAACTTCAGTAAATGATATGCTTCGTGATACTTGTAAAATCCGGAATCCCGAAAAAACTCTTCTTTCTGCGGCTTGCTAAAATAACTTTCTCCCATCATAAGATACCAATGAACATCCTTAACTACGGTGTCTGTTGGTGTATTAAAGGAGTACTGACTCTTTCCCACATATTTTATAATACTGGCATCTGCACTAGTCTCTTCTTTAACCTCCCTCAGTGCAGTTTCTTTATACTCTTCCCCTTCTTCAACGGTTCCCTTGGGTAACACCCACCCTTCGTACCTGTTCTTATAATTTTTATACAGGAGTAAAATCTTTCCTCTGAAAATCACCACACCGCCACAACTAGTTGCCTCAATCATTGCAATTCCTCCTTGGTTGGTGTGTCCATCATACTAATCAATAGTATACCCTTTTTTTTCACTCTTTGCAATGCTTTCTATTAAATTGACTTTCCTCATTTTTCAGAAGGGATAATCTGCAGTTATCAATGACACCGATATTCCGCCTCCTTTTGCACCGTCTGTCAACTTTGATGGCAGGTTTTACACATGTTATTTAGACCCGCCATGAATCGCAACAAATATTACTCTCCCAGATACTGCCCAAACATTTTTTTTGCAATTGGAACTGCATACTGACTCCCTGTCCCAGCCCCCTCCACTACAATACTGACAGCTATTTTCGGTTTATCTGCCGGCGCAAAGCCCACAAACCATGCGTGGGAATTCCCCTCCGAATCAAACTCTGCTGAACCAGTCTTTCCTGCTATCTCATACGGCAGGCTGCTTAATGAATACCCTGTTCCACTGGTAACAACCGACTGCATCAGCTTATTCATCTTCTTTGCAACCCACTCGTCAATCACCTTGCCCTGGCTCTTAGGATGGTACTCCGTCACTTTCCTTCCCGCATCACTCTCAACATGGTCTACCACATATGGCACCATCATTTCACCATTATTCGCCACCGCAGAAACAATCATTGCGTTCTCCAAAGGTGAGATCATAGTTTTTCCCTGCCCCATCACAGTCTGGGTCAACTCGCCCATATTAGAATCCTTTGTTAGCGAAAATTTGCTCTTATTATACTCAAAGTCCACTGGAAGGCTCTTGTTGAACAAAAACCGTTCGGTCAGTTTCCTAAACTTTGTAATATCTAATGTTGTCCCAATTTTCGCAAATGCCCCATTACATGATTTCGCAAGCGCCATCTTCAAATTTAGGCTCCCATGCTGTTCTTTCCCATAACAGTTAATAACATTTCCCGAAAAACTATCCGTTCCACTGCAGTCATAGTGAAATTTTGAATAAGTATCTGGATTTTCCATAATATACTCTATCGCAGTTAAAATCTTAAATGTAGAGCCTGGCGGATATAACCCCTGCGTTGCACGGTTTACCAGTGCCGACTCCTCATTTGGATAGCGGATTAAATTCTCCCATTCCTGTTCTACTCTATTTGGATCATATGCAGGCTTTGATACCATAGCAAGAATTTTCCCTGTTGACGGCTCTAATGCTACGATTGCCCCCTTCTGGCTGCCCAGCGCTTCATATGCTGCTTTCTGTAGTTTTGTATCTAATGTCGTAACTACATTATCTCCAGGGCTTTTCTCCCCACGGAACGTATTGGCAAGCTGTGTCAACGGATTAATGTGCGCTGCCAGCATAGGATAGCCCTGCTTTCCCTCTATACCGGTCATACTGTTAACTGTCCTTCCAACAATATGGCAAAACATATCTCGATACGGATAGAACCGACTATCCTTTCCATCTTCATCCGTCTTTGTCTCGGCCAAAATTTTCCCATCCGCAGACAATATCTTCCCCTTTGTAACCTTTTTAGCTAATACCTCCTGCCTTTTATTGTATGGATTATTAATCACACTCTGACTTTGTGCAACCATAAAATACACAAGAAACCCTGCCATACACAAAAATACAATGGTAATACAATAGGTCAGCATCAATATCTGACGGTTTCCCCGCCTTCTCTCCACGACGCGCTCCTTCTCCTGCCTGGCAGGTAAATACTGACCTCTGCCAGTTCGCCTATCTGCGCTGCTGTCTCTTAGGCTGCCTCTCAACCTCTTCCACCTCCCTGCAATTTAGGATATACAATCCCTGAATAATGCAAAATAAAATCACCGTACTAAGCACTGAACTTCCGCCATAACTTACCAAAGGCAGCGTAACACCTGTGGATGGAATGAATTTAATTACTCCGCCAATAGTCAGAAACACTTGAAAAATATATTCCACTGCTAGCCCCAGCGCCGTCAGCTTATAAAAGCGCCTTGTCATTCTTAACGCAATATTGATAAATAAGATAAAGCAGCTGATTTCTACGAGAATCAGGCAGATTGCAAAAAACGCCCCCAACTCCTCACTAATTGCTGCAAAGATAAAATCACTCTCTGCCACCGGAATTTTGGTAGGGAGCCCCTCGCCAAGCCCCATCCCAAACCAGCCCCCGGTCCCGATTGCAAAAAGAGCCTGTGCCACCTGGTATCCTGCTGTATCAATGGTACTCCACGGATCCCGCCAGGCAATTACACGTTTTTGGACATGCGTAAAAAGATAATATGCCCCGACTGCTGCCGCTGAGCCAGCCCCAAGACCCAAAAACAGATAAGCAGCCCGTCCGCTTGCTACATATAATATTGCTAAAAATGTAATAAAATAGATAAGTGCCGCACCCAAATCCTTTTCCGCAACCAAGATTAAAACATGTACCGCTGCAATCATCCCTACTTTGACAACATTTTTTATAGAGGTTGACTTTGAAAAAAATGCCGCTATAAAAAAAACATATAAAATCTTAACAAATTCAGAAGGCTGCATTGCAAAACTGCCAATCTTAATCCAGTTCCTAGAACCATTTCTTTCTACTCCTATTACAAAAACCAATGCAAGCAACAGGATTCCAAGAACCGCATACACTTTGCCAAATTGGTCAAAATAGGCTGCTTTTTCAATCAACAATGGAATAAAAAGTCCCAGAACACAGATTATTCCTGCAAAAATCATCTGCCGTACCATATATCCTTGGGAAATCCTTCCAATCATGACGAATCCAATCATAAGAAGCATCAGCATGTTATTTAACACTAACTTTGAAGCATTGCGGTACACATAGAGATATGCCTTATTTACAAAGATCAACAAAGCAAGCTGTGCCAAATAGAAAGCAATCACTGTCCAATCCAAACTATTCAAGAATAGCACCAAAGAACAAATAAAATGAATGCCAAACATTATTTTATTCTGCCTTTTATAAATTACATCCTTTCTCTCTTCATTTTTACCCATAAAAACGGTAAAGCAATGCCATGTATATATAGCAAACAGGATAATAATAATATATTTTGATAACTCTACAACTATAGAATGAATGACGCCCACCGCATCGTATTCTCCAAATAGTTCTGTCAGCTTTAATGCTGCCCCTGCTTTATCCATAAAACAAACTTTCTCCTTCTACTGAATCCCCAACTGGAAATGTCCCAGCCAGCTTTTTTCCAATAATGTCCCTTTTAAGATATCGCCTGTCTCCTCCCCCGTTTCTGTTGTAAAAGAATACCGCATAGCCAACTTTTTAAGAACCTGGTTTCTTAGTGCAGCCTCTTTTAGATACAGAGGTTCTTTTTGATAGATTATATTATAACAATACCTGCAATAGTTTACTGCCTCAAATTCTCTTTTCTTTCCATCCTCGAACACTATTCTCTGGTTCCAAAATAGTGATTTGTCCGCCTTACATTTTTCAAGATTAGATTGGATACACTGGGCAGATACCATAACTGGTATTTTGCCATATACCAAAAGTTCAGATTGGGAAAGAAACGAAAACCTTTCTAACTCTCTCTCCGTTGCCTCCAACGGCAGCGTAAATTTTTCAATTCCCTGCTCCCTCCAGAATGCATATGCCTCCTCATTCATCATATACAGATTGTGGTCAAGACGAATTTTTTCTCCTGGAACACAAGCAATCTCTTTTAAGAAACTAATGGATTCCAGATTTTTTACCAGAAATCCTCTCCAGCCTAATGAAAAAACCCCATCTTTGCTCTCCCATTCCATTGTAAACTGGTTCCATACTGCGCTCCGAAAGATTACCGGCAGCACAAGCCAAGGATCTTTCCCCGCCTCTAACACGGCATAAAATGCATTCTGTAACTCTTTCTTTCCCATAACTTCTGTATGGAGATAAACAGTTTGAATTTCCTGGCATTTTAACACCTCCGCTAACTGGTCTTGCAGCATAACCGAAGCTGAAAAACCTTCTGCTCCTCCCCCTTCAACTGGTTTCACATTCCCCTTACAAACCTTTTCTGGATACACCGTATCATTCCGAAATTTGCAAGATACTATGGTTTCCTCCAGCCGCTTTAGAACTTGTCTCCGCAGATTTTTTAAAGCGCTGACTGGAAGAAACAACTCCCCCTCCATTTCCATCTCCAGCTCCCTAAAATAAAATGGGCTGTTTCCAGTCTGTTTTAATATTTTAGAAACAGCTTCTACTTCTGCAGGCTGTTTCTCTGCCTTTTCACAAACTGTCCCAAAACACTCTGCCTCAAATACTATATGCTCGGTTTCAACCAACGCCGATGCCTGAAGACACATTGACCTTCCTTCCACAGCAGTAAACTTACCAGATACCGGAACCTGAACTGCCTTTTCAAGATATAGTTCCCTAATTTCCTCTAAAAGAGCAGCATCTTTTGTCCTGTATACAAAATCTCCTGCCATAATCCGGCACCCTTTTTGATATCTTGCATCTACATTTTTCCCAGCAGGTATGTCCCTTCCAATGGTATACTCATAAGATGGTCTCTGCTCCCTATCGCGGAACTCAACCACATCCTGAGCCGAAAGCCGTTTTGTTGTCTGATAAACAACATTCCCCTTTTTGGCAGAAAGCACCTTTCCAACCAGCACACCACCATGTTTCGGCCGATGACCTGCAAGCATCTGCCCCGTTTGACCTGCATTGCGCTTCTCCAGACTGCCTGCTGCCCCCTCCAGATATCCTTGTGTAAATCCGTTTCTATTATAAAGTTCTGCCAGCTTGCGCAAATCCTCCTGCCATTCTTCCTTGTGCCTGGCAAGATATTCCCTAAAACCATTTTTCCCATATGCCTCATATATATCTGTATACTTTCGGTATATAGATGTTACAAAAGCAGTATACTCTGGCCGTTTCATTCGGCCTTCAATTTTAAAGGAATCCACTCCCAGCTCAATTAATTCCGGGATCATTGGAAGATTGCACAACTCCTTCGGGCTTAATAGATAATCACCCGCTGTACTTTCCTTCCCGTTTAATTTATATGGCAGACGGCAGGGTTGTGCACATCTCCCTCTGTTTCCACTCCTGCCGCCAAGCATGCTGCTAAGAAGGCACTGCCCAGAATAACAATAACAGAGAGCACCATGGACAAAAACCTCCAGTTCCAAATCTGTTTCCCGCCTCATTCTAGAAAGCTCATCTATTGACAGTTCCCTTGCCGGAACCATCCGTGTAACATGATATTTTTTAAGTTCTTCTGCCCCCCGCCCCATCGTCAAAGTCATTTGGGTACTTGCATGAATGGAAAGCCCCGGAAAGTGCCTGCTTACAAAACGCAGTACCCCCATATCCTGCACAATAACTGCATCCAGCCCTGCTTCATAGTATGGCTGTAAAAAAGAAAACAAAGATTCCTCAATTTCCCTGCTCTTTAGTAGAGTATTGACTGTCATATACAATTTAACCCCATGAAGATGGCAGTAGGAAATCGCTTCTATCATTTCATCTTCACTTGGATGATCCGCATAAGCTCTTGCACCAAAACGGTTCCCCCCTATATATACCGCATCACACCCCGCAGCAACCGCCGCTTTTAATCCCTGCAGGGAACCGGCTGGCGCCAGAATCTCTGGCTTTTTTCCCATATTGCCATTCCTCCTTCCAAAAAGAAAAGGACTGTGCCACATCCACGGTCCTTCCACTTCTATATTGAGCTGTTAAACAATTATCTTGTTTGCTATAAAAGACCCGATGGAAGTTTCTTCAGATTTTATCTTCTCTTACCCCGGCGGTTCTTTTTCTTGCCGCTATTTTTATTTCTATTTGCATTATAAGGATTTATACTGCTGATAGCGGCATCTTCCTTGACATTATCCTCCGCAACTTCCTGACTCTCGGTAATCTCCCCATCTAAGTTGTTGTCTAGAGCTTCTTCCACATCTTCGCTTGCATCAATATTTTCAACATCCACATTGGGACTCTCATTTTCACTTTGCACATTCTGGCTATTAAGAGCTTCATCCCCCTCATTGCTATCCATATCTGGAACCGTAACGTTATCTGTTTCAGAAACTGCAGCCAAAGTAAGTTCTTCATCTAACTCTTGCCCGGCATGAACACCATTCTCCAGGCTGCTGCTATTTTCAATTAGTGCCATGCTGATATGATTCTTCTCTTCTTTCATTTCACTGTTTTCTGCCTTAACAGTCTCTAATTCTGTCTCCAGACGGATCACTTTATGCTCCGACTCTGTTTTATCTTTCTGCAGTTCCTCTATCTCCTTCTGCCGCTCTTCTAACTGCGATTTCATTTCGATCAGATCATGTTTTATGTTAAAAATCTCATTCTCCAACCCTTCTTTATCTTGCTGCAGCTCCTCCACAGACTGCTGCACTTTGTAATAATCATCCGTAAGATTGATTGCCAGATAAATATTTTTCATTTCGCCTTCTAACTTCATATAGCCTTCATTAAGCTTAAGTTCGGTCAGTTTATCATTGATATGGTTTGCAATCTTCTGTAAATATTCACTGCTCTCATATCCACTTAAGGTATATTGCTTCCCATTGATGATTACTTCCACATCATTCTTGGTATTCATACTCATTCTCCCCCTTACGGCGATTTATTCTTCTTCTGGTGCGTACTCTGACTGATATGTAGCAGCAGCCTCCTGTTGCAGTTCTTCATACTGAGGCGCCGGCTGGCTGGCCGGTACTAGCTCTGACTTATTCTGGCGAATCAGTTCTAAATGGCCTCTCAGTGCTGTCTCTAGTGCTTTAGAATTATTTACGGTACTCTCATACGCGCCTGCAATTACTTTTTCCGCCATATTCAACAAGTCCGTTGTATAATAAATTGCGCCGTTCCCAATTTCATCGGCCTGCCTCCTGGCATTTTCTATAATCGCCTCGGCCTCCTCGTTTGCCTGACGAACTGTCTCTTCTGCCTGCTGATATGCCTGCTGCATAATGCTGTGCTCCTCCACAAGTGCATTATACTGCTCTTTGGCATCTGCTAGAATTGCTGATGCCTTTTTCTCTGCATCCTCCAATATCGCGTCACGCTGGTTCAACATTTTCCGATATCTTTTGATTTCCTCCGGCACATCCCGCCTAAGATCATCTAGCAGGTCATATAGATCGTTTTTAGGAACAACTACCTTTGTAGTAGAGAAACTCTGCATTTTGCAGCTCTCCACAAAACCATAGATATCTTCAATCTTTTGTTCAATTCTGCTATCCTGCATATGTACCTCCCCTTGCTGATTCCTGCGTACTAGACACTTTTCTGCCGCCACAATCAAAACTCTTGCGTATACAACAAAACATCTTAACTCTTGTGCAGCTTTTTAAATACCAATTCTGGCACCATTCCACTGATATCCCCTCCAAATCGGTATATCTCCTTTACCCCGCTGGAGCTTATATAAGAATATTCTGGGGCTGTTGCCAAAAAAACAGTATCTGCACATTCATTTAACTTGTGATTTGCCTGAGCTAGTGGAAGCTCATACTCAAAATCCTGCGGTGTACGCAGTCCCCTCACAATAACACCCGCTTTCTCACCAGCAACAAAATCTGCCAAAAGCCCTTCAAAAGACCTGACCGATACATTTGCCATACCTTCTGTAAGCTGCGAAAGCATGTCCACCCTTTCCTCCAAAGAGAAAAGAGGTAATTTGCCAGGATTGATTAACACCCCCAGCACTAATCTATCAAACATTCCCGCACTCCGTACAATTAAATCCATATGCCCCATTGTAACCGGATCAAAACTTCCGGGAAACACTGCTGTCATCATATCTGCTCTCTTCCTCACTGCAGAACTGTCCAGAATTTGCCTTTGAACAATTCCCTTAGAATCCGTTCTTAGAAAATTAAATTATACCCTAAAAAACACATGACGGTTTGTCTTATAATCCTTTACTCTCTCTATCGGGCTAGAAAAACTTTCCATAACAGAAAGGTCTGTATCCAATGCAGCCTCTGTAATAACCAACGTCCCCTCCCGTACCAGAGACGACTCCAATAAACATGGAATAACCTTTATTTCAAAATCTTTGTGATATGGCGGATCCATAAAAATAATGTCAAACGGCTCATGAAGGCTGTCAAGCCGCCGAATCGCCTGCATTACATCCATTGCCATAACTTGTGCCTGATCCGACAGCCTTGTCGTTTTCAGATTTTGCTTTATGCAAGTTACGGCTTCTCTCTCATTTTCCACAAAAACACACTGTTTAGCACCCCTGCTTAAAGCTTCAATCCCTATTCCGCCACTGCCGCTAAATAAATCTAAAAATCTGGCGTCTACAATTTCACCTTGCAATATATTAAACAAAGTCTCCTTAATCCTGTCCGTTGTTGGCCTTGTATGCTTTCCCTCTGGACACTTAAGGACAAGCCGCCTCGCTGAACCGGCAATCACTCTCATAACACTCTCCCTGCACTTCTGGTTAAAAGATACTTCATGTTATTGTAGCACATTTCTTTGCAATGGTCAAACATAGACATCTTCCTTTTTTATAGTTGTAAGCTCTTCCCTGGATGGATTGCTAATCATTACCAGACGGTTTGCCTGGTTCATAATGAATTTTTCAAACAAGTTCCTAATTCCGCGTGCATTGCCGAAATTCTCCCACTCATCCGGCCCTTTCTGCTCCATCATATGAAGCACTTCTGATTTTGCTGACTCTTCTATTGTCAGTCCGGCATTTCCTGCCATTACATCCATAATCTCTACCAGCTCTGTTCTGGTATAATCTGGAAAGTCTATAAATTTGTTAAATCTTGATATCAAACCAGTATTGCTCTTTAGGAAATCTTGCATTTCTTTGGTGTATCCTGCTACGATAATCACCAGGTCATCACGGTGATCCTCCATCAGTTTTACCAGCGTATCCACTGCTTCTGTTCCAAAATCATTCTGGATTTCTGGATTGGCCAGAGAATATGCCTCATCAATAAATAAAATGCCACCAATCGCCTGATCCACTATTTCATGTACCTTAATCGCAGTCTGCCCAACATACCCTGCAACCAGGCCAGAGCGGTCTGTCTCAACCAGATTGCCCACAGAAAGAATGCCTAGCTCCTTATATATCTTAGCAACAAGCCTTGCCACTGTTGTTTTTCCGGTGCCAGGACTTCCAGTAAATACCATATGGTATGACATGTCCATCTCAGGCAGGTTCATCTGTTCCCTAAGCTTTCTGATTTTAATTAAGTTAATCAATGACTGAATTTCTTGTTTCACATTGCCCAACCCTACCAGGCCATTTAATTCATCTACAAGTTTTTGTATCTGTTCCTCATGTGCCTTTTGTTCCGCCAGCTCCCTGTCCTGAATCCTTTTCTTAACCAAAAGAAACTGGGCTTTTGCTTTGGCGGTAAGCTCCGCCTCCTGCTCATCTAATGACTTTTGTGCCGCACTCTCTTGCACCGACTCTCCAGACAAAGCTGCAGCAGCTACATTTCCACTGTGATGTTGTGCCGTTTCATCAACCGTTTCCTCCTGCCAGGCAGCGATCTCTTGTTCTGGCTCCTCTTCCTCTGTTTCCTCCTCATCCTGCCAAAATTCTGTAACTTCATCGTCCAAATCTTGTTCGGGTTCTTCCTCTCTAAGTTCCTCTTCTGAATCCTCCTCTTCCAGCAATTCTTCTTTGACGGACTCCGCCTCCTGCCCCTCCCTATCCTGGGTATCCTCTGCAAGCTCATACCATTCAAACACAGGAGGCACCTTTTTTTCCACATCGCATTGTATGGATTCGCCATGCAGTTTTCGCGCCAGAAAACGGGAATGATCTGCAGGAGTTCGTTCCAAGACATAATAACTTACCTTGCTGTAAAATCCCTGAATAAATTCATTCACTTTCTGATTTTTTCCGCCGCCAAGATATGCCATACAGATTAGAATGTTTAACAATGCATCTAGAAAGTATTCCGTCATGTCATCGCCATTTTGTTTATCATATAAGCTGCAAAGCTGAATTAAGACCGGCGGAAGCTTGTACATTCTGTCAATATCCTTCATAAAGCCTGGAGTAATTTCCATATCATCTGTAATCCCAAGCGGATTAGATATAGGAACTGTTTTGGCAAACTTTAACTGGCTGTCCAATACATTGCCGCATCTTACGGCCAGTTCCATTAAAACAGACTGCACATACACATCTAAAACCTCTGTGCTGGACTGCTGCATAACCTTCCTCGCCTGTTCCCAAAAGCCCGACACTTCAAGAGTCTGGCAATGGAGAGCCAATCTCTCATAATTTGTCCTTCCAATCTCAGACAACTGCTCCTCAGAATATTGCACGTTTTCCACGCCGCAGTACCTCCTTCCTTTTTATTTTCCTATCACAGCAAATGCCAGATGGCATGCTGATACATATTCTTTCAAAATACCAGCTGTGCTGGCACAAATAAGCAGCAAAAGACGCTGCTTTTCTATTTTACAATGATTATAGGCAAAAAGCAATCGGCGATTATAACGTTTTTATATCCCCGGTATATTCTTCCATAATTCGACGCAGGCCCTCATATTTCCTACATAAAAGCGCTGCCCCATCTTTTCCGACAGCACAGGCCGCCTCATTTGCCTGCTGCAGTTCATTTGCATCCTGATAGATATCCGCCATTTGAAAATATAAATCCCCACTTTGCCTGATACCAAATAAATCTCCCGGCCCCCTTAATTGCAAATCCTGCTTTGCCACATAAAAACCATCATTGGAATTTTCTAAAATACGAAGGCGCTCCATAGTTTCCTTTGAGGTATTTCCCGCCATAAAAATGCAATATGACTGAGCCTCCCCACGCCCCACCCGTCCCCTTAGCTGGTGAAGCTGTGCAAGCCCAAAACGTTCTGCATTTTCTACCATCATGACAGTGGCATTCGGCACATTGATTCCTACCTCTATTACTGTAGTTGACACTAGAATGTCAATCTCACCTCTGGAAAAAGCCTCCATAATCTCATTTTTCTTTGATGCCTTCATCTTACCATGCAGGTTCTCAATCCGTATGGACGCAGAAAGCGCATCCCGCAGGCTATTTGTATAATCTATTACATTTTCTGCCTCCATCGCCTCGCTCTCTTCCACCATTGGACAGATAATATAGACCTGATGCCCCATAGCTACCTGTTTTTCCATAAAACGGTATGCCTGTGGGCGGTAATCTGTTCCCACTGCACAATTTTTAATTGGAAGGCGGTTTGCCGGCAGCACATCAATCACAGAAACATCCAGGTCTCCATACAAAATAATCGCAAGTGTTCTTGGTATTGGCGTTGCACTCATTACTAGTGTATGCGGGCTCTGCCCCTTCTCCGAAAGCATTTCCCTCTGCCTCACACCAAAACGGTGCTGTTCATCCGTCACGATCAGTGCCAAATCTGCATAGGCCACCTTTTCCTGAATCAAGGCATGAGTCCCTACTATAATATCCACTTCCTTGGCAGCTATACGCGCACTGACCTCTCTTTTGCGGGCCGCTGTCATAGAACCCACCAAAAGCGCGGTTCGGATACCAATCGGCTCCAGATATTTCATAAATTCCTCGTAATGCTGCTTTGCCAAAACTTCCGTTGGCACCATGATTGCTCCCTGATGCCCATTTTCTGCTGCGCAGACAAGTGCCAAAAGTGCAACCACCGTCTTACCAGAACCAACATCCCCCTGAATCAACCGGTTCATCACAAATCCCGACTGCAGATCCCTCCTAACATCTTCCCATGCATTCTGCTGGCCTGTCGTAAGGCAAAACGGCAGCGCTTTAAAAAGCTGTTCTACACTGCTGCCAGATTCTATCTTATAAATGGACGTCATCTTATCCTTCTGTTCCTTCATCTGACGAAGCGCGAGCGAAAAAAGAAAAAATTCCTCAAATACAAGACGGCTTCTTGCCTTTGCATATGCCTCCCTGCTCTCTGGAAAATGAATCGCCTGAACTGCCTTTTTATGAAGCAGAAGATTATATCTTTTTCGAATCTCCAACGGCAGGAAATCCGACTCAAATTCGTACTCCGCCAGCGCAAGGGATACTGCCTTTTTTACTGCATTATTTGTAAGTCCTGCCGTAAGCGAATAGACTGGCTGAAGCTTTCCAAGTTGGTTAGCATACTCTTCTTTCGTCAAAATTTTAGGCTGCGCCATCTGCAAAAAACCATTTTTTCGTACAATCTTTCCTCTTAAAATGTAATGCATCCCAACTTTTACTGTTTTCATTAGATACGGCATATTAAACCAACTAATTAAAATTTGTCCCGAACTATCCCGAAACTGCCCAGTAATGATTTTTAGTCCCCGCACGGATGCCATCTTAAGTCTTGCTGGAAAACTCCCCTCCAGAATAACAGTTTCGCCCTCCTGCACTGTCAAGACTGGCTGAATTTTTGTATAAATATCATATTCTCTTGGATAAAAAGCAAGAAGCTCCTCTACTGTAGTAATCCCCAGTTTTCTGAAGAGCTTCTCACTTTTTTCCCCAATTCCCTTTATATCCCGGATACTATCCTTCGCTTTCATATCAATCCTCCAGCTTTTGTACTAGTGTTCCGTCCAAACCAAATGTAACTAAAACAGCGCGCAAAATCATGGAAAATATTATGATTGTATGAATATCTTCCATGATTGTACGAGCGTCCATCATGTGGAACGGTGCAATGTGATAAGCAGTGCGGGAGTTCCAAGTGATGGAGGGTGCAAAACATCTGGTGGATGTCTATTTCACACGAGCCAAAACGGAATGAAAATAAGATACGGCTTTCACTATTCCACCGACACAAAATAAGAATAAATCGGCTGTCCGCCATACTGCACTTCTACATCCATTTCCTCATGGTCGCGCAAAATATCATCCGCAAGACTCTCTGCTTCTTCCTCGGTAATATCGGCACCATAATATAAACTAATTAATTCAGAATTTTCGTCCAACATAGATTCTATCAGTTCTCTTGCCGCCTTCTCAACCGATTCTTCAACCGATACAATTGTCTTATCAGTCAGTCCCATAAAGTTCCCCTGCTTAATTTCCTTGCCATCCATATTTGTATCACGAACTGCATATGTTACCTGCCCAGACTTAATGAGCTGCATTTCCTCTTCCATTATTTCCCTGTTTTCCTCAGTGCTTTTGCCATTGACATAATTAATCATAGCAGCAATTCCCTGGGGAATATTTTTGGAAGGGATTACAATGATTTCTTTATCCTCTGTCAGTTCTTTTGCCTGATTCGCCGCAAGGATAATATTCCCGTTATTTGGCAAAATAAAAATAGCATCCGCATTTACATGTTTGATTGCATCCAGCATATCTTCCGTACTTGGATTCATCGTCTGCCCACCCTCAATCAGATAGTCGACGCCTAAATCCCGAAAAACTTCCGAAAGCCCATCCCCGGAAGAAACCGCAATAAACCCGACTTCTTTATGCGGCATCTGTGTCTGTGTTTTCTTCTCCTGCTCTGCCTTCCCTGCATCCCGGATTACTTTCTCGTTATGCTCCTCGCGCATATTATCAATCTTCATGCTGGTAAGAGAACCATATGTTAATGCCTTTTGAATCGCAAGCCCTGGGTCATTTGTGTGTACATGCACCTTAACAATATCATCATCCGCAACGACCACAACACAATCACCTATCTTCTGCAAATATTCCTTTAACTGCGCTTCCACCGCATTGTGATTACGCTCAAGCATAATAATATATTCTGTACAATACCCAAACTTAATATCTGCTTCTCCCGCTGTACTTGCCTTCACCACAGTAGACGTCCCACATACGGTAATCGTAAAATCAGCCGTACGTCCATGCAGAGCATCCAGGGCGCCACGGATAAACGTCATCAATCCCTCCCCGCCGGAATCTACGACTCCCGCCTGCTTTAGAACCGGAAGCAGCTCTGGTGTCTGCAAAAGCGCCTCTTCCATGCTATGGGCAACAGCATCACAGAATTCTGCTAAATCTGTCATTTCTCCCTCAATCAACAGCTCCTTTGCCCTCTGTGCGCCGGCATTGGCCACAGTTAGGATTGTTCCCTCTTTTGGTTTCATAACAGCTTTATATGCCGTTTCTGCCGCATGGCAGACAGCATTTCCAAGAATTGTCACATCTAGTTCGCTATTCCCCTTAATTGATTTGACAAACCCACGGAAAATCTGTGATAAAATAACACCGGAATTTCCTCTGGCACCACGAAGAGAACCACTGGAAATAGCTTTTCCAAGCTCATCTATTGTAGGATTTTCCAAAAGGCTAACTTCCTTTGCCGCCGACATTATTGTCATTGTCATATTGGTGCCTGTATCTCCATCTGGAACCGGAAATACATTCAGCTCATTGATATACTCTTTCTTCGCCTCCAATGCCTTAGCTCCAGCTAAAAACATCTTCTGAATCATGCCTGCATCAATCTTATTAATACTCACTTTTTGCTCCTCCTAATTGAAATGGGAAACTCCACAAATTAATCCTCATCAACAATCCGTACGCCTTCTACAATAACATTGATTTTTTCAACCGTTAATCCAGTGTATTCCTCAACTTTATAGCGGACACTCTCTAAAACATTCTGTGCTACTGCGCGGATACTGACACCATATGCCACAATAACATGCAGTTCAATTTTAACCCGGTTGTCGCTTACTGCTACATTAACCCCTCTCGCAGCGTTCTCCTTCTTTAGAAGTTTTGTTACCCCATCTTTCATATTAACGGCTGCCATCCCCACAATCCCGATGCAGTCTGTCGTTGCCGTACCTGCATATTTCGCCAAAACATCACGGGCGATTATAATGTCTCCCATCTCTGTATTCATCTTGCCCTTCATATATGGTCCTCCAATCTAACTAAAAATAATAAAATCTTATTCAATTCTTATCAAACATTGTCATATCTTAATATAGTGGATATTAAATTCCTACTAGTTAAACGCAGGATATTTTTTGAGTGTGCATATCAAAAACCGTAGATGTAGCGGGCTACGTTGAGTATCTTTGGTATGTTCCATCAGAAAACTCGGCAAATCTTAACTATCAAGGAATTAATTTACGCTATACTAGTATAAGAGATTTTAAATCACTTTATGTTATGGACTGTATCTTTTTTCAATAATGCCAAAAAAGATACGGACTAATCTGATACTGCAGCCTGCTGCGAATATCTTTTTTGAACGCCACAAAACCTCAAAGCATAACATAAAGCAGCCAAAATTCCTTATTCTGGTATTTGTATAATTATACCTTATGAAAACAATCAACGCAAGTTTTGTGCTGTACTGAAACCAAACTTAGCAGCAACAATGTCACTATTCACCCTCAAAAGGCAGCACAGGAATGGAGATAGCAACAATGAAACGGATGATTGGTTTTATATTATTTTGGATTGCCATTGGCATGGCAATTATGTTTTTTATGAATAACAGCATATTAGCAATGCTTATTATTCTCACCTGCCTTGCACTAGGATATAATCTCTTTTGCAGCTAAAGGCTAAAAAGCGCACTGCCTATATAAGTGCGCTAACTAAAATACATCTCGTCAGAAAGCACCACCACACAACGAGGACTTCCCTAATCCTATAAGTTAAAAAAGCTGGGGGATACCATACAATCCCCCAGCAAAAAAACCAGCTAAAACGCTGGTCTTTTTTATCCCATATAAGCGCCTACGCACGCTCTACTGCTCCAGAACGTAAACATCCTGTACATACTGACATTTTCTTTGTGCCGCCATTTACCTTAACCCTTACAGACTTAATATTTGGCTTCCACATTTTATTGCTTCTTCTATGCGAATGGCTCACTTTATTACCAAAGTGAACGCTCTTCCCACAAACTGCACATTTTGCCATCGTAAGCACCTCCTTCATTCTAATCATGATGTTCTGATTTATCCTAGAAACCCAGCAAAATATACTTACTATAAAAATCGTATCTTTTTGCAAGACTCCTTATATCCGAATCAGCTTTATTAGCACAACATGAACATAATACCAAAAACTGACGCAGAATGCAAGAAAAATTTTGGACGTTGTCTAAAATAATTGTCTAAAAGTTACTATCTCAAGGCTAATTTAGAATTCTTCAATCCAGAAACCTCTTCTTCTGTCAGTCTGCGGTATTCTCCTAACGCCAATTCCTTATCCAGCACCAAATTCCCCATAGAAATCCGCCTTAAATATTGCACTGGCTTCCCCACTTTCGAAAACATTCTCTTAACCTGATGGTAGCGCCCCTCCGTAATGATAACTTCCAATCTGGTCTGGTATACAGAAGTCCCTCCTAAAGCTACTTCCAAATTCTCCTGAGCAGCACAAGTAGACTCTGACATAATCCGCTCGCCTTCTTGGTTATAGTAACAAATATTTTGCAGCTTCGCCGGTCTTGTCCTCTTCTCATCTCCTATATCAAGTCCCTCAGCAAAAAGCTCCACATCCTCCTCTGTCACTTTTCCCTCCACCCAGACTTGATATACCTTCTCCACATGCTTCCTTGGAGAAAGCAGTTCATGGGCAAGTGCACCATCATTTGTCAGCAAAAGCAACCCTTCTGTGTCTTTGTCCAAGCGCCCTACCGGAAATAAATCCTGTGGATGCGGACAATCAATCAATTGCACTACCGTCTTGCACCCTTCATCCTTCGAGGCTGAAATAACACCACCCGGTTTATTTAACATATAATATTCATATTCCTGCTTTGTGACTGCTTCTCCATCCAAAAGTACCTCTGTACCTTCCTCTACCTGTTCCTCCGGCCTCTTTGCTTCCGCGCCATTTAGAAGAACCCGCCCGGAGCGAATGAATTTTTTCACTTCCGAACGGGTTCCAAGACCGGCATGCGCTAAAAACTTATCCAACCGCATAGCCATTCTATTCCTCACAATTACAATCTAAATAAACTCAATCTAACCAACCAATCGTTTATACAGTTCCGCATACTTACCAGCAGAGTTATTCCAAGAGAAATCTACTGCCATTCCGCGGTCAATAATCTTGTTCCACTCTCTCTTTCTGTTATAGTACACATCTTTCGCATACCGGATTGTGTGGAGCATTTCATGCGCATTATAATTGCAGAATGAAAATCCAGTTCCTTTACTCTCATACTCATTATAAGGCTCAACTGTATCACGCAGGCCACCCGTCTCACGTACAATAGGTACTGTACCATAACGAAGGCTCATTAACTGTGAAAGTCCACATGGCTCGAACAAAGATGGCATCAGAAATGCATCACACCCCGCATAAATCTTATGTGAACGTTCATTAGAATAGAAAATATTTGCAGAGACTCTATTATGATACTTCCATTCAAAATGACGGAACAAGTTCTCGTAACGCTCCTCACCTGTACCCAGAACAACAAGCTGTGTATCCTCTGCACAAATCTCTTCGATCACATAATCAATCAGATCAAAACCTTTCTGGTCTGTCAGCCTAGAACAAATTCCAATCATAAATTTCTTGTCATCTTCTTCCAAACCAAGCTCTTTTTGCAGACCGCGTTTGTTCTTCACCTTTTCCTTACGGAAATTCTTAGCATTATAGTTTGCATAGATCATCGGGTCTGTCTCTGGATTATATTCATTATAATCCAATCCATTAACGATACCTACCAGGGCATTGCTTCTTGCACGCATCAACCCGTCCAGATGCTCCCCATAAAATGGCATTTTAATCTCTTCTGCATAGGAATCACTTACCGTTGTTACCATATCAGCATACACAATACCACCTTTCAAGTAGTTTGCATCTCCATACGCCTCTAACTTGTCTGCTGTAAAGAAATATGGCTTCAACCCTGTAATATCCTTAACTTTCTGCAAATCCCAAATTCCTTGAAATTTAAGGTTATGTATTGTCATAACCGTTTTGATATTATTATAAAATGGATTTTCACTAAACATATCTTTTAGATACACTGGAATCAACCCTGTCTGCCAGTCATGGCAGTGAATAATATCCGGGCGGAACTCCAGGCTAGGCAATGCTGATAAAGATGCCTTGCAAAAGAATGCAAACTTCTCAATATCCTCATGTATATTGCCATATGGCTGGAAACCTCTAAAATAAAACTCATTATCTATAAAATAGAATTTTACATTTTCGTACTCCATCTCCAGAATACCAACATACTGTTTTCTCCACGCCAGATCAATATAGAAATGTGTTACATAATTCATTTTCTGCTTCCATTCTTCTGGAATGCAGGCATACTTTGGAATCATAACACGCACATCGAATTCCTTTTTATTAAAATATTTTGGCAGGGAACCAACTACATCGGCAAGTCCTCCCGTTTTAATAAAAGGTACACACTCAGATGCGACAAATAATACATTCTTCATAGAAACCTCCTCCTTGTTTGCCCATGAAATATTTATTCTCTTGTACACAGCGGACAACCACGTACGTACAAAACCGGTAGATACCGCTGCGCAAACAAATTTTTATACTAGATACAATATATTATACCTTAAATCCCACATCATGCAAAGGCTTTTCTTTGAAGATTCTCATGATTTTTGAATTATTTGTTACTATTCACAACTAATTGCAGAAAACAGACAGACTCGTTGTGCTTGCACATAAGAGGCTGTTTGTTTTCTGCAATTAGTGTGTAGGCTGTACTTAGCAGCATAAATCAAATATGCATTTCTGCTTTTGCAGCGTCTAACAGCTTTTCTAGCAGGTTTTACACATATTGTTTAAACTGGCCATGAGTAACAATTATTTTTATGATTCCTTCCAGAAGTGCACATTTGACACATAAAATTACTTTTATGCCCTCATTTTGTATTCTAACCGTATCTTATCTGCAATCAACGCAACAAATTCTGAATTCGTTGGTTTCCCCTTACGGGAACTGACCGTATATCCAAATAATTCCTCAATCGTATCCATTTTCCCCCGGCTCCATGCCACTTCTATCGCATGACGGATTGCCCGCTCTACTCTGCTAGAAGTTGTCTTATGATTTTTCGCAATAGTTGGATACAGCCTTTTTGTGATGGAACCAAGCATTTCACTGTCATTTACAGACATAATAATAGCATCCCTAAGGTACTGATATCCTTTAATATGTGCTGGCACCCCTATTTCATGTATAATATTCGTTACATCTGCCTCCAAAGAATGATTTTCCTTCGGCGCTTTGTTTTCAAATACCGTGTTTATCACTTTATTGTCCTTTTCCCCATGCACGCCCACCGCTTTCACCCTAGAAATTACAACTCTAGTATCGAAAGGTTTTAATATATAATACGCTGCTCCCAGAGAAAAAGCATTTTCGGTCACACTCTCCTGGCTCACCGCTGAAACTACAATAATTTTCGGCAATTTTTCTTGCGAATCACACTTTTTTAACCGCTCCATTACTCCCAAGCCATCTATTTTAGGCATAATCAAATCCAGAAGTACAACATCAGGTTTTACCAGATGAATCATTTTTAGAGCTTCCTCGCCATCCGCTGCCGTACCAACTACCTCAATCTCTTCGTCTCTGGCAAGTGCCTCCCTTAGTAAGTTTACAATTCTTTTGTTATCATCCACCACTAAAACCTTAACTTTTTGCATTTTCAGCCTCCATACTGCGAATATTTTTTCAGGAACAAATTTAGTCTTTCGCAGCAAAAACTAGGGTTCCCTACTGAAAAATTATATGCTGTATGTGAAATAGTTTTCAACGGGAACTGCCCATTACATTTCGACGGAAAATTCGGCTTCGCCTATTCTTTCTACAAATTTTGCAATTTATATCCGCTTCGCAGCCTCTCGGTGACGGCTTTCGCCTCATCCGCCTTGCCCACCTCGATTCCGCTCCGCTTCTTCTCGGTGATGGCTTTCGCCTCATCCGCCTTGCCCACCTCGATTCCGCTCCGCTTCTTCTCGGTGATGGCTTTCGCCTCATCCGCCTTGCCCACCTCGATTCCGCTTCGCTGCCTCTCGTGATGGCTTTCGCCCCATCCGCCTTGCCCACCTCGATTCCGCTTCGCTCCTTCTCGGTGACGGCTTTCGCCGTATGTGAACCAAAAATCTGCTATGCCTGTGAACAAGTTCACGCACAGCAGATTTTTGGTTCACGCATGGCTCATTGCTAAAGCATATTTTCCATAAAGGTTGCATAGCCTCCTGTTGGATCGTTGACAAATACATGTGTGACAGCACCTATTACTTTATCATTTTGGATGACCGGAGCGCCACTCATCCCTTGTACGATTCCACCTGACCTTCTTAATAGATTCTGATCGGTCACACGGATTACCATTCCTTTGTTGTCTCTTGAATTCACATTAATTTCTTCTATCTCTACCTCAAATTTTTCTACTTCTTTCCCTATCTGGCACATAATCCATGCCTTTCCTTTCTTGACATCCTGTTTTAGGCCAACTGGCAGTGCTTTTTCCCTCTGATATGTGTAACCACTGCCTCTTACTGTACCAGTAATCCCCAAAGTTGTGTTGCTTCCAATTTCCCCAATACAATTGGCATCACCCAGCGAGACGCTTCCAATCAACTCTCCAGGGTTTCCTGCCTTTCCTTTTTTAATATCCTCAATTTGTGCCGGATATACCGTTCCTTTGCTCAATTGAATTAATTTTCCTGTATCAATATCTGTAATACCATGCCCAAGTGCAGCAAATTGGTTATTTTCTGTTACAAAGGACAGCGTACCAATTCCCTCTGTATCTTCCCGCAGCCATGCACCAATCTTATACTCCCCATCCTTTGCCAAAACTTTCTCTAATTTTACCTGAATCGTAGTCCCTCCCCGAATAACCTCCAAAGTTACTTTCCTACTCTTTTCCTTTTGAAGAAGGGCTACTACCTCGTCAATTGTACCTACCCTCTTGTCTTCCACCTTACAAATCACATCCCCAGGTTGTAAAATCTCCTTTGCCGGCTCATAGCTAAACCCATCCTTCCCCACTATTTTGGAAGTTCCAAGTACCATAATTCCATCCGATTGGATATAAAGGCCCACCGCCTTACCGGACGGCATCACCTTTGCCTCCTCTATCACGTCAAAATGAATATATTTATAATGAAAAATGCCAAACAGCTTCAGTTCTGCCTGATAACTCCCCAGAGAACTAGCCATCACACTAACTGGCCTATCAAGCCCAAAAGACTGTTCCCTCTCCTGTGCCGCTCCGCCATTCGTTATCGCTATTACATCCTTTGTCTCTTGACAGTGTCCTTCTAAAGGAACAGATAAATCTATTTCGATATTTTGATTCTGAAATAGATAAATATGATCTGGCACTTTGCTATCCATCTTCTGCCAGTACCATGCCCCGACAGCCCCTAAGTTAAATATTACTAGCAACACCAAGCAGAAACGATATATCCGCCTGTCCCTGTCTCTCCAATTTATTTTTGAAAAAAAAGGCCTCCAATTTTTTGGACATATAAGGCTCATAAACTATAACTCCTTCCTAACCGCGGCTTATTCTTAAAAACATACCTTTGTACTCTAGTGAGCTCTTCTATTACATAAACGACACCAACTGCAAAAATGCCCTAGCTTGTGCTCATAGATATCCACCACGCTGTTACGAAATTTTTGCACACTAAAAAAGACTGGTATATTTGTTATCATACACCAGTCTTTGCAAAATTATGCCCTATGAGAGCAACAGCATTTAATTTTTTACTATCCTTAGTCACTTATGTACTTCTGAAACGACTCATAAATTCGTTCCCTTTATTTTGATTTTGCCTTAATCTCCATTGCCAATTCTTTCATCTCTCTTGCGCTATTTACCACCGAATCTGTTATCTGCGCCCCACCCAGAATGCGGGCAAGTTCTTGTATCGATTCTTCCTGGCTAAGCCTCCTTATCTGCGAATGCGTATGCTCATCCTGATTTTCCTTCTCAATCAAAAACTGCGTATCGGCCATCGCAGCAATCTGTGCAAGATGTGAAATACAGATTACTTGATGCCTGCCGCCAATAAGTGCCATCTTCTCTGCAACCATCTGTGCAGTCCTCCCGCTGATTCCCACATCAATCTCATCAAATATCATACTCTCAATATTATCATGCTCAGCAAGCACAGCCTTTACAGCCAACATAATCCTGGAAAGCTCACCGCCAGAAGCCGATGACCCAAGTGACTTTAGTTCCTCCCCTGGGTTTGTTGATATCATAAATTCAATTTCGTCCATCCCCTTAGCAGAGTATTCTTTCTTAGGGCGCACTGCAATTTCGAATTTAACCTGCATAAAGTTTAAATCAATTAATGCCTGCGTAATCTCCTTCTCAAGCACCTTCGCACATTTCTTTCGAATTGCCGTAATTTCCTTTGAAAGTTTAATTAATTTTTTCTCCTCTTTTGCTATTTTTTCCTGTAACTCCTGCCGATATGCTTCATAATCCTGGTATTTGACAAGCTGGCTGCGAATTTTATCCCGGTAAGCAAACACCTCTTCTGTACTAGAACCATATTTCGCCTTAATTCCCCGAACCAAATCAAGCCGTTCTTCAACTTCAGCCAACTCCTCCGCACCAACTTCAAAGGAATCCATATAATCAGAGATATCTCTGTTAAAATCTGTTACTAGAGAATCAATCTCAGATAACTGATTCCAAAATTCTGAAACACGTCCGTCATATTCAGAAATTTTAGATAATATCCGGATTCCCTCACCCGTCTTCTCTGAAACAGCCCCATTTTCAATACTCATCATATTATAGATTTCTGACAAGCCTTGCGCAATCTCGGTAGCATTAGAAAGTTTACGATATTTTTGTGCCAATTCCTCTTCTTCCCCAGCTACCAGATTTGCATTTTCAATTTCCTCTAACTCATACTTTAGAAAAGAAACCTCCCTTAGACGCTGCTCCTCAGGTATTTCATGATCTGACAATTCCTCTTTCCATTCTATATAACAGCGATACGATTTCGCCAATTCCACATCTTTCCCATTCATTTGCTCTTTCGCATAGCGATCTACAATTTCCATATGTTTAGCCTTATGAAGCAATGACTGCTGCTCATTTTGCCCATGAATATCTATCATCAGGCCAGCCGCCTTCTTAATCATAGCTATTGTTACACTCTCGCCATTCATTCGGTTAATTGTCCTTGTAGAAGTAATTTTTCTGGAAATGAGTAAAATATTATCCTCAAAACTAATCCCCATTTCTTCCAATTCGGACCGAATTCTTTCATCATCAACTAAAAATGTCAATTCAACTAACGCAAATTCAGCATCTTTCCGAATCATATCCTTTGCCGTCTTTCCCCCCAAGGCAATGTTGATCGAACCAATAATAATGGACTTACCAGCACCTGTCTCTCCCGTTAATACATTTAAATGCTCAGCAAAATCCACTTCAATCTCATCAATAATTGCCAGGTTCTTCACATGTAAATTTAGTAACAATGCAGTTTCTCCTTCCTCTAATGATACAAAGAGGGTATTACGCAATCATTTGATTGTCCCAATACCCTCTTTTGCCAGCATATTCTAATTATTACTTCGGCTATTCAATCTTGCAATCCTTCCTTGCCATAATTCTTAGAAATTTAACGCCCAAAGCAATAACAATATGCCTTTGTTTGATTATTTCAGTTACTTTATACTCTTATCGCCAAAACTGTATAAAAAGCTCTAATTATAAAATCTCCTATTTAGAATTTACAGATACAATCTCAACCTTGCAGGCCATCTTGCAGCCATTAACATAGGCATAAATATACGTTGTACCCATTCCCTTTCCAACAACTAAGCCATTTGCCACTGTCGCAATGCGGTTATTCGCAGAATACCATGTAATCGGATCCGTCGTTCCAATTACCCTAAGTGTCTCTGTATCAAGCTGCCGCATTCGCAGCGAAGACTTATTCAATTCTACAACATTGACTTCCACTGTCGCTGTTGTACCGCTGGAAGAAGTAATCGTTATTGTGGCGATTCCTGTGCCCACAGCCTTTACCTTTCCTGCATTTGTAACCGTTGCCACGCTCTTATTATCTGATGCCATCTTTATTGTATCAGTCTGATTATCTGGCAGAATCGTGTACGAAAGCTTCGCTGTATCGCCCCGCTTCATCGTCAGTTTTTGCTGAGCCACCATAATATTCGTTGCAGGAATTGGCTCCATTACTCTGACCAGACACTTTGCACTCTTATTGCTGCCATCCGTTGTAGTTGCAGTAATATAAACTTCGCCCTCTGCATATCCAGTAATTTTGCCGGTGCCAGTTACACTTGCAATCTTATCATCACTGGTAGACCACTTCACCTTTTTAATAGAAACATTGCTAGGCTTAAGATTTGCTTTCAGCTTAATCGTATTTCCGATATGGCAGATCGCATATGTTTTATTCAATGATATGCTTGTCGCACGATGAATTACCGTCACCCTGCATCTTGCAGTTGCATGGACAGCATCTGTCGTCTTTGCGGTAATTACGGTAGAGCCTACTCTCTTTGCAGTAATCTTTCCAGAGGAAGAACCTACGGTAGCAATTCTCTTATTCCTTGATGTGTACTTAACAGAAGGGTTCGATGAATTATTTGACCAAACGGTCTTCTTCAAACGATATGTTGAACCAACATTCATACGGATGCTGCTCTTATCTAACTTCAAGGTACTCTTTAACTTTGCAACCTTAACACGGCAAGTTGCGCTCTGCTTATATTTCTTTAAGGTACATGTAATCGTACAAGTACCAATTTTCTTACCAGTCACTTTTCCGGTCGCAGATATTGAAGCAATCTTTGAATTAGAAGTTCTCCAAGTTGCCGCTTTATCTACATTGCTAGGCTTTGTAACTTTAGAAATCTTAAAACTCTTTCCAATTGCAATCTCACGGCTACTTGGATTCAATGAAAATGTGATTGCATTCTCAACTGTAACTTTACAAAGCGCAGTCAGATTTGTCTCAACCGCAGTACACTGAATTACCGTCTGCCCTGCCATCACACCAGTAACAACACCTTCCTCAGTAACCGTAGCAATCGCCTCATCCAAACTCTGATAACGGACTTGCTTATTTGTTGTTTCAGCTGGTGTAAAAATAGGAAGAATTGTAAAATCATCCCCTACCTGTATTGTCTGCTCCAACGGATCTATCGTAAAGTCAGTCGCCACAAGATGTTGTTGTATAACCGTAACCTTACAAGTAATTGGCCTATACTCCCCCAAATCCTCCGCAATACATGTAATCAACGCAGAACCTACAGAAATACCTGTAAGATTTCCATCCTTGTCTACAGTAACCGTGGATTCATCCGAAGAATAGAACGTTACATTTGTATTAACACCTTCACTTGGTGTAAATATAATATTCAATTTTTTGGTCTGATTTACCTCTAATTCCATTGAAGTTGTCTCAAAGGCAAAACTTTCCAGACGTTGCCGTACATTTACCTCTATCATTACTGGGGAAGCATTACCACCCTGTACCATAATTGTGGCAGTACCAACCCCAACCGCTGTAATTGTCCCATTTGAAACAGTTGCAACATCTGCCTTGGAAGTAGTCCATGTTAGCGTTCTATCTGTCGGATTTTCTGGTGTCAATGTTACCTTGACATCGTATGTATCCCCTACCTTCATATTCAATGTCTTAACATCCGTCTGAATCCCAGTAATTGGCTCATCCTTTACTGTCAAGATACATTGTGCAAATACACCATTTGGATTATAAGCCGGTTTTACAGTAATCGTTGTCTGACCCAGCTTTAACACAGTAACCATACCATTTGCATCAACTGTCGCAATAGACTCATCCGAAGATTCCCAAATCATCTCTGTTTGAGTCGCATTTGCTGGTTGATAGATTGCCTCCAAAAATACAAATGGAGTACCTATAGAGGTCGTATACGCTGGTCCTTTATCTATCTTAATATCTGTAATCGGAGCTGTAACCGTAACTAGTGCCGTTGCATACGTATCGTTATCCCTATTAATCGCAGTAATAACAACATTCCCAGTTTTTTCTGTCGCTGTAATCTTAGCCGCAATATTTCCAGTCTGAGGTTCTACAGTGACAATTGATGTATCAGACGAAATCCACAGTATATTTTTTGATCCTGTCAAATTTGTTTGCAAATATTCTGAAGAACCTACTTCCAAATTCACCGTTTCCGGAGTAATCTTAAAATCAGTTGCTGATTCATTAATCGTGATACTACATTGCGCAACACGAGTAATCCCACTTTCCTCTGTCCACGCCAAAGATACTATGACAGGTTCATTTACTGGAGTCTTCTGTGTAGCCGTAACTGTTACATACCGCCCTGTTGTATTACTAAGAGTTGCATATATATCATTGCTAATCGACCACTCAAATCTTGAGGAATCTACATCTGTATTAGAACCAATTACCCCATACAAATCTAAAGTTGAGCCAACTGCCATAGTTACCTCTGATCTGTTTAGAGCAAATGTATCCGCCACAGTCACTGTAACTGTAACCGGATTATCCGTCAATCCCGGAACATTAATTGTCTGTATATCAGATGGCCTAATCCGTACCTGAGCCGTACCAAGCGCCTTTGTCCAAATTGTTGCAGCCTTATCCCATGTACAACCAATATACTGGTTACCATCTGCCAGAATATCATATGTAAAATGTCCTGTCAGCACTCCCACAGGGATATTAAATGCCTCTGATAAGGCATAACTGCTCCCTAGATTTAATACTATGTCTTTATCTGTAAAGTCACATTTTACACTGGTCTGTAATGTAACCGAATCAACATTTGATTTCTTATCTGGATCTTTGGAATCTGCAAAATTTGTATAGGTTCCCTTAACATAAAAATAAACATTATAAACTCCAGCCTTAGCATCCACTCGGTATGCCGGCGTAGAATTCTCATCTGCTGGGTCTTTCGGAATATAGACTAACTTTGCTTCATCCGCATCCGTACCAATATTTCCCAGGGAATCCCTGACTAATACTTCCTGATCGCCTTCTCCTTTTGAGATAACCCATACGAGCTTATCGCCTGCCGCCAATTCTGGATGGTCAACAGCACGGACAGAAACCCCTATTCGTTCATGATTCTCTACTATTACAGAACCAGAAGCAGAACCACCAATACCACCTGCCAATACTTTACCATTTTTATCTGTCAGTTTTGGTTTTACATAGACATCAATTGTATCCGTATATGTTCTAGTACCATCCACATATGTAACTGTTAATCTTGCAGGTCCTGCACCAACAGCCTGTATCATTTGTTTCGGCCTATCTGCTGTGGCTGGAGCTATATTAATAATATCTTTATTACTACTTTCCCATGTTGCTTGTGGTAAAGTTCCATCACCAAATACAAGTTTAATGTGGTCAGAACCATCATTTTGATTTCCAATCGGCACTTGGCTATCCATCTCCATAATCATGGAACGTCTTTCATCCGATTCGTATACTTTTCCCATAGACACGCCAGTAATATTTAAATACTCCTGAATGGAAAAGACCACTTCAATCGTAACCGTTGCTGTGGTGTCTGGAATCTCGTTGCCATCACTATCTATATATGAATAATTTACATTAACCGCTGCATTCCCTGACATTGTCTCTACTTTTAATTTTGCCTGATGGCTGTTTTTTGTGGCAGGATCCACACTTACTACATTCGTATTCTGACTGACCCACTCCACTTTAGCGTTACCAGGTAGTCCCATAATAAGAAATTCTTCTTCTGCCCGCCGCATAATCAACCTGCCGCCGGAGGCAACCTGATTACCTTCTTCGTCCTGAAAGATAACTCCCTTTAACGGCTCATCTGGGTCTCCCGGTGCCGCTTTGATAATCCCACCCTCTTTTAAAGCAAAAAAGGACAGAAACAAAAGCGTAAAAAGTACGAATGCGCCAATTCCCCACACTCGTCTCTTCCTTATTTTACTCAGTAATTCTCTCATCCTTCTCCTCCCATTTTTTTAATATACAAAATTTAGCAAATCTCTATGTCAATTTTGTGCTAAAAAGTATTCTTCACAGAATTTCACATTATATTTTAAAACATATGTGTCTGAAACTTTAAAGCCATTATACCATGACATATCCGAAAGAAATTTGCACACTGCCTAAAAAATATATCGGCAAGATACATGTGTTTCAAAATGACTTGAACTATGCAAATTCAGTATAGCACTCCATAACCAAACGTTCAACAAAAAGCACCGTTCTTTTCTTTATTCATCCCAATTATGATAAACACATTGTACATCATCATCTTCATCCAAAAGATCCAGTGTCCTCTGAAGCTGCTTAATATCATTCTCATCACTTAATGTCACATAATTTTGCGGTATCATCGTCACTTCCGCACTTACCATGACTACACCTTCCTTTTCCAGAGCCTCATGGACTGCCCCAAAATCTTGTGGCGAAGTAATGATCTCAAAGGAATCTTCCTCCTCTGCAAAATCCTCTGCCCCTGCATCCAAGGCAACCATCATCAGATCATCTGCCTCCATCTCACATTCTTCTTTATCTATAATAATCTGCCCCTTTTCGTCAAACATATAAGACACGCATCCTTGTGTCCCTACGCTGCCGCTGCCCTTTGTAAAGGCATTGCGGACATTACTTGCCGTACGGTTCTTATTATCCGTCAACGCCTTAACTATGATCGCTGTCCCGCTTGGCCCGTATCCCTCATAGGTTACTTCTTCATAATTGACAGCTTCCATATTTCCCGCCGCCTTTTTAATTCCGCGCTCAATGGTATCATTTGGCATATTATTTGCCTTCGCCTTTGCGATTACATCACGGAGCTTTCCGTTATTCTCTGGGTCTGGCCCGCCTTCCTTGACCGCCACTGCAATCTCACGTCCAAGGATTGTGAAAATCTTACCTTTCGCAGCATCGTTTTTTTCCTTCTTATGCTTAATATTCGAAAATTTTGAATGTCCTGACATACTCCTTTATCCTTCCCTTTCTTGCATTTCACTACGTTTCAATTTGAACCTTTATATTTTACCACTTTTGCCACTATCTGTCCAACTCTAAACAAATTTTGACTTTCCACGGGAGTTTGACAGTTGAATATTAAAAAAAGTACTTGCAGGTCGCATAAAACC
>CAJUID010000028.1 GCA_910585905.1 uncultured Lachnospiraceae bacterium
CGGATAATAAAAAGTTATCCATCATCTCATCAATCGAGGATAATCTTTTATTATCCTTGGTTTATTATAACAAACCATTCTCACTTTTCCATTATATTTCTACCTTTTTCTGTGTCGGTTTAAGTCGAATCATATCTTTTTGTGTCGAAAAAACACTTTACTCAGCAAACTAAATTTTTATCGTTTTCTTCCCCTTCCTCGCAATGCTGTATATGGAGAGTCAAATACCCAGCAACAAGCTATGAGGCATGACCTGGCTTCTTTCTGGCAAGTTCGTCCCAAAAGGCGGGGATTTTGTCTTTACTGCGTTTCGGTCGTTGCTAAGCGCAGAGTAATTTTCATTTCCTTGTCATCATTACATACTCAAAGTCAAATACCCCGTTGCTCTGCAGCGGGATATTTGACCATCGGGGGCGTGCTCGGATGATAAAAGCTTGCTTGCATCATCCTCACTTTGCCTTCGCGGGAATAAAAAACAAAGCAATTTTTCCTCCAATAGTTGCTTTGTCCTTTTAAATTTTACTATTTTTAAATATATTATCTACTAAAATCTGCGTAAGTTATGCTATGATATTGGGGTCAAAAAGTTTCCTGCAAAAGGCTCTCTCGAACCGCCGACACACTTACGGAACATTTTTTCTCTGTTATGTATCGCTGCGTGTGAGAGATATAATACGAGCGTTCCTCTAAAAAAACAAGAAAAAAATAAAAATGCAGGCAAAATATATTTTTTGACGAGTAACTAACCGAAAATTATTTTCTATATCATTGACGGTGAATGATATAGAAATACATGCTGCTGCCCTGGTATTAACTGCGCAAATAGTTCGTCCTTCATTGCATATTATGAAATCATCTTAAAAGAATAACTGCAAGAAATAACTCCATTTATAGATTATTAAATCAGGCATTGATCCGAAAAATTCTCTCCGTATTTTTTCTTGCATTTTTCATCAACACATCTTCCGATACTTTCATATATTTTGCTAAATCCCTTACCACATACTTAATATTTTGAGGCACGTTTGTCCTGTCAAGGCCTGAAACGTTTTTAGGAGTCAGATATGGGGCATCCGTCTCCACTAAAATTCTGTCAAGTGGAATGATATGCACTGCCTCCCGCAAGTCCTTTCCACGGCGATCGTCACAAATCCAGCCTGTAATGCCAATGTAAAAACCCATAGATAAATATTTCTCCAATGTTGCTTTATCGCCCGTGAAACAATGTACCACTGACCTTTTACAAACATCAGGATGTCTTTTAAATCTCTTGACAAAATCAACCGTAGCACTACGTTCATGGAGAAATAACGGCTTATTAAGTTTTTCCGCCAACAGAATATGCTTTTCCAAACACCTGATCTGGTTCTCCTTCGTAGAAAACATGCGGTCATAATCCAAGCCACACTCTCCTACTGCCACAATCCTGTTATTTTCAGCTATAATTTTCTCAATCAATTGAAAGTCTTCTTGTTTTGCACGGTCGGCGTTATGCGGATGTATCCCAGCTGTACCGAAAACCTCATGACTTTTTACAAAATCATTTATCTTCTTATTCTCTTCCATATCTGTCCCAGTTAAAATGCAGCACACCTCATGATCCTCTGCATCTGCAATGATCCGTTCAGAATCTGGAAACTGTTTACAAAACAAATTTAAACCTATATCATAATATTTCATAATCTCTAAACTCCTTCTACAAACCATTTTTTCATAATCAACAACCCCGCTGCAAGCAACGGGGTATCAAACTTGCAACGCTGCAGAGCAGCGGGGTATGTGACCCGCGCGCAGTCGCCAAGTGCAAGCAAGCTTGCGTTTGGCTCGTTGCGTACGCGAGAATCAAACTTTTCTGTCCTCTACTTTAATCATTGAATGCATAGCCTTTGACAAAAACAATATTTCAGACATTTTATCTAAATGAAAAGCAGCATAAGTATACCCCCTACATGTATTATAATTAGCACCATATACCATGTCAAATCCATTTTTCTGCCCTTCATCCATTTGACATTTAACTTCTATCATATTATGCTAGAATCAATAGTAGATATCAATGCATGTCTACATACAAATTGTTTATCTACTGGATATTAGCATAATACTAGAGTCAAAAGCAATTAACAACATAAAAACAGCTTTTTTCAGTACGATTTGAGCCACAGAAAACATGGCAAGGGGGATGATATGACTCAAAATACATTAAAAATCAGCAGTGCCATTCTATGGGTAATGTCATATTTAGGGATTATGCTTCTCTATACATTTTTAGATGTGGCAATTTGGAGAAAATTCTTTCCAGATAACTCAGAATGGATTAATTGTATCATAATCATACTATTTGTATACGCATTTATTCAGATACTAAAAAAACAATCTCAGATAGCTATTTTGTCTAATATAACAATCAGCGGTATTTTCATGGCAATCGCCTGCTCCGCCTTATTTTTCTTACTCTTAGACAATTGCCTAGACCCTATATTTGAAAGTTTCTTTCCACAAAGTGAGAAGGAATATCAGGAAACGATTCAAAGCTTAGTCAAATCCCCTGTAACAAGCTTGCTGCAAGTATGCATAATCGCACCTGTCATAGAAGAAATTTTAATGAGAGGTTTTGTCCTGGAGGGGTTGAAACATACCTATGGAACTTCAGCCGCATTGCTGCTCTCCTCTCTGCTTTTTGCTATTCTCCATTTTAATATGGTACAAACCTTATCCGCATTAGTCTGTGGAATCCTTTTAGGATGCCTATATTTAAAAACAAATGCAATCTTTTGTTGTATTATTGCACATGCCGGATATAATCTAATTTCTTATATCAGCGCAGTTGCATCAAAATACTCCTAAAACTTTACCATTTACATAAAAAGAACCCTAAAGCATATGCAAAAATTAATTTCATATTCGCTTCAGGGTTCTTTTTATGCTACAATACCTACAGTTCTAGTCCCATACTTTCTTTTGCCACTTCCCGGATAGATGCTACTGGTATAATCTTCAATTTCGCTATGATTTCCTCTGGCACCTCTTTTAAATCCTCTTCATTTTTGGACGGAATCAACACAGTCTGTATGCCTGCTCTCTGGGCGGCCATAAGCTTTTCTGGAAGCCCGCCGATTGGCAGCACTTCCCCTCTTAGGGATACTTCCCCTGTCATTGCAAGCTTTTTCTTAACCGGTTTTCCGGTTACAAGGGAACTGAGCGCCGTAAATAGCGTAACTCCTGCAGACGGCCCATCCTTTGGCACAGCCCCCTCTGGCACATGGATATGAACATCTTTTTTCTCAAAATCTTTCATATCCTCTGAAAAATGTGACTTTACAAGCGTGTAGGCAATTTCTGCTGATTCCTTCATAACATCTCCAAGCTGGCCGGTAATCTGGATTTTTCCTTTGCCCCTTGTCTGCATCGTCTCAATAAAGAGAATTTCCCCGCCAACCTGCGTCCAGGCAAGCCCTGTCGCAACGCCCGGAACCGCCTTTTTCAAAGCTTCATCATGGTTCGTTACTTTTTTGCCTAAAATGTCATACAGTTCACTTTCTTTCACAGTAAATTTCATATCAGATACATCACTTTCACTCTCCTGCTCCAAAAGCTTTACCACCGCATAACGGCATATTTTGTCAAGCTGTTTGCGCAATCCACGCACCCCTGCCTCCATCGTATATTCCGAAATAATTTTCTTTAACACTCCCTGTGATATGGAAACCTGCCCTTTCTTTAGGCCAACATCCTCTACCGCCTTTGGCAAAAGATATTTTCTTCCAATCTGGTATTTTTCAAGCGGTGTATACCCGGATAAGTTAATTATTTCCATTCTATCTAAAAGCGGTTTTGGAATTCCCTCCGTTGTATTCGCTGTACAGAGGAAAAACACCTTAGATAAGTCGTAAGGCACATTCATATAATGATCTACAAATGAATTATTCTGCTCTGGATCAAGCACCTCCAATAAGGCACTCGCCGGATCCCCATGATACTCTGCAGCAATCTTGTCAATTTCATCCAGCACCATAACAGGATTATTCACGCCGGAACGCTTCATTCCCTCCATAATACGCCCCGGCATTGCTCCCACATACGTTCTTCTATGGCCGCGGATTTCCGCCTCATCCCGGATTCCCCCCAGACTGATCCTCACATACTCCCTGCCCATAGCATTTGCAACACTCTGCCCCATACTGGTTTTTCCGGTACCCGGCGCGCCGACAAAGAGTAAAATAGAACCGGTCTGCCTTCCCTTTAAGCTTGTGACTGCAATCTGCTCCAATACTCTTTTTTTCACTTTTTCCAAGCCAAAATGGTCTTTTTCCAGAATCTTCCTTGCCTCAGAAAGTTCTATCCTTTTTTCCTCCCCATCTTTCCACGCAAGGCAAGTAACAAAGTCCAGATAATCATATAACGTCCCATATTCATGCCCCTGGCTTCCCTCCATAGTAAAACGCTTTAGCACACGCTCCGCTTCACGCTGTGCCTCCTCTGGCATCCCTGCCTCTTTGATTTTCTGGGCAAACATTTCCTCCTCCGAAGAAAAATCCTCGTCCATTTCATCTAGCTGTTCCTCCAAAAGTTTGATCTGCCGCTTAATCGCCATAACTTTATAAGCATCCTGCTGCTCCTGCGTCAGCTTCTGGTTCAGCTCATTCTTCACCTCATGGCTGCCTACCAAACGACGGACCCCTTCTAGGATCAGATGGTAGCGCTCCTTAACCGAGTTTGATGCCAAAATAGCATAGCGCTCCGACTCATCAATTTCCAGATAAGCGCCGAGATTTGTTGCCGCCTCGTTTAGATTCTTCCAACGGCGGATATATCCCCGCATCCAGACACCGCCCGGAAGGTCCTTTACTAAGTCCTCCGCATGCTGCTTAAATTCTAAAAAGATTTCCTGCTGCTCACTCTCCGAGAGATCCTCCTCATCCATAAGAACATCAAAAGAAGCATCCACCCTGCCATCATCAAAAACAAGGTCATGGATTTTCACCCGTTCTTTGGTGTCTACGACTAAAAGGTTATTACCCTCATGGTTAATCGTAGAAATTGCCTCCGCCAAAAGCCCCACATCATAAAAGTCTTCAACAGACAATTCTCCTCGTTCTTTTTGCTCTTTAATCGGCACAATAAGAAAATTATCCTCATTTTTTATATTTTCAATTTCTTTTTTCGAAAAAACATCCTCCTGCACATTAATCTGTACATTCGACAAAATCAACGTATCATATACAGGTATGACTAACATAAGCTCCTCCTATCTATCCTGAAAATTTGTCAGGTACTGTCCGCTCCGATAGAACGCATATCCTCAAAAACTCCCAACACTTGTCAGCACTTCTCTTAAACGAGTGCTAATCTCTGCCAGAAAGAAAAGGGCACCGCTTGAAACAATTTCAAAACGTTTACCCATATAACAAACAAGCGCAAATGACTATTTGAATCTGCGCTTGCTATTAGCAAAATAGTAGCATTGAATCGAAAATTTGTCAAGTTCCGGTTTGACTTTTTCAAATAATGTAACGTTAGTTTATGCGTTATAACGCCTTACTGTGCAGCCATTCTTCTAATACCCTTCAGTCTTTTTTCACAACATCCCCACTTGACCCTCTGCCCTTTACATTTTCCACCATACGAATGACCAAAACAGATTTCTCTATCTCTTTTTCAACAGTAAAAACAAAAAACCAACCTAACTCCGTTCCAGAAACAGAAAGATATATCCCTTCCTTTTTGCTATAATGTTGATACGATTTATCAGAAAATATGAAATCTTATGCAACCAAACTCCATTTTTATCGGGATATATAGTGAAGGCATATATTACTTAGGCAGTTAAATACAAATCCAAAAACATTAGAAGGGAGTGACTTTATGCAGGATGACAGGATTGTTGCAATGTACTGGCAGCGAGATGAATCGGCCATCCGTGAGACAGAGAAAAAATATGGGCGATATCTCCTAAAAATAGCCCAAAATATTCTTTGTGATCTAGAAGATAGCAAAGAAAGCGTTAATGACACTTATATGAGAGCCTGGAATTCTATACCGCCTCACAAGCCATGTGTCCTTTCGTCCTATCTCGGCAAAATCACCAGGCAACTGTCAATTGATATCTTGCGGACAAAAAGCAGGGTAAAGCGGCAGGCCTCAGAATATGCTGTTTCTCTTTCGGAGCTGGAGGACTGCATTCCAAACGGCAACACAACGGAACAAAATGTTGATCTGCATTTGTTAGCGGATGCAATTAACAAATATCTTGGCACATTATCAAAAGATGCACGCACAACCTTTATGGGAAGGTATTACTATATGGATTCTATCAAAGAAGTAGCTGCTTATCACAATATGAGCGAATCCAAAGTAAAAAGCATGCTATACCGTACCCGACAAGGACTAAAAGCTCATTTAGAACAGGAGGGATTTATATGAAAAGAGAACAGATTAGCGACGCTTTCAATTTATTAAATGATGCATTTATAATTGAAACAGACATCCTGCGAAACAGCCGTAAGCAAAAGCCAAAAGATATAGTCTTACAGAAAACCCTTTATCTGGTCAAAAAACACTGGAAATGGACCGCTGCTGCCTGCCTCGCCCTAACAGTATTTGCTGGAAGCAAGTTGCTTTCCCACAATCCTACAGATATAAGCCAACCAGCCCAGACAAAAGACCTTCCAATGCTTTCTATCTCAGAATATATCAATGAAGGAATGGGATTTGAGGGCCTCTGGGCTTATGACATCTCTGACCTAACTGACAGCAATCCCTGGAATGAAGCGGCATCGCCATCGTCCCTGCCTGTTTTCCGAAACCAGTTATCTTATAATAAAGACTTTGTTGCAACTGGAGCCGATTTTGGAAAAATGAGAGAGCTTTTAACCGATCTGGCAGGCAGGCTCGGACTGGATGAAAATTCCCTTACCATCAAAGATAACGCACCGGACGAGGAGGAAAAAAAGGAAATCACTGAAAAGATGGAGGGCGATGTTCCAGATGGATACTTTAACCCGACCCAACTCACTACTAAAAAAAATGGCATGGAAATTACAGTTGACCAGACAATGTTAGGAACAGTTTCCTTTGCACCTGCCATAAAACTCCCAAAACAATTTCACTTTGCAGATTCCGCATCCTATGAGGAAACTGCTGCCGTGGCAAACTATCTGAAGGAGCAATACAAAAACTTGATCCATTTAGATAACCCACAGCTAAATATTTCTGGTGGTGATTACAGCAACTCCGAAAATGGTTCCAGCCTACAACAAGAATATAAAATTTCATTTTATGAAACAGGCAAAAATATTTCAGAATCAATTATAAACTATAATTTCAGACAAATTAGCTTTGATTGCGATGATACTGGAAAACTTAGCCTTGCAAGCCTTGACCAAACAGATTTATCACAAAAAATGGGCAATTATCCTATCATTACATCAAAAGACGCCAAAAATCTGTTATTAAATGGCAACTATATTACCTCAGTACCATATCAACTCCCTGGCGAAAAATTCGTTGCCAAGACAGAGCTAATATACAGGACTGGTACAAATGAAAAATATTTTATGCCATATTACCGTTTTTATGTAGAACTTCCCGAAGAGGAACGGGACGGGCTGAAAACATACGGCGCTTACTATGTCCCCGCTGTAGCAAAAAAATACCTCTCCAATATGCCGCTCTGGGATGGAAGTTTTAATTAACCATCTTGAAGAAACAAAAATATAAATGGCGATTGCAAGAGTGCAAAACACAGGGCAATCGCCGTTTGTATGATGTTTCTAAAAGCAGCATATAAGTTTTTATAGGCACACATCCGAATAGTTCATTTCTTTTCCCTTGTCACATTTCATGAATTATCACAAACGACTTGTTTTCTTATCTGCTTATAGTTTGTTAGAACCCCCTGATCTGACGTAATAATTTCCAAATCCTTAATTTCCCCGTAGTGGTATTCCCCTTCCTCCAGCCTTTTAGCATCCACTGCAACCACATTGCCCTGCTGCACCGGAAACTTTGAATACAATACTGTGCTTGGCAGAAATGTATTCTTTTCCTGTTCTGACATCTGGTATCCTTTGGCCGCTTTCAGCTTTTTTAAAAATACATAGTATTCTTCCCCCTCCTTCATTAGCTGATATCCCCCCGCTGTATCATATGATTTACTGATGGCATAAGAAAAACCGGCCGGTTCATAGATATATATATCCTGTCCTTCCTTCTGGCTTCCTCTATAAATCTTCTTGACAATCACTTTCGTTTTTGTAACTGCATGGATTGACAGCTTTCTCTCCTTTGTGGCATACACTTTGGCAATCAGGTCAGCCTTCCTCACTAAATCACTGTAATCCTTGATACAATCCGACAATCCATTCTCCCGGGCATCTTGTAACTGGACAGAATATCCCTCTAAAAATTCCATCTCTTCAAATGTACGATATCCCGTATAACTGCTCCGCACTGCAATTCCCAGAGCAAAACAAAGGATAGCGATACATAAAATAACTCCAAAAAATACTTTTGAACCTTTTGTCATAATCCGCACCAAGCCTCAAACAAAATACTTTTATCTTCATTTGAGGCGCAAACATAAAAGATGAAAGATGTGTGTTTGCATTTTATCCTTCCTTCTTTTTTTCTTCCATCCTTCCATTACTCATCCAAATCCTCACATCCGCGAGTAATTCTATATCCTCTTTATTATGGCTTGCCAGCACTATCAATGCCCCTCTTTTTTTCTCTTCCTTAATAATATCACGGAACATGGAGACGCCCTGTTCATCCAACGCATTTGTCGGTTCATCTAATACCAAAAGATCAGGTGACTCCATAACAGCCTGCGCAATAGCAAGACGCTGTTTCATTCCCAGAGAATACTTAGAAACCGGCCGCTTATCCTTATCATCCAGCCCCACACGCCTCATCGTCTTACAGATTTCATCGCTGGAAATAACTTTTTTAATATCTGCAAGCATCTTAAGGTTCTCATATCCAGAAGCATACGAAAAAAAGGCTGGGCTTTCAATGATGGCTCCAACACTTATCGGAAAATCAATATCCTTTCCGATAATATTTCCGTCAATTTTAACATAACCGCTGTCTGCAAAAATCAGACCTAAAATACATCTCATTAGCATCGTCTTTCCCGATCCATTTCTCCCATAGATACCGTACACATTTCCTTCATCCAAACAGCAGGAAACATGATCAAGCACCTGATTCCCTTTTATATTTTTGCTTAGATTTTTAATCTCTATCATGTCATATCCCTCCTAGAGCATTTCATAATTCTGAATCAATTTTTGCATGCACCAATAAAGCAAAACACCTGCCACTATGGACAAACAAAGCATCACAGCCGGATTTAAACCAGCCTCAAGCACATAATTAAAATTACACCAATTCATTGGAATATATTTTACTGCCATCTTCCATTCCCCTTCCATGTCATACATTATACCTGTTACAAATAGCGGCAGTACCTGCAGCACTAAGTTGGCGTACATTGCAGTCAGTTCATGGAAACGGAATAGTCAAATACCCCGCTGCAAGCAACGGGGCATGACTTAGCTTCTTTTTAGCAAGTTCGCCCCAGAGGAGCGGGGTATTTGACCCTCGCGGCAGTCGCCAAATGCGAGCAAGCTCGCGCTTGGCTCGTTGCTTCGCGGGAATAAAATATTGCAAAATAATGTTAAATCTGCCAGTTTCACAGTTTGGTAAAGAAACAAAACAGCAAACCTCCCTGGCCGCAAAACCGCTTCACCATGTATCCCAATTTCTGCTAGAAAAAGAATAAAACACGCCAAAATCTCATAAAACAATATATCAGAAAGTGACATGAAAGAAAGATTCCTCACCCAATATTTTATATTTCTTTGTCTAACAAATATAAAAACATAATTTTCCTTAAACAGCCAAATATATCTACTAACATAATGATAAAGAAGAAAATCTGGTAAAACCTGAAGCATCACGAAAAATATAAACTTGCTATCTGCCACCTGTAGTCCGCCAATCAGCATTCTCCAATATCCAATCCTGCTATCTGGATGCAAATACACAAAATACAGCATCAGAAAACATTTCAAAATGCCAAGCACAATTATTTTTGTCTTCAATTTTCTTCGCATCCCCCTCACATTAAGCCCCTCCATTCGTCGATTTTTGTATCGTATGCCTAACACAAAATATCTGTCCCGGCTATTTCCAAAAGATATCCTGCCTTTTTACCAAGACTCTTCCTACTCTTACAAATACTAGGAGCAAAATAAAAAATACGGCACACACTCCCACACACCGAAACCAGTAAATCCCCTGCACCTCTTCCATGCCGACAGAAAACACATCATCATCCAGCGCATACGCAAGACTCAAAAGCCCACCAATGTCTGGAATACCGGATTCACGGAACAAAAAGGAAACTATATTAGGCAAAAAAGATGCGATTAGCACAACACAAACAGAGAAAATATTTTGCCTTATTTTCATTTCCAGCAAAACCATACACAAGGAAGACACACACAAGTACAAGAAAAATGTCAAAAGTAAAGAGATTACATATCCCCACTCCCAAAATTCCCTCCCCTCCCCCATACAAATCCGCGCCAACAAAAATGCAGGTAACAGAATAACCGCCGCCAGACCAATACAATTGATAAATACCCTCCTGCAAACTGCTTCCCACCATTCATGCCTGGCCTGGATAGCCAATATCCTCCTGCAAACCATAAATTCATTGATTTCTTTTAAAACCAAAAGAGACATGGCAGGAAGAACCAGCCCCAGCACAACAACATCCCGAATAATCAAGGAATACATCTGCACTATATTGGCTGCTAACCCATTCTGAAACTGTTTTATCCCAAACACTCCAAGAAACATGCCTATTATGATAGGCAAAATCCAAAATATCCCTTTTCTAAATAGATTCATATGTTTTCCTTCCCCATATTGTCAAAGCAACCCCCAACGCATATACACATCCGGTAAAAACCATATACTCCCTGACACTAACGGAATGCCCCTGCTCAATATATGCCAGAACACTTATTGCAGGAATGTGCAGCAATTCACTGAAAAGAAACATCGCCATAAATAATACAAAAACAAATGCTGAGAGCTGTACTGGCCTGAGCCGTCTAAATGTCTTTGTGTAACTTAGCCCATATACCAGAAGGGCAATGCCGCCTGCCAGGACACTGATAATCAAAATATAGAATATATTATAGAGATAGGGATTCTGGACACTCCATACATCAAACAAACAATCTGGATCAACGTTTTGTGGCAAAGCATACTCCGCCATTCCCCACCTATTATCCGCTCCTGATAGCGGGAATGCTGCAAAACATAATAGCTGGTTCAAGCCGAGCGCCATCGCAAATGCAGAGACAGTCATACTAACAACTATTATTGCATTCCCATAAATATATTGTCTTTTACTCATCCGCAGCATCGTAAATATCCCTTTTTCTTTTTGATGCCCGATGCAGAGCGATGACGCAAGCAACGGAAAAAGAAGGCCAAAAAGCATCCGAATAACTCTAGAATCTGTTGATGCCAACAAAAAATTGTCCGCGGCACTTCTTACAAACATAAAGTCCCTCTGATAATTTGATACATAGCCTAGTAACATGCCAACTAGATTTAACAAAACAAGAATTCCGAAACAAATTTTAAATCCAGCCTGGTTTAATTGACTTTTCAGAAAAAATATACTGTAGCCCATACATCCATTCCCCCTTTTCGATATGCCCTAACCCGGTGCACATGTTCTATTTTGCAGTATAATACATCCCTATGTTTTTACAATGCTTGCTGCATTTTTTGCATTTATATTGCAGATTTTGTATCATATATATTACTACGGCGGTTATACATAGACGTCGTAATATTTCTATATTAAAAAAGAACCCACATTATCTGTGAGCTCCTTGGGGGATTACGATAGAAATCTGAAATTCATTTTCTGTATGCCCTAACGCATAATATCCATCATTCTTATTGATTATCTGTATTACATTTTTTAAGCCAATACCGTGGCTTTCCGAATTTTCCCTTTTTGTAGTATATAGCCTCTCTCTTTCCTTCTTTAATGTGCCATTCTGAGTATTTCGGACAGATAGTATCAGTTCGTCCTCCTCACAAACGCATTTTATCTTGATTTTTCTAGGATTCATCTTCTGTTCATTTTGCATAGAACTTTCCTGCGCTAATGCTACTTCACACTTTTCACATGCCTCAATCGCATTATTTAACAGATTTGACAACAAGACAACTAAATCAGAAGAATTCATTGTCACCCCAGAGAGGTCATTGATTTTACAGACAAAAAGAATATCCCGCTCTGCCGCCTCCTGATACTTTGCATTTAACACCGCATTTACAAATACATGATTTGTATCAATGTAATCCAGATCATGCAGTACCTCCCCACTAATCTGCCCTAAATACTCTTTTAACTTATCATATTCCCCTGTCTCACATAACGCCTGGATGCAAGTAATCTGATTTTTATATTCGTGTGAAAGTTTCCTCTGGTCTTGAACTTTTTCCATAATCGTTTTGTACAATTTTGTCTGGTTTTTCGTCTCCACATCTAATAATTCCTTCTCATGAAGAAGATATTCCCGTCTGGCAACATTCTGCATAAAATAAAACATAATGATATTGAGACAAACAAATCCCAATGCCATCTCTACAAAAAAACGCTCCAACCGCGTCATTAAGATAAGCTGCATATTTCTAATAAAGGCAATTGTAACTGCCATAGTAAAAACAGGAATAAGCAGGAATACACCCCAATCTCTTGCCCTAATATAACTGGTATCCCGATGCCGAAATACAATATTTACAACCATAATCAGCAAAAGTAGGAACATTTTTGCCAAGAGGACAACCAAAAATTCTTCCTTCTCTGATTTCATCGCATCTGGAAGTACCAGGCTGGGATACAACACCAAAGTAATAAAATCAGACAGCCAAAGCAGCCCCTGCAAGATAATAGACAACAAAAGGCATTTTTTAACTTCCTCTTTCATATAAAAAGACATAACAACAAGAGTCAGTGCAAAATGGAACATAAGCTTCAACCAGACATGCCCCCGAATAAAAGCAGCCGCTGGAAAACTAAAAACACTTAGGCAAAGAACCGTCTTCCATCTGGACACAAAGATTCCCTTTCCCGTTCTGTTTCTCTCCCCAAATGTCTCAAAGAAGATGATACAGCAGACTGCCTCAATCAGCACAACCGAATAACTTCGGATAAAATCAAACATTATATCACCCCTTTATATATGGCAACTTTCTGGCGCACCTCTTTTAATTTAGACCTTGCGACTGGCAATGTCAGATTATTTAGAAGCAATAAATCGTTTCCAACTATTTTACGGATATACCGAAGATTTACAAGATAGCTTTGATGAATCCTAACAAAATCGCCAGAAAACATTCCTGAAATATGGTTGAGCGTCTCATACATTGTATACTGGACAATCTCATCTTCTATAATGCAAAATGTCAATTTGTGAAGATTACTTTCAATATATATAATCTTTTCCAGCGCAATCTTCCTTGTCCCTTCCTGAAATGCAAATTCCCTAATACTAGGTTTGTACTGCATCTTTTGAAATACAGTATCCAATCCCTCATACATAGACTGCTCAAAATTTTTGTCAGTCTTGAGCAGATAACGGATTGCATCTACCTTATACCCCTCCAGCGTGTAATTTATAAAAGCGGTTACAAAAATAACATAGGTCTCCCTGCACAACTTCCGCAGTTCCCTCGCCGCCTCTAAGCCATCTATTTCCTCCATATTGATATCTAAAAACACAATATGATATTCCATCATTTTTACATGGTCTGCAATAAATTCCTTCCCGGATTGGTAAAGATCAATCTGGAAAGGAATCTGCCTTTTTGTACAATATTTATCTACTATTTTCTTGACTTTTTCAGCAAAAATAACTTCATCATCACAAACGGCTATTCTGATCATGCCTATAGTCCCCCTAATACAGCCTATTTTACAAAAACCGTTCTGTAAGCAGACGCCTTGCTGTTTCTTTATCCTTCTCTATCTGCTGATGGAGCGCCTCTATCCCATCAAACTTTCTCTCTTCGCGGATAAAATCATGGAAAAATACTTGAATGGTCTCCCCATATATATTCTCTTGAAAATCCATAATAAATGTCTCAACACCTACTGCATATTCACCAATGGTAGGTTTCTTTCCGACATTTGTCACCCCAAAATACTGTTTGTCCCGCACCTGAATGATTGTGGCATAGACTCCATATGGAAGCAATTTCTTCTCCCCGTCCGGCAAAATATTCGCAGTAGGCATATTCATTGTTCTTCCCAATGCATTGCCGTGAAGTACCTCACCCATTACAAAATATGGCGCACCAAGAAGTTCATTGACTCTGGGGAGGTTTCCCTGATCCATTAGATTTCTAATCAATGTGCTGCTGATAATTTCGTTTTTCAATGTCAATTTTGGGATAATAGAAAGCCTATAATGATATTTGTCCTGGAAACGTTCCAGTGTATGAATATCCCCTTCTCTGTTCCTGCCAAATCGAAAATCCGTCCCTACACATATATGCCGCACATCCATCCTTTTTATTAGGATTTCATCAATAAATTCCTCTGGAGCCATATGTTTTGTCTCTTTATTAAATGGAAAAATAATCTCCCGCTTAATTCCCATCTGATCTAAAATCCAATTCTTTTCTTCTTGTGTATAGATTTTGGAGACTGCAGGATTTGATTCAAACGTAAATACCGTAGGAATCAACTTCTCCTGCTGCAGCACATTTGTTAGCAAAGAGCGGTGTCCCTGATGGATTCCATCGAATTTTCCCAGAGAAACACTGCTCTCTTTCATCCAAAAATCAAGTCCCTTTATAATTTCCATCTTTCGCCTCCATGCTGCGGCTTGTCTTCCCGCCCTTTTAAAACATCTTAATTACTGTAAAATCATTGCCAGTCCTTCTATAGATAGCTTTAAAACTGCCATTTTCATCATAAATCAGGCACTGCTGCCCGTCATCATCTGCCAGAGCTTCTTTTTCCGTTCCAGTACATTCTGCCTCCTGGCACTCTATGTTCCCAGAATGGTATGGCGTTAAAAATGATTCCTTTAATATATTTCCATTTGCAAGCTTAACCGCATATTCTTCTACGATTTGGAACTTTGGATACCCCACAAACAGGCAATCCACTGCATAGATTTTCTTCCTAAATTCCTCCTCCGATTCACTTGATAGCTGTTCAATTACATCCAGTGTCATCGCATCCGCTATCTGAAAATTTCCCACTCTGGTACGTACAAGATTTTCCATAGCCGCCCCAATGCCAAGCTTCTGCCCAATATCATGGCAGAGTGTGCGAATATATGTTCCTTTTGAGCATGTTACTTCCATCGAAAAAATCTGCTCCTCAATATCCATTTGAAGTATTTTGATATCAGAGATAAAAATCGGTCTTGGTTTCCGCTCAACCTCTACGCCTTCTCTTGCCAATTCATATAGTTTTCTGCCTCCGACTTTTAGCGCTGAATACATTGGCGGTATCTGCATACTCTCGCCACGAAACGACTCAACCGCCTCCGCTATATCCTCCCTTGTTAAATCCCCAATAGAAGCTTCCTCAAGAACCCTTCCGGTCGTGTCCTGCGTATCTGTCACAATCCCAAGGCGGCATACCGCCTGATAGGTTTTATCCCGGTCAGCTAAAAGCTCACACACCTTCGTCGCCTTCCCGCAACAGACCGGGAGTACCCCGGTAGCCATAGGGTCCAACGTTCCCGTATGTCCAATTTTCTTCTGATGCAGGATACCTCTTAGCTTTGCTACTACATCATGAGAAGTAAAACCAGCTTCCTTATATACATTAATGATTCCATCCATTTTTCGTATTTCCTTTCCGTTTTATCCCCTCATTTCAATTACCTACACCAAAGCAACCATACGCACAACAATGCAAGATCAGGCTATTATGTAGCTTCTATTCCTTTTCCTGCTTCATCTGCATTTCGATATGCTCAGTCAGATTATTTACGACATCGTGCATAGAGCCCTGCATCACACATCCCGCTGCCTTTACATGGCCGCCGCCGTTAAAGAACGATGCTATCTTACTTACGTCTACAAAGTTATTGGAACGCATGCTAACTTTATATTCCTGTTCTCCAACCTCATACAAAAGAATCGCAACTTCCACCCCTTTTGTAATGCGAAGCTGGTCTACAATCCCCTCTGTATCCTCCGGCTTCGCCCCATAAAATTCCATCATCCGCTTTGTAATTGCAGCAACAATACAATTTCCATCCATCAGCCGCATACTGGCAAGCAGCGTACGCCCCAAAAGCTGCGTCTGTGTATATGTCCTCTCATAAAAACATTTATCAATATACTGCCAGAATGGAATGCCCTTCTCCATCAATATTCCTGCGATTTCCATTGTCCTTTTTGTTGTATTGGAATGGCGGAACATGCCAGAATCAAACACAATTCCAATATAAAGCGCCTCAGCTATCTTAAAATCAATATCTTCCTCCGGGATTGCCTCAAATAGTACCTCACAGGTAGCACTTGCCTTCGGGTTGATTAAATTCTGGCCTGCATACGCTTTGTTGCTGATATGATGGTCCACACAAAATGTCTTTTTTGCCTGGTAAAATGCATCCTGCGCATCCCCTAAGCAGTCTGCTGTGCTTGAATCCAGCGCGATTACTAAATCATACCGTATATCTTTAACCTTGCCCGAAACTACAGTCCCATCTTCATCCAAAAAAGAATAAACCTCCGGCAATGTCTCCAGATAGGCGTCAATACATTTTTCTGGATATATTTTCTTTAGATAATAGTAAACGGCAAAACACGCGCCGACACAGTCACCATCCGGCCGCTTATGTCCCGCCACCAGAATACTTTCCGCCTCTTTTGCTATCTCTTTTAATTCATTCATATTTACCTCATTCCCTTCTTACACTGCGCATATTGCATATAAAACACCTACAGATTGTCTATGCATCCATATGAATGCTTTTCCATAAATATTCCATTTTATTGATATGTCCAAAAACGGCGCAATGAAATATTGCATTCATCACGCCGTTTTGTTTTTCCTATTCTTGCTCCTCTTGTCCGCTGGAATGACTCAGTTCGTCAATACGCTTTGACATATTGACGCCATATTCAATTGAATCATCCATAACAAACGTTAATTCCGGCGTATTGCGTAAATTTAAGGATTTTGCAAGCTGGGAACGCACATGGGATGCCGCACTTTTCAAGCCGATTCTCGTCTGTTCCTTCTCCTCGTCGTTTCCCAGCACACTGACAAATACCTTAGCATATTTCAAATCCGGCGTAACTTCCACAGAGACCACAGATGTCATAGGATGAATTCTTGGGTCTTTAATCTCTCTGGCAATGATTCTACTAATCTCACGCTGTACTTCCCCATTCATTCTAGAATATTTTATACTGTTTTTTCTCATTTCCTACCTCTTTTCTGGCTGCAGTACACTAGCCTATCTCGGAATCTCCACCATGATATACGCTTCAATCTGGTCTTCGACCGCAATATCATTAAATCCTTCAAATACAAGACCGCACTCATAGCCTGCTGCAACTTCCTTGACATCATCCTGGAATCTTCTGAGGGAAGCTAACTCGCCCTCAAATATCTGATCACCCTCCCTGCTGATGCGCACTTTGCAGCCACGTACAATCTTTCCATCCAGCACATAGGAACCAGCAATGACGCCGATACCAGATGCCTTAAATGTCTGACGCACTTCGGCATGGCCAACCACTTTTTCTTCATATTCTGGATCAAGCATACCCTTCATGGCGGCTTCAATATCCTCAATCGCATTGTAGATAATGCGGTACAGGCGAACATCTACTTTCTCCCTGTCTGCAATTTCTTTTGCTGTATTATCAGGGCGAACATTGAAACCAATGATAATCGCATTGGAAGCGCTTGCCAAAGACACGTCGGATTCATTGATAGCACCGACTCCGCCATGAATAATGCGCACCGCAACCTCATCATTGCTCAATTTTAACAGACTCTGTTTTACTGCCTCCACAGAACCCTGGACGTCCGCTTTGACAATCAGGTTTAATTCCTTAATATTTCCTGCCTGAATCTGGGAGAACAGGCCATCTAATGTCAGCTTAGACTTTGTATCATCCAAAAGCTTCTCCCTGCCCTGGCTGATATAGGTCTCAGCAATATTTCTTGCTTCCTTGTCATTTTCTGTTGCCATGAAAATCTCTCCGGCATCTGGAACATCATGAAGCCCAAGGATTTCTACCGGTGTAGAAGGTGTTGCCTCTTTCACCCTCTGCCCCTTTGCATTCATCATTGCACGGATTTTACCATAAGCAGAACCAACCGCAATATTGTCGCCGACATGCAGCGTACCCTTCTGCACCAGGACAGTTGCCACTGGACCACGCCCTTTATCAAGCTGTGCCTCAATTACAACACCTCTTGCCTTACGGTTAGGATTTGCCTTTAATTCACAAACTTCAGCCGTCAGGATAATCATTTCAAGAAGCTGGTCAATTCCTTCCTTTGTGTGGGCAGATACTGGTACAAATACCGTATCGCCACCCCAGTCCTCGGCAACCAGCTCGTGCTCTACCAACTCCTGCTTAACGCGTTCTATATTTGCACTTGGCTTATCAATCTTATTAACAGCAACAATTATCTCTACCCCAGCCGCCTTTGCATGGTTAATCGCCTCAACAGTCTGCGGCATTACACCATCGTCTGCAGCTACTACCAAAATTGCAATATCTGTTGACTGCGCGCCTCGCATTCTCATAGAAGTGAACGCCTCATGTCCCGGAGTATCTAAGAACGTAATTTTCTCTCCATTAATTTCTGTCACATATGCACCGATATGCTGTGTGATTCCTCCAGCCTCCTTATCTGTCACATGTGCTTCCCTAATAGCATCTAACAGAGAAGTCTTTCCATGGTCAACGTGCCCCATAACACAGACAACCGGCGGACGTTTCTTCATTAAGGACTCATCCTCCTCGTCCTCTTTTAAAATCTCCGCAATTAAGTCGACCTTCTCTTCCATCTCTGCTATACAGTTGTATTCTAATGCAATCTCTTCCGCCTCATCATAGGTAATCTCATGATTCAGAGAAACAACATTCCCCTGCAAGAATAATTTCTTAATTACCGTAGCCGCTGGAACTTTCATAATATCGGCAAGTTCCTTGATGGTCATTTTCTCCGGCAGCACAATGTTGCGGATTCCATCTTCCGGCTCCGCCGGTTTAACAACTGGTTCCGGCTTAATAAATGCTCCTTTGCGGTTCGGATCTTTTTTCTTACGTGCCTTATTATTATTTTGGTTAAATACATCCTCTTCAAACTCGTCGCGCCCTCTATCCTTTCCATGCCGTTGTTTTGCACTTCTAGAATCTTTGTTGGCACGCTGCTGCCTTGACTGCTTTACCTCAGATTTCATGCTGTCCATCGGCGCAGAAACACCACGTCTGGAGTCAGAGCCCTGCGGCCTGCTGCCGCCTTTTCCTCCAAAACCACCCTGACGGTTCTGGTTGTCGCGGTTTCCGTCGCGTCCGGCGCCATCACGGTTCCCCCGGTTATTATTATATCCGCCGTCACGCCCGCCATTCCTGTTTCCATCGCGTCCTCCGTCACGATTTCCACGATTATTGTTATTATACCCATTTTCACGATTTCCGTTTCGATTTCCGCCATTCCGATTTCCATTCTGTCGGTTATCCTGGCCAGATTCACGCCGATCCCTGCCAGAAGAAGCATTCCGCTCTTTCTGGCTTCTGAAATTGCCCTGGTCTGCCTTCTGCCCAGACCCAGCCTTTTCCTGCCTCTCTGATTTTTCCTTTTTCTCCTGTCTTGGCTCCGCCTTTTCCTGTTTCTGCTCTTTCTTCTCGCTGACTGGTGCCTCTTTCTTTGTCTCTTTCTCCGCCGTTATCTTCTTTTCCTCCTTTGAAGTTTTTATTGCAGCCTCCGGCTTTCCATCCTCTTCCTTCTTAGAAGGTTCCACAACAGATTCCTGTTTCGGTGCCTCCTCCTTCTTTGAAGCCGCTGCTGCCTTTTCCTGCTGCTTTGTATCCTGGGCCACAGCCTGTTCTTTCTTTGGCGCAGCCTCTTTCTTCACAGCCTCAGGTTCTTTTTTAGATGCAACTGCTTCTTTTTTCGGTGCAGCCTCTTTCTTGACCGATGCCTGCTCCTTCTTTTCTTCCGCAGGGGACTCTGTCTTTGCAGCCTTATTCTTTGCTGAAAGGTTCTGATAATACTTTAACAAAAAACCAATCGCTGCATCCTCAATACTGCTCTGTGCACTTTTCGCCTCAAAACCATTTTTATTTAACAGCTCAATTAAATCCTTACTTTTTAAATTTGGAAATTTTTCCTGCAAACTTCTTGCAATATCATATATCTTCATTTTTGCCATATGTTCCTATGACCTCCTAGTCCATTTTCTTCAAAATTGCCTGTGCAAAACCCTCATCAGTTACTGCCAGAGAAGCCCGGAATTCCTTTCCAAGTGAATGTCCTAACTCTTCTTTGGTGCAATATTCACGAAGCGGCACTTCATAAAACTCACACATATTCCGAAACTTTTTTCTGGTATTGTCCGAGACATCCTGTGCAATCAACACCAAATACGCTCCTTTTGACTTAACTGCACTTTCTGTCATAAATTCCCCGCTCACGACTTTTCCTGCTTTCATAGCCATGCCGACCATGCGAAGAACATTATCCGTTTTCATTCTTCTTAATCTCCTCCTCCAGTTCCTGATAAACCTCTTCGGGAATTGTGGTCTTTAGAGAGCGTTCCAGAGACTTCTTCTTTTTTGCAAGCTGCAGGCATTCCGCCGAATTACATATATATGCACCCCTGCCGTTTTTCTTGCCTGTAAAATCCACTATTATCTCCTCCTCCGGAGTCCGAATAATGCGAATCAGTTCCTTTTTTTCCCTTCGCTCACCGCATCCGGTACACTGCCGCATCGGAACTTTCTTCACATGCATTCCGCCTTTTCCTCCCATAATACCACCTCCGTTTTACACATTCCTTTCTGTATTTATCTGCAGCAAGCTTACCGCCGCCGCTCTCACGGCTTTATTCACACTTAATATCAATCTTAAATCCGGTCAGCTTTGCCGCCAGCCTTGCATTCTGCCCTTCCTTGCCAATTGCCAAGGACAATTGGTTTTCTGGAACAATGACACGTGCCGTCTTTTCTTCTTCATCCGCCTCGACAGATGTAACAGTTGCCGGGCTCAGGGCATTTTCGATTAAGACCTCAGGCGAATCACTCCAATCAACAATATCAATCTTTTCACCGCGCAGCTCCTCAACAATAGCATTAACACGGCTTCCATTCATTCCAACGCAGGCACCAACCGCGTCCACATTTGGGTTCTGTGTAGAAACGGCAATCTTAGTACGTGAACCCGCCTCCCTTGCAATACTCCTAATCTCTACGGTCCCGTCCTGAATCTCAGTAACTTCTTCCTCAAATAATCTCTTAACAAATTCAGGATGTGTACGTGAAACTGTAATGCGTGGTCCCTTTGGCGTATCCTTGACCTCCACTACATAAAGTTTTATATGTTCTGTCGGTTTAAAACGCTCTCCTGGCACCTGCTCACTTTCCATCAGGATCGCGTCCACCTTACCAAGATGAATACAGACATTGCGTCCACTGTAACGCTGCACAACTCCTGTAATCACTTCCCTTTCCTTTTCCAAAAATTGTACATACAATACTTTTCTTTCTTCTTCACGGATTTTCTGGACAACAACCTGCTTTGCTTTCTGCGCTGCAATTCTGCCAAAATTCTTTGGAGTAACTTCCACTTCCACGGTATCGCCAACTGTTACATTTCCATACTTTAGGTTTGCCTCACTCACTCCCATCTGTGTGACATCATCCTCTAACAGTTCGTCCTCAACAACCTCCATCTCTGCATATACACCAACAGCTCCTGTCTCGCGGTCAATATTTACCCTGATGTTTTCTGACTTGCCGTACTGATTCTTGCACGCAGCGAGAAGCGAATTCTCAATTGCCTCAAGAATAATATCTTTACTAATCTGTTTCTCCTTCTCAATGGCATCAAGTGCCTCTATTAATTCTGTACGGTCGTTCACTGTTGCTTTCTTTCTAGCAGCCATTTCTTGCTTCCTCCTTCATTCTTTCCTAAAAATCTATTGTCAATTTCACCGTAGAAATATCAGAACGCTGTATCTCATAATCCTCTGCAAATTCTGTTTCAATCGTAATAGTTTCCTTTGTATATCCCTTTAATGTTCCGGTAATCTCTTTTATAGAAATCTCTTTTCCATTCTTTCCGGCAGGTATTTTCCTTGCCTGATAAAATTTTACATCCACATCCTCGCCAATGCTGCGTGCAAAATCCTTCTCCTTTTTTAACTGTCTCCCAAGCCCTGGTGAGCTGACCTCAAGAATATATGCTTCAGGAATAAAATCCTCCTCGTCCATAATATCACTCCATGCCCTGTTGACCAGTTCACAATCATCCAGCGTAATGCCTCCCTCCTTATCAACATAAGCTCTCAGATACCAGTTTCCAGCTTCCTTTACATACTCCACGTCAACTAATTCAAAATGATTCTCCTCCATAATTGGCTCCAGAATCTTCTCAGCGCGGGCTTCGTACTCTTCTCTTCTTGACAAACACACTACCTCTTTTCTTTCCAAAAATTTTGCAGCTACGCGAAAATGAAAGAGTGGACTTTTTCGGTCCACTCTTTATCATCAACAACTATTCCGTATCAATACTAGCACTACTGCGCTAAAAATGCAAGCCCTTTACAGATATTTTTCCTTTATTTGCAACTGATAGTTACTATTCACGGCTAATTTTAACTGCCAACAAATCCGCAACTGAGGCTACGCCTTCTGGAACTTCCCAGTTGCTTCTATTCACCCATATTGCATGAATTCCCAAATCACTTGCCCCTTTTACATCGCTGCTTAATGAGTCACTTATATGTACAACCTGGCCTGGCTGTAGCCCTATACTCGTTATGCAAGTTCAAATAATTCCTTCCGGGACTTATATAATCTTGCATCCTCACTCGTAAATACCCCGGCTGGCTCCAGACCATAAAATGCAATCGCCTTTAAGATATCAACCCCGTCTCATATAGAATCTGACTGATTTTATTAACCTTTTCTCCATCCCCAAAAACTATGGTTCCATAAAAATCAATGAAACAACTGGAAAGAGGCTGCGCATTCCCTTTTTTCATAAGGTATTACAACAGCCTCTTTCTCTACTCTCTCATTACTTTATCGCATCACACCAAAGTTATTTTACTGTTGCATTTTTCGGCAATCCCTTTTTAAACAATAACTTCTGGTATGCATTGCGCTTTTCAGATGGCACCACGACAACAAGTTTTTTGCCCTTATCCTTACCTGCACCTTTAAAAACACCTGACCCAAAGGATTTTTCTGTCAATTTTTTTGACTTTATTTCAATTTTCGTTAATTCTGTGCAATTAGAAAAAACAGATGACCCAATATAACTTATTTCTTTTCCTAATTTTACTTTCCGCAAACTGCTGCAGTCAGAAAACAAATTATACTCTAACCGTTCCACGCTATTTGGAACTGTTACTGTTTCCAATGATGTACACCCCTTAAAAACCTCGTTCCCTATCCTTTTCACAGAGGATGGAATTGTAATTTTTTTCATGGAACTACAGTTTAAAAACATCTCTGAAGCAATCTTCTCGATAGACGCTGGCAACTTTACTGTCTCCAAATTTTCACAGTCCCGAAAAGCAGAATATCCAATTGACTTCACACTATTTGGGATAGATACCCCACAAAGCCACTTTGCCCCGCGAAATGCCCCTTCTTCAATATTCGTTACCGTTGCTGGTACGGTATAATTCCTTGCCTCACGTCCATTCGGATAAAGGTACAATGTTTGCATGGACTTACTAAACACTATCCCCTCTGACTCTGTAAACGTTGTATTTTCTTTGTCTATCAAAATGCATTTTAAATTGTTACAATTTTCAAATGCATTACTTGAAATCCTGCTGACCTCTTTTGGTATCGTAATCTCATGCAAGCTTTCACAGCCAGAAAATACACCGGAAGGCAATTCGATCAATGAACCCGACAATTTTACTTTGCTCAATGCCTTACAATCCTGAAATGCAAAGGAACCTATAACTTTTATTGTATCCGGCAGCTCAATTTCTTTGATGCCAGAACCTATAAAAACATTCGGTCCAATCTGCTCCATTCCCTCTGGAAGCTTAACCCGCTCCAAAAACTTACATTGATTAAAAGCACTTTCCTTAATTATAGTAATATCATCCGGCACATGATACTCTTTCTCCTTTTTGCCAACTGGATAGCATACAAGCTGGTTCTCCTGCTTTGAAAAAAGCACACCGTCTTTTGTATAAAAATACTGGCTTGCCTCAGCTACTTCAATCTGCTCTAGTTGACTGCATCCTTCAAAGGCTTCTGGCTCCAGCCAGTTAATACTTGCCGGAAGAAATAAACTCTTTAAAGATATACACTTTTTAAAAGCATCTCCATATATGCTTGTAAACTGTTTTGACAATTTTATTTCAGAAAGAGAAACACAATTTTGAAACACTGCAGCCCCCATATATTCTACTTCATCTGGTATCTCAATTCTTAAAAGACCGCTACCAGAAAAACATCTCTGGGATAACTGCTCTACACTCTCTGGAATCTTAATTTCCTTTAAATGCTTACACCCCGCAAATGCACCGGAACCGATGTATTCCACCCCATTCGGTATAGTATAGCTACTGTGTAACTGTGCCCTTGGGTAGAGCAGCAAATCTGTTTTGTCCGCCGAAAAAAGAACACCATCATCTAAGACAAAATTTTTATTCCGCTCGTCCAGTATAATTTCCTCCAAAGCACTACATCTGAGGAACACATTGCCTTTCCCAAGATTTGAAAGTTTCTTTCCAATATAGAGCCTCTTCAATTTAGGGCAGTCCATCACTGCACCTTTAATGATATATGTTAAATTATCTGTTAAATGAAGAGATTCCATATTCGGACAATCCTTTATGCCGCTGCCGATAATGCGCGTCACTTTTTTATCCTTAATATAACTTGGGATATACAGCTTTTTCAATTCCCTGCCTTTATCTGTCAGCCCCTTAATTGAACAATAATTATAAGTGCCGATCAAATCAGTGGGCATACTAATTTGAAAATATTCCTCTGACTTGCCAATCACTTTCAAATTATATTTTATTTTCTTTGTGTATCTCTTCCCAGACGCCGTTTTTTTATAGACCACCTGCGCTGAAACCACAGTCTTTCCTTTTGCCCTGGGCTTTACAATCCCTTTAGAATCTACCGTAGCAATACCACTTTTAGTTGAAGCATATTTTATAGAAACAATATGTTTTCCCTGAACAGCAATCTGATTCTTTCCATCCAAATATAGTACCTTCTCTGCACCTACCATTTTGGGTGCAGATGCAGCGTCAGCTTTCGTCCCCTCTCCTTTTATAATACCTGCCATCCCTAGAATCGCAAGTCCTGCCAGTAATATTTTCCTTCTCATCTTAAATCTAATCATAACCTTTACACCTCCTTACAAGTGTCCGCCGGGTTTCAAAATCAAAACCCGGCAAAATCCGCCTTTCACAGCGTTTAGCGTCATTCCCCTTTGACACTTTCAGTATAACAGCTATCTTTTAAGATAAATGGAATAAAATCTTAAGATTCCTTAAGATTTAACTAATCAATTTCAATCATCTCCTTCCTCTGTACCTGTCATCCCTCTCAGAAGCCCCTTCTGAAATCCGGCGGTTCTGCTTCTGCTGAAATTCCCTCTCAAACGCCTCCTGTTCTTCCTCAGTAAAATACCAAAATTCACGATTCTGTTCATTCCTCCCAAATCTGGCATCCGGTATATGGAAGGATAGATACTCTGCCGCCGCTTGCAATTCTTTTGGTTTGCTAAAATTCGTTATATTCCTTTGCCAGCGGTTATCAATCAATACAAGCTGTAATGTTCGGTGTGTCCTGATGCCAGTCTGCGTGTGGTGCTGATGGATCTCATCCACAATAAATATCCCCCTAATGCGGTCAATGCGGTTTACCAGCTCCCCAAGCACCCACTCTCTGCCAATTGCTACTGCATCAAACCATCGGCCATTCTCCTCTATATCTTTATCCACCATGGCAAATAATTGCTCAACTGGAGGAGCCTCATCTGGATAGGGAAGCTGTTTCCGAATCGAATCGGCAAGACCACTTTTGGCCGGGAAAAATGTATCACGCACAGCAACATACCCCATATAAATTCCAGAAATCCCCATAACCACCGCACCGCCACCTGATACCACCAGCGTCACATAATCCTTCATTTCAAAATACTCTCTGTCCTGCTGTAATCCCACAATAAAGAGGGCCGCCAATGCTACACCAATTGCTAATAGCAATATTGACCACAACAGCCATGACAGGCGCTTTCTGGTACGACTAAGGCAATACCCCTCTGCAGCGCCATGAGGATTTGTTTTTTCCCTAACCCAAATCAAAATTAGAATAACAGGAACGGCAAAAATCCGAAGCAAAATCAACAACAATATGTAAATCACTATATTCCATGGCCAACGCAAAAAACGTGCACTGCCTTTCTTTTCTTTCATAAACTCCTATCCCTTTCCCAATTTATTGATATACAGTCCCCTATCCTTTCACTTCAACATCATAGTCACATTCCAGAGTCATTAGTATATCATTTTTGCTAATATCTAACTCTATAATATAATTACTTCTGCAAGATAATGTTTCCAGTTTCACATTTGCGCTGATATCCAAGCTCCTTAGCTGATTCCCCCCGCAATACAACGCCTCCAGTTCCAAATTATTTTCTAAATCCAATTTCATAAGCTGATTATCATTACATGCTAATTCTGTTAATCCCTGATTATTTCGCACATCAAGATCTGTAATCTGATTTTTATGACAATGAAGGACACGAAGTAATATATTCCTGCTTGTATCCAACTTTCTCAGATGATTTGTATTACAGTCTAACACCAATAACTTTATTTGATTGCTGACGTCAATATCTGTAATTAAATTATGGTGGCAAGAAAATGTAACTAACTCCTTATTGTTATGGATATCAATTCCTGTCAATTTGTTTCCATAACAATATAACTCCCTTAAAGCAATATTCCTGCTGACATCTAAAGCCGTAAGTTCATTATCACCACACGCTAACACTGTCAATGCATTATTTTTGCTGACATCCAACTTCTGAATCTGGCTTCCAGAGCAATATAGTTCCGTCAATGCAGGTAGCCCGGCAACCGAAAGTGTTCCTTTTAAATCACAGTTCGTCCAGTTTATTTTGGTAAGCCTTCCGTCTGCATCCCAAAAATATCTGTCCCCATCATCCAAATTATCTATTCCGTGATATGCCCCAAGAGATTTTTGCTCATCTATAATCTTCTTTACCGCTGCTATATCTGCGGCATTCCTTTTCATTTTATTTTTATCAAGTACAACTACCTTACATGTATATTTCCTATCCCCAACTTTTGCCTGAACCTTTGCAGTCCCCTTTTTTACTGCAGTTATCTTGACACTTTTTTTCGTTTTCTTTGCCAATGTTATATACTTTTTGCCCGTCTTTATGCTCCAAGTCACCTTTGCCTTATTATTTTTTAGTCGCAATATCTTACTATTTCCAGTCTTAACCGTAATTTTCTTACTGCTCAATACAACTTTTCCTGCTGCAGACGCCACTTGCCCCGAAAAACTCTTAACTAACATAGCCATTCCCAGCAAAATCATTATTGAATTTACAAAAAACCGTTTCTTCTTCATTTTCATCCCCTTATTTCTATACTTTTCTATCCTATTATGCCAGATAAGGGCAAAACTAACGTTTTGCCCTTATCTTCATTCCACCTAGTCAAATACCCCGCTGCAAAGCAACGGGGCATGACTTAGCTTCTCTAAAGGAACCATTTGGTTCCTTGGCAAGTGCCGCCCCAAGTGACGGGGTATTAGGTCTCCGCTCCGCTTCGGTCGTTGCTTACACGAGAATAAATCGGCCTTCAATATACTCTGACCATCTAAACTTTTGGCTATACCATTATGTCAATATTTCCACCCAAATTCGGGCTTACTGAATTTTCCATAACAGAACGGTCAATTAAATCTACTACACCTGCACCAAGCGTTTCCATCATATCAAGACTCTTAGCCAACATCGCTGTGCCAATCGCAGTAGAAGCCTTTGCCTGTGAAAGCCCCATAGACAAACCTGCAATATCTAAAATCTCCATATCCCTGCCCTCCTTCCTTCAAATTATAACACTGTTTTCGCAGCATTTTACCATAATTGCCAGACAGCAACAACGCTATCTGGCAATTACATCTTATCTATATATCGTCCTAAAGAGCATTATTTATTATAGTTGACAATCTTCCCAAAGTCAGGCTTAAGAGAAGCACCGCCAATTAAACCACCATCAATATCAGGCTTTGACAACAGTTCTGCAGCATTTTCGGCATTCATAGAACCGCCATACTGAATACGGACAGCATCTGCCGTTGCAGCGTCATATACCTCAGCGATACAGTCACGAATCCCTTTGCACACCTCCTGTGCCTGATCTGCTGTAGCAGTCTTGCCAGTTCCAATTGCCCAGATTGGTTCATATGCAATTACCATACTCTTTACCTGGTCTGCTGTTACACCAGAAAGATCGGACTTAATCTGAAGACGAATCCAATCCATAGTAACACCAAGCTCTCTCTGCTCTAATGATTCACCACAGCAAAGAATCGGGGTAAGGCCTGCCTCAAATGCTTTTTTCACTTTCTTATTTAATAAGCAGTCATCCTCCTTAAAATAATCACGGCGCTCTGAGTGGCCAAGAATCACATACTTAACACCTGCATCTACCAACATCGCTGCAGATATCTCACCTGTGTAAGCTCCACTCTCCTCAAAGTACATATTTTCAGCACCAACTGAAACATTAGATCCCTTGACAGCCTCTACAACTGGTACAATATCAATTGCTGGCACACAGTATACTACATCCACATTATCATTCTTTACTAAATCCTTTAACTCATCTACCAAAGCAACTGCCTCGCTAGGAGTTTTATTCATTTTCCAGTTTCCTGCAATAATTTTCTTTCTTGCCATTTTTAACCTCATTTCTGCGCTGCTTATAGCGCATTCCCAAGTTTGTGACAAGCAACGCACAAGCACAAACTTGATATATTATATTTCAATGCTTCTATTTATCGTCTGCTGCCACTACACCTGGAAGCTCCTTGCCCTCTAAGAACTCAAGAGAAGCACCGCCACCTGTAGAAATATGTGTCATCTTATCGCCAAATCCTAACTGGTTTACGGCTGCTGCACTATCACCACCGCCAATAATTGTTGTTGCGCCCTCAAGCTCTGCCATAGCCTTAGCTACCTCAATCGTGCCCTTTGCAAAGTTTGGCATCTCAAAGCATCCCATTGGTCCATTCCAGACAACAGTCTTAGCACCCTTAACTGCATCTGCAAAAAGCTTAGCGGACTCAGCCCCGATGTCAAGTCCTTCCATATCAGCTGGAATCTCACCGCGGCCTACTGTCTTAAAGTTTGCATCATTAGAGAAATCATCAGCTGCTACTGTATCAACAGGAATCAGAAGCTTAACGCCCTTCTCTTCTGCCTTCTTTTCCATATCAAGTGCATACTGCTTGTAATCCTCTTCCAAAAGAGACTTTCCAACTTCTTCGCCATGTGCTGCCATAAATGTATAAGCCATGCCGCCGCCGATAATCAATGTATCAACCTTGTCAAGAAGATTGTTAATAACAGAAATCTTTGAAGAAACCTTTGCGCCGCCAAGAATTGCAACAAACGGCCTTGTAGGATTATTTACTGCATTTCCAAGGAAATCAATTTCCTTCTGCATTAAATAACCAACTACACAATCCCCATCCACAAACTTTGTAACTCCTACATTGGAGCAGTGTGCTCTATGAGCTGTGCCAAACGCATCATTTACAAAAACATCTGCTAAAGAAGCAAGCTCTTTAGAGAATGCTTCCCCATTCTTTGTCTCTTCTACACGGTAACGTGTATTTTCAAGAAGAATCACATCACCGTCACTCATAGCTGCTACAGCCGCTTTTGCATTGTCGCCAACTACATTATCATCTGCTGCAAACTTCACTTCCTGGCCTAACAATTCAGTTAATCTCTTTGCAACTGGTGCCAAAGACAGCTCTGGCTTTGGCTCTCCCTTCGGCTTGCCAAGGTGAGAACAAAGAATTACTTTGCCGCCATCCGCAATCAACTTCTTAATAGTAGGAAGAGCTGCAACCAGACGGTTTTCATCCGTAATCTTCCCGTCCTGAAGTGGTACATTAAAATCGCAGCGGACAAGCACTTTCTTTCCCTTTACATTAATATCATCAACAGATTTCTTATTTAACATGATTATATCCTCCAAATTTACAATTTTTCTACCCTAAACACAAAAACAGGCCCGGCCCAATGAAAGACCGGACCCGTATATGGATCTTAATTCAAATATCCAACTTTGACTATGCAAACTCCAAGATATACTTGATTGTCCAAAAACAATCTTTTGAGTGCATATCCGTTTCGTTTAATTATGCTAACTCTGAGAAGTATTTGATTGTTCTTACCATCTGAGATGTGTAAGAGTTCTCATTGTCATACCAAGAGATAACCTGTACTTCATATAAATCATCAGAAACCTTGGATACCATTGTCTGTGTAGCATCAAAGAGAGAACCATATCTCATTCCGATGATATCAGAAGAAACGATCTCATCCTCGTTATAACCAAATGACTCATTTGCTGCTGCCTTCATAGCTGCATTGATGCCGTCAACTGTAATGTCATTGCCCTTAACAACTGCTGTTAAGATTGTTGTAGAACCTGTAGGGGTTGGAACACGCTGTGCAGAACCGATTAACTTGCCATTCAATTCAGGAATAACAAGGCCGATTGCCTTAGCTGCACCTGTTGAGTTAGGAACGATATTAACTGCTGCTGCACGGGATCTTCTCAAATCACCCTTTCTCTGTGGTCCGTCAAGTGTCATCTGATCACCTGTGTATGCATGGATTGTTACCATGATACCAGACTGAATCTCAGCATACTTGTTCAAAGCGTCAGCCATAGGTGCTAAACAGTTTGTTGTACAAGAAGCTGCAGAAATAATTGTATCCTCTGCCTTTAATGTCTGGTGGTTTGTGTTAAATACAATTGTAGGAAGATCATTACCTGCAGGAGCAGAAATAACTACCTTGCGGGCACCTGCATTAATATGAGCCTGTGCCTTATCCTTAGAGGTATAGAAACCAGAACACTCAAGAACTACATCAACTCCAAGATCTCCCCAAGGGCAATTGTTTGCATCTGGGAAAGCGTAGATTTTGATTTCCTTGCCATCTACTGTGATAGAATCATCACTTGCAGATACTGTATCAGCCTTCTCATACTTACCCTGTGATGAATCATACTTTAAAAGATGAGCAAGCATCTTAGGGCTTGTCAAATCATTGATTGCTACTACTTCATAACCTTCTGCACCAAACATCTGTCTGAATGCAAGACGTCCGATACGTCCAAAACCATTGATTGCAACTTTAACTGCCATGTTAAAATCCTCCTAATAATAAATTTTATAATTTGCCATAAGAACTTGTCCATATGGCAATTAACCATATTTTTACTGATATGTTAAACATATCCATCTCCTATTGTAATCAATTTGGCCAAAAATTACAAGATTTTTTTCAAAATAAACTATATTTCAATTAAATTTCATCGCATTGCAATTATATCCCCTGCTGCCAAAGACAGATTTTTCCATTTTTCAGCGACTCCGGTACCAAAATCGTCCTCTGGTTGGATGAGCCTTTAAATGCAAGCCCCAAATCCTTTTTGTCAATCATAAACTCTCCATCCACCAATACATCAAGATAAGACAAAAACTCTTCGGTCTCGTCCCACTCCGAAACCATACGGCCAAGGATATCTTTCTCAAAATCATAACCAGTAAAGCACCAGATGTTTTTCTTTGGATATTCCTCCTTCACCTCCTTGACCAGAGGAAGCAGCCCTTTCTGGTTGACATGCTCAAAAGGTTCTCCGCCCAATAATGTCAGCCCCTTAATATACTCCGGCTTCATATATTCCAGAATCAGGTTTGCTGTCTTTCCAGTAAATGGTTTCCCATACTGAAAATCCCATGTCTCTGGATTAAAGCATTCCTTACAGTGATGGGTACAGCCGCTTACAAAAAGCGACACCCTAACACCTGGGCCATTTGCCACATCATACTGCTTTATATCTGCGTAATTCATTTTCTCTCCTAATTCATATTTTATACAATCCATAACATCTGTCTGGAAACAAAATACCTTTTGGCCCAAACATTATATTATAAATGAAGTACACGGGAATTAATTTCCTTTGTCTTCCCAACATTCCAAAAGTTTTCCCCGAGATAACCACAAGTTCTTCTTGTCACATTCATTTTATTCTTATCCTTGTTATGACACTGTGGGCATTCCCATTCTAGATTTTTATTTATTATTATCTCACCGTCATACCCACATACATGGCAGTAATCCGACTTTGTATTAAACTCGGCATATTGGATGTTTTCATATATAAAACGCACGACATCCTCCAACGCCTCTAGGTTATGACGCATATTCGGTATTTCTACATAAGAAATCGATCCGCCGGAAGAAATTTTCTGGAACTGGCTCTCAAACTGAAACTTTGTAAAAGCATCAATTTTTTCACGGACATCTACATGATAAGAATTCGTATAATACCCTTTATCTGTCACATCCTTTACAACACCAAACTTTTTGCGGTCAATCTCTGCAAAACGGTAACAAAGGCTCTCAGCCGGCGTTCCATACAGCGCAAATCCGATACCAGTCTCTAGCTTCCAAGTATCACAGGCCAGACGGAGCCGCTTCATAAGGCGGAGCGCAAAATTTGTCCCCTTCGGGTCTGTATGGCTAACCCCTGTCATCAGCTTTGTCGTCTCATAAAGGCCAATATATCCTAGTGAAATAGATGAATAGCCATCATGTAGCAGCCTATCAATCTTTTCGCCCTTTTTCAACCTTGCAATCGCCCCATACTGCCAATGAATCGGGCTAACATTTGAAAGCGTCCCCTCCAGGGAATGATGCCTGCACATCAGCGCTTCAAAGCAAAGCGAAAGTCTCTCCTCCAAAAGTGTCCAGAATTCTTCCTCATCACCGGAAGCAAGCAGTGCAATCTGCGGCAAGTTTATGCTGACTACTCCCTGGTTAAAACGGCCTTCAAATTTATATTTACCATTTTCATCCTTCCATGGAGCCAGAAAACTTCGGCATCCCATACAGGCAAAAACATTTCCCTCATAATTTTCACGCATCTTCTTAGCAGAAATATAGTCTGGATACATTCTTTTTGCAGAACATTTTACCGCAAGACGCGTCAGATAATCATACTTGCCGCCCTTTAAACAGTTATGCTCATCTAAAACATAGATTAATTTCGGGAACGCTGGCGTCACATACACACCCTTCTCATTCTTAATACCTTCAATGCGCTGCTTTAAAATTTCCTCAATAATCATCGCATTTTCTTCAATATAAGGGTCTTCTCTGTCTAGATTCAAGAAAAGTGTTACAAACGGTGACTGCCCATTTGTAGTCATCAGCGTATTAATTTGGTACTGAATAGTCTGTACCCCGGACTTTAACTCATCATTTACACGATCCCTAACAAACTCATCCCTAATTTCCTTGCTAATCGTATCCCCATATTTTTTATTAAAATGTTTCTCATATTTTTTACGGCTCTTGCGCAGATATCTTCCAAGATGCCTAATATCCACTGACTGCCCTCCATACTGGCTGCTTGCCACCGCAGATATAATCTGCGTCATAACAGTACATGCCACCTGAAAGCTTTTCGGGCTTTCAATCAATTTCCCATTCATAACCGTGCCATTTTCCAGCATATCACCAATATTAATCAGGCAACAGTTAAAAATACTCTGAAGGAAATAATCCATATCATGAAAATGAAGAATGCCTTCTTCATGCGCTTTTACAATTTTATCTGGCAAAAGCACACGCTTTGTCAAATCCTTGGAAACCTCACCGGCTATCAAATCACGCTGCGTAGATGCAATATATGCGTTCTTATTAGAATTTTCTTCCATTACACTTTTATTGCTATTCTTAATCAAGCTCATAATCGAATCATCCGTCGTATTCGCCTGACGCACCATCTGTCTGGTATAGCGGTAGATAATATATTTCTTTGCGAGCTCATATTTCCGTTCACTCATAAGCTTCTGCTCAATAATATCCTGAATATCTTCAACCATAAGATTATCAGCGCTCATATTTTCAATCCCTGCAACAATCGACTCAATCTTTTCATCCGTCATCTGATCATATCGGTCAACCTCTGCATTTGCCTTCTGAATCGCAATAATAATCTTGTTGCGGTCATATTCTACCACTCTGCCATCCCTTTTTGTAACCTTCATGTCTCCCTACATCCTCCTTCATGATTGTTCTCCTCCACTAAAGAACTGTAAAGAAATAATATCTAGATATTATTTCTTTACAGTTCTTTTCCCAAACACAAGGGTAATTATAGCATTGGGATTTGAAAAAGTCCACTATATCTTGTTACTTTTGCAAACTTTTTCACTAAATATAGTAGGAACTCCCATTCTACTAAGCACTACTCATGTAGTCAAATTTTGGCAGTTTACTCTCTCATAATCTGTTCCAAATACATTGAAAATGCAGACGGTATACTGTATTTATTCTGAATTTCCTCCACATCAGCCCACACAAACTTCTGTGAAATATCTCCCTTTAACTCCTGCAGATGAACCAAATAGCCTAGCATATGCCATTCCACGTGGGAAAAAATGTGTTTTCCACTTCCAAGCAACTCTACCTGGCCTAAATCGGCCCCCCACTCCCTAAGAACCGGTTTCACATTCTCCAAAGGCAGCTTACCTTCTCTGGATGGAAATTCCCAAAGCCCGGCAAGAAGCCCCTTTTCTGGGCGCTGCCTTATCAAATATTTCCCCTGATACTCCAATAAAAAAACAGTTCTATCCTCTATCTTTCTCGCCTTCTTAGCCGGCTTTACCGGAAACGAAAGCATTGTCCCATCCCTTCTGGCATGACAACACTCTGCAACCGGACATCTATCACAAAGAGGCATCCCATTTGGAAGGCAGACGGACGCCCCAAGATCCATTAAAGCCTGATTAAACTCTCCTGGATGCTCCTGCGGCACTGCCTCCCCAACCGCATCGCGAATCCTTTTTTTCACCTTTCCCGCTGTAATATCACTTCCATCAGCGAATAATCTCGTATAAATCCGGTATACATTGCCATCTACAGCCGGAACCCTTTTCTGAAACGCAATAGAAGCAATAGCCCCAGCCGTATATTCTCCGACACCTGGAAGTTTTAGCAGCAGCTCATAATCCTCTGGAAAATTCCCCCCACATTCCTGCATAACCATCTGCGCAGCCTTTTTAAGGTTACGGGCACGGTTATAATATCCAAGCCCCTGCCACAGCTTTAAGAGCTCACCCTCAGAAACCTCCGCTAAATCGCCTACTGACGGAAGCCTTTTCAAAAATCGGGCATAATAGTCCTTTACCGCCTCCACCCTTGTCTGCTGCAGCATAATCTCAGATACCCATACATGATAAGGATTCTGGTCTCTGCGCCAGGGAAGGTCCCTTTTATTTTTGGCATACCAGTCAAGCAGTAGATCAACTACTTCCTTCATAAATTTATTCTCCTTATTCTGCCTGTGCCACCCTCTTTGCGTCTTCTGACAGCCCCATAATATCTTTTATCTCATCCCTGGATATCTTTGTATATTCCGAAAGCTCCTCAACAGTAGGCATCCTCCCCATTTCCTCTGCCATGTATTTTGCCGCCTCATGCAAAAGATTTGTCTTAGCAAGCATTGCACTTTCCCAGTCCTTTGACTCAGTCATCTCATCAATATAAATCTCCATTGCATGTGTTATTTCCAGATTAAGCGTCCCAAAGAATTTTTCATAGTCCAGACTGCCATTTTTCAAAATATATTCCTGTCGGTTTTGTCCAATAATCTGTATTGCCGTCATTAACCCTACATTGCCCTCGGCGATAATCTCATCCATTGCGACATTCCTTTTTTGATATTTTCCGGCCAGCTCTACTACTTTCTGAAGATAATTCTCTATAATCACACCCCTTACCGAGTCATCCCCCTTCAAAAAGCCTAAGATCGTATCCTCTGCCTCTTCCAGCCGCCCATGAAATTTTGCAATCTCCATTCGGTATAACCGCATGTTGGCTTCTCTGCGGTTCCCCTTTTCTAAATCAGACTTACCCTTAGCATCCGCTTTTCCTAGACCTTCCTTTTTAGAATTTCTATCCGTAACCTTTCTAGAGATTTTCTGTCCACCCTTAGACTGTTTGTCCGGTACAAAATGATATCCTTCCACCGTAATATGGTTCTCACCAAGATAATGATACACAGCTTGCATTTTTTCCTCGGAAAGCCCGTCCTCACCAAGATATTTTCTAATCTCTTCCTTAGTCAAATGATTCCCCTGGGAATTAGCAATCGCCCTAATCTCTTGTAACGTTTCCAAAAATTTACTCTGCTCTTCCATTTCTCCTCTTTTCTATCCCACTTTTTAAAAAATAACCTCCGCTAATGATTGTCCCCCCTCCTATCCCTCAAGTTAAGAAGAGAACCAACACACCTTCGTATCGGTTCTCTCAAAGAATTATCAGCAAATAATTAATCTACCGTGCCAGTACATCTGTAATCTCTGCAACATACATATCATGGTAATCGCCAGATGCATACCATAACTTATCAATAGCATTATCAAGAAATTGATCCTTCCGTATTGGAGTTTTTGACATAACACGGCAAATCATGATCATACTCCCCTCGTCAATATAAGGGACTCCATTATGGTATCCCACATGTACCCCTGCTTCTTTTATTTTATCTTCATCTCTTCCAGATACACTGCCTAAAAATTTCATTTCCTTTCGGAATTTTCCTTCTGGAAAACTTAGGGAAAAATATCCCTCTCTGTCAACAAATTCCTTGGTAAAACGGCTCTCCCTGATAAATACGTACACAACATTTTTACCCCACAAAACTCCAACGCCGCCCCATGACGCTGTCATGGTATTTGCTTTTTCCTCATTTCCTGCAGTTACAAGCATCCAGTCCTTTCCTATCATATGAAATGGATTAACCTCTAGCTGGTCAAAATCAACTGGCTGAAAACTATGCATCTTCCTCTCATCCTTTCTACAAATCCTAATAAAACAACAGGTTTCAAATACCGCAAAAATCCTTCGTGCCGCCTGCGGCGGCTCAAATAGGCATGAAAAATGCTGTTTTGCATTTTTCCAAGTTGAAATCGTAATAGTTATTGAACTGTGTTCTTTACTGCCTTAAGATTATTACAATCTCAACCTAACTATTCCCACAAAATTTGCAACCTTTATAAGAATAATCTCCCTACCACCTAAGTATAACTAAAATATGGCAAATTTCAATATTTGTTACCATATTTTCACTTAATCTTTAGAAGTTACTATTCACGGCCATTCTAAACATTATGTGTACAACCAGCCCCTATACCGTCTGCCACTGCAAAATCAGCAGCTTTTATTTTACTCATACTGTCTACTACGCACAAATTCAACCTTTTTTGTGTTATAATGATTTCATTATGTTTTTTAGTTCTCATCATTTCATCAGGAGGATTGTTATGAATAATATAATTGAAAAGGTTCAGGCAAAGAAACCAGTTAAATTATTTTTACAGTTCGGCGAACATATTGAAGATTGTGCATTGTCTATCCATTCTGGACACACCGCATTCTTTTTTATGTTGTCTTTTTTTCCTTTTATGCTGTTTCTTTTTGCCATCCTTCGGATTACTCCATTAACAGAAGAATTCTTTTCTGATTTTCTACCAAATATTATTCCATTATCTTTTCACGATTTTATTGGAAACTTAATACACGATATCTATGCTGCAAGCAATGGGCAACTCTTGTCATTCTCTATTATTAGTGCAGTATGGCTTGGTTCCAAATCATTTTTATCACTGATCCAGGGCCTTAATTCAATGTACCAGCAAAAAGAATCCAGAAATTTCATTATGCTGCGAATTTTTGCATTTATCTACAGCATACTCTTTGCCCTACTATTAATTGCCACACTTGGACTTTTGGTATTTGGCAACTGGATTTACACACATATTATCCAGAGCTTTCCGTTTGTTGCCTCTATCACAAAAAATATTATAAATTTCAGAATGTTAATCGGTTTTTTTGCACTTTTTATTATATTTCTTCTTATGTACTACGTTTTACCGAATTGTAAGTGGAAGCTTCGCAGCCACATCCCAGGAGCATTTCTAGCATCACTGGGTTGGCTTCTTTTTTCATGGCTCTACTCCTACTATGTAGACTATTTTAGTAATTACTCCGCCTTCTATGGCACCATGACTACAATAGCACTTCTAATGGTATGGCTCTATGCCTGCATGTATATTCTGTTTTTTGGTGGCATTCTAAATGACCATTTAAAACAGAAAAGAGAACAAAAAATAAAAGAAAGCAAGTAAAAATCACGGCTTTACATTTCCTCATTCAATTTATTTAAGCTCATAATCTTTGTTCCCGCAAAGTAATGTGAAAGAATCTCCTGATAATCCTTTCCAAGCTTTGCCATTTTTTCAGCACCACACTGGCTCATTCCAGCCCCATGGCCAAAACCGCCTCCAATAAATTCAAATGCTGCCTCATCATCCTTAACAGCATCCGCTATATAAAACGCCGCACTTGGCAAAAGCGACATAGTAGTTTCCGATTTTCCTTCATTATAAGTAACCTGCTCATAAATTGGTGCAAGCACTTTGCGGATATTATACTGTGTGCATACTTTTACCACATTTTTCTTTCCCACTAAAACAATTTCTGTAACTAAACCACTTTTTTCCCTTTTTTCCACACGTATCTTTTTCAGCATACCAAGAGACTTCAATGGTTTCTGTACATAACTTCCATTTTTTTTCTGCGTCAAAACAAGAGAAGGATTGGAGGCATAGCAGGAAGCAACTGCCGCATCAATTCTTCTGGAAAGACTCTTTCGCCCAATCACAACACTCCAGCGATACCATGCTGAATCACTGTCATAAGTATCATAATACGTCTTATTAATAAAATTCTCAAAGTTCTCTTCCTCCGAGAGGTTCAAACTCTGAACGCCGCTTTTTTTACGGCTCTTTTCGGTAATTTGAAAACATTCCTTCAGGTAAGAAACCTGAGACGGTGTATTCCAGACATCCTGCCCAGATGCGGAATATCCCCATGAAGTAGAATAATAATATACCTGAATCACTGCTCCCTTTTTATTTGTGAGAACCATTCCTTTCGTGCTATTTACAGCTTTCCGTGATCTTGAATCCTCTGGTACATTATTGTAGACCTGACATGCAACGCTGTCATCCAAATCCGCATGATATTTGTCATACCGAGTTGATTTCATCTGCTGGTATGCATAACTTCTGGCGCAAACTGCCTGCGCCTTAAGAGCATCCATCTTGCTGCTTGTTGAGAGTTCACTCGGCACTACTGCATATAAATACTCTTCCAACGGAAGTTTATTGGTCAATAACAACCCATTGTTATTCCATGTAACCTGCAAAGTATGACGGTAAGAAGGATGAATATTTTGCCGTTCAATAGACAACACTTTTAGTTTTGCGCCATCTGAAGGCGTAATAATAATCTTTTTCTTTTTCAGCGCATTGTTCCCTGCAGAATATTGAATAGTATCTCCCGCTCCATACCGTTTTTCCTTTCCGTCTACTGCAACAGTAAATGGCTTAGTAGATGTAACCTTTACTTTATTATGAAAAAGGGATGCAAAATGATCAGTCATTAAAAGCACTCTGACATTAATATCCTCTGTCACCTTTTTCTTTTTTACCTTCCCCTTTTCATTTCCCCCCTGCTGCTCTTTCGTTTCTTCTCTTTTTACTGTTTCCGTCCTATGGTCAGAGACATTTCTCCTGCCTGCTTCCACGATTAGGCATACAAGTACGAGAACAGATAAAACCAGAATGAGCATAATCTGCTTTGTTCTTGTTTCTCTCATTATAATCTTGTCCATTTCTATAAAGTCAATTCAACATCTCCACAGCCTTCTGCGAGATATCGGTCTACGCGGCACTTTAGGGCATGTCTGGACAAAATTGCCCAGACAAAATCCCCTACCACTTTATCTTATTCGGTATCTCCTGTCAAATAGAACTTCAAAAAATAGAAGCCATCCAATACATAATACTAACATTTCTCCGGTTCTGGATAATCTTCACCAAATGTATCCACTGTCACTTTATTCATAATCTGTGGATCTATCGGAGCATCCATATAATTTGTATCAGTCCCTGCTATTTTGTCAACAACCTCTATTCCCTCTGTCACTTTTCCAAACGCGGCATACGCCCCATCTAAATGCGGTGCATCCTGATGCATAATAAAAAACTGGGAACCTGCTGAATCAGGCATCTGGGAACGCGCCATAGATAGCACACCCCTAGTATGCTTTAAGTTATTTTCAAAACCATTTTGCGCAAATTCTCCTTTAATAGAATAACCTGGCCCGCCGGTACCAACGCCATCTGGATCACCACCTTGAATCATAAACCCTGATATTACTCTATGAAAAATAATACCATCATAAAATCCCTTTTGAATCAATGAAATAAAGTTATTTACGGAATTTGGAGCAATCTCCGGATAAAGTTCCGCCTTTATTGTCCCTGCTGTTGTCTCAAATGTAACTACTGGGTTCTGTGCCATAATATCCTCCATTTCTGAAAGTGAAACCTTGTCCACCTTTACATTAAATATTTTATCCTATCTATGATAACGAAAAGTGCCGTTCTTGTAAAGTTAATTCGCAAAGGTTTGACACAAAAAAATATTTCCGCTAAAATTAAAAACATACATTTACAAATATGAGGTATTAAAGATGGATAATATTATTTTAATTGGTATGCCTGGCGCCGGAAAAAGTACAGTTGGCGTTGTCCTTGCCAAAAAATTAGGATATGCATTTTTAGATTCTGATTTACTAATGCAAGAACGTGAAAAAAAACTCTTACACGAAATTATTGAAGAAAAAGGACTTGATGTATTTAAAAAATTAGAAAATGAAGTAAACACTAGCATTCTGACAGAGCATACAATTATCGCTACAGGAGGAAGTGTAATTTATGGCATAGAAGCCATGATGCACCTAAAATCACTTGGCTCTGTATTCTATTTAAAATTAGACTACGAAGAACTACAAAACCGTCTAGGTAATTTGACGGAAAGAGGTGTTGCAATCCATTCTGAGCAAACACTGAAAGATTTATATGAAGAACGTACCCCTCTCTATGAAAAATATGCAGATATTACGATAGACTGCTCCAAAAAAACTATACGCGAAATTGTTTTAGAGCTAACTGATCTTCTATATTATAAATAGGAAAGAACATTGTCTAAAGAGCATCCATACATTATATATATTAAAAAGGGCATAGCCAACGCTAATGCCCTTTTATAAAACGATACCTTCAAAACTGCATACTGAACTCCATCCTACTACCCTGACTCCTGCACTT
>CAJUID010000029.1 GCA_910585905.1 uncultured Lachnospiraceae bacterium
CAAAGCATTAGACCTTCCTCAAAGCGTAGCGTTGCCAGATGAGGCTGCATTCCCGGCTGTTCCATTGGAATACGGAATGAAATCATGTACACAGAGCAAAATTGGTGAATGATATGTGTTATGGATAACCGCAGATTATCCCTTCATAAAAAATGGGGAAAGTCAAATCCCTAAGAAGGGTACATGAAAGAATCCCTTAAGCCCTTATGCCAAATTGATCTGTTTGGTCACATTGGGCATTTTCCTGCATACAATGTTATGGTGAGAAACTTTAGAGCGTGTTTCAAGTGAATTATCAAAAAAGCAGTGGCAGAAAAGGGGAATTTTGTGAGAGGGAAAAATGCAATGCGCCCGTCAAAACACAGGCATTCCAAAAAGCCGGATGCCGCACCGTCTACTGGTGAACCGGTTATAGCGAGCGCAATTTCAAAAAAGCTTCGGATATCCGAGGATATCATTGCCCAGGCGCCGATTGTAATGGGCTATGGGACACATAGGTTCTGTGTGGAGAATTATCGAAATATAATAGAATATACCGAGGAGCTGATCAGGATTCAGACAAAGACAGTCAGGATTCATATTGTCGGAAAAAATCTTGTGATCGCTTATTTCCGTGATGATGGCATGTGTGTAATGGGTGATATTTCCTCGGTGGAATACCATTAAGGTGATTGGCAGGATTTGATATCAATCCAACAAAGAAGCACAACAAAGAAATGGAACATAGATACCAGGGCGTATCTGTAAATTGCGCCAGGGCAGGAAAGGAAACAGGAACTTATGGTACATAGAATATTTGGATGGATTGGCGGTTATCTAAAGGTAAGGATACAGGGGAACAATGTAGAGCGTTTTGTGAACCTATGCCGGAATAGGGGGATTATCTTATGGCAACTCTATTGGGATCCAAAGGACAATATATTGTATTTTCGGATTGCGCTCAGGGATTTTTACCGTCTGCGTCCGGTGGCAAGAAAGTGTAAAGTACATCCCATTGTGGTAAAGCGCTATGGGCTGCCATTTTTAATCGACCAGATGAAACGTAGGGCAAGCCTTTGTCTAGGCATTGTACTCTGTTTTGCGTTGGTCATTTTTCTGTCAACCAGGATATGGGGGATTTCTGTAGAGGGACAGTCATACCATACGGAGGAAAGCGTTATGGAATATTTAGATTCCATTGATGTTTATGGGGGGATGCCGGGGAATGCATTAGAATGCAGCCGTCTGGAAGAACAGATTCGACGGAAATATAATGATGTCGGCTGGTGTTCTGTTGAAAAGAAAGGCAGTAAAATCTTTATCCGCATGAAGGAAGTGCTCTTGGTCAGCAAGGAGAAAAAGAAAAAGAAAGGCCATTTGATAGCAGAGGAAGCAGGCGAAGTGGTATCTATTGTTACCAGAAATGGGACGGCAAAGGTAAAAGCGAAAGATAAAGTAAAAAAGGGAAAAATTTTAATTTCTGGCGTAGTAGATATTTTTGGGGACAATCAGGAACTCGTAGAAAAGGATTTTGTCCATGCGGAGGGAAATGTCGTTCTGTCGGTAAAAGAGCATTACAAGGACAGCCTGGCAAAGCGTTATGAAAAGAAGGTCTATACGGGAAGAGAGCGCCGGGTATATGAACTGCAGGTAGGGGAATCGAAGTTTTTTTACTATAATCCTTTAAAAAATTTGGAAACTTTTGAAAAATATGATATAATCCGTGAAGGTGGGAAGTTGTGCCCATTTTTGTCCCAGCGATTTCCAGTGTCACACTCTGTGAAAACATTCCGGGAAATTATTTATCAAAGACAGGTGTATTCTGCAAAAGAGGCAGAGGAGATTCTGGAAAAACGTTTTGCATATTACCTGCAGCAGAAAAAAGAGGCAGGCTATGTTCTAAAAGAACAAGATGTTTCGTTTGAGAATCATAGGGAAGACTATCAGTATAAAGGGAATTTGGTTTTCTGGAAAGAGCAGGAGACATACCGCACAATAACGAAAAAGAAAATTGTATATAAGGAAAATGAAGCAGATGGCGATAATGGAAACGGTAATTGAGATACCGGTAGAACATGAAAAAAATATATTTGGAAGTTTTGACTCCAATATTAAAAAAATCGAAAGAAGCCTGAATGTTACGATGGTGGCGCGCGACGGTAATCTAAAACTGGTTGGCAGTGCTGCGAGCGTTAAGCAGGCGGAGGGAATTCTGATGCAGCTTCTGGAGCTTTCCAGAAGGGGGAATACCATTACAGAACAAAATGTAAACTATGCGATTGGGCTGGCGATGGACCACAGCCAGACAAATCTGGCAGAGATAGATTCCGATATTATCTGCCATACCATTCAGGGAAAACCGATAAAACCAAAAACAGCGGGGCAGAAGCAATATGTCGATTCTATCCGAAAGAAAATGATAGTTTTTGGCGTTGGGCCCGCGGGAACGGGCAAGACATATCTTGCTATGGCTATGGCGGTTGAGGCGTTTAAGCGCGATGAGGTCGGAAGGATTATTTTAACGAGGCCGGCGATTGAGGCGGGGGAAAAACTGGGCTTTTTGCCCGGTGACCTTCAGAGTAAGGTAGACCCGTATTTAAGGCCGTTATATGACGCCCTTTATCAGATTATGGGGGCGGAGAGTTACCAGCGGAATGTGGAAAAGGGGCTGATTGAGGTAGCGCCTCTTGCCTATATGCGCGGCAGGACATTGGACAACTCTTTTATCATATTAGATGAGGCCCAGAACACTACGCCGGCACAGATGAAAATGTTTTTGACACGTATCGGCTTTGGCTCCAAGGTAATCGTGACAGGTGATTTGACACAGAAGGACTTGCCTTTTGAGACAAAATCAGGGCTGGAGCAGGCTTTGGAGGTACTGGGAAAAGTGGAGGATATTGGTTTTTCGTATATGACAAACCGGGATGTTGTCCGCCATCCATTGGTACAGAAGATTGTGTCGGCATATGATGATTTTGAGAAACGGCAGGAGCGAAAAAAACAGATAGCATCCGCGAAAAAAACGGAGTCAGGGGAGAGAAAATCAGGGGATGGGGGACGACGTAACAGGCGTAGCCGCGGAAACTGATAGGAGGAAATAGATTGCAAATGTGGAACGATAAAAAGAGAGACCTGGCATGCATGATGCTTCTTTATGCAGCACCGCTGGCCAGTTCTGGGATATACGGCATGATTCAAAAGGCAGATGTCTTAAGCATCCTGTCTGAGTTTGTCATTGCACTGATTTTAGCGACAGTCTATCTTACTTGTTTGCGGGTAAATGAGAGGAATTTTTACCACAAAATAAATATGCCGCTATTGTATTTTGGCAGCCTTTTCCTATCCTTTGTATTTTTAGGCGTGAGAGCCGGATTTCCACTTGGGATTTTTTGGATGTTAGCGGTTGTTGTGGCCGCTTTGACAAGCGGAATGGAAGTGGCGGTAGCAACGCATTTATTTATTATGATTCAATATGTACTTGTGCTGTTTCCGCAGGATGAAAATTTTTATCCTTTTGCAGCATATATTCTGATGGGGATCGTTCTTGCTTTGCTGTTTTCCCAGCTAAAAGCAGTGGAGACCATTCCATACCTTACCATGATCCTGCTTGCGAGCGATGGCGTGCTGCAGTGTGTGGTTTATGGTTTTGACCTAAATGAGATGAGTGCCCAGATTGTTACAATTTTGATGGAATTCGTAAGTATACTTTTCTTTGTCGGCTGCGGTTATCTCTATCTGCAAAAAATTGCGGCAGGGCAGGAAGTGTTAGAAGGAGCAGGCGGGGAAGATATTTCTCAGACAGAAGTGGAAGAGTCAGCTGGTGTTGTCACCGAGGAGAACCGTTCAGAAGAGGAAGAACCGCGGACCGAAGACGAGGATAGAAAGGCATTTCTTGAAGAGATTACAGAATCAGATTTTGATCTGTTAAAGCGAATGGAGGTTTATTCAGATACATTGTATAAGCATTCTGTAAGAATTGGGGAACTGTCATGGAATGCTGCGCAGGCAATAGGCGGGGATGCGCTGCTTGCCAAAGCAGGTGGGTTTTATCATGAGATTGGGCGTATTGAGGATGAAGAGGATTACATTGAAGCGGGGAGCAGGCTTGGAAAGGAATATCATTTCCCAAATGAGCTTTTAGATGTGATGCGCCAGCACAGTACAGGCTTTGAGCTTCCAAAGAGCGCGGAGGCTGCTGTTGTTATGCTGTGCGATTGTATTATCTCTACCAGTGAATATCTGACAAAGAGTGGAAGGCGTGCAAAGATTTCAGATACACATCTGGTGACAAGTATTTTCCAGAACCGTCTGGAAAAAGGAAACTTACAGTATGCGGGCATGACGGTAGAGCAAATACAGACATTAAAAGAGTTTTACATTGAAAATACGTTTGCAGAGCCAGACGCTTAATATTGGTTGTTTGTACCAATAAAGCGGGAGGCAGTAAGTGTACGTCAAAGAATTTCTTTACGGTTGGGGAGGACAGGCATGACAATCTTATTTGATAAGGATGCGGAGGACGAGCTTTCTTTTGATTATGAGGCACTGTTGACAAAGGTGATTAGGAATGTTTTGGAGGCGGAGCATTGCCCTTATGAGTGTGAAGTCAATCTGACTTTAACGGATAATGAGGGCATCCGAGCGTTGAATAAAGAATTCCGGGAGTTAGATGCCCCTACGGATGTGCTTTCGTTTCCTATGATTGATTATGACAGTCCAGGAGATTTCTCGCATTTAGACGAGCCGCTAGCAAAGACAAAATATTTTAATCTGGAATCCGGTGAGCTGCTGCTTGGCGATATTGTTATTTCGGTGGAGCGGGCAAAAGAGCAGGCGAAAGAGTATGGACATTCTCTGGAACGTGAAATTTCGTTTTTGACTGCGCACAGTATGCTTCATCTGATGGGATATGACCATATGGAGGAAGATGAGCGGGAGCTTATGGAGGAAAAGCAGGAGAAGATTTTACAGGATATGGGAATTACGAGAGAGTAATTTGGAATTAAAAACGGTGCCAGAAATTATTTGCCGACTGGCATTTTTTGCGCCGTTCCATAATACGGCGCGGAATGGAGAAAATTTGGATGGAAGCCTCAGAGAAAACGAAAACAACAAATTTTTTAAAACAGGGCAGTGTGCTGGCTGCAGCATCAATACTGGTCCGAATGATTGGCCTGGTTTACCGCATCCCTATGGCAAATATTATCGGGGATGAGGGAAATGGGGTCTATTCTGCAGCGTTTGAAATATATAATATATTATTGATCATTTCTTCCTATGGGATGCCAATGGCAGTCTCTAAAATGGTTTCAGCAAAATGTGCGCAGAGGCGTTACAGGGATGCCTACCATATTTTTAACTGTTCTATGGTATTTTCTGTTCTTTCTGGGGGTGCGGCAGCTCTGTTCGTATTCTTCGGGGCAGATATGTTGGAGAAGCAATTTTTTTCAAAATACCGGGGGATCGCAATCCCTCTTCGGATTTTAGCGCCTACTATATTTATAGTTGCTGTGATGGGAGTTCTGCGCGGTCTTTTTCAGGGCAGGAAAACTATGATGCCTACGGCTGTCTCACAGATTCTAGAGCAGGTGATTAATGCAGTTGTCAGTGTTGCAGCCGCCTATATTTTGATGCAACAGCACAGTGCGTCTAATAAGATATCGGCATGGGGAGCCGCGGGTGGCACTTTGGGGACGTGTTTTGGCGCGCTCAGTGCATTTCTCATCCTTTTTTTTGTGTACCTTCTCTATCGTCCAGTAATGGAGAAGCAAAAGAGGAGGGACCGTCTTTCTACAAACCAGACGCTTGGAATGACATACAAGTTAATCTTTTGTACGGTAATTCCAATCATATTGAGCCAGACAGTTTATCAGCTTAGTGGAATTGTAGACGTAACTTTGTTTAATGCGGTAATGGATTCCAAAGGACAGAGTGGCAGGGAAGTGAGTTCTATGCTCGGTGTTTATAGTACAAACTACCGTATCCTTGTCAGCGTTCCAATTGCGATCTCGACGGCAATTGCATCTTCTATGGTGCCTGGCCTTGTTGCATCTTATATGAAGGATGACAGAAAGGACGTAAAGAAAAAGGTGTCTCTTGCCGTGAAGTTTAATATGCTGATTGCATTTCCGTCTGCTATGGGGCTGGCAGTGCTGGCTATGCCAATCGTAAGGATGCTGTTTCATGGTACAAATTACGAGGTAGGGGCCACAATGTTAATGACGGGTTCTACTTGTATTATCTTTTATGCACTATCGACTGTGACGAGCGGGGTGCTTCAGAGCATTGACAGGATGAACCAGCCGGCAGTCCACTCGCTGGCTTCTCTGATCATCCATGTAGGGCTTGTGTTTGCGCTGCTAAAGTATACGGACCTCGGCGCTTATGCGCTGGTAATCGGAAATGTGACATATCCGCTTTTAATCTGCTATCTAAACGGGAAATCTGTCAGCAGGAATCTTGGATTTAAGCAGGAAGTGACAAAGACATTTTGTATCCCGCTCCTGGCATCTTTTGTGATGGGTGTTATGACGTATCTGGTATACCAGGGGATATTCCTTTTGACGCATAATATTTATATTGCCGTATTTCCAGCAATTATAGTTGCGGTGGGTGTCTATTTTGTGCTGGTATTAAAGATGGGCGGCTTAAGCCGTCAGGAATTATATGAATTCCCGATGGGGCGTAGGATGTCTATTCTTGCCGATAAAATGCATTTACTCAAGAACTAATGACAATGAAAGAGTCAAAATATTAGCCGAATTTAATCTAAAATTTGATGCGCGGGAATTGCGCAGAATGGGGAATCAATATGCAGAAGATTACGCATGAAATAATCAGGCAGATGGCATCTTCAGAAACTGTATATTACCGGGGTATGCGTTATTATGCTGCGCATGCCGTAACAAAAGTAACATGGAATGAGGCAAATAAGCAGTACCGCTCTTTTGTAAAGGGGGGGAATCTTTATGCTGTGACAATCCAGCCGGAGGAGGAAGAGATTGTCTATACTTGTAACTGTCCGGCTTCCGTAAAATATACCGGGGCATGTAAGCATGTGGTGGCAACGCTTTTGTTTATTGCCGACTATCAGCAGCGGCAGGAGATCAACGAGACACAAGAGCCAGAAGATAAGATGGCGTATCAGATTGTGGAGTATTTTAGAAAGAGGGAATATCGGCGTCTGACGCCACAGTATTACCAAGTCCATCTACAGATTTCGGTCCCAGAATTTTTAAAGGAGCAGAATGCCAAAGCATATCTTGGGCTGACAGCGGGCTGCGGCAAGATGTATAAAGTCTCCAATACCAAAAAATTTATAGAGGATTATTATGAGGAAAAGACAATAAAGCTTGGAAAGGAATTTTGTTATATTCCGGGCGAATGTGAATTTGATGGGCAGTCAGTGCTTATCTTAGATTATTTGACGGAAATATATGAGATACAAGAGACACTTGGCAAGACATACTATTCCAATTTGTTTAACAGGCAGGAGCTTGTGCTTTCCAAAAAGATGTTAGTGAAGGTTTTGAGGCTTTGCGCAGGAATGGATTGTAATCTGTCACTCTATGGGAGGCCGTCTAAGGAAACAGCCGTAGTGGTTGGAAATCCTGAGCTTGCCCTAGAGCTTAAGATGGAGGGCGAGGCGCTTTTGTTAGAATGTGCCAGTGAAAAGAAGATAACCTCGCTTTGCGAGGATGGCAGTATTCTTTACTATGATAATTGTCTTTATCTTCCAGAAAAAGATTATGTTTGTAATATTTTGCCATTCTACTCAACACTTTTTGCAGAGGAGGACAGGGTATTAGAATTCCGCGGGGAGAATAAGAGTGCGTTTATTGAGAAGGTTCTTCCAGTTATTAAAAAGACGATGCGTGTTGCGGTTCCAGTGGAACTAAAGAATAGTTATATTGTAGAGCCATTAAATCCACAGCTTTATCTGGATATTATGCAGTCAAAGACAAAATATTATGTTCAGGCGGAGATTCATTTTCTTTATGGCAGCTATCAGGTAAATCCACTGCACCCTGCGCCTTCTGGCAAATATATTTTGGTGCGGGATAAAGAGGAGGAGGAGAGGCTTACCAGGATTTTGTATAACCTAAATTTTAAAGTGACGGATGATACATTTCTTTTGCGGCGCGAAGAGGATATTTTTGAGTTGATGACAGAGAAAATGAGCCTTTTAACGGACAATTTTGAAGTGTTTTATTCCAAGGCATTTAAGATGGCATCAGTAAAAAAAGCGGGCAGCATTTCCGGTAAAGTTAGGCTGGATACTGGCATTGATTTTCTGGAAATGGATTTGGAGTATTCCCAGGTGCCAAAGGAGGAATTAGAAGAATTTTTTAGGGCAATCCGCTTAAAAAAGAGGTATTACCGTTTAAAAAGCGGTGCATTTGTGAATTTGCAGGAGAATGGCAGGGAGTTTCGTACCCTTTCCTGGATTTTGGAGAATGGCATGCTGGAACAGAATGGGCAGGTGCGCCTTTCAAAATCTGCGGCCTTTTTTCTGGAGGATTTGCTGCCAAAGGGCAACCGGATTCAGAAAGAAGACTCCTACCGAAAGCTAATTGAGCAGATTCATTCGCCGGAAAAGGCAAAATGGCAAGTGCCGGGCAATGTGAAGGCGAAACTGCGTCCATATCAGGTTGTGGGCTTTCAATGGTTAAAGACGCTGGCGTACTATAATATGGGCGGTATTCTGGCGGATGATATGGGGCTTGGAAAGACATTGCAGGCAATTGTGTATATATGTTCAAATCCGGGAGATAAGTCGCTGGTTGTCTGTCCGACGTCCCTTGCTTATAACTGGCAGGATGAGTTTGAAAAATTTGCACCGCATATTAAGACATGTATTGTGGCGGGAACACCAGAGGAGCGCCATGCCGCCATTGACGGTTCGGCGGAGGTGGATGTGCTGATCACGACATATCCGTTGATTCGCAAGGATATTGAATGGTACAGGGAGATTGAGTTTAGTCATTTCTTTATTGATGAAGCACAGTTTATTAAGAATCCAAGCTCCCTCAGTGCGAAATCTGTCAAAGCGGTTTCTGCAAAACATCGTTTTGCCCTGACAGGGACGCCGATTGAGAATGCACTTTCAGAGCTTTGGTCTATTTTTGATTTTGTAATGCCGGGCTTTTTTCCGCGCTATCACAAGTTTAGCGATATTTATGAGAAGCCGATTATGCGTGGGGAGGATGAGTCGGTGATGCAGGAGTTAAAGGCGCGTATCCAGCCATTTATCCTGCGGCGCATGAAAAAACAGGTGTTAAAGGAGCTTCCAGATAAGACGGAGACAATGCATATGGCGGAGATGACGGGGAAACAGAGGAAGATTTATCTCTCTTATCTATCCAGAATCCAGGAAGAAATGCAGGAGCAAAAAGGTATCCAGAGTGGTTCTGATAGGATTCAGATTTTGTCAGCCCTGACTAGGCTCCGTCAAATTTGCTGCCATCCGGGTACTTTTGTAGAGAACTATACAGGGGGCAGCGGCAAGCTAGATCTTTTGATGGAGCAGCTTCCAGATATTTTGGATGGGGGGCATAGCGTGCTTGTATTTTCCCAGTTTACATCAATGCTGTCGTTAATCGCGGAGGCATTTGACGAGGCCGGGATTGCTTATTTTTATCTGGCCGGCTCAACGAAGGCAGCAGACAGGAAGCGCTATGTAAAGGAGTTTAATGAAGGTGTGGTAAAGGTATTTCTGGTGTCCCTAAAGGCAGGAGGAACAGGTTTGAACCTAATTGGCGCCGATACGGTGATCCATTTTGATCCGTGGTGGAATCCTGCTGTAGAAGAACAGGCGACAGACCGCGCCTACCGCATTGGGCAGAATAAGAAAGTGCATGTTATTAAATATGTGATGAAAGACTCCATAGAGGAGAAAATCTATCAGCTTCAGCGGAGAAAGAAAGAGCTGTCAGACCATGTGATTGATTCCGGGGAGGTTTTTGTGAACCAGCTTTCAAAGGATGAGCTGATGGAGCTTTTTCGTATCTGATAACTATGCCGGCGGAGTCTTGTATATGTGGCTCTGTAGGGCGTGTTTGAAAATATTGACAGACCAGGGAGCATACCATATAATGAATTGATTGGAATAATATGCATTTGATATGTGCAGTCAAGCGCGGCAGATACGGATGGACAGGGGCAGCGCAGAAAGGGAGAGAACATCATGGAAAAGTACGGTGTAAATGAACTCCGAAAAATGTATCTGGAGTTTTTTGAAGGTAAGGAACATTTGGCAATGAAAAGTTTTTCGCTGGTGCCGCATAATGACAACAGCCTTTTGCTGATTAATGCGGGGATGGCGCCTTTAAAGCCATATTTTACCGGGCAGGAGATTCCGCCTAAGAGACGTGTGACGACATGCCAAAAGTGTGTGCGTACTGGTGATATAGAGAATGTAGGAAAGACAGCGCGTCATCTTACTTTTTTTGAGATGCTTGGAAACTTCTCGTTTGGAGATTATTTTAAAAAGGAGGCGCTTCACTGGTCATGGGAATTTTTGACAGAAACGTTGGGAATGGATCCGGAACGTCTCTATCCATCAATATATGGGGAAGATGATGAGGCATTTGATATCTGGACAAAGGGAATCGGGGTTCCTGCGGACAAGATTACCCGTTTTTACCGTGATGAGAATGGCGAGTGTGACAATTTTTGGGAGCATGGCGCAGGGCCTTGTGGACCTTGCTCAGAGATTTATTACGACCGCGGTGAAAAATATGGCTGCGGCAAACCAGATTGTAAAGTTGGCTGTGAATGTGACCGTTTTATGGAAATCTGGAATAATGTGTTTACCCAGTTTGACGGGGATGGCAAAGGAAATTATGAAGAACTGGAAAATAAAAATATTGATACCGGCATGGGGCTTGAGCGTCTTGCCGTCGTTGTGCAGGATGTAGATTCTGTCTATGATATTGACACGATGAAAGCAATCCGTGACAAGATTTGTTCCTTAGCTGGTGCGGCATATCAGGAGGATGAGGCAAAAGATATCTCTATCCGCCTGATTACAGATCATATCCGTTCTGCTACCTTTATGATCTCCGACGGCATAATGCCAAGCAATGAGGGACGCGGTTATGTGCTGCGCCGTCTTATTCGCCGCGCTGTCCGCCACGGACGGAAGCTTGGGATTGACAGACAGTTTATGGCGGAACTTGCCGGGACTGTGATTGCAGAGTCAAAGGATGGTTATCCAGAGTTAGAGGAAAAAAGGGAGTTTATTGTTCAGGTACTGACACAGGAAGAAAGTAAATTTGATAAAACCATTGACCAGGGGTTATCCATTCTTTCGCAGATGCAGGAGTCACTTTCTAGTACAGGGAAGAATGAGCTGTCTGGTGAGGATGCATTTAAACTGTATGATACGTATGGGTTCCCGCTTGACCTGACAATTGAGATATTGGAAGAGAAAGGGTTCTGTGTGGATGAAAAAGGCTTTGCAAATGCCATGAAAGAACAGAAGGATAAAGCAAGAAAGGCCAGAAAGACAACAAATTATATGGGTGCGGAGGAGACAGTCTATCAGCAGATTGATCCAGAAATTACCAGTGAGTTTGTGGGGTATCATAAGCTTTCACATAATTCAAAGATTAGTGTGCTCACTACAGAGGATGAGGTGGTACAGGCACTGACAGATGGGCAGAATGGCACAATAATTGTTGAGGAAACACCATTTTATGCAACGATGGGCGGGCAGCAGGCAGATGTCGGCAGGATTTTTGAGGGCGACAGTGAATTTGAGGTAAAGGATACCATTAAACTGCAGGGCGGCAGGATTGGCCATGTTGGGGCTGTTATAAAGGGTATGTTTAAGGTAGGTGACATGGTTTCTTTAAATGTAGACCAGAAAAACCGCCTTTCAACTGGAAAGAACCACAGTGCAACCCATCTGGTACAAAAGGCGCTCCGCATGGTCTTAGGTTCTCATGTAGAGCAGGCGGGTTCTTATGTGGATGCGGACAGGCTGCGCTTTGACTTTTCTCATTTTTCTGCGATGACTCCAGAGGAGATTAAAAAGACAGAGCAGATTGTTAATGAGGAGATTGCTGCAGGTTTAGCAGTTGTCACAGAAGAAATGACGCTTGAAGAGGCAAAGAAAACTGGTGCGATGGCACTATTTGGTGAGAAATACGGCGATACAGTGCGTGTTGTGCAGATGGGAGATTTTAGTGTAGAACTCTGCGGCGGTACACATGTGGAGAATACAGGTGATATTTCTTATTTTAAGATTGTTTCGGAAAGTGGTGTGGCGGCAGGTGTGCGCCGAATTGAGGCATTGACTGGGGAAGGGCTTATGAGGTATTATGAATCTATAGAGTCTGAACTTTCCACGGCGGCAGCAGCGGCAAAATCTGAGCCAGAAAATCTGGCGAAGAAGATTCAGGCAATGCAGGAGGAGATAAAATCTCTCCACAGTGAAAATGAGAAATTAAAGGCAAAGCTTGCAAATGATGCGGTGGGCGATGTGGATAGCCAGATTCAGGAGATTCAGGGTATTAAGGTACTCGCAATGGATGTGCCGGACGTTGATATGAATGGGCTTAGGAATCTTGGGGATCAGATGAAGGAAAAGCTTGGCGAGGGAGTTGTTGTGTTAGCTTCTGCGAATGGCGGCAAGGTAACGCTGCTTGCGATGGCTACAGATGGGGCGATGAAAAAAGGAGCCCATGCCGGGAATCTGATTAAGGAGATTGCTTCGCTAGTTGGCGGTGGCGGCGGCGGCCGACCAAATATGGCTCAGGCAGGCGGTAAGAATCCAGATGGCATTACCGATGCCCTAAAGAAGGCTCTGGAAGTGGTGGAGAGTCAGTTGGTGTAAACTAAGAGAAGAGTGAAGTATGAGTTAAAGACAAATCCTTCACTTACAAACTTGTGGCCATAGACTTGCAGGTTGTGGCTAAATGGAGGGTATTTTATGAAAAAATGGAAAAAGGCGGCAGTATTTGTTGCGATGGCATTAGGAATCACGTTTGCGGTTAAAATGGATGCAGAAGCTGCTTCTAAAATTACCGGAGTAAAACAGGTGGATGCAGGAGATCATACTGTAAAGATGAGCTGGGATAAGAGCCTTGGCTGTGACCACTATGTTATTGAGTTTAGTGATGATCTTTTGAAATGGGTTCGGATGGAAGATACTGCAAATACAGAGGCAAGTGTATTCTCGTTGTCATCTGGCAGTTCTTATTATGTGAGGGTGACAGGGTATCAGGATTGGAGCTGGCTAAATGATACAGGTACAATATACTCTGAAGCTTCTGATCCGGTGGAGGTTGTTACAGCGCCAGATGTAAGTGGTATAACAGTAACACAGAGCAATGCGACAAAGTCAGGTTTTTCTGTGAAGTTTAATGGCGGCAGCAATTCTGGTGCAAACTATTATTCTGTCTATCTGTCTGGAAATGATGTTCCGCTTGGTGTTTCTGATACGCCGGAAGTTACTGTAGAAGGAAAACTGGATGCAGGAACTAGTTATCAGTGTAATACCTATGCATGTAGAAAGTCATCCACAGGGTTTGTGGCGCGTGGTTCTGGTAAATATGAATTTTATAAAACACTTTCCGGGAAAATTGGGGTCGGCTCTTTTAATATTGACACTGTATTTAATAATATAAATGTCTATTATATCGGTATTGCAAAAACTGGTTCCGTTGATGGATATCAGCTTCAGTTTTTAAACACTGCCGGAAAAGCCAAAAAGACATATACACAGACAGGTTCTAGTTTCCGAATTCCAGATATCGTGAATGGCACATTCTATCAATACCGTGTCCGCACTTTTGTTGATTGTGGGACGAAGAAGGTTTACAGCCCTTGGTCTGACTGCAGGTATATTGGAATGCCATCAAAAGTTACTACAGATAGGAGTAGCAGTGCATTGAAGTTTAACTGGAGTAAGGTAGCAGGTGTAACAAAATATGAAGTATTTATGTCTACCAGTGAAAATAGCGGTTACAAAAAGATTAAGACAGCGAAACCAGGAAACCGGAGTGTCTCTCTGTCTAAGTTTAAGGGGAAAAAGATTCAGAAAGGAAAGAAATATTATATTCGAATTTACTCCTGTGCAAAGATTGGCGGTAAAACAGTTAAATCAGGGGTAGCATGGACAGGATATTATGCACGCTACTAGTAGATAGATTAAATTGAGCCAAGGAAAGGGTACCCGTTGAGTTGGGTACCCTTTTTGGTATTATAGGAAATTGCGTCAAATGTAGTGGTACACCAACAAAAAAGCCAGAGGCTTTTTTGCATCATAGGATATGGGAATAGTTTGCCGGTCTACGGGTCATTTGTATTTCATAAAATCTATTGCAAATTTCGTCTTTATATAATAATATTACCATATAAATCCAATGCCATTTTGAATAGAATGGTGTTACGTGCATACTAAAGTATAAGAAAGTGTTTGTTTCACCTATAGGAAACACCATTTTGTGTTGGTTGCTAGTAAAAAAATGCTAAAGTGTTTTTTGACGCATCTAAGTAGGTGATGCGCTTTTTGGTTCAAAACATATTATTAAATAGAAAGGAATATAAGTATGAGGAAAAAAATTGCAACATTACTTACTGGCTGTCTGCTTCTACAGTCATTCACAGGTTTTGCTGTACCAGTTCAGAAGGCATTTGCTAAAGCGGCGGATACTGGAATCTTCTCAGAAGTACAGCCTGCAAAGGTTCTGTCTTCTGGAACAAGGGCCGCCCAGAAAACGGATGGCAACCTGGAAATTGAAGTACACCCGTTCTTAGAGTATACGGGAAAAGTAACAGTAGAGTGTAATGGGGAAACGAAGGAACTAGATTTTGCGAACAAATCAGTTTCTCTTCTCGCGTGTTTTAAAAATGTAGCAGCAGGGGAGCAGACTGTCACGGTTAAGGCAGAAAAGTTTGCTACATATACTCAGAATGTTACAGTGGAGCCTGGCTGGGCACATAAGCTCCTTCTGTGTGCAACAAAGGTTGACACGGGAAAAGAAGGGGCAACGCTTGGATGGCTTCAGGTAGGCGATGTGAATGGGGACGGGACGATTAATAAAGAAGATACGGACAGTCTCTTAGAGCTTATCAGGGAAAATACTGCAAATAAAAATTATGACCTGAATAATGATGGCAAAACGGATATTGCCGATCTGCAGATGGTGGTACAAAATATTGGCGAGAAACCCCAAGAATCGCTGGTAGAGAAGCTGTGGATGTCCAATGATGTAATCCCTGCCAGTGGGACGTCTGTTCTGGGCAATGATGCATCAGCCCTGCTTGACAATAAAAGTGTTACGTTGACACCTGCAGATAATAGGGAAATATCTGGAAGTAACCCGGTCGGCCTGGAGTTTGTACTGGCAGAGGGCGGCACCGGGGTTTCTGCACCTAAAATCGGCGGAATAAAGATTTTATCTCCTTTTGTGCAGGAGGATGGCATAACGGTTAGTGATATCGTATCAGGTGAAGCTGTCGTTGAGCTGGAAAATGGGAAAACAGAAACGTTTTCCCTAAAAAATCAGGACAATATCAGTGCTAAAAAAACAAGCATAGGATATCTGAAAACTGCAGCGAGGGCAGCATCTGTCAAAACGGAACCAGATGGTTCTCTGATACTGGATTTTGGCGGTCAGATAGCAGTTAAAAGGGTAATCATTCAGATTACTGGCACCCGGAAAGATAAAAAGCTTGCTGACATTGCAAAGGTGGAATTTGTAAATGATATGGATAAAAGAATTCCAGCTCCAGAGCTTAATGTCCCGGTACTTTCCGCGTTGAAACCTGGCAATGAACAGCTTAGCGTAACATGGTCTGCACAGAACAATGTGACGGGGTATGAGCTTTATATTGAAGGACCTGCAGGAAAATCTGGAAAGGTAATGAGCGACACAGTTAAGGTTCCTGGCAACAGTTATATCGCAAGCTCTATTCAAACGGAATCACTTATTAACTTTGAGACATATAAGGTGAAGGTGCGCTCAGTAAATGGTGATTGGAAGAGCCCTTGGTCAAATGAACAGTCTGGGATGCCGGAACCACAGGCAAAGCCTGCTTCACCAGATAATGTTAAATTAACTGCAGGGCGCAATTTCCTTCATGTTACATGGAAGGATATGGATGATGCAAGCGGTTATATGGTGTACTATAAGAAAAACAGTGAAACAGGAAGTGATTATCAGCCGGCTGTTGCAGGCTTTGTGGCAGATGAAAAAACAGGTGGTACTGGCATTATTAAGGAAAACAGCTTCAAAATTGAAAACTTGGCGGAAGATACAGAGTATTCTGTCTATGTTACAGGCTGGAATTCCCTTGGATGGGGAAGCCCTTCTTTGAAATCAGTAGGAAAGACAAAGAACTCTAACCCTCCAGAGCTTCCTAATTATAAACTTCTAAATACTTCGAATGGAGAAGGGAACGTATCAGCCCATATTGTATCAGCAGATTTTGGCGGGCATGGCGGAGCTAAAATGGTTGGCAGCCCTCTTGATACAAAGGCAAAGAGCGCCCTTGGGCTTGTGGATAATAACTATAATTCTTACTGGGTCAAAAATGACTGGGATGACGGTGTAGCTTATCCGGCAAATGACAGGGGTATGAATATAACGCTGGATGGCAACTATAAAATGAATTTCATGACTTTTGCTGCCTATGATGAGACATTAGCTCTTTCTACGGTTAGAATTAATTACTGGAATTCAAGTGACAGTACACAGCATTCTGTAGGGGCGCGCCTGCTTCGGAAACTGGATAGGAATGAGAACCCATATTATATTGTTAAGTTTGACAATGCTGTTACTGCAAATAAAATTCGTCTAAGCATCGGCACCGGATATGCACGTGGTGATATGAAGGTTGGTGAAATACGCTTCTATCATTATGATTCTCTTGAAGATGAGATTATGGGTCTTTATTTAGATGAAATGCACTCTACACTGAGAAGTGATGTGACAGTTGCCACGATTGACGCATTAGAAAAGCGTCTGGAAAAACTGGACAGTGAGAGTGGCGAGAAACATCCTCTTTACAGAGAGTTAAAATTAGAACTGGATACGGCAAGAGATATCTTAAATAATAAGCCGTCTCCTGCTTATGAGGTAATCAACCAGATTACTGGTAAGAAAGATGGTCACCTTGGCTTTGGCGGCCTGAATTCATGGCAGCCGCTTGGAAAAACTGTATATGCAGGCGAAACATTGGTTGTGTATGTAGGCCATAACACGAAGAGGACTGGGGATTCAACAAACCTCAATTTAGTTATGACACAATACCATGCAGAGTCAAGCAGCCTTGCGAAGTCAACCGCAGCCCTTAAGATTGGTAGGAATGAGATTACAGTCCCACAAGTTGCAGATAAGGACTTTGAACGCGGAGGGCAGCTCTATGTAGCATACAGTGGAAATAATGCATCAGATAAATATGCGGTGCGCGTCCTAGGGGGAAGCGATATTCCGGTATTAAGCGTTTATGGCAAAACAGGGACAGAAAGAACAAATGCAATTAGGTCTTATTTAGACAGCCTAGAAAAACATGTCGCAAATATTGAGGCAGAGCATGGGAAAGTACATAAAAATGGGGCAAAGGCTGTAAATTATGCTTTCGATCAGAAAAACTGTATTTTAAATGCGACAGATATTATGATGGAGAAGATGATGTACTCCCTGCCGGCAACAAAGGTATGGGATCCATTGTCATCAAAGGCTGACAAGGTAAAGGCACTTGATATTTCATTGCAGGCAATGGAAGACACGATGACTTTGTTCTACCAGCATAAGGGGCTTAGTGATCTTGCAGGTACGAAACGGGGCAATAATGCGCTTCCATCACAGCATTTAAATATTCGGTATATGAGAATGTTTGCTGGCGCGTTTATGTATGCTTCTGGTAATCATATTGGTATTGAATGGGGTTCTACAGGTTTAGCCAGCGGAGCATTAGGCTTGCAAAGCTTAGGCTGGGGAATTGCCCATGAGATTGGCCACGATATTAACCAAGGTGCTTATGCGGTTGCAGAAGTGACAAACAACTATTTTGCACAGCTTTTGACAGGCAAAGAACGTTATACATATGAAAATGTATACAAAAAAGTAACTTCCGGGACAGTAGGCCGTGCTTCTAATGTGTTTACACAATTGGCGCTATACTGGCAGCTTCATCTTGCGTTTGATGACAATAAGAACGATCATGCTGTTTATGATGATTATGAGGATCAGTTTAACAATCTGTTCTTTGCACGTGTAGACACTTATGCAAGAAACCCAGGTAAGGCACCAAAAGAGGGCCTGACATTAGACGGCGGAGCAGAGCAGAATCTAATGAGGCTGGCTTGTGCAGCGGCAAATAAAAATATCCTTCCGTTCTTTGAGCGCTGGGGTATGGTAGCAGATAAGGCAACGGTTGCTTATGCCGAAAAATATGGTGAGCCGGATACAAAAGCCCTTTATTATGTGGATAAGAATGCAAGGGATTACCGTGTGGACCACCCAGGTGAGACTGGTACAATAAAAGATAGAAACGTGATAACAACAGCAACAGCATCTGCAGTTTCTAACAAGGTACAGGTAACAGTTGATACAAAGGAAGATACTGATTTAATCCTGGGCTATGAGATAATCCGCAGCATGACGAGCAATGGCGTTACAGAGTCAAAAGTAGTTGGCTTCCAGCCTATAAATAAAGACGGCGGCCCAACGGTATTCACAGACACAATCTCTACGATAAATAATAGAGTAATGTCGTATTCCGTGAAGGCAGTTGACCAGTTCTTGAATTATTCGGCTGTGGCAGATGCAGGCCAGGTTAAGATACAAACGGATGGTGTTATGGATAAATCATTATGGACAGTTAGTACGAATATGGTTTCATCAGATGATACAGAGTTAAATACGGATGATGATGACCCAGATAGCGGCTATGATGAGGAAGATCCAGGAAGTGTTGAGGCAAAGAAGGAACACAGTATTGACAGAGTGATTGACAATGATCCTGCTACAACATATCATGGAACAGCTCCAGAATCAGGCAGTGCAGAGATCATGGTTGACCTGCATGAAGTTAAGGAAGTTACAGCACTGAAATATTCCGGCGGTCTGCTTTCGTCTGCTAAGATAGAGGTTAGTACAGATGGAAACACCTGGACAGTTGTGAAGGAAGTAACTGGTCTTGACGGGACAACAAAGCAGGCAGATGTGTGGTTTGATTCTGTAAGCGAGAGTGAACGGGACAAATGGATTGGAACATATGACGCAAGATATGTCAGAATAACAACTGGCCAGGCAGATGTAACAATTCAAGAGATTGATATATGCGGCCCTTCTGGTGATAATATAGAATTTATGCAGTCAGACAGTGGAAAGCCATCCATTGGTGTCTTGAAAGATAATTATCAGTATGGTGATAAAGCAGACGATGTTATCCCAGCAGGTTCTTTAATCTTTACCGGAACCTACAAAGGAAACCCTGCTTACAATGTTGTTATGTTATATGATACCGAGGGGAATGTAATTGGTGCAAAGAATGGCAGTGTCAATGCCGGACAGGTGATTTTTGCGGACGTTCCTGAAAATGGCAATCTCGGTGAAACTTCAGATGGAACATGGGTATATTATGTGGAGCCTGGACAGTGGAGCCAAGAAAGTTTGAAAGCTATCAAGGGCGTGCGCGGTGAATTATACCGGGTAGATGATGCAAAGACACTGGAAGGTGAGCGCATTACCAGTGATACTCTTGTGATACAGATTCCAGAAACATTGCCAAATATCACATTGACAGGCAGCACTGTTTCGGGTAAATAGCAAATGAATTGTTTTGATTCAAATATGAATTTTGGAGGTAACCATGAAAAAGTGGCTTAGTTATTTACTTCTGTCTGCTCTTCTGATTGCTGCCCTTCCGTTTTCTATGGCAAGGGCAGAGGAGGCAGCTTGCAGCGGAAAGCTGACGGCAAATGGGAATCAGATTAATGTGTCGTTGTCTGTTCTGCAGGCTGCGGCAGAAAATATCACATCCCTGCATTTTAGGCTGGATGTGTCCATATCCAGTGGGGCGATGGATGAACCCGCATTTCAGTTTGCAGAGGCGATCCAAAGTGAGGTAAAGGACAGCAAGGTTATTAAAAATAATGACAGTTATATTGTAGATGTCATTTTGTCTGGTAAAAAGAACCAGATTATTTTCCCTGCGGGAGGGCAGGCTGATATTGGAACGGTATCTCTTAGGCCGTCTGGCGGTGCTTATAAGATTTCAACAAAGTTTACAGGGATAACGGATGAAAACCCTGCTATGGAATATGTTACAGATTCTGGGCAGTCCGTTATAGAAGTGCCGCTTGTCAATACAGAGATGATAACAATAGAGAGAGATTCCCAGGATTCGTCATCCTCTTCGGGAGGTGGAGCGCCATCTGCAACAAAAGCACCGGATGCCCAGGCGTCTCCTTCGGCAGCACCACCAAGTACTGCTACCCCGGATATCTCGCCATCCCCTTCCCCATCTATTGCGCCAGACGCAACAGGGAAGCCTGGCAGTTTTAATAAGGGGGAGAAACCTTCGCTGTCTGCTAAAGCGGGTAAGGGTTCCCGCGTTGTGACTTTTAAGTGGAACAAAATAAGCGGTGCAGATGGGTATATGATTTATAGTGCATTAGGGAAGTCTGGTAATTACAAGAGAATTAAGACAGTTTCCAAACCGAAAACGACTACTTGTAATGTTACAATGGCGTATGCGTCCTCCTATTCGTTCCGGATGCGTGCATATAAGATATCAGATAATGGCGGAAAAGTATATGGGCAGTATAGCCAGGTGAAAAAATTAACAACTGCCCCAGCCAAGGTAACTGGTGTGAAATTGAAGAGTTCCGGCAAAAAAATGAACCTTTCATGGAAAAAGGTAAAAAATACAAAGGGATATCAGGTTTATGCAGGCAAGAAAAAGAATGGCAAATACACTCTTGTAAAAACGCTGAAAAAAGGCACAACTTTGAAAACCTCGGTGAAAAAGAATAAAAAATACAAATACATTAAAGTCAGAGCATATGTAGATAATGCTTCGAAAAAGTATGTGTATGGAAACTTTAGCAAAGTAATAAAAGCAAAATAGAAAAGGGCACATACCAAAGTAGGGCAGCAGCATTTACTTTTATCATCCACAGATTATCGTCTGTATCATTAATGGGGAATGGTAAAAAAGCAAATGCTGTTGCCTTTTGCGTATGCGAGAATAAACTTGACTTTTTTCGGCTTTTTTAAGATAATTACTTTTGACTGGTTTTACGCAGTTACATAACAGAAGGAGGACAGACTTTATGATAAAATTATATGACAATGGCGTTTATCTGTTGAATGGCACGGAGATCGTGGAAGATAATACGGATTGTGTTGCCATGTTACAGCAGAAATGCGGCAGCGTACCTTCAAAGGAAGAGGCAGCAAAGGGCACTATGGCGTATGGTATTCTGGAAGCGCACAATACTTCCGGCAATATGGATAAACTTCAGATTAAATTTGATAAACTAACATCACATGATATTACTTTTGTAGGAATTATTCAGACAGCAAGGGCATCCGGGCTGGAGGAGTTTCCAGTGCCGTATGTACTTACCAACTGCCATAACAGCCTCTGTGCAGTGGGCGGGACGATTAATGAGGATGACCACATGTTTGGCCTGTCCTGTGCTAAGAAATACGGTGGTATGTATGTACCTCCGCACCAGGCAGTTATTCATCAGTTTGCTCGTGAAATGTTAGCAGGCGGCGGTAAAATGATTCTTGGCTCTGATTCGCATACGCGTTACGGCGCCCTTGGCACAATGGCTATGGGAGAGGGCGGTCCTGAGCTTGTAAAGCAGCTTTTAAACCGGACATATGATATTGCAAGGCCGGAGGTAGTAGCTGTTTACCTGACGGGTGCGCCTCAGAAGGGGGTTGGGCCGCAGGATATTGCGCTGGCAATTATTGGGGCTGTTTTTGGGAACGGTTATGTAAAAAATAAAGTAATGGAATTTGTAGGGGATGGTGTTGCGAATCTTTCGGCAGATTTCCGCATTGGCGTGGATGTTATGACAACCGAGACAACTTGCCTGTCTTCCATCTGGACAACCGACGGGCAGATTCAGGAGTTCTATGAGATCCACAAGCGTCCAGAAGAGTATCAGGAGTTAAAGCCTGCAGACGTGGCTTATTATGATGGCATGGTTTACGTAGACCTTTCCAAGATTAAGCCGATGATTGCTATGCCGTTCCATCCGAGCAATGTCTATACAATTGAAGAGTTAAATGCGAATTTAATGGATATTCTGGATGATGTAGAGAAGAAAGCGCTTGTAAGCCTTGACAATAATAATATAAATTATTCTTTAAAAGATAAAGTCCATAATGGAAGGCTCTATGTAGAGCAGGGAGTGATCGCGGGATGTGCAGGCGGCGGTTTTGAAAATGTCTGTGATGCTGCTGATATTCTCCGTGGAAAATATATTGGTGCGGACGAGTTTTCGTTGAGTGTTTACCCGTCTAGCCAGCCAGTGTTTATGGAGTTGGTGAAAAATGGGACAATTGCTGATCTGATGGCGACAGGGGCAACGGTTCGTTCTGCATTCTGCGGCCCTTGTTTTGGAGCTGGGGACGTGCCTCCAAATAATGGCCTGTCTATCCGCCATTCTACCCGTAATTTCCCAAATAGGGAAGGTTCTAAGGTTACAAATGGGCAGATTGCTTCAGTTGCATTGATGGACGCCCGCTCTATTGCGGCAACCGCAGCAAATCAGGGCTATTTGACAGCAGCAACCGATGTGGATGTGGATTTTAAGAAACCAAAGTATTTCTTTGACAGCACAATCTATGAGAACCGTGTCTACAATGGAATTGGCAAGCCAGATAAAGATGTAGAGATTAAATTTGGCCCAAATATTAAGGACTGGCCGGAAATGTCAGCATTGACAGAACATATTGTATTAAAAGTAGTTTCTGAGATTCACGACCCAGTTACGACTACGGATGAATTGATTCCTTCTGGTGAGACTTCCTCATTCCGCTCTAATCCGCTTGGGCTGGCTGAGTTTACGCTGTCCCGCAAGGACCCAGAGTATGTAGGAAGAGCAAAGGAAGTACAGAAGGCTGAGAAGGCGCGTATTGCTGGGGAAGATATGTTTGCGGCTCTTCCAGAGGCAGAAGGTGTTTTTGCCAAAATCAATGAAAAGTTTGATGTAAAGCCGGAGGAAACACAGATTGGCAGCATGATCTATGCTGTAAAGCCGGGCGACGGTTCTGCCCGTGAGCAGGCGGCATCCTGTCAGAAGGTGCTTGGCGGCATGGCAAATATCGCGAAGGAGTATGCGACGAAGCGATACCGCTCCAACCTGATCAACTGGGGAATGCTCCCATTCTTATACCCAGATGACATTCCGTTTCAAAAGGGAGATTATATCTTTGTTAAAGATATTAGAAAAGCTGTTACAGAAAAACAGGAGACGATCAAAGCATATGTTGTAGGCCAGGATATGAAAGAATTTGAATTAAAACTGGGCGATCTGACAGATGATGAGAGAGAAATTATTGAAAAGGGATGCCTGATCAACTATTATAGGGCGCATATGTAATTTTTCCGTTCTATATTCCCATCCTGCCGCATACAGTTAGGTAGGACAGAAAAAAAGAATGCAAAGGATATTATGCTCATTTGCATGATGCGGACAGGAGGGAATATGAATAGTTTTCAGGTATACAAGGATTTGGCAGAGCGGACAAATGGCGAATTTTATCTAGGGGTATGCGGTCCGGTGCGGACTGGTAAATCTACCTTTATTAAGCGTTTTATGGAACTGTTGGTGCTTCCGGGGATTACGGATGAGCATGACAGGGAGCGGGCGACAGATGAACTCCCGCAATCGGCTGATGGCAAGACAATTATGACAACGGAGCCGAAGTTTATTCCCAAAGAAGCAGTTTCTGTAAATCTGTTTGGCGACCAGCAGGTGAAAGTGCGCCTGATTGATTGTGTTGGATACATAGTGAAAGAGGCGGCGGGATTATTAGAAGAGGACAGCGAGCGCATGGTGATGACGCCGTGGTCTAAAGATGCTATGCCATTTACGCAGGCGGCGGAATTTGGCACGAGAAAGGTAATCCATGACCACTCAACAATAGGAATTGTGATCACGACAGACGGCAGCTTTGGCGAGATTCCAAGGGACGCATATAAAGAGGCGGAGGCGAGGACAATACTGGAGCTAAAAAGTATTGGCAAGCCTTTTGTGGTGCTGTTAAATTCGGCAAGGCCATATAGTGATGAGACAAAAGAATTGGTCAGCCAGATTAATCAGGAATATGATGTATCTGCAATGGCTGTCAACTGCAACCAGCTTAGAAGTGAAGATATCCAGGGGATTATGGAAAAGATATTGTCCTCATTTCCGATAAAGCAGGTAGCATTCCGCCTGCCGAAATGGGTGGAGATGCTTCCAAAGGAGCATTGGCTTAAAGTAGAACTGATTGAGAAAGTGCGGACCATTCTGGATAAAATTACAAGGATTAGGGATGTTACCGGGGATAATTTTGAGACGGATAGTGAGATGATCCGTCAGTTTAAAATAGAGCATATTGGTATGGAAAACGGATTCGTTACAATTGATACGCTCTTTGATGAAAGTAAATACTACCAGATCCTGAGTGAATTGGTTGGTATGGAGATAACAGGGGAGTATCAGTTAATCCATCTGTTAAAAGAGTATGTTGAGAAGAAAAAGGATATTGAAAAAATTGGGGAAGCATGGAATGAAGTCCACCGAAAGGGTTATGGCGTGATTACACCGGAAGTAGAGGAGATCACAATTGATGAGCCGGAACTAATACGCCACGGCAATAAGTTTGGAGTTAAACTTAGGGCAGTCAGCCCGTCGGTCCATATGATCCAGGCAAATATTGAGACGGAGATTGCCCCGATTGTGGGAACCCAACAGCAGGCAGAAGATTTAATCCAGTATATTTCCGGCAAAAATACGGAAAAGGAAGAATCAATCTGGGAGACAAATATATTTGGGAAGACGGTGAAGCAGCTTGTTGAGGAAGGAATGGAAAGCAAGGTGAACCGTTTGACAGATGAGAGCCAGCTGAAGTTGCAGGAAACCATCCAGAAGGTTATTAATGACAGCAATGGAGGTTTGGTCTGCATTATTATTTAGAGTGAAAAGCGGGTAGAGCTGAAATTAGCGGCTCTACCCGCTTTTGTTTTAGGAAAGAGTGTAGGCTTATAGTTGCAGCTAGAACTTCGTATTGTAATGTATATATGGATATGCTAAAGTAATAGTTATAAAATAACATGTAATAATTTGTGATTTTGCATCGTGAAGCTTACTAAGTAGATTTGCCAGTTCGTGGCGAAGGAATACATAATAGGAAAAGAATGAAAGTCAGGAGGGATTGGTGTGGTTCATTCCAAAAAACTAGAAGAGACGGCGCTTTGGCTGGCCTATCAGAATAAAATTTGTTCTGATACTGAAAGAAGCGATTGGGTACAGAAAGTATATAAAGCCTCAGCAAATTATCTGCAGGATGTCAGGCAGACATTTCAGAACTATACATTACATGATGAAACGCATATTTTAAATGTGCTGGATGCGATAGGCGGATTGCTGGGAGATCAGTTAGGACAGTTGACGGTTGGCGAGATGGAGCTGTTGATTTTGGCTGCCAGTATGCATGACCTGGGGATGGTCTATACAGATCAGGAGAGACAGAGGTGTTTTGAGGATGAGGAAGCCTGCAGGAAGTTTTTAAGGAAATACTGCCCAGAACTTTTAGGATATCCGGCGCAGGACTGGTCAGAGGATATCCGCCAATGGTATCTGCGCACATTACATCCTTTCCGGCTTCCTGATGTGCTGCAACATGAGGCGTGGAATAAATTATTTGGGGAGTATCCAAGGGATGTTGTGTCAAAACGAAGTATCGTTGCTGTCTGCCGGGCGCATGGCCAGAATCCGGTTGAATTGTACAATAGCGGTGATTTAAAATATCAGCCTGCGGATGACGTAGATCCACTATTTTGTGCGCTTTTGCTGCGAATCGGGGATTTGCTCGATTTTGATGATACCCGTGCACCGGAGGTATTGTATCATTATGTGGCATGTAATGAAAAAAGCTGTGAGGAGTGGAAGAAACATCAGGCATCTGCAGGGTTTCGCTATCCTGAGTCGCCGTCTTCCGGTGATTTGCCGTATAAAGCGCGCTGTACAAATCCCGGCGTAGAACATGCAATCCGGGATTTTTTGGACTGGGTTGATGATGAACTTGGAAATTGCATAAAGTTACAAGCGTATTGTCACGCGGACTGGCAGAAGCAGTTTCCTTTCCCAAGGGCAGTTTTGCGCAAAGGGATTGAATCAGACGGGTATATGAGCGGTGATTTCTGCCTCACTATGGACCAGGCACAGGTTCTGAAACTTCTGACTGGAAAAAATCTTTATGATAATATGGACGTCTTTGTAAGAGAATTATTGCAGAATGCGATTGACGCCACCTTGCTGCGGGGAGAGATGGACCCTGATTTTAAACCAGAAGAGTCCAGAATTGATTTATGGGAATGGAATGATAAAGACGGGAATATTTGGTTCCGTATAGACGATTCTGGGACAGGCATGACATTGGGCATGCTGCAGCGGTATTTTTTAAAAGTCGGCAATTCATATTATAATTCTAGAGAACTGGAACGGGACCTGCGCGATCACGGGCAGACGGAAGGGTATCATGGAATCAGCCGTTTTGGGATTGGTTTTTTGTCTTGTTTTCTCTGTGGGAATTATGCTGAGGTATCTACGCTCTATTTTGATCCAGACAAAAACCGCAGGGAAGAGCTGGCAGTTGATTCTTATCAGACAGTACACTATGGCCTGCGCCTTAAGGTAACCGGCTTAAGCGGGTATTATACCTTAAAAAACCAGGCAGAGCATCATCAGGCAGATGAGCAGTTGCCGGCTCCTGATTGCTATGGCAAGGGCGGGAAAAGTGATCTTGTGAGGGATGGATACCGCGCCAGGCCGGGGACTTCTGTTGTGGTTCGGTTAGATCCGGGAAAGCTGGGCACATTAAATCTTAGGGAGGCAACGGAAAAATATCTGTGCGGCGCCAGAGTCCCGGTATATTATAATAATAAGCGGATTGGTCGGACCTATGGGGAGATTATGCAGGCAGCGCATGAAATGGCGGGGAAGAAGATTTATGAGCTGACACCCGATATGAAAAGGCAGTTTGACCAGTGTTTTCCGGCGGTCTGCGGACAGTACCCTCAAATAGTGGTAACAGTTGTTCCGCTAGACGCACAAGAGGATCAGATTTTGCCGGAGTTTTCTGGTGTTCTTGTAGGATATCATGTGCGCTTTGAGGATATGCCGCAGTGGGAAGTGAAAGATCAGGCTTATGCAGTTTTTGGAGCAATCAAGATAGAAGATGGAGATACAAGAATAAACCTTAGAAGTACAAATAAGAGAGTATCTACATCGCTTGTGCGCAGTTGGAAAGAATGGGTGGAGAGATATGGGATAAAAGATACAACTGCTTGGGAAGCGGAATTTGAAAAGTATTCTGTCTGCCCAAGGAAGGAGGACTTGCCAGAAAGGATATGGCAGTCGATAGATGACGAATTGAACATCTATGGAGATATGGATATTCATGAAACATGGAAGACTTATTTAAATGACCAGAATGAAAAAAATGTGCAATTTTCAATTGTAGAGTGCGGTTGTCCCGATATCGCATACTTTTCTCATAATAAGCGAAACAATAAATTTAGTTATGTGTATCAGGGGGTTGTCGCTGGCGGCAGTGAAGACTATTATACCTCTTTAGGAGACAGAGGTTATGCGATGTTTTTGGCAGGCGGCATGTGGAAACCAGCAGTGGAAATCAGCCGTTCTAGTATAACTAGTCTGCCGTTAAAGGCTATAGTGGCGTGTGTTGGTATGTTAAGCAAATATCAAATGACAGATGGTTTTGATAACTATTGGTTTGAATTAGGAGAATGGAAAACGAGCTGTTTAGATGATTGGAGGGAAGTTTTGGATTCTCCTTGCAGTCAATGGATATTAGAAAATCAAGAAGACTATATAACAACCATTAGGCAGGAGTTAGAAGAGCCTTTAAAATTGGATGGAGTAAGGAGATTTAGTTTACGGCCACAACGTTATGATGATTATATGATTCTGGTCAAGTTTTTTGCGGCTTATTTTCAGGAAAGCTATGATATGGCGGTTGACTATGAAGCAGGACAGATAATTACTTTTTCTGAAAAGAAGGAAAACCGACGGGGAGATATTCTTGGTCTATTTCCGCCAATGATGTTCTGCCAGGCGGCAAATAAGCAGAGCCGCCAATATATTTGTATTGATGATGCATTTATGCGGCAGGGGATCACAATGGACCATCCGTTTATTGTATGGCTTCTTGAAAATGCCGTCCAACTAAACAAGTATTACCAAAGGCAATTTCAGCAGATAATTCATTGCCTTTGCAATGACGCTGCAGAATTTATCATAAAGGAATGCAATGGAATCCGCGAGCAATTTCTTGCCCTGCCGGAGCGTCATGGCGTCGATGTTAGTGCGTTTCCGAAACTGGGTAAGGAGGATTTTTGGTATTTTTCCTGATAATGGTATTTCAATAGCGCTAAATCTGTGATAAAATAAGATATTTGAATGGATATTTTGTTACAACTACTTATTAAGGAGGAATTACATTATGAAAGCATACTTGGATATGAGTCGTGATGAACTCTTAACACTAAAGGCGAGTTTGGAGGAAGAGTTTAAAACAGAAGAAGCAAAGGGCCTTTCTCTCAATATGGCTAGAGGAAAACCAGGTGCTTCCCAGTTAGCATTATCAATGCCGATGCTGGATGTGATTAACAGCCAATCAGACATGACAACTTTGCTGGGCAATGACACCAGAAATTACGGGGACTGGGACGGCATTGGCGAGTGCAGGCGGTTGCTGGCTGGTATGCTGGGGGCAAAAAAAGATAATGTAATCGTATGTGGTAATTCCAGTTTGAATATTATGTATGATACCGTGGTACGTTCTATGGTCAACGGCGTAAACGGTTCTACGCCGTGGTGTAAGCTGGAAAAGGTAAAGTTCCTTTGTCCGGTACCAGGATATGACAGACATTTTAAGATTACGGAGCTGTTTGGAATTGAGATGATCAATATTCCATTAAATGATAATGGGCCAGATATGGATCTTGTTGAACAATATGTGAATAATGATGAGTTTGTTAAGGGAATCTGGTGTGTGCCAAAATACTCCAACCCAACAGGAATATCTTATTCAGATGAAGTGGTACGGCGTTTTGCAAATCTAAAGCCAAAGGCAGAGGATTTCCGAATCTTTTGGGATAATGCATATTGTATCCACCATATTTATGAGGATGTTCAGGATGAAATCTTAAATATCCTGGAAGAGTGTGAGAAAGCTGGAAATCCAGATATGGTTTATATGTTTGCCTCTACTTCAAAAATAAGTTTTCCGGGTTCCGGCGTGTCGGCTGTCGCAACTTCCCTGAAAAACATTGAGGATATCAGGCGTCATATGAATGTTCAGATTATCGGGCATGATAAGATTAATCAGCTCCGACATGCAAGGTTTTTCAAAAATATAGATGGGTTAAAAGAGCATATGAAAAAGCATGGGGAGCTCCTGCGGCCAAAGTTTGAAGCAGTTCTTAATATTTTGGATGAAGAGCTTACAGGGCTTGAGATAGGAAGCTGGATCAAACCTAGGGGCGGTTATTTTATTTCCTTTAATGCGATGCCAGGCTGTGCGAAGGCGATTGTTGCAAAATGTAAGGAATTGGGCCTGGTTCTGACGGGTGCAGGCGCAACCTATCCTTATGGAAAAGACCCGGATGATTCCAATATTCGAATTGCACCTTCCTTCCCGACACCGGAGGAAATGGTAGAGGCGACAAAGATGTTTGTTTTGTGCGTAAAGCTGGCTTCGGTTGAAAAATTGCTGGAACGTGTTTCAGAATAGGTTATCCGGCATGTCCTGGGGCATGTTTTAAATTATCTAACGTGCTCTAGGATGGCAACCGATTCAGACGCAAGGAGAGAGGCTGATGAAATGCGTATAAAAAATATTTTTCGGAACAGTTTTTTTAGCCTGCTCTCCCAGTTTGTCCTGATCTTTGTTGGTTTTTTTAGCCAGCGGGTAATGAACCTTACGATGGGTGAGGCGCTGATCGGGATGAATAGTGTTATATCTAATATCATTGCGATTCTTTCTGTATCAGAGCTGGGGATTGCCTCTGCCATTATCTATCATCTCTATAATGCACTGGCGCAGCAGGATGAGGAAAAGATTGCTTCTTTGATGAACCTGTACCGCAGGGCATACTATCTATTTGCCACCGCCATTATGGTTATGGGTCTGTGTGTCCTGCCATTTGTACATTTGTTTTTTAAAGAAAATGTATTTTCGGTTTCCTATATTCGGCTCATCTATTCCCTGTGGCTGGTACGGACTGCATTTTCGTATCTGTTGTCTTATAAGCGTTCGATTTTGATTGCTGACCAGAAAGAATATGTTGTAAGCATTGTTACGCTTTTGATCAATGTATTTAATTACGGTCTGATTATTGTTATTCTAGAATTTTGGCAGAACTACCAGCTTGCACTTTTTTTAAATATTATAGTAGAGGCAGTATTAAATCTGTGGATCATAGGATATGTAAATAGAAAATACCCATTTTTAAAAAGATACTGCAGGATGCCAGTAGAAAAGAAGATGATGCGGACAATCTTTGGGGAGATTAAAAATATTTTTATCTCAAGACTTTCCGCAAAGCTTCTCTTATCAACGGACAGCCTGATTATTTCCAGTTTTACCAGTGTGATAATGGTAGGGCTTTATTCAAATTATAGTATGATCACACAGTCAGTTTTAAATTTTGTGCTTGCTTTATCCAATGCGATACAGCCGAGCGTGGGAAATCTGTTTACGGAAAAAAATCAGCAAAGAAACTACGAAGTGCTTCGTCAGATTACGTTTGTATTTTTTCTGATTGCGTCATTTTGTTCGGCAAGCCTGATGGCATTAATGACAATCTTTGTAACGGATTTCTGGTTGACGGAGAGATACCGGCTGGGTGTTGGGATTGTTATCTGCTGTGTAATCAATATTTATCTGAGTATTATAAATTTTCCACTGTCTATGATGATGACTGTCAGCGGCATGTTTGACAAGGAGCGGAACATTTCTGTCCTATATGTTACGGTGAATCTGGTGGTTTCCCTTGTGTTAGTCAGGCCATTTGGGGTTATGGGGGTGCTGCTTGGGACATCGGCATCTTATCTGGTTCAGATTGTATTTAGGGTTTTTATATTTTTTAAAAATTATCTAGAAAGAAGCAGCATGCGGTATACAGTGGATATGCTGCAATATAGCTTGCTGGCATTTTTAGAAACCTTTGGGACGTATTTTATCGTGCAGGGCGTGTACCGGGATGGCGGATTTTTTCGGTTTATCCTTGCAGGGATTGTATGCCTGCTTGTGCCAAATGCGGCGAATATTCTGTTTTTTGTTAAAAGCTGGCGTCTGCACAGTATAGGCCAGATGGCAGGGGAGTTGTTTAGGAGAAAAGGGGGAGCGGGATAATGGTTTTTTCAGGAAAAACAGTTTTGGTAACTGGGGCTGCCGGGTTTATCGGGTTTTACCTTTCGAAATATTTGCTGGAGCATTGTTCTTCTGTAAAAGTAATCGGTTTTGACAATGTAAATGATTATTACGATGTTCGGCTTAAGGAGGAACGTCTTCGCATCTTAAAAGAAACTGCTTCGGGAAAAGATACTGGCATATTTTGTTTTGTAAAAGGGAACCTGGCAGACCGGGAGATGGTGGATGCTGTTTTTCGGGAGCATCGGCCGGAGATTGTGGTGAATCTGGCGGCACAGGCGGGCGTGCGGTATTCCATAACGAATCCAGAGGCGTACATAGAGTCAAATATTATCGGTTTTTTTCATATTCTGGAGGCATGTCGCCATTCAAAAGGGCAGTATCCAGGCGGTGTAACGCATCTCGTCTATGCAAGTTCATCCAGCGTGTATGGAAGCAATAAAAAGGTGCCGTATTCGGTAGAAGATAAGGTAGACCATCCGGTCAGCCTATATGCTGCAACAAAAAAATCAGATGAGCTTTTGGCATATTCCTATGGGAAACTGTATGGAATTCCAATGACCGGGCTTCGCTTTTTTACAGTATACGGTCCGCTTGGCAGGCCAGATATGGCATATTTTGGGTTTACAAATCAATTAGTTAGGGGCGAAAAAATCAAGATATTTAATTATGGCGATATGTACCGAGATTTTACGTATATTGATGATATTATTGAGGGTGTTGTAAGCGTGATGAAAAGGATTCCAGACATGGATGAGGATGGGGTTCGGTATAGGCTCTACAATATTGGGAACAGCAGGCCGGAAAGTTTGCTTGATTTTGTGGAGATTTTAGAGACATGCTTGTTAGAAGAAGGCATTATTGACAAGCGGGGGGAGAGAGAATTGCTTCCGATGCAGCCGGGGGATGTGTATCAGACTTATGCGGATGTAAGCGGGTTGGAGAGAGATTTTGGTATAAAGCCAAAAACCAGCCTGAGAGAAGGGCTTTCAAGGTACGCGAAGTGGTATAAAGAGTTTTATGGAATGTATGGAGATAAAAGGGCATGAAAAAGGGATTTGTCAGTGTGATTATTCCGGTGTATCAGACGGAACAATATTTGAAGGAATGTATGGATAGTGTGCTTCGGCAGGATTATCCACACATTGAGGTTATTTTGGTAGATGACGGTTCACCGGACCAATGTCCTGCACTGTGTGATGCGTATGCGGCAGAGCATGAAAATGTAACAGTTGTCCACCAGGAAAATTGCGGCCTAGGTCTGTCAAGAAATTCCGGGATGGCGGCAGCTTCCGGGGAGTATCTATTCTTTCTCGACTCAGATGACTGTATTGACGGGAAAAAGTCAATCAGCAGACTAGTGGAGTGTGCGGAGAGTGAGGGGGCAGATATTGTTGTCGGAGGATTCCGCCGCTTTAACCGTAAGATGGTTAGCAAGATAAATGTCCATCATTTGCATGGTGGAGAATATTCCAAAACAGTAGATTTCCGTTTTAAGGGGTTTTATCGGTATGGGCATCTTGCCTATAACTGGGGAAAGCTGTATCGAAGAAGCTTTCTAGAGGAACATGACCTTAAATGCCGTGCCTATCCTTTTACGCAGGATAAGGCACATAATATGGCATGTTGTGCATACCAGCCGATTTACGCCTTTATCCAGCAGAGCGTTTATTTGTACCGTGTAAATGAAGAGTCTGTGACATTCCGCTACAAAGAGAATCTTATGCCAGTCTGGATTTCGATTGCCACGGATTTTCGGGCTTTTTTAAAGGAGCGCGGAATAAAAAATACATTTGGGGACCTTATGGCATTCCATATTTTCTTTGGAAGTTTTTTTCTGGTAAAGCAGGAATTGCAGTTTAAAAAGCATGGCGTGCGGGAAGCGGTTAGGGTCTTAAAAAAATACAGGAAAAATCCATTTGTAGGAAAGGCAATGGCGGCATTGGCAAGGGGAACGTATCTTGGGCAGATAGATGCTTTTTCGTGGAAGGTGGTAATCCGCGTGGCATCAATTCTATTTGTGCTGCACCTTGACTTGTTGTTTGCTGGCGGAATTGCGTTTCTTAGGAAACTGCAGGTTGATGAGAAGATAACAAAAAAGAGATATCGCAGTTAGGGATGGGAAATAGCTGTGGTGATGGAAAGAGTAAAATTATAGCAATAGATAATCTTGAAGGGAAAATGCAATGGGTAAACAGGTTTTGTTAATTAATGATATGCCAGGATATGGCAAGGTGGCGTTATCTGCTATGATACCAGTGTTGTCGCATATGGGGCACCATATTTATAATTTGCCGACTGCGCTGGTCTCAAATACGCTGGATTATGGAAAGTTTGACATTTTAGAGACTACGGATTACATGGTAAATACAATCCATGTCTGGAAAGAACTTGGATTTTCGTTTGATGCGGTATCTACGGGATTTATTGTTTCAGAACGACAGGCTAAAATAACGGCAGAATTTTGCAGGACGCAAAAAGAAAATGGTTCTATGATTTTTGCGGACCCGATTATGGGAGATGAGGGAACTCTTTATAATGGGATTACAGATAGGACAATCTCTTATATGCGGGAGATTGTGAAGGTGTCGGATTATATAGTTCCGAACTACACAGAGGCGGTTTATTTGGCGGGAACGCAGTACCAGAAAAACGGAATTGATGAGGCGGGAGCGGATGCGCTGATAGGGCAGCTTCGATCAATCGGTGCGAAGTCTATCGTGATTACAAGTGCATTGATAAATCAACAGGAAGCTGTCATTGTGTATGACAGCGTGAAAAAGGAGAGACATATTTTGCCGTTTACAAGTATTCCAGTGCGCTTTCCAGGGACTGGTGATATTTTTTCGGCTGTGTTTATGGGAAATATTCTTGAGGGAAATGGAATCGTGGAGAGCACTAGAAAGTCAATGGATATCGTAAAGTGCATGATTCAAAAAAATAAAGACAACAGGGACAAGTTTAAGGGAATACCGCTTGAAAGCTTTTTGGGGGTGTTGGATGAATAGACCGAACATTAGAATCACTTTGATTGGCCGGAAAGGTGCGAAGGGATGCCACAGAGGGCACCAGATTGGGGACAGCTTTGATTTTGACACAGAGAGGGGAAATCTTTGCCCAATGGCTATGCATGTCGCGTTTCCTTATATTGATATCCTGCGCTACGGCGGCGAGATACCAGGTCAGGAAAGGGGGACGGCAGTTTTTGCCTGCCCGGATGTGGATACGCTAAATATTTTTAAAATAGAGCGTATTGATGAGGAAACGGAGGAAAAATGACAGAAGCACAAAAAATGAAACGCTGCCTGATTGGTCTGTCAATAGGCGGCGTTTCATTTTTTATACTATATTTTATGTTATAGGAAATTGCGCTGAACGTATTGGTGCATCAACAAAAAAGTCGGAGACTTTTTTTGTTAGCGCACCAGCGCTGGCGGTGCGCTTTTTTACTCTATAGGAAACTGCTCGCTGTGTAGTGGCCGTCAACAAGAATTTTGGCAGAAAATTCTTGCCAGGGCACAAGCGAAGTCTGTGCCCTTTTTCACTGTTTGGCGCGGGCATTGACCTTTTTAAATTTGATAATTTTTCCACCTTTCTCATAGGCATTAGTATAATAATCCAGTGAGAAAGCTTTTTTCTCACTGATAATTTTTGAGGAAAAATCCTTTTTCTTTCCGTTTGCAATGGTCCATGATTTTTGATGGCATTTTGTGTTTTCCATACCAAAGCCATCAATGGTTTCCATATAGCCATTTGCCCCAGATACCATAAGGCGTTGGGAAGAGTGATGCCAGCCGCTGATAATATATTTATCCTTTTGTAATAATGGATAACCGGAACCGGTTGACTGCATCTTTGTGATCTGTACTACTTTGCCATTACTATAGCTGTATACATCGGCGCAGACTGCACCAGTATCATGTTTTATATATGAGTCGGATGTTGTTACTAATAAGACAGGCATTTTGCCATCGGAAGCATTGATAATAGCGTAATATAGTGTTTTCCTGGATTTTTTCTGCTGCTGTTTTGCATATTTTATGTACGATGATTTGTACACTTCTTTTCCTGCTGCTGCCGCAATAGAGTTGCCTCCAAATGCAGAAACTGTGATAGATAACAGCAAAAGTGCGGTTAGTCCTTTTGCAATTGCTTTTTTTTGAAACATAAGATATCCCCCTCAAAATAATTTATTCTCGCGCAAGCAATGAGCCAAACACAATGCTTGCAAGGAACTGAAAGTTCCTTTGCACTTGGCGACTGCTGCGCGGGTAAATGGTCGAATTTGGATTCGACAAAAACTATTATAATACTTTATTTTGAGTAATCAATACTAGAATAGAAAACTTAATAGATATTAATATTAAATTAATACCTGTAACAAAAATGAAACAAAAAGTTTGACTTTCCCCATTTTTTATGAAGAGATAATCTGCTGTTATCCATAACATAGATATTTCGCCAATTTTGCTCTGTGTGCATGATTTTCATTCCGTATCAAATGGAACAACCGGAAATACAGCCTCATCTGGCAACGCTACGCTTTGAGGAACGTCTAATGCTTTGTAGCTTCGATGTATGATTTATGCGTCCCTCCCGCAAACTCACAGCAATACAGACAGTGTGGCATATTTTTCGCAGAGGCACTCAGAGGCCGTTGGTGCTTATATTCTGCTTTGCAGGATATTATGCACCATTACGCGCCTCTGCGTAGCGGAAGCGTGCCTTCAAGAAAAACATACCACACTGCTGTATGCCGCTCAGACATGCTTCGGGGCGCATATGCCATCGAAGCTTTACAAAGCAAAGACCTTCTATCAAAGCTAGTTGTCTGGCGATGAGGCTGCATTTCTGGTTGTTCCATCTGAATTTTTTGAACTATCATGCAGTCACAGAGCAAAACTGGCGAAACTACACTGCTTATGGATAACAGTAGATTATCCTCTTCAAAAAATGGGGAAAGTCAAAAACAAAAAGTGCTTGTTATTTTTATGGAAGCGTTTATAATAGAACGTATCTGACAATGTATGCAATGCAGCGGGCATCGCAATGTGCCTGCAGAAATGAGGAAAATAATGAATCAAATCGAAGAGATTAAGAGACTGAAAGAGGAAAAAGATGCCGTTATTCTGGCACATTATTATGTAGAGGGCAAGGTTCAGGAGATTGCTGACTATGTAGGTGATTCGTATGCGCTGAGCAAACTTGCTACAACATTATCTGCTAAAAATATAATATTTTGTGGTGTAAAGTTTATGGGGGAAAGCGCTAAGATATTAAATGCACAAAAAAATGTTGTGATGGCAGATGATAGTGCAGATTGTCCTATGGCGCATATGGTTGATATTGAGACAATTGAAAAAGTCCGCAGTGAAAACCCAGATGTCTGTGTTGTCTGTTATGTTAATTCGACAGCAGAAATTAAATCCCATAGTGATGTCTGTGTTACTTCATCCAATGCCATCCGAATTGTAAAAGCTTTGCCAAATCAGAAAATTTTCTTCATTCCAGACAATAACCTTGGGCATTATGTATCCACAAAAGTGCCGGAAAAGGATTTTATTTTCCATGACGGTTTTTGCCATGTACATAAAAGTATTAACAAAGAGAGCGTTCTTGCCGCAAAAAAAGAGCATCCAGATGCACTCGTTTTAACCCATCCGGAATGTACTTTTGATGTATTAGAAATTTCTGATTTTATTGGAAGCACTTCGGAAATTATTGATTATGCGGTTGCCAGCGAAAAGAATAACTTTATAATTTGTACAGAAATGGGAGTTATTTATGAATTAGGACAGAAAAACCCAGATAAAAAATTCTATCCTGTCAGTCCGAACCAGCTTTGCCCTGATATGAAGCGCATTACGCTGGATAAGGTTCTTACAGCGCTTAAGACATTAGACCATGAGGTTACATTGGACGACGGGCTTGCCTCTAAGGCGAACATTCCGCTCAGCCGGATGCTTGAGCTTGCAAAATAGATTAAGAAGTCAAATACCCCGCTGCAGAGCACTTAACTTGACCCATAAGTAGATGAAACGTGCAGATCCAGAATGGATTCTGGCTGTTCAGGATACTACATCGGTTGGATTTGGTGACCGCAAAAGTATTAAAGGGATGGGATATTACTGTAGTACCAAACAAAAAGGAAAGCTTCCGTTGGCTTAAAACAATGAATGAAACACAGAAAAGGGTACCGGAAGGGATGCGTGTGTTGACAGTATGCGACCGTGAGGGAGACTTTTACGAATTATTTTCAGAAGCGGCAGACCTGGGAACGGATTTTCTGATCCGGATTGTACAGAACCGAATGATAGATGATGGAAAAAAAGGTCTTTAACGAACTGCGCAGTTGTTCAGCTGCAGGAAGCATGGTTATCAAAATGAGCAGAAATCCAAAAGAACATATCCCATCTAGAAATGTAAAAAAGGATTATCATTATAAAGAGGTTGTGATTCACTGCCCTAAAAGAAGAAAAGAGAAACATTTACAGGAAAAACTTGTACTTACAGCGATCTATGTACATGAATCAGGGAAAAAAGGAACAGAATGGTTTCTTCTGAGTACGGTAAAGATAAAAGGAGAAAAAGATGTAAAAAAACTAATAGAATGTTATGCACACAGATGGAAGATAGGACGTTTTCATTTCATACTAAAGAGTGGCTGTAAAATAGAAAAGAATCAAGCGAGAGAATATGAAAGACTGCAATTTTTGACCTTATTATATTCAGTTATCGCAATGCAGATACATAACCTAACCTATTTAGGGAAAATATGTCTTGAAATATCAGGTGAGGTTGTATTAGACGAAGAAGAGTGGAAAATATTATATTGTTGTGCAAGAAAAACCAAAGAAATTCCCCAGACATACACTCTTAAAGAAGTCATTTATGACTTGGGAATTCTTGGAGGGATGAAAGGTGCCCCGAGCGATGGTATGCCCGGGGCACGCTCTATTTGGCAAGGATTAGAAGTATTATGCGAATTACTTGCCTATCGAAATTATATTGTATAAATGTGGGTCAAGTTAAGGCTTGAAGTGGGGGGGGATGATTAGTGAAATCATAATTATCTTCTTTTCATAAACTATCACTCATCTAAAAGAGCAATAAGCTTTTCTTTAAATATCTTACTGTCTGTTTCGGTAGCAACATAGAAGTTGTAATTATCAAAGGTTACCTGAGAGTCGTAGCCGTAACCTTCCTTGTACAGAATTACCTGCCCGTACGCTTCATTGTCGTCCGTCATAACGCTTGCGTGGCAGGGTTGGGTCTTTTTAAGATAATCGTCCCACAGTACGCAAGCCATAGCGACTCCGTCGGCATCATCGGCAATCGGTAAGCCTCTTGTTTTTGTATTAAATTCTATCAGTCCGCTGAAGGCTTTGGCGAAGAATTCCGACAGTCCGCCTTTTTTCTCCAGCTCGTCAAGCTCTTCCTTGGAAAAATTAGTTTCTTCAGGAAGCATATCGAAGCCGATTGCCGTAATCGCCACACCCGAATCAACCAGCACCTTGTACGCCTCGGCGTCATGATAAACATTGAACTCCGCAACAGGCGTTGCGTTGCCAGATCCAAAGCCCGCGGTTCCCATCGACCAGTATTTCTTGACGCGCTTCATCGTTTCGGGATCTTTGTCAAAGGCGAGCGCAAGATTGGTGACGGGACCGAGAGCGACAATTTCCACCTCGTCGGGATTCGCCTTTACCGCTTCAACGATAAAATCAACAGCGCCCTTATCCTCAGCTTTGCGCGTGGGATGAATCAAGTCTTTATCCCCCATACCATCCTTGCCGTAAACGCTGAAGGTTTCACGTTCCTTGCCGGTATATGTAGTAGAAGCGCCTGCATAAACAGGGGCGTCGCTCCCCGCCATTTCCAGCGTCATCAACGCGTTTTTGACTGCCTGATCGAGACTGACGTTTCCTGCGGAAACTGTCACACCAAGAATATCAATGTTTTTAGCCTTTGCCGCGATAATCAACGCGGAGGCGTCGTCGCCCGCAGTGTCGGTATCAATAATGATTTTTCGCTTTTGCTGCGGTTCGTCAAACGCTTGAGTGGTTTCTGCAATTGTTGTAGCCGTTTCCATTGTCTGCGAATTATCCTTGACGCCGCAGCCGTTCAAGGAAAGGGCGCTCACAAACAGCATAACGGCAGAAAGAATCACGCTAACCGAACGATTGAATATCAACTTCATTTTAACTTACATTCCTTTCATTATGATTTGTATATTATAACAGGAATATAAAAAATAATCCACCATAATTATTTTAACACAAATTTTCTTCTTTTGTATTAGTATTGTATTTGATTCCGGAAAGATATTTAAACAAACCATAAAATAGTCAAGATAGTATCAGAAAGAGATGATATACTGCTATTACATCGCGATGGAAAGTAGGTAAAAACATGAGTTTTTCAAGCATAACATATGCACTTGTCAATTATGTGGAGTGTCATCTTGAAGATATGAACCTAAAGAAGATGGCAGAAAGTTTTGGCTTTTCGGAGATATATCTGCGGGAACTATTTTACAAGAATGTAAACATACCGATTATGCAGTATTACAAGCGAAGGAGAATGATTGCATCTGCATTTGAGCTGTTGCATTCTGATAAAACAATCCTTATGATTGCTCTGGAAAGTGGATTTTCTAATCCTGAATCATATACAAGGGCTTTTAAGAAAATTTTTGGCATGACACCCAGCCGTTTTCGTATCGAACGGCCATTGATGGTGCGAAAGCAGCTGGAGGCAGGTGTGTTTGGTTTGGAATCAGGAGGAGTGGGATTTAAGCAATATTGATATATACCATGCCCTCAGGGAATCAAATGACATTTACCGATATGGAGCAAATGCAT
>CAJUID010000030.1 GCA_910585905.1 uncultured Lachnospiraceae bacterium
CAAAGCAAAGACCTTCTATCAAAGCTAGTTGTCTGGCGATGAGGCTGCATTCCCGATTGTTCCATCTGGAGTTTTTTGAAGAATCATGCAATCACAGAGCAAAATTGGAGAAACTGCTCTGCCTATGGATAACTGCAGAATATCCTCTTCAAAAAATGGGGAAAGTCAAAACCATCTACATTTCTATATACAAAGTGTATCTTCTGGGATGTATGAAAAATATCTGATACAACAGTTCTCAAATATGCGTTTAAACTAAATCCGCTGTAGGCATCTATGAACAAATCCTGATTTAATAAATTTGTCTGCCTCCTCAATGCACAATTTATTATCAGCAATCCACTCATTCATCTCATCTAAATCCTCATTTCCAGACTTTGGCATCTGTGATACCACTTTCTTAACCCCTGACCTAAGCATCCAATACATTTTATAATCCATAAGTTTCTTTCCAGATTCTACTAACTGATTATAAACGTTTTCTTTTGCCTTTTCATCATATTGATTTTTCTCAATTAACTCAATTGCCCGCTCGCAAACAGGAATCTGATCTACCAAGCACTGTTTCACACCTAGCATCGGTTCTATCATCTTTTCACCATTTAAGTCTTTTACCGCCTGAATCATGGAAGTATATAAAGCCCTTGCACTTACATACGCATCTAATGTATCTTGTTCTTTACTTCCAGTAACCTGATTAATATCTTTCAAGTCTTCAACAGCAGCCTCCGTAATATAATAGTCCAACAATCCATAAACTGGCTGAGAGATAATTGCACGGTTTAGACTTTCTAACTTCTTTACCTGTTTTGTTAAAGAAACAGAAGAGCCACACTGCTTAATTAAATCTATGGCCTGATCACATACAATAACTGCCTCCTCTGAATTTCTTTTGATATTTTGCATTTCCCTTTCCAAATGAACTAATTTATCTCTTATTTTACCAAACTCTTCTTCATTAAATGTAGGTGGTTCCTGCTGCAAAAGATCCTTCATGGAATACGTCTGGGTACAGTACGTATCAATCACCTCGGACAAAGTCATTATCTCTGACCCATGAATCAATGCACCGCCCTCTGTTGCGTCAATCACCTGAATATCTGGACACTGCTGTATTGCACTCTCAAACCAGTTCTTATAAATAATCCAGTCATAACGGCTTCTGACCTTTCCGCCATGCCACCCATCCACCATCTCCTGGCCAACATCCTCACTTACAATACTTTTTATTTTACCTCCTGCATGGGTAACGTCTCCATGATATGCCAAATCCTGTCCCACGAAAACAATTTTCCTAAATCCCAGCTTTTCACAAACAGAAAAGGCCGCAGTCGAAACGCTCCCCCCTAAATTAATCGTGAAAAATGGATGCCCCATCTCAGCATACAACTCATCAACGGAAGCCCCACCCATAATAAATATTTTTTTTGCTCTATGGCTTAAAAGAATATGTGTCCGGGACACTAAAACACAAAATAACGGTATATCTCTACATTCTTCACTATTTAAATGCATAGGACTTTTTTTAGCATCGACTGTAATGATAGCATCAAAGGCAATTCCCTTATCTAGCAACGCTTTCACAGCAGTATCCACAGCAAAAATAAAAGCCTTTCCCTCTGCCCTTCTTAATTCCTCAATATTATTATCAAGGGAAGGACCCGCTGAAACAATAATTGCCGGAAAATCCACTGGTAATTTCCCAATAAAATCACCTAGTACATTTGCTTTCGACAAATATTGCAGATTAAACAGAAAATTTTGAATACTTGTATGCGCAAGATATGCTTCTGTATGCTTTTGTACATTAATCAAACTTCTGCATTCTGCAATTTGATTTGCAAATTCACGGTAACTGTCTAGAAAGAGGACTTTATATTCTGGATGGGCACAAACACACACAGATTCAATATTACGCCAGCTTAAGCGACTTTCCAGGATAAAATAAAAATCTGCTGTATTGATTCCTTCTACTGCGATATCAACACGGGAATCCATTAAAATGCTGCTAATATCCTCCTGCTCCAAAACCATTTGAAATATCTGGCTGGAAGGCTCATATATTATTAATGTATCACGATTGCCCATTTTTTTTATTAGGCTTTTTGCAAAGATTCCATTACCTAATCCAAATAATACAATAACATTTTCCAGATAATCAAAAGAATACTGCATGGCCCACCGCTCTGCTTCCTGTATTGGACGAAATGCACTGTTTAAGCGATGTACCTGTCCATCCCTTTCTAATAACAGAATAGAATTGCCATCTCTTGCCTGACTAAGTTCCAGCCTATCACCCTGACATTTTGTTGCATTTATATCAATTTTTTGTATTTTCTCTAAAAAATCCGGCTGATACTCCACTAATACCTTCTCATTTTCCTGTAACATCCTGTCCTCCCATCTGCTTTGCGAACTCTCTCTTCAAACCTCATAGACATGACTATGTCACCAAACTAGTAATATCCCACTACAAACACAATTAACTGTTAATAAACTAATCTAATTCTGTCGATAACTCTTCCAAATATTCTATAAAATCATATTCCAAAATATCTGCTAAAAGCACAGTATCCCCTACTTCCATCGCATTCATAGCCTCTGTCAGTGAACCGGCAATTCTGGCTTCATCTAGCGAAAATTCTTCATGATTACATTTATATTCATGTAAAACATTTACCACCTGCATAACACTAGCAATGGTATCCTGCATTTTGGCATAACCCTCCTGAACCTTTTCCTGATAAAACAACTCTGTCGTTTCCCTGATTGACTGCACTGTATTCGTAATAATCTGTTTTTCCTGGCACATATTTTCCTCTTTCTGCAAACTACTCTTTGCTTCTATAATTACTATATTTTAACCAACTTACCTTTTCAGATACACACAACCTCTTTTTAAGCTGAAAAAAGGAGTTGACCGAAGCCAACCCCTCCTTCATAGTAATGTACAAAATCGCTAAAATAATTAACGAAGTAATGACAATACGCCCTGTGTAGCCTGATTTGCCTGTGCTAACATAGACTGACCTGCCTGCTGGATGATAGACTTAGCAGAGTAAGTTACCATCTCATCAGCCATATTTACATCACGGATAAGGCTCTCTGCTGACTGTAAGTTCTCAGCCATGTTATCAGCGTTGTCAATTGTGTGATCCAATCTGTTCTGGATAGCACCAAGCTTAGCTCTCTGCTCAGATACCATTGTAATAGCAGTACTTACAATAGAAATCAGTGGAGAGATTGTTGTAGATGTACCTGTACTAATCAATCCAGCAACCTCAGCTACTGTAACCTTCAGACCTTCTGAAGACATTTTGCTGATACTGATTGAGATAAACTGACCATTATTAGCACCAACCTGAAGGTTCTTACCAGAGAACTTACCAGAAAGAAGCTTCATTGTATTGTACTCTGTCTGAGTAGCAATACGATCGATCTCTGCTGTTAAAGCCTTCATCTCCAGTGCGATAGACTTACGGTCTGCTGACACGTTAGTATCGTTAGAAGCCTGAACTGTTAATTCACGCATTCTCTGAAGAACTGAGTGAATCTCATTCAAAGCACCTTCAGCTGTCTGAATCAGAGACTGACCATTCTGTGCATTGTCAGAAGCCTGATTTAAACCGCGGATCTGAGAACGCATCTTCTCGCTGATAGAAAGTCCTGCTGCATCATCTGCTGCACGGTTTACTCTATAACCAGAAGATAACTTCTCTGTGCTGTTTTTCAGTGCCTTGTTTGTGATGCCTAACTGTCTGTTTGTGTTAAGCGATGACATATTGTGCTGTACTATCATAATGATTCCTCCTTGAAATTTCAGTAGCATCCATGCCACTGGTGATATTATTTTTAGTTTCCCTGACCCATCCACGTCCGTACACGAGAATGTTTCAGAATTTATCGTTACTCTTGCCCCTAAAGGCTAAGAGAATGATAACCCTTTAAAGTTCCCTTTATATTTTAGGTCTCTCTTTGTTACACTCTATATATCGGTGTCCTTTTCCTATTCCTTAACCCTTTTTTCAACTTTTTACTTTAAAAGTAAAGCCAAGCATTTGAGAATACAGTATGCTTGCATAGGGGTATTCTCAAACATTTGGCGCATCACCAATATGAACAAGTAGCCCGATAGGGCGGATTGCGAATGTAGGTGGCGATTTCGAGAGTGCGTAGCACGAAACAATCGACTTTTAAAGATGGTGATGCCGCCTTGATGCATCAATGCCGCTTTCAGCGGCATGTCAGTTTACTTTTTCTGATCCATAAAATAAGACTGCCATGCCTGATGCTGGTTCGCCATATTTTTTGAATAAGATACTGCAGTTTTATTGCTTGTTTTAAAGTCACGGATTTCCCTGCGTTTCTTTGAAATTGAAGTGGTAAACCTTTCTTTATTTTTATGTTCCAATGCCTGAATCTTAACACCACAATCCGTAATCTTACGGATATATTCCTGCATCTCCATAATCTGTGCCTTATACTGCTGCGAATTATCTTTTAATGTAGTACCTATTTTATCAAAAAGATTTTGAAATCCCTGATCCAATTCCTGAATCTTCCCAAGCAGCTCTTCTTTATCTGCCATCAGTTCATCAAAATCGTCAAAATCTACTTCCTCCTCACAAAGAACTTGCTCCTGCTCTTTTGTAAGTTTCAATAGCTCCTGTAGCACATTGCATTTATCACGCAAAGAATCGTGCAGAATAGATACATAAACTGCTATATCCTTATCCATCATACCCTCATTTCTATATGTATGGAAGCTGCCCTAATACAAACTACAGGGCAGCTTCCGTCAGCTTATCATTATACTGCATTATTTAAACGCATAACCTCTTTCCAAGTTTCACGCATTGTCTTAATATGCTTCAAAGCATCATCAAGCACAGTCTGGTTTTTCTTCATATTTGCTTCCACCAACCTGCGGTAAATATAATCATAAACCGTATCAAACTCCTTTGCCACCGGATATTTCATATCCAAAGTAACGCGCAGTTCCACAATTATTTTTTCCGCCTTCATTATATTGGTATTAGCCTTCTCAAAATCCCCTGCAGCTATTGCCTCTTTTGCAATATTGCAGAATCTTACTGCCCCATCATAAAGCATTAATGTCAGCTTAGCAGGGGATGCTGTCTTCACAGACCCCTGCTGATACATCTGCGCAGCATTACGTAACTGTGCCATCTCATATACCTCCTTGTATTATGCATGTATCTTTTAACCAAACATGTTAGAGAAATAATTCTGTTGTGAATTTAAGGACGCCATCGCCTTTTCCATTGCAGTAAACTGGGCATAGTACCGATTTTCTATCTCTAATAACTTCTTTTCCCATGTTGTTACTTGTTTCTTATAGTCAGATATCTGGGAATTCATTTCTTTATCATTATAGAAAGTCAAAGCACTGCTCATTGTAGTTGATGACATCTTCTCCTGCAGATCACTGTATAGATTAGTTGTCAAACCAGTAATAATCTCCATTACAAGATCAGGGTCATCATTTAACATCTGCTGCAGTTTATTTGTCTCATCCATATATTCAGCATCATCTTCATCACCTTTTATATGAAGCAGGCCACCTTCCCTATAATCAGTAGATGTACTAATTCCTATAGATGCAAGGGAATATGTCTTTCCATTTGACGCTGTATATGTGCCCGCCATATTTGTCCTAAAGCATGAAATCAGCGAACTCAGCGTATCATCCCGGCGAAGCAGGGAATCTTTAATCTTAGTCTCCCACAGCTCTACTTCTTTGTCAGTCATTGCCGTCTTCTGATCATCTGTCAGGACATCATAACCCCTTGCAGAATTCGCATTATAGTACGTATTCATCTGCTTTAAAATAGAATTGTAATCAGATAAGAAATCCTTAACTGTATCATAAATCGCAGAATTATCCTTTGTTACAGAAATCGTAACTTCACTGCCCGCCGTTTCACCCAGAACATCCAAAGTCAGGCCGCTTACAGATATACTGGAGGTAGAGCTTGATAATGTCGCGCCATTAAATGTAATAGAGGAATCACTCGCCTTCACTACTACCATACCTGTGCCATCCGCCTTCTCTGCAACGGCAGCACCAGTAACCTCTTCTAATCCAACACCTGCCAACTGATTATTCGCAGCTGTAATACCATTAGACATCTGTCCCTTAAAAGTAACTATGCTAGTAGACAGCGCCATCGAACGAGTAGCAGCATCCTTCTGCAAAAACGCACCTGCATTTGGATCATTAATACCATTTGTCACACCATCCAAAATATCTGCCTTCATGGTAGCTGTTTTCATATCAGCATCTACTTTATCTGTTACCAGTTTAGTAAGTTCTTTCTGCTGATCAGATGCAGACAATTTATCCCAATCCGCCTGTGTCTTTCCCGTTTTCGCAATCCAAGCCTGCTCGCCCGCTGCAGTCACACCATTCTTTTTACCGTTAGCATCAAAAGTAAAATACTGATTATTATAATAGTCTGTCTGTTTCTGGTTATAATATGCAGTTACAGCACTCTTCTGACTTTTTTCCAGATATTTCTTCAACGATCCTTCTGCTTTTGTAGTATCAATCGTGCCATCCTGCAACTGATCAAAAATCTTAGAAACAGCTGCCTTATCTGTAGCAGAGAGATAACTGTAACCAACCGCCTCTTTCAACGAATTTATAGAATTTAACTGATTTGCATCCAACGTACCTGCTGTAATGGTAAATCCTTGATCTGCCCCACTGGTAGCTGAATTGATAAAGAAACGCTGCTGCTTTTCATCAAAAGACGCTGTCAAACCTGCGTTGGAAGCTGCTTTTACAAAATCATTTACCGTAGTATTTTCATCAATTAAAAGAGTAGACAGACCAGATTTCCCCTTAATTGAAATCTGTGTACCAGCTGTAAATGTTGTATTTCCGCTGCTGTCTAATAAATCCACTAATTTTGTTTTTGATGTCACATCAACTTTATTTCCATCTTTATCCTTTGCACCATTCAGCTTACTACTGGTTACATACTGTGCAGAAGCCAAAGAATTTACTTTTATCTTATAAGTTCCCTCTGCAGCTGCTGAAGTTGCTGTTGCCGTCACTTTACTTGAATCTGAACTATTTGCTGACTTTGTCTTAAATGATCCCTGAGATTTAATCTTTCCAAGGGAAGATGTATAGAAATTATATAATTTTGTATTAAGCCCTGCCCAGATTTCTTTTTTCCACTCTAATTTCGTCTGTTTTGACTTAATCTTAGTCTGTTTTGTCCTCTTCGCAGACATCAGAGCCTGCACAATAGCATCAGTATCCAGACCAGAATTTAATCCTGTCATTCTAATTGCCATAATGATTCCTCCTATCCCTTTTCATCTATAATGATACCTGCAATTTCCCAAACCTTTTTTAAAACCTCTAAAGATTTCTCCGGCGGTACTTCACGGATCAGCTCTTCAGTCTCATCATCAAACACCTTGATTGTAATCCGCTTGGTATCCTCGTCATATGCGTAAGCACAATGAGTCTTTGGTAAACGTGCATTCATACCTGATATTGCTGAATCAATCGTGCTTTTTGCCGGTTCCTTGTCTTCTCCGATCCTAAAAAGGTTCTTTTCACCCTCTTTGTCAGAGCTTTTTTCTGACTTCACTGCTTCCTTTGGAGCGGAAACCTTCGCTCCCTCTGCCGCTTTCGCATCAAAGTCAATTGTAACTCCTTTTACATATGAATCCATTGCCATACCTTCACCTCCATGTGCCACTTTCCCGTCATACATACTGGGACGATGTGTTTCTTATGCATCTAATATATACTCTATCCTTAGAATTTTGATGCCTAATACCATATAATCTATAATTTATATCGACAAATCTAAAAAATACTTTAGAAACTGTAAGAAAATAACTTTGATAGATTGCGCCAGAAACTAACCTGCGATTCGTTACTCCTTCTGCTGGAACAGCTCCCGTATCTTTGAGACATCAACTTCCTGGCCTGCACTCACATTTTCCTCCTGAATCTGTGCAAAAATCTCTTTACGGTAAATCGGCACAGATTTTGGTGCATTAATGCCTATCTTAATCTGATCTCCTTTTATTTCTAGTAATGTCACCTCAACATCATTGCCAATCATAATAGACTGGTTGACTTTTCTGGCTAATGCTAACATACGTTACCTCCAATCCCTTCTATTTTTTCTCCTGCATGATTAAATGCCGGATTTCATAATCTTCATTTTCTACAATCAACTGCATCCCCCTGCGGTTTACTGTATTAATTATTAAAGGTGCTTTCATATTTACTGTTGCCTGTTTTGGATCAGACGGCACCGTTGCCAGCAAAAATACTAACAACTCATCCGGTTTACAATCCCCAATCGGTTCTAAAAGGGCATCCTCCACAACCGGGTCATAATCTTCCTTAATTTTAAACGGATTCACAATCGGAAAAGCAAGTCCCTTCTCTGTCACACATTGCAACCAGGAAAAAAATGGCTCCCCTTCCTCTTCATTATCATATAAAATTGTAAAATCCTTATACTCATCAAAGCCAAAAAGCCCATGCTCGAAATGGAGAATTTTTTCTTCCCCAATTTCAATTTCCCCAAAATACCTTGTATCTACCTTCATGATCCTCCTCTTTTCTGCGCTGCCCCAACCATTTCCTAGAACAATATTTTATCGTGCAGCGCGAAGACAAAATACTGCTGGCAATTTCTTATATATTTAAAAATGATGCATGTATCCTACAAAAAGCAATTTTATTACACGCTCTGGGCTACATGCATCATTTTATAAATTCAATACTTTTTCAATAGAATTAAATATAATTTAATAAAGAATTGCCTAATATTTTAGAAGTTGCAGTCAAAGATGCCTGATATAGATTATCTGCCTGTGTCAGATTAATATACGCGTCCGCGATATCAATATCTTCATTTTCTGACAATTTCTCCTCGGTATCTATTTTCTGGTCGGATAACTGGTCAAAGGTAAGCTCCACACGCTTCTGCCGGGAACCAAGATCCGCCAGGGCTACGTTTATCTGTTGCTGACAGTTATCAACCATTGTCAAACCTTTTCCAAATGCCTCGGTCATACAGCCTACCTGCAACTTTTGTTCTGTCTCCAGCATTTCCTTTAACTTTTCCAAATTCTCTAATTTTGTTTCATCCGTCTCGTTTCCTATCATGGTCTCAACATCTTTAATCTTTTTCTCTATATCGTCCATTTTTAAAATTGTCTTTTCCAGATAATCAATCGCACGGTACATGTCTGTATTAATTGCATCCTTTGCTTGCGTATTGACTGTGGCAAGCTGGCTGAAATTTACCTCATACTGAATGTTCTGCCCAGATGGATCCCGATATGGAATTGTCTTTTTGGAATCTGTATTATAACTCTTGCATTCAAAATACATCTCTGGACGAATATCATTCTTATCAAACTCTTTTTTATTATACGTAATTTCTAAATCCAAGTCTTTCTCTTGTATCTCAGAGTAAATATCAGAAGAAAAAATAATCTCTCCTGTATCATACAGATACAAAGCACCATCTGTCCCTAATGCCGTTTTAAAATCATCCGCCCCTGCATCTGTCGATGCCATCGCCTTAACAGTTACAGTAGGGATTGTTGCTCCCGCAGGTGTTGACGCTGTAGGCGAAAGTGTAATCGTTATTGCAGGTGCTCCTGCTGCAGAACCAGTAATTGCCGAATTTGCACAGTTATCATACGCCAGCTTTAAATGGTATGCGGTATCCTGTTTTGGTACCTGTTCCGCATAATCATCAGCAGTGCTTCCCGCATTATAAGTTGCACCACCAGATACATATTTAATCGTATCAATCGAATTGCTTGTAAACTTCTGCTTAATCTCATATTCCAGGTTTTTTACATCTTCTGGAAAGAGCAAGGAAGTATCCGTGCGATATCCCGTAAACATATACCGTCCAGAATAATCAGCATTGGCCTGATCCGTAAAGATAGATTTGGAATATTCCTTCAAAACAGACAGCACAGAATGTCTCTCATCCAATCCTAGATAATCATTATACCCCTTACTTAATTCCGGCTTCATAAGGGTAAGGATATTATCAATTTGCTGCAAAGCAGAATCTGTTGTGTCCATCCACTCAATCGCATCCTTCACATTCTTATCTGCATACTGCTCAATCTGGCTGTAAGTCGTCCGCAGCTGCAAAGAACGGATTGCAATTGTAGGATCATCCGAAGGACGCAAAATCTTTTTCTGTGTAGTATACTGATTTTCTCTTTTCATCAGCTCATATTTCGCATTTGCAATATGGGAACGTGAGCTATTTGATATCATCGAATTCGTTACGCGCATATATTACCTCCTTACACCTATACGGCTGTTCCGTTAATTAATTTGTCAAGGGCTTCATTCATAACAGACAATACCTTATACTGATAATTTAAAAGATTTTGGCAGATAATAAGGTTCTGTGCTTCCTCATCTTCATCTACGCCCGCCTTTGACAGTCTCCTGTTGTCCACGGCATTTTTAATATTTTCTGCATTCATCGAAGCAGTATTTACTTTTTCAGCATCCACACCAACCGTCGCAGTCAGCACCTTAAGGAAGGAACCTGGCTGTCCCTGACGGAACATGGTTTTATCGTTTTCCATTGCTGACATAATTTTCAGATTTTCAGCATTCTCAACCTCCGCTGTGCCATCCGGGTTTTTCGGTTGATCTGACAATGCCAGCAGTTTTCCATCCTTTAATATATCGGAATCTATTGTCGTATTTAATGCCGTTAAACTATAGTAAGATGTATTTACCTTTCCATCCTTTACAGTAGTTGGATCAATTACCGAACTAAATGTGAAGTTGATTGGTTTATTCTCTGCATTAACTGGAATTGCGTCAAAATTCATATCCGCATTTAAAACCCCATCTTTTCCCACAAACATCTGCTTTCCAGGATCACCATTCATATCATAACCACCACACTGTACCTCATTAAAGCGATATGAGAACGTGCGGACAAACTCATTAAGCTGTGACATATAGTATGGGATTCCCCGGTAATTAACTTCCTCACCAATTGTTGCCTTCTGGCCATTTGCAGCAGCACCAACTGTAACACCATCTTTCAAATTAAAAGTATAAGTATAATTTCCATTTCCATCCACTGAAACATCAAATGATTCGTAACGATATCTAGCCGTCCCGATTGCGATTACACCGTCTGTTGCCGGAAGATCCAACTTCATAATAGATTTTCCCATATCATTGACATCTGAAATCACTATCTTGTCTGATCCTGCTGCCGCAGTAGCTTTTCCAGAAAATACTTCTCCATTATTACCATCACGGAGTTGGAATAATGCCTGTAGCTTTCCGCCCAAGCCTTCTCCATGAACATCAAAATCTTGCCCATTACTCCATTTTAGATCATATAATTTATCAATATCATTTTGAGAATGTTTTACTCCATTCGCTTCATAGCTAATCGTATAATTATCGTTGGTATCCACTAATTTTGCGCCACCTATCGAAACAATATACTGTGTCAGCCCTTCTCCGCCGGCAGGTACTTTTTCCATAACCTGCACATCAACTAACTCTGATAACTCATCTAAAAGCTTTGCCCTCTGATCACGAAGATCATTTGCCTTTGTTCCGTAAATCTCTAGTGTATTAATCTGCTTTGTCAGAGAAGCAATTTCCTGTCCATAAGAATTTATTCTATCAACTGTCTTAGCAATCTGGTCATTTACATCCTTCTGCATAGTCTGAAGGTCATTTGCCGTCTGCTTAATATAGTGTGTCAGCATATCGGCATCACCAATCGTCTTTGTCCGCTTTGTGGTATCAGACGCCCCAGTTGTAAGGGATTTAATAGATTTGAAAAAATTATCCAACGCATTGGTAAGACCACCTGTCTCACTGTCCTTGACATAAAGAGAATTTTCAATTCCCTTCATATAATATGAAAAAGTTTCATATTTACCGAAATCTGAATTGCTAAGACGGTATTTTGCGTCATAATAAACATCTCTCTCACTCACAATGTCAAGCGCCTCTGTACCAGAACCCACCATTCCATATCTGGTACCAAAAGAAATCGGTTTTGATGCGGACTGATTAACCGTCTGCCTTGTATATCCCACTGTCTTTACATTTGAAATATTATGTGCAGTTGTATTTAACCAAACATTATAAGTTGACATTCCTGACCTTGCTATATTTAATCCAAAAAATGTTGATGGCATATCATCTCCTCCTATCTATTATCCCAGACGTTCAATCAAATGCTCTATCATATCATCAACTGTCGTAATATATCTTGAAGCCGCATTAAATGCATGCTGATACATCAAAAGACTTGTCATTTCCTCTTCTGTCGCAACACCAGCCACCTGCTGTCTCTTATCTTCAATACTCTCTGCCAGACGTGTCTGGTTTTCCACAATACTCCCCCAGACATTTCCTTCTGTACCTAATGCAGTAATTAAAGAATCATAAAATTCATCCGCACCGAACTTCGACAAAGTGTTCGGGTCTAAGACAACAGATTCCTCACGCCACATTGCAAGCATATTCTTGAAAATATCCAAATCATACTCTTCGTCTTTTCCTGCTGCCGGATTGCCATGCACCGGAAGATAAGAATAATTTGACAGAAGCTTCGGATTTACTTCTAGATTCTGAATCGTATATTGTGTATCAACATCCTTCGGATCTTCCTCATTATAGACATAAAGTTTGTGAACACCATTCTCTTCTTTTGTAAGCAGAATATCATTTCCATCTTCATCTTTTATACGGTTTCCATTATCGTCTGTCGCATATACTGGACCAGACACATTATAAACTGTATAACGCTCTGTATTCTTACGGCTAAACACTTCCGTTCCTGGTGTATCATCGTCATCTGTACCAACTGGACAACGGTTGACATCCAAAACTTTCGTCCCTTTGCCCAAATTCAAAGCTGCTCCTGCCGCATCTGTTACACCAGTCAGGTTCGTGCTGAAATTTGGTGCAAATGCATCATTAACTGCCGTAGCAACCTTATGAATCAGCAGATCAAGCTGTGCCTGTATTCTTTCAATCAAACATTTGCCTGTAGTGTTGTTATATTCATTTAAGGTATCTTTTTTCAGCTGCCCTTCCAGTTCTTGAACATTCTGAGGAATATCAGTATAGTAACCAAATTTTGTTCCGCGGGCAGTCAAAATACCAAGTAAGGAACCAACGTCCGCTTCATCATTATTAATAAACGCCTGTTGTATATCATATACTTCGCCATAACCGCTGTCTTTCCATTTTACAGTGAGCATTGGCGAATCTCCTATAATATCATATTGGATTACTCCATTCTGATCCCTTACAAAGCTTCCGTCTGGATTGAGTTTCGGCTCCTTAAGCTGCATCTTCTCACATACCATATGATAACTGCGCATTTCATCCACAAGTGGCGCATTATTTATACGGATCACTACCTTGCCGTCCAAATCTTCATATGCATCATATGCCGTGTAGGTTGCCAACTCATCCATTAAAAGATTTCTTTCATCCCTATAATCATTGGCATTCTCTAAATTAGAAGCCTCTGCAGAAGCAATCTTTACATTTAGTGCCGAAATTTTATCTCCTATTTCGTTAATGCGATACACCTGAGTAACAATCTGCTCATTTAGGTTAATCTGATAATCCCTTAAGGACTGATTCATATCCTGTGCTTTTTGGATAAATGCCTGTGCTTTTGAAATAAACAACTCTCGATTTGTGATAAGCTCCTGGTTTGTTGAAAAACTTTCGATTGTCGCCCACAACCCAGTCAACGAATCTTCAAACTCTATCCCTTCCATTTCCCCAAAAATATCTTCTATCTCGATCGCCGTCTCATACTGTTTCTCATAAAAACCCTGGCGGCCTACTTCAAGGCGATATTCTTTATCCAGAAAGATATCCCTAATCTGGCGCACAGCTGCTACTGTCGTTCCATAACCAACCTGTAATGTAGCCTTATCTGTCACCCGAAATGTATGATAATATGTATCGGTATTAATATTCTGCTGTCTTGTGTATCCAGGCGTTTTTGTATTCGCCAGATTATGCGCAGTAGTATTCAGCCCGGCCTGCGCATTCACAATCCCTGATACCCCTGCATTAAAACTTGTAAATAAACTGCCCATATTTTCCTCTCATTCCCGCACATAGCTGTGCATTACGCCAAATTTATATTTATCAGAACCCTACACCCCAAAACACCTTTTTCACATTATAGAAACCAATCTATGCTGAACGTTCTTAAACGCAAAAAACACGGGTGTCTTGCAGATGGGGTTTTTATATCAGGCCGGCCAAAACCGGCCTGAAACAATTACTGTTTTGCATCAAATGAGCCAGGACCATATCCTGCACTAAAACTGGATGATGCATTTCTATCATAATTATTTACCCCTGGTGACATCCGTGTACTCTGAATAAAATTCATATTGAACTCTATCATTTCAAGGGAATTCTCTATTAAATTTTTATTCTTTTCATTTACTGCGACCAACCGCCTCATAACTGTTTTTAAGGAATCATGAACCTTCACTAGCTTTGCCCGTTCCTCAGGCTGCTTTCCAAGCAGATTCGCTAATGTCCCTAAATCCAAGGTGGAAGCATCTTTATTTAAGACCACACCGATATTGGCAATTACGCTTTCACGCTGTTTTCCCAGTGCCGCAGCCTTATCAACTAGAAACTGCTCCTCTTGAGTGACTGCTTCTAGTTCTTTTAAGTCGCCCTTTACCAGAATTTCTGACTTCTTTTCAGAAACTGGTATAAGCTGCTCATAAATCTCCCTCTCACTGTCTAATACAGTAAGAAGATCCTCCATTAAACTAGCCAATGATAGCCCTCTTTCTAAATTTGGAAATCAAATAAACTGCTTACAATTTTTTCTGCAATTTCTTGTGAAGAAACATTATAAGTACCTGATGCCAATGCCTCTTTCAAATCTGCAACCTTGTCCTCACGGATATCAGAAGCCTCTGTGACTGCCTTTTTCGCTACCTGATAATCCTTTGCAGACTGAGAGATTTCATAAGCATCTTTTTTTCCCACTTCCCCCGCTTTATCCGTCTTTTTTGTACTTGCAGGTTTATACAACTGGCTCACGTGATTAATCGCATCTACTCTCATTCTTATCACCACCTAATCTTGTTTTCCCAACCTTGTCACTATATGTATCGGAAAAATCTCACAATACTTTAGCGGATTTATTTCAAAATATCACAAAAATCAAAGGTGGCAAAATAGTCTTCTGGTGTCTCTGCGCGCCGAATCATCTGCACGCTCCCATCTTCTTTCAGCAAAAGTTCCGCTGATTTTAATTTTCCATTATAATTATATCCCATAGCAAATCCATGCGCGCCTGCATCATGGATATACAGATAATCGCCTATATCTATCTTCGGGAGCATCCGGTCAACGGCAAATTTATCATTATTTTCGCAAAGAGAACCTGTTACATCATATTGATGGTCACAAGGCGCATCTTCCTTGCCAAGAACTGTAATATGATGATATGCGCCATACATTGCCGGGCGCATCAGATTAACAGCACACGCATCTACACCGATATACTCTTTATAAATATGTTTTTCATGGATTGCCTTTGTCACCAATGCGCCATACGGCCCCAACATAAAACGTCCAAGCTCAGTAAAGACTGCCGTATCCCCAAGCCCTGCGGGAACCATAATTTTCTCAAACTGACGGCGAACGCCATCACCTATAACTAAAATATCATTTGGTTCTTTATCTGGTGTATATGGAATGCCAACCCCTCCCGAAAGATTGATAAATGCAATTTGTACCCCTGTTTTTTCCTGCACTTCAACTGCCAGCTCAAACAGAATTCCGGCAAGCGTTGGATAATATTCATTTGTTACAGTATTGCTGGCAAGAAAAGAATGAATTCCAAACCTCTTCGCTCCCATACCTTTTAAACGGTTGAATGCTTCTATCAACTGCTCTTTTGTCATACCATACTTTGCATCACCAGGATTGTCCATAATGTCTGTTCCCATTTTAAACACACCACCTGGATTAAAACGACAGCAAATTGTTTCTGGTATCCCTGCTGCCTGCTCCAAAAAATCAATGTGGGTAATGTCATCCAGATTAATAAACGCCCCCAGCTCTTTTGCTTTTTGGTACTCCTGCGCAGGCGTAACATTTGAAGAAAACATTATATCAGAACCTGAAAATCCACATGCTTCCGACATCATCAGCTCTGTTAGCGAAGAACAATCTACACCGCAACCCTCTTCCTGCAATATCTTCAAAATAAATGGATTTGGCGTTGCCTTTACAGCAAAATACTCACGGAACCCTTTATTCCATGAAAATGCCTGCTTTAGCTTGCGCGCATTTTCCCGGATTGCTTTTTCATCATAGATATGAAATGGCGTAGGAAATGTTTTTGTAATCTCCTCGATCTGCTGTTTTGTAACAAATGGTGTCTTTTTCATGTGTCTCATCCTTTCTGTGTCCTTGTCAATCTTTATACTTAACAAAAACTTATTACATTATTTATTTTCTTTTACTCCGGTTATTAACTAAAATGATAACCACTCCGCATAAAACAATTGCAGCCACAACTACCAACGCCACCCCGCCGTCAACGGAAGATGCCAGTGATGCCGCATACCCTATTGTACTTCCCTTCATAAATTTGCACCAAACCTCAAGCAAAAATACTTGCATTTTCATTTGAGACGCAAACACAACGGATGAAAGATATGTGTTTGCATTTTGTCCTTCCTTCTTTTTTTCTTTCACCCTTCCCCTGTCAAATTAGCTTTCCACTGCCTTATTTTATTATACACATTTCTTGCTTTTTTCCAAGTACTTTATTATCTGCTATCCTTCACATTGTTATACAATTGTTTTGCTCATTATTGGCTTCGGCGTTATAGTGTACGTCGGCAATTTCCTCTTAAAAGATAGTGTATGCTCTCACAATCTTCTATAGCGGCAGCTCTTAATCTTACGTTTGCATTCTTTTTTTCTTTGCTATATACTAAGGAACTGTGCATTATTTTAAAAGAAAGGTAAATGAATGATAGATATTATTGGAGGAAGACATGAGTGAATACACCGGAAAGGAAATTGTAGTTTTAGAAGGCCTGGAGGCTGTAAGAAAACGCCCCGGCATGTATATTGGTTCTACTGGCTCTAGGGGACTTCACCATCTAATCTGGGAAATCCTTGATAACAGCATTGACGAACACCTCGCAGGTTTTTGCAGTGAAATTAATATCACCATACAAAAGGATGGCGGAATCTGCATTGAAGACAATGGGCGTGGTGTTCCAGTCGACATCCACCCTACAAAAGGAATCCCTACTGTGCGTGTAGTATATACCATTCTCCATGCAGGCGGCAAATTCGGAAATACAGCCTATAAAGTATCCGGGGGGCTCCACGGTGTCGGTTCTTCCGTTGTAAACGCACTGTCCACCCGGATGGTTGTGGAAGTGAAAAAAAACGGGAAGATATACCGTGATGAATATGAAAATGGTGGAACCCCAGTGATTCCTTTGGAAAACGGACTCCTGCCTGCAGTGGGAAAATGTGCCAAAAACGCATGCGGCACAAAGGTAACATTTTACCCAGATGGTGAAATTTTTGAGACAATTACATTTAAGCCAGAAGTAATAAAGAAAAAATTAAAAGAAATCGCATTCCTAAATAAAAACTTAAAACTAAATTACCACAATGAAAATGATGGAGAACAGACTGTATATTTAGAAAAATATGGAATACAGAGTTTTGTTAGCTATATCAACCGTGATGCAAATGTGCTCCATGAGGAACCAATCTACATCGAAGGCAAAAGCGGAGATATTGAGGTCGAAGTTGCATTACAGTATACAACTAGCTTCTCCGAGCAGATTAACCCATACTGCAACCGCATCAATGTGGTAGACGGAGGTACGCTGGTCACAGGTTTTAAAACAGCGCTTACCCGCATTATGAACCAGTATGCCAGGGAACTTGGCGTCCTAAAGGATAAGGATGACAACTTTGATGGAAAGGATATCAGAAATGGGCTGGTAGCTATTATTTCGATTAAGCATCCTGACCCGCAGTTTGAAGGCCAAACCAAGACAAAACTCGGGAATACCGATGCAAAAAGCGCAGTAGACGAAGTATTTAGTACAGAAGTACAGCATTATCTAGACAAAAATGTTGAGATTTTGAAGAAAATCCTTGATAATTCGATGAAGTCCTACAATGCCCGAAAAGCAAGTGATAAGGCAAGAACTGCTGTACTAAGGCAGCTAAATGATACTGATACAAAGAGCAAACTTGCGGCCTGTACGTCAAAAAAACCAGAAGAATGCGAAGTTTATATTGTGGAGGGCGATTCCGCCGGTGGCACAGTAAAAACAGCCCGAAACAGAAAAACCCAGGCTGTACTTCCCCTTCGCGGAAAAATATTAAATGTCGAAAAAGCCTCGCTGGAAAAAATACTCCAAAACAACGAGATTAAGACAATGATCGCCTCATTCGGCTGCGGAATCGGAGATGAATTTGATATCACAAAACTCCGCTATGACAAAATCATTATCCTGACAGATGCCGATGTCGATGGAGCACATATCAGCACATTGCTGCTGACATTTTTCTACCGCTTTATGCCGGAGTTAATCTATGAGGGAAAAATCTACCGCGGGCTTCCGCCACTCTATAAAGTAGATTATGAAAACAAAAAGACAGCAAAAGAAGGCAAAAAGGGTTCAAAGAAAAAGGATACACGCCAGTCTGAGTATGTTTTTAATGACTTTGAATTAGAGAAGTTTAGAAAAAATAAAGATAATAAAATCATAAGCATTCAGCGCTATAAAGGACTTGGCGAGATGGACGCCGAACAGCTCTGGGAAACCACCCTAAATCCAGAAAGCAGGATTCTTGCCCAGGTTTCCATTAGCGACACAGTTGAAGCAGACGATATAACCACTACATTAATGGGAAGCAATGTGCCGCCGAGACGCCAATTTATTATGGAAGAAGCCAGATATGCTACATTGGATATTTAATCGAAACGGAGGACTACCATGACTAGTACAGATGATCAGTCAATTATACAGTTGGATTTTGCGGACGAGATGAAAAGCTCCTACCGCGATTATGCGGTGAGCGTTATTATAGACCGCGCACTTCCTGACGTCAGGGATGGCTTAAAGCCTGTCCAGAGAAGAATCCTGTATGCCATGACGGAACTCGGCCTGGCGCCGGAAAAACCCCACAGGAAGAGCGCACGTATTGTAGGCGATACTATGGGTAAATACCATCCCCATGGTGACACCTCTATCTATGATGCCCTTGTCCATATGACAGAAGAATACTCTTTGACCGTTCCGCTAGTGGATGGACACGGAAATTTTGGCTCTATTGACGGCGACAGCGCAGCGGCCATGCGATATACCGAAGCCAGGCTGTCAAATGGGGCTATGGCATTGCTTGACAATTTAGACAAAGGCCTTGTCCCATTTGGCCCTAATTTTGATGAAAGCGAAAGGGAGCCTCTCGTACTGCCTGCCACGCTTCCAAACCTTTTGATTAATGGAACAACAGGCATTGCTGTCGGCATGGTTACAAATATCCCTCCACACAATGTAAATGAAGTGATTGACGGAGTAATTGCCTATATTAAAAACCCGGACATTACGACAAATGGGCTGATGAAATATATTAAAGGACCAGATTTTCCGACTGGAGCTATGGTTACAAATGCGGATGACATCGCATCCATCTATGAAACTGGTGAGGGCCGGATCACGCTCCGGGCAAAAACAGAAATCGAAGACAGTGACTATGGCAGGAAAAACATCGTAATAACCGAAATCCCATATACCGTCGCGGGCAACAAAGCAAAACTTTTAGAAAACCTCGTGGCACTCACAAAGGATAAAGTTTTTGATGAGATTTATGATGTACGGGATGAATCCTCAAAAGAAGGCATCCGCCTGATTGTCGAAGTGAAAAAGGACAGAAATATCGAAAACCTTTTGAATGGACTATACAAAAAAACAAGCATGGAAGACACATACAGCGTAAATATGCTTGCTGTAAAAGACAAGCAGCCAATCACATTTACACTGAAACGCCTAATTGAAGAATTCGTTTTATTTCAGGAAGAGCTATATACGAAAGAATACAGCCATCTTCTGGCAAAGGCAAATGACCGGCTGGAAATTGTGGACGGCTTGATCAAGGCGACTGATGTAATCGACTTAATTATTGAAATCCTGCGCGGCAGTAACTCAGTAAAGCAGGCAAAAGGCTGCCTGATCCACGGCAATACCGAGGGAATCAATTTTAAATCCCAAAAATCAGAAAAACAGGCGGCTGCACTTGATTTTACAGAGCGCCAGGCGGAAGCCATCCTTACTATGCCATTAAGCCGCTTAATCGGTCTTGAGCTTTTAAAACTACATCAGGAAAGTGAACTACTGCATAACAACATTACGGAATACACTAATATATTAGCTGATATTCATGAGCTGCACAAAATCATTATTGCAAGGCTAAAGGAATATAAGAAAAAATTTGGCAGGCCGAGGCTGACAGAACTAGATAATCTGACAAAAGAAAAATATGTTGAAGAAATCAAAGAAGAAGACCTATTTATATTGATCGACCGCTTTGGATATGTAAAATCAGTCGACTCAGCAAGCTACTCCAGGCTTACCGAGGAAACGCTTGCAGATTACAGCCATATAGTCCCAATTCATAACACAGACCGTCTCTGTATCTTTACTGAGGAAGGGAATATGTACCAGATTAAGGCAATGGGCATCCCAAAAGGGCGCAGCAGGGACAAAGGCGTGCTGATCCAGTCCTTGTGTAAAATTGGACACGAAAACATCCTTCTCTATATTGCCGCCGAAGACCTTTTTGAATCACAGCTATTTTTTGCGACAAAAAGCGGATTCGTCAAACAAGTATCTGGTGTATCCTTTGATACCAACCGTTCTGTAATCACCTCAACAAAGCTGGATGAGGGCGATAGCATCGCAGGCATTGTGCCGCTCTCTGTAATTGAAGTAATTAATCCAGACCAGAAAGTGATAATGATAACCAAAAAGGGGCTTTCACTTGGCTTCCCGCTCTATGAAGTGAGCGAACTGAAAAAAGCAAGCCGTGGGATTAAAGGGATTACTTTAGAAGAGGGCGACAGCGTGCTCTACGCCGCTGTTGCTGCACCTGATTGTGAAGAATTAACATTGGGGCAAAATATATATGACCCCCGCAAAATCCGCAGCCGCAAACGGGCCGCAAAGGGGCAGAAAGCCAATATTACGGTACTGTCATAGCAACGCCACTGCGCAGATGCAGGGAAATATCCCGCACCACAAAAAAAGGGGGCATCATTACAATAGATGCCCTCTTTTTCTTATGGAAACGGAACTTTACTGCTGCTCTTCTTCCTCAGCTTCTTTTTCCAAATCCAATGTTACATAATCCCTGCTGTCTTCCTCTTCATCCTCAAATACATCTTCAAATTCTGCATCATCGAAATCATCAAACTCATCCTCATTCTTCTTTTTGTCGAGGAAATACAATACACCTGCAATGCTTCCGACAACCGCCCCAACAGCGAGCAGGCATTTAACTACTTTCTTCATATTTTGCTCCTTTCCCACATGTCTGGTACAGACATGCTAACTATTCTTTTTATCTGGTCAATCAACAACCCCGCTACAAGCAACGGGGTATCAAACTTGCAACACTGCAGAGCAGCGGGGTATGTGACCCGCGCGCAGTCGCCAAGTGCAAAGGAACTTTCAGTTCCTTGCAAGCATTGCGTTTGGCTCGTTGCGTACGTGAGAATAAATTATCTGGTCGTAAGCTTTCTAGTAATGTGGAACAAATACGGATCTAGGTTCTTCTCCATTGCAAGCGCTTCCTGGATATCAAAATCAAGAAATTCCCCATGATGATATCCTACAACTCGGTTTGTCTTGCCTTCACACAAAAGCTCCACTGCCTTAGCGCCCATTGCAGACGCATAGACGCGGTCTTTACATGTCGGGTTGCCACCACGCTGGATATGGCCAAGAATCGTAGCTCTGGTTTCAATTCCAGTCGCTAACTCAATTAGCTTTGCCATCTCATTTGAATTGCCAACACCCTCCGCATTTACAATAATATGATTCTTTTTGCCAAGGCGGCGGCGGTCCTGTACTTTTGAGATAATACGCTGGATATCACCGTGAAATTTCTCAGCAGTCAAGATATACTCTGCACCACTGGCAATACCAGTCCAAAGCGCAATGTGCCCTGCTGTGCGCCCCATCACCTCCACAATACTGCACCTCTCATGGGATTCCGATGTATCACGCAGCTTATCAATAGCCTCCATCGCCGTGTTAATCGCCGTATCAAAACCAATCGTATACTCTGTACAAGCAATATCCAGGTCAATCGTTCCTGGAACTCCGATTGTGTTAATGCCGTTTTCTGCTAGTTTGCTGGCACCGTTAAACGAACCGTCACCACCGATTACGACAACACCATCAATACCATGCTTTCTACAAATATCCGCACCCATTTTCTGGTACTCTTCCTTTTTAAACTCACGGCAGCGCGCCGTGTACAGAATCGTCCCTCCAGTTTGTATAATGTCAGATACCGCAAGATTATTCATATCTACAATATCTTCCTCTAATAATCCTGCATAACCCCTGCGGATACCTTTGACATTCAGTCCATTTGAAATACTTGTGCGCACTACGGCACGAATTGCAGCATTCATTCCTGGTGCATCGCCACCGCTTGTCAAAACGCCAATTGTCTTTACAGCATTATTCATAAACGTCCTCCTTCTCGTATTCACGCTATCCCAGCCCAGCTCCTGGATGCTGTCAGCAATACCAGAAACTATCATTCTGGGGAAATCTGCCAATCATTCAGACTATATAGAATTTTACGCTAAAATGGATTATTTTTCAATACTCTTTTCTACAATTGCAAGAGAGTTCTCTCCCAAATAAGATAGCACCTGCTGTGCCATAATCTTCCTGGCATCCACACTCCTGCTCTGTGGCAGCCGCTTAATTTGCTTTTCCTTTACAGCATAAACGCAGACGGTATCTTTGCCATCAAATGGAAGAAGCACTTGGTACAGCTTCTCCTCTTCCATCTGAAATGTCTCTATATCAGGAAAACGAATCCACAACTCACATGGAATCTGGTCAAATGGGATAATTTTCTGGCAGATTAACTTACCGCCCCTGTCTTCCTCCAGATTTACCCTTCCTTTTACAAAAAGTTTGCTCTCAGGGTTTAATATATCCTTGATCCTCTCATAATCCTTCGGAAACACAATAACTTCTACCGTTCCAAATAAATCCTCTATTGTAATAAATGCCATGATAGAATTTGTCTTTGTTGTCTTAATTGTCTTTCCGACAAGCATTCCTCCAATCACTGCTGTTTCGCCATCCACAGCGTTCGCTGCCCCTAATTCTTCTCCCTCTTCCCCAGCCTGGAAGTCCTGCGAAGTCCTCGTACAATTTTTCTGCATCAATCCAAGATAATCCTCCAGAGGGTGTCCGCTTACATAAATCCCAAGCACTTCCTTCTCAAAGTTTAGATACTCCTCTTTATCATATTCCCCTACCTCTGGAAAGGCAACTGCATTTGCACCCTTCAAATCTTCATCCCCCATGTCAAATAAGGACAACTGGCCCGCCATGCTGTCTTTCTTCTCACGGTTAATATTATCAAGCATCGACTGATAAACTAACATCTTCTGTCTCCGGTTCCCACCTAGGCAGTCAAATGCGCCTGATTTAATAAAATTTTCTATTGTATGCTTGTTGACCTCCTTGGAAGACAGCCTTGCCATAAAATCTTCCATTGAGGTGTATTTTCCATCCCGTTCCCTCTCTGCTACAATTGCCGCGATTACCCCAGCACCAATCCCTTTGATAGCTGACATCCCAAAACGGATTTTTCCGTCTGATACAGAAAATTCTGAAAAACCTTCATTAACATCTGGACCAAGAATCCCAATCTCCATCTGGCGGCAGGTCATAGCATAGCTAAGCACCTTTCCAGTATTGTCCTTGACCGATGTCATTAAAGCCGCCATAAACTCTACCGGATAATAGTATTTCAAATATGCTGTCTGATATGCAACAACTGCATACGCTGCAGCATGCGATTTATTAAAAGCATATTTTGCAAATTCTGTCATATCATCATATATTTTATTGGCGACTGCTTCCGAAACCCCATTATGGATACATCCCTTAACGCCTTCCTCCTCATTTCCATAGACAAAGTTTTTCCGCTCAGCTGCCATTACAGACGCCTTTTTCTTGGACATTGCGCGGCGCACCAAGTCACTTCGCCCAAAACTATAGCCCGCCAGGTTCCGCACAATCTGCATAACCTGTTCCTGATAAACAATACAGCCATAGGTTGCCTCTAATATCGGTTCGAGCTGTGGACAGTCATATGCCACATTGTCCTGATTATTTTTTCCTGCAATATACTGTGGAATGTAGTCCATCGGCCCCGGACGGTATAGTGAGATACCTGCAATCACATCCTCCAAATTCTGTGGTTTTAGTTCCTTCATAAATTGCTTCATACCTGCACTTTCCAACTGGAATACTCCCTCGGTATGGCCTGCTCCAATCATTTCATAGACATTTTTGTCCTCAAAATCAATATCCATCATTGTGTCATCCACAAGCCCGGCCATTTTCGCCGCATTCTGGATAACCGTCAACGTCCGGAGCCCCAGAAAATCCATTTTCAAAAGCCCTAGCTCCTCTAAGGTAGTCATAGTATACTGTGTCGTAACCGTCCCGTCTGCTGCCTTTGACAGCGGCACATATTCATCTACTGGCTTCGGGCTGATCAAAACACCTGCAGCATGCATAGATGTGTGTCTTGGAAGCCCTTCTAGGCGCTTTGACATATTAATCAGGTTCCTTGCCTGTTCATCAGTATCATAGATTGCCTTTAACTCTGGATTGTGTTTTAACGCCTTTTCAATCGTAATGCCAAGTTCCATCGGAACTGCCTTGGCAATCACATCGACATAATTATACGGCAGATCAAGTACCCGGCCCACATCACGGATTACGCCCCTTGCAGCAAGCGTACCAAATGTGACAATTTGCACAACATGGTCTTTTCCGTACTTTTCCATTACATAATCAATTACCTCCGGCCGCCTCTCATAACAAAAATCAATATCAATATCGGGCATGGTAATCCGCTCTGGATTTAAAAAACGCTCAAAAAGAAGGTTATAGCGAATTGGGTCAATATTGGTGATACCAAGCGCATAGGCTACAATACTCCCGGCGGCAGAACCGCGTCCTGGCCCAACACTAATCCCCCGCTCTCTGGCGAACCGGATAAAATCCCACACAATCAGGAAGTAATCAACAAATCCCATTGTGCGGATAACTTCCAGCTCCTTTTCCAGACGCTCTCCATGTCTGGACGCCTGTGTACCATAGCGATTATCCAGCCCCTCGTTACAAAGCTTTTCCAAATATTCTTCTGCTGTATATCCCTCTGGCACATCAAATTGCGGCAGCTTATATTCCCCAAACACAATTTCTACCTGACAACGATTTGCAATCTCTTCTGTATTTTCAATTGCCTGAAGCGCATAGGGAAAAAGCTGTTTCATCTCCTCCTCAGACTTAAGATAAAACTGCCCTCCCTCATAGCGCATCCTATCCTGGTCTTTTACTAACTTTTTTGTTTGGATGCAGAGCAGTATATCATGTGCCTCCGCATCCTCAGCCGTAATATAATGGACATCGTTTGTTGCCACCAAACCAAGCCCTGTTTCCTGGCTCATCCTAAAAATCCCCTGATTTACCATTTGCTGATCGGCAATACCATGATCCTGCAGCTCTAGATAAAAATGATCCGGCCCAAAAATCTCTGATAGGCGCGTTGCCTCCTTTTTAGCCTGCTCGTACATCCCCCGGCGGAGATTGGTCGCTACGATACCAGCCAGGCAAGCGCTGAGAGCAATAATCCCTTCATGGTATTTTTCTAATACCTCATAATCCACACGCGGTTTATAATAAAATCCCTCAGTAAAACCAAGGGACACAATTTTCATAAGGTTAGCATATCCCTGATTATTTTCGGCCAGCAAGACTAGATGGTTATAGCGCTCCTCGCCTTTCGAAATCTCCCTGTCAAAACGGGAACCAGGTGCTACATAGACCTCACAGCCTATTACCGGATTAATGCCCGCATCCCTGGCGGCACGGTAAAAATCAATAACACCGTACATATTTCCATGATCCGTAATGGCTATATTCTTCATGCCTAATTCCTTGGCTCTGCTAATCAATTCCTTAATCTTACAAGAACCATCTAATAACGAATACTCTGTATGTACGTGCAGATGTGCAAAACTCATTTCCAGCCTTCCCCTTTCTTTCCAGCCCAAATACAAATAATCCTAGCTGGCTTTCCTTTTTGCTAATATCCGTTTCTATCAACCTAAAAAGGGCACCGCCTGCGCTGGTGCCCTAGTTAAGGAACTATTATTTTACAATATTTCCTTAGCTGATCCATTCAAATATCCCTATGAAGCCTTTACAGCACTTAAGAACTCCTCAATATCTGCCATAGCGTTTGACTCATCATCGCCTTCAGCTGATACGACAACTTCTTCCCCTGCATCCAGCCCTAAAGCCATCATTCCCATAATGCTCTTTGCATTTACTTTCTTGTCCCCAGCTTCCACATAAATGCTGCTGTTAAACTGGCTTGCTACCTGCACAAGAACTGCAACTGGTCTAGCCTCTAATCCATTTTTGATCTGAATTTTGATTTTTTTGGTAATCATGCTCCTAAATCCTCCTTCTGATAGGGAACTGCCCTAAATGCACATCATTTTACTTTCTGGACAGCTCTTAAGGGACCTCTTTTCTCTTTTCCCTTAACTCTTCCGCAATTCTACTGATTTTTCGCAGACGGTGGTTCACTCCTGACTTGCTGATTGGCCTGGAAAGCATCCCCCCCAATTCCTGCAGGGAGCTATCTGGATAATCCAAACGCAGCTCAGCCATCTCACGAAGCCCATCTGCCAACTGGCTAAACCCCATATTACATTGCAAATACTTGATATCTTCAATCTGCTTTGCAGCAGCCGTAACAGTTTTACTAATATTTGCTGTCTCGCAATTTACCTGCCGGTTTACAGAATTGCGCACTTCTTTTACAATACGTACATTTTCTAACTCCATTAGTGCCACATGAGCTTCTATGATATTTAGAAAATCTACAATCTGTGAACCCTCCTTGATGTAAAGGACATGGTATTTTTTGCGTTCCACAATTTTAGCATCCACGCCAAAGCTCGCTATCAGCTTTCTAAGCTGCCTCGCATATGTTTCTGACAACACCGCAATTTCCAGATGATACGCTTTTTCTGGGTTCGTGATCGAACCTGCCACCAAGAAGCTTCCTCTCAGATAGGCACGCTTACAGCAGGTATTAAATACCAGCCTTTGAGGAATCCTTTGGAAATCTCCCCATAGACTTCCACTCTCATCCACTGCTTTGATTGCCCCAAGAATCAGCATCACATCACGATGTCGCCTCATTATCAAAGAAAAACTTTCATTCGAAGACCGAATATTGTGGTTTCTAACCACAACCTCAATCTGTACTTGAAATGTTTCCTTTAATAAGATATAAGATTTTCGGGCTACTGTCAAGTTTTCCGTATCAATTTGTAGAGATATCCTGCCAGACCTGCTAGACCTAACCCTGCCGCACAGCGAAAAAATTGCTGCAAACTCTGCAATACGGCAGTGTCTTCCCGGACTCACTTGGTTCACCAGCTCTTGCTTTACCTTCCTTGAGAATGACATATTTCTTCCCTCACCATTACATTACCAAATCTTTTGAATCCATTGCCGGCCATAAATGCTATTTTTTCAAGATAGCATCCTTCTCAATATCTCTGTGCTCCACTTTCAGGCTGTATGGCAGTTCCTGCATTTTCTTTTCAAGCGCATTTGCAATCGTTACAGAGCGGTGCTTACCGCCTGTGCAGCCAATACTAATGACAATCTGGTTCTTTCCCTCCAAGATATAGTTTGGTATGAGAAACCGAATCATTTGATATAGCTGCTTTAAAAAGACAGCCGCCTGTTCTGAATCCATCACATACTCATAAACATCTCTGTCATTGCCTGTCTGCGGTTTTAATTCTGGAACATAGTATGGGTTTGGCAAAAAACGCACATCAAAAACTAAATCTGAATCAGCTGGGATTCCGTATTTAAATCCAAATGACAAGATTGTTACAAAGAAATTCTGATACTCTTCTTTATCCAAAAATATCTTATCAATCTCCTGTTTTAGATCCCGAACCAGCATATGGCTGGTATCCAGAATATAATCTGCCTTTTTCTTAATCGGGGCCAGTTCTTTGCGTTCCTCCTCTATAGCCTTGTCTACGCGTCCCTGAAGCGCCAGAGGATGATTTCTTCTAGTTTCCTTGTAACGTTTTACTAATACACTGCTATCCGCCTCTAAAAACAGAATCTCATAGCGGTAGCCGGCCTCTTTCATCTCCCCCAGAATATCCCCGAGCTCTGAAAGCCCCTGCAGGTTGCGGATATCAATTCCTAAGGCTACCCTATCCATAGATCTGCTCTCGCTTATAAATACCTTTGTCAATTTAGGAATCATGCGCACAGGCAGGTTATCAATACAAAAGTATCCCATATCCTCTAACATCCTTAACACCGAGTTTCTTCCCGCCCCAGACATCCCTGTCACTATGACAAATCGAATCATAAAAACCAGCCTTTCTTCTGTTCCGTCACTCTATCATCTTCACTTCCATCTCTAACCGCACACCAAACTTCTCCTGAACGGTCTTTTGTACATGCTCGATTACCTGCCTTGCATCATCATAAGTCCCCTCGCCGACATTTACCACAAATCCACAGTGTTTTTCAGATACCATCACATCACCTGCCCTAAAGCCCCGCAGCCCTGCTTCCTCAATTAGCTTGCCAGCAAAATGTCCCTCCGGCCTTTTAAAAGTGCTTCCGGCACTAGCATACTGTAATGGCTGCTTTTCCCGCCGTCTCTGGTTTAATTCCTGCAATGTCTGCATTGTCTCCGCTGCATCCGCACTCTGAAATGCAAAAAGCGCCCACAAAACAATTAGCTTTTCCTTTTGAACCGTACTTGTTCGGTAGCCAAGTGACAACGCATCCCTTGACAGAAACTTTACTGTCCCGTCTGGATACAACACGCCAGCTCCCAAAATACAGTCCTTTATCTCACCGCCGTATGCCCCGGCATTCATTGTAACTGCACCACCCAGGGTTCCAGGGATGCCCCCGGCAAATTCAAAACCAGTCAGCCCTTTCTTTGCAATGGCATATGCCATTGTCGATAGCATAATTCCGCTTCCTGCAAAGACAACTGTCTTCTCCTGCAAGTCTCTGTCAATTTCCTGCAAGTCCTTTTCGGTAAAGCCTTCCCCTGCAGCCTTAGCTGAACAAAAAAATCCCTGTCTCTTGGTTGTCCCTGGCAAAAACTCCTGATAGGCATCTAAAGCCGTTTTCCCGTTCTGCTGCCCAACAGTTCTATTTGTCATATGGGTTGCAAGAATTACACCGTCATACCCCTTATCATAGGCCAACAGGTTGCTTCCATTTCCCAAAACAAAATATGGCATCTGCTTTTCCCTGACATAAGCAACTGCCTCTATAAAATCCTCTATATAAGCCGGGCTGACAAAATAAGACGCTGCCCCGCCAATCCGAAACGTAGTATGTTTTGAAAGCGGTTCATCACACAGTACATTTTCCTTTCCAACGATACGGTACAAATCTTCTACCTGAAACAAAATGCCATTTCCTCCCATATCTTTTTTGCTGATTACTGCTCCACGCAGCATCAATTGCATATATGCTAAAAAGGAGAATGCACAGCATCCTCCTTTTTATTCATTTTAGCTGCCAATTACCAAGTAATCATAGCATAGGCAGTTTATAATTTCAACAAGCTCTGGTAAACTCATTTAAATCTTGGCAACAATAACCTTTTTACCCTGGCCTTTGTTTTTAAATAAAACACTATAAGGCTTTAATTTAGCGTCAGGCACCGAAATTTTACAATTGTGGACTCCTTTCAATGCACGCTTTGCTACCTCCCTTAATATCTTTGAATTCACAATTAAGGAACGCAGGCTTTTACAGTTTTTTAACGCTGAATTGCCAATTCTACGTACCAGGCTATTAATAACCATCTGCTTAAGGTTTACACAATTCTCAAATGCACTGGCACTGATATCCAGCTTGACAGAATTAGCCCCATAACGGATGTTCGGTCCATACGCAGACAGTATCCCCTTCTTTACCGCTTTTCCAACCTTAACTTTTGTTAGTTTTTTACAATTCTTAAAAGCTCCGGTACCAATCTTCTTTAAAGAGGAGGAGAGAGAAACGGACTTTAATTTTTTACAACCACTAAAACTATTTTTACCTATAGTTGAGAGTGCAGCCGGGAATTTTACTTTTGAAAGGTTTTGACATCCTTTAAATGCACCTGCCTCTATTACCTTTACATTTTTTCCAAGAGTCACTTTTTTGAGATTTTTATTTCCTTTAAACGCATTCTTACCAATCTCTGTAACAGGATATTCTTTGCCCCCTACAGAAACGGTAGAAGGAATCTTTACATTATTTGACTTAGAATCCCTCATATCTGATACGGCCACGGAATTTTTATTCTGGTCTACCTGATATGTTACCCCTTCTTTTTTTAGCGTTTCCTCTGGTTTATTAGGCGCATCTGTTGGAGCAGCAGATGGACTTTCTGTCTGAACTGGAGCATCTGTAACAGATGGTGCCTCTGTAACATCTGGCGTTACTGTTGCGGATGGCTTTTCTGTCGTATCCGGTGCTACTGTTGCGGATGGAGTCTGCGTAACGACCGGGCTTGGGGTAGCTGGTACCGATGTAGCTACTCCATCTGGCAGCCAAGGATTTGTCGGCCTTAAGGAAGCTGCTGGAGAAGCCGTCGGTACTGGTTTCGGCGTAACCGGGCTTACAGATGGAGTTGGTACATCGGTCTCTGCTGGTTCTGTTGGAGCAGCAGTAGGAGCACTCGTGGCATCTGGAGTTTCCGTTGTTTCATCCATATATTTTATCGCATACCCTTCATTTTGAGCATACAAGTCTGCCATACTGTTTTTCCAACAGCAAACTTTACAATCTTTACTTCCATCTAAAATTTTCTCCCCAAAACTGCTGACCGTATTTGGAATCTGCAATTTTGTCAAACCATCACAGCTTGCAAATGCCCCATCACCTATTTCTTTTACCCCATCTGCACTAATAATAATTTCCTCTAGGGCAGCACCCTTAAATGCTTCATTTACAATAGCTACTACTGTGCTTTTGCTAACTGTACTTAAATCTGGCTGTTTTCCAGATAAAATTTCCCTACACACAGAATAGGTCAGCGGAATCATAGCTGGAATCGTGCAGGAATTATCTTCCAAGGAAACTGACGGCTGATTATACCCTACCACTTTGACATTGGTATCATTCTCATTTAACAAATACTTGATTCCCTGCTCATCAACCACTGTATTGTCTGAATATATTTTCCAATTTTTCCCTTCAATTGTTACCATTTCTTCATTTGGCTCAATATATGAGACTGTATAATTCTTGCTCTTAGCATAAGAGTCCGCATAAGAATCCTTACTGCAGTATATGGTACAATTAGATCCCACATCAAGAATGTCTGCCTCTATTGCCCCGTCAGGTCCAGACACATCATATCCCATACTATTTACAGAATCGGGTACATAAATTTCTCTTAAGGAAGAACAGCCAGCAAATGCCTCTTTCCCTATTTTAGAAATTCCATCTTCTATTTTTACAGTCTCTAACGAACTGCACCCCTTCAATGCTGCATTCATAATCATCGTTACATTACTTTGATTCTCTTTATTAAAATAATCATCTGGGGATGGTGTAGTCACACTCTGATCTGCAAAAAATTGGTCATACATAGCATAAGTAAATGGAATGGATGCCTGCACCGTACATTCCTTGCTATCTGAATCCACCTGTGAAACCCATGCTGTGCCATCACTCTGCAAAAAATAAGTAATCTTATCCGTGTCATTCCGAATCAGATAACTCCCATAAATCTCCCATTGAGAATTATCAATCGTAACTACGGCATTTGCAGAACTTCGCGTTCCAGAACCTGCCGCAGCCCTTGCCGTATCAGAATGAAATGAACCACCTGTTATAACCATTGCCGATACCAACACAACAGACAAGACCTTCTTAAACAACTTGTTTCTTCTCATAATAACCCTCCTGCCTTTTTCTATCATAGTAAAGGGCACCGTATAAACTGGTGCCCTAAAGCATATCCCAACTTTTCATTAAATCTTTGCAACAATAACCTTTTTTCCCTGTCCTTTATTCTTAAACAGAACACTATAAGGCTTTAGTTTGATACTAGGAACAGAAATCTTACAATTATGAACTCCCTTAAGAGCCCGTTTTGCTACTTCTCTCAATATCTCAGAATTAACAATCAAAGACCTCAGGCTCTTGCAATTCTTTAATGCCGAATTTCCTATTTTCCTTACGAGACTATTGATAACCATCTGGCGCAAACTTACACAATTTTCAAATGCACTCGCACTAATATCCAATTTAACTGCGCTTGCACCATAACGGATTTTTTGTCCATTGGCAGCGATAGCACCCTTTTTCTGCTTAAGCTTCTTGCCAAGTACAAACTTGTTCATTGATTTACAATTTTTAAACGCTCCCGTTCCAATCTTTTTTACTGTTCTCGGCAGTGATACCTGCTTTAATTTTTTACAGTTATTAAAACTATTTTTCCCTACCGTCTTAAGATTTGATGGAAACTTTATACTTGTGAGGTTGATACATCCTTTAAATGCACCTGCCTCTATTACCTTTACATTTTTGCCAAGAGTCACTTTTTTTAAATTTTTATTTCCTGCGAACGCATTCTTACCAATCTCTGTAACAGGATATTCTTTGCCCCCTACAGAAACGGTAGAAGGAATCTTAACATTATTTGACTTAGAATCCCTCATATCTGATACGGCCACAGAATTTTTATTCTGGTCTACCTGATAAGATACATTATTTTGTTTTACCACTGTATCCTGCTGTTGATCTGGAGTCTCTGTCGGCAAAGTCTCTCCAGGCTTTTCGGTTTGATCTGGCTTCACTGTACCAATTGGGAAATCCGTAGGTTTTGGTATTGATGTAGCACTTGGAGTGACTGATGCATCTGGTTTTGCTGTTGCATCTGGCACTGTTGTAAAAACTGGCGGTGAAGTAATACCTGGCGTTACAACCGGATTGCCTGGCGATGCATTACCTGGATTTGCGGTCGGCTTTGTACTTGGTTTAACAGCCGGGCTTACAGAAGGCTTCACGCTTGGCATAGCAGATGGGCTTACCATCGGTTTTGTACTCGGTTTAACAGCCGGGCTTACAGAAGGCTTCACGCTTGGCATAGCAGATGGGCTTACCATCGGTTTTGTACTCGGTTTAACAGCCGGGCTTACAGAAGGCTTCACGCTTGGCATAGCAGATGGGCTTACCATCGGTTTTGTACTTGGTTTAACAGATGGGTTTACAGAAGGCTCCACGCTTGGCGATACTGTTGGAACTGCTGACGGGCTTGCCGTCGGCTCCATGCTTGGTGCAGAATCATAATACTCCTTTTTTATATTAGGGTATTTTTCTGCGTTTTCCCTAAAATATTTATCTGCATGGGAATCCTTCCAAAAATATACCTTGCATGGCATCCTACCACTCATTATTTCGTACTGGGTATTGTCAGTCGCATATTTTGTGCTGTAACCAATAGATACTACAGTTTTCGGTATACCAAGCTCCTTTAAATTGGTATTATTGGTAAAAGCCCATTTTCCTATCTTTTCAATCCCCTCCGCAATTGTAATCTTTTCCAGAGATGTAGCGCAGTCAAACGCCTCATCCGCAATTGTAGTAACCTTGCTCTCACCTGCTACAACGGAATCACTCCCAGAATTAGAGAAATAGGCTTTATACATCTCAAACGTCACTGGAATCGTAGCCGGAATCTCATACTCCTTACTACTAAACGTAGAGTCAAATTCGATTCCCATTACCTCTACCCTATCATTGCCCTCTTTCAGCTTATACCGAACACCTGCCCCATCAGCAGCAATATTGTCCGAATATAATTTCCAGTCCGTTCCTGGTACTGATACTGCGCCAGAATCAGCAGCTTTCGCTACAGTCATGTTACCCATCTGCAGTGTACCAAAGGCCCCGCTTGTAACTGTCAGCGCGGCTGAAAGCACAACAGACAAAAATCTTTTGAATTCCTTTTTTCTCTGTCTCATAATCTCTCCTCCTATCTGGTACAAAACGCCTCTTCTTTTCGGACATAATAACTAGTACATCGTAAATTAAATAACTGATACAATCATGCAGGATATTTTTTGAGAGTGCATGTCGTCAGCACAAAGCCATAGCAAGCTACGGCAAGTACGGCGGCATATGCTATCAAAAAAACGCAAATCAATGTGCCGATCAATTAACGGATGATGTACTAGTATAACAGGTCATAAAATATCATCCATTTATTTTTCTGATACATATGATCTTTTTGCTAAAGCGTATTTGAAACGCTGTACCAAAATCAACCCTCTTATATTAAGCAGCTTTTTACCTCATTGTACCACAAAATTCCAAATGTGCGATACTTTTCTTTCACTATTTTGCGTACAAATGATATTTCTCAATTTGTTTATCGGCAAATTTTGAATTTCCTACATAGTTTTTTGCTTTTTTTACGATTTCTTCTACTGTATATAAAGGAATTTTATATAATGTATGGTCACCATCAAACACAATAACCTTTCCATCTTCCGTTGCCGCAACATAATTAGGTATCATACCGACAATTTCACGTGTATTTTCCTTACTATATAAATATGCCATATTGGTACCGCTTGCTTTTCCGTCAGAAACTGTATCGCTGTTCTGGCACCATACAATAAAATAGGGGATATCATCGGTTGTCTGAACGCCGTACACTGAGTTGCTGATCTCTGACAAATCTAATACTTTATCCCATGTATCCATGTCATAGACTTCACTGTAGTCATTTAGAAAATATCGGTTGCCTCCAAAAAATGTTGTACAGGAGTAATTACCTGCTTCGCCCTTATACACTATTTTCTCTTTTTCCAGTGAATAGATAAACCAGCGTTTCTCATTTGCATTCCGGTAAAAGAGAAGTTTTCTCTCTTCATTAAACGTATAGATTCTGGCATCCTTTAACACTTCCTCCCTGCCATTTCCTAACTGAACCAGAATGCTGTTATCATTCCCAAAAATCATGCTGTCCCCAATCCGAAGCCCCCTGTCATAAGAATCTGGAATGGTATAATTCTTTTTTAACTCACCAGTTGCCGCATCATACTCTTTTACCTCATTTTTTTCTGAAATAAACAGAGTTGACCAGTCATTACTATAGTAATAGTAAGTATCCTCATTAAACTCAAATGCTGTCTTAAAATCCTTTGCCCCAAAATGCTTGTTTTCACCAAATGCATTGTCATGTATGCTGATATAGTTTGGATTTTCGAGGTCTATACTTAAATTGTCAAAGGAGTCATACGAAAGATCGCGCAGGGATATACCAGCAATAGCCGATAAATCTCCCCCATCAAATATCTGTATCTTTTTATTAATACCATTTTGTAAGCCAAGCATAATCTTATTTCCGTCAGAAGCACATGTATACCATCTATCTGGACTTTTTTCAATTGTATCTGAGATGTCTTTTGATACGATTTCCTCGCTGTCATAGTTCTGTCTCTTGTACACACGTATATTCTGTCCCCAATAATCCCTCATGCATGCAAAATTTCTGTTAATTGCAAGCATGTAATATCCCTCGCTGTTACCGGACATAGAATTAATTAGTTCTCTTGTGTCCATATCAAAAAAATAACTCTGCCCATTGCTACAGGTAACTCCGCAAATATTGTCCTCCATCGTCATAGAAAGGATATTGCTTGGAAACTCATAACTCCATTTTTCCTTTCCTCCCTTTACCTTGCCAGACTCAATCTCCACCTCATGCAATTTCTTATTGTGGAAATAAAGGCAGGAGCGGTTATTTGTAGCACATACCTGCTGAATTTCCCACTCTGCATCATATAAGTAATTTTCTGACGACTTCTTTATATTGTAAACAACAATGTGCCTGATATCTAACTGGAAATCCTGACGGATAAAACAAATCTCATTATTATTGATAAAAAAGAGGTTGTTGCACTCTCCCCTCTGGTTAATAAAAGTATTCTTCCCAGTCTTTGTATCAAGAATCATAATCCCCATTGCCGTATCTGCTGTTACCACCAGCGCCGCTTTTGAACTGTCTGGACTAATTCCTCCTAAAGTATACCTATTCTGCGTGCCAATCTCACATGCCAATGTTTCCTTGCCCGATCCATCATAAAAATGCAGATATCCATTGGTATAATTTGAGATGGCAATAACATCCTCATTTTCGCTGATTACTAGCTCATCCCCAATATATCCAGTAAATTTCCTCTCTCCAGTATAAATATCGACCGCCTTTAATCCATCTATCCCAAGATAAACAAGAGTTTTGCTATCTTTTAAAAGATACGCGCTCCTCGTCGTATTTGTATAATATGATTTATTCATTGCCGATAAATTATATTCACCAATCAGGCTCTTATCATTTAAGTTATATACATACACCTTTCTCTGCAGCATATTCCCTGCAGTATACATGTATTTTTCAATCATGATCACCTTTTCATCCGCACTGATCTGCGCTTTGGTATCGTATGCTTCTTCGTCCAGCGAAAAAACCTTGTCTGTCTGATAACCACTGCTATAATCATAAATTCCAAGCGCCTGCGTCAATGACTGGATAACGCTCTGCACAAATGGCCTCTCAGGTTCTTTTAAGTTCTTCGGCAAGGCTTCAAGGGACAACAGTGCCGATGTAATGCGGTCACCATCCTGATATGCCTCATTTGCATATTCTGACAAATAATAGGACTGTCCACGGAGCGTTTGCTGCATAGATTCATCCAGAGTATCATATGCCTTATCCAGCTCTACATTTTTCATCATAACGACACCGGCAAATGTACTGATTCCCAAAAAAATAGCAGACGCTACTGATATAATCTGCCTTCTCTGCCGTTCACGCTGTCTCTGACGAAGGTCATCATAATCTACATCCAACATCTGAGCCAAAAATCGAAACTTCTCTGTTTTTACATTTTTAACAATCTCTTTATCCGATGCCCCTCTGACATCAACCGCCAATGGTTCAATATGTACCAGCTTCCCATCTACTTCTATCTCTGTCAGTATCTTTGGAAAGCTTTCGTTTGGTTCCCCCTCAATCAATACAACGATAACACGCTCTCTGCCCCGCAGCTCTATAAAATACTCTATCTCCTCCATGCACCAGACAGAATCCTGATACCGTCTGGTACAAAGTACGATCAGCCACTCCGACTCCCGGATTGCCTCCCTGATAATCTCTGAAAGATTGCTTGCCGCCCTTAATTCTTCTGCATCACGGAACAGCTTGCCAAGTGTTTTCATCCCCTTTTCCTTGGCAAGTTTTCTTGGAAGCCGGTACCTCTCTATCTCTTTATGAATCTGAATTGCAACCGCTTCATCTATTCCGCCGTGGCGGTAGCTAATAAATGCCGCATACTTAGACATGCCACTCCTCCTTTTTATATCGCTGCTGTCCCGTTATATCTTCTCATATGTTTTTAAAAAGATATCGCCGCGCACCACATAAATATCATGCAGGTCATCTTCCCTTGCAACAAGATAGTCTCCTACTACGCCGCGGTAGTATTTGTCTTCATCCCACGCCGTAAAAACTTTAACATTGTGATCCAGCCTTTTCGCAAAGATTTTTGTTGTTCCGGTCGCGACACAAGTCTTCATATAACGCATAAGCTGATAAACTTCGCCGTCAATATTGTTGCGGACATTTGGCGCATACTCCATGTTCATATTTGGATTTCCTGTCACCAATTCGTACGACCTCTCAAACTTTTCTTTGCGGATTGGATAGACTTCTCCCTCAATTCCGACCATAAAATACAAATCCTTTTCTACGATAAGATCAACATCTCCCTCCAGAGTACGCACAAGAACCGGGGTTCCCTCCTTTAAAAATTCATTTGCCATGACAACACCCACAATAATACGCTTCTTTTGATACCTCTCCATACCGGTGAGGTCAATATTATAATCTTTTGCATATATAATATCAAACGCCTTATGGTATGCAATCATACGCTCATTTAATACATCCTCAATCGGCTGCTCCTTATAATTCTCCTGTAGCAGGTTCATAGCAATAAATCCACCTGCCTTTGTGAGATGCCCTCCTCCATTTCCAATCCCTTTGCAGATAAATTCTGCCATCTCATTTGCTTTCATTTCTTTATCGCAGCTTCTAATTGATATCTTATAGCCGCCGGAATTTGGATTAAACGCAATACAGCTATTGATTTCTTCTACTTGTATGACAAAATCGCTAATAATGCCTAAAATGTTCGGGTCGCAGGTTTGCACCGGGAGCAACGCAAATCTGTATTGCGCATTATACATTTTATGATTCAGTGCAACACTTGCTATATCTAACTCCTCCAGGGACAGATTTGTATTCATCAATTGAAAAAGCAACTGCTCTTTTGTCTGCAAATAGTCACGCATATCCTTATCCAGCGGGTGATAGATCTCTTCAAACTGGTTCGTATCCATATAGAGCCCATAATATAATGCTGTTGAGAGATTCAGATCATCATTAACATCATAACCTAACTTGCGAAGCTGTGCCCACACAGCAGTAGCACAGCTTCCAAGATTACTTTTGATCCAATAATTTTCTTTCTGCATCATACCGCATTGATGATGGTCAATAATCGCAATCTCTGGAGCCTCAAAGTATGTTACATTGCCAGAACCATACTGGCAATCCGTCAGAAAAAGCAAATCACATTCTGGGAGGCTTGTCACATACTCAAGCGGAATCTCTAATGCACGGATCATCAAAAGCAAATTTGGCTTTGTAATCTTGTTATGCCCACTATAAATAAACTGCACATCAATCCCTTTACTTCTATAAAATTTATATAAAGCAAATCCCGATGCCACCGCATCTGCATCTGGATTATCATGGCACTGTATACATATCTTCTTATGGTTAATAAACTTTAACAAAAAAGGTTCATCCTTCTGTTCTCCGATCTCCTGGCTATCTTCTGATACTTCCATAACAATTCTATAATTATCTGCCATTTCTCCTCCATTCCGCTGGTTGAAAACTTAATGCTGCTTATATCTTATTTTTACCATTTAAGTATACTTTAGTACACCGTAAAATGCAATCATCCAATCCCCTTATTTTTCCAAAGATAAATCGTAAGGTTAGTATTCATGGTATTCGTTTTCAAGTATACAAAAAAGACCTGTCAAACAGATTCACAATAAAGAATTCTATTTAACAAGCCCCTTCTAAAATACGTGCGCGAGAAGATTCGAACTCCCGACCTTCTGATCCGTAGTCAGACGCTCTATCCAGCTGAGCTACGCGCACATTTCGTTTGCTCTTACAAGCACCGAACAAAATACATTATAACCCAGCTTTTCCAAAATTTCAAGTACTTTTTTTACTTTTCTTCAATAAGTCTTTTGAAAAAAGCTAAAAAAATCTGTTATAATAAATGGG
>CAJUID010000031.1 GCA_910585905.1 uncultured Lachnospiraceae bacterium
CAGACGTCAAATCAAGCTCGTCCATCTGAAGCTCCACCTCGATATGTTGGTCTGAATGAAGTTTGGACAATAAACATACCGTCTCCACATGATACCCCATCCCAAACATATCACACGCCCTCACCCGCTGAATCTCATATCCCCGATCACACAGATACCTCAGATCCCTTGCCAGTGTTGCCGGGTCACAACTTACATACACAATCCTTTTTGGCTCCATTCCCACTACTGTCTCAAGCAGTTTTTCATCACAGCCCTTCCTTGGTGGGTCAAGTGTGACGACATCTGCCTTTAACCTGCCTTCGCTTTTCCCATACTGTTCTGGCACAACCTCTTCTGCTGCCCCCACAAAAAACTCCGTATTAGAAAAATGATTTAACGCGGCATTTTTCCTTGCATCTTCGATGGCCTCTGGAACGATTTCCACACCACAGACCTTTGCTGCCTTCTGCGCCAGAAAAAGCGAGATGGAGCCGATTCCACAATACAAATCCCATACGACCTCGCCACCCTGCAAATCAGCAAACTCTAAAACTGTATCATACAATTTTTTTGTTTGTTCTGGATTAACCTGATAAAAAGATAACGGCGAAATTTGATAAATAATGTTTCCAATTTTATCCTTGATAAAACCATCACCATATATAACTTTCACTTTCTGCCCCAGGATTACATTCGTCTTTTCTTTGTTAATATTAATACATATACTTTTCATAATAAGCTCAGGGTTCCCATTTTTTCCAGTCAGGCGACATGACAACAGGCGATTTTTCAGTTCCTCCGCCTCTGGAAGAAACGATCCATTAATCACAAGACATACCATCACTTCGCCAGTATTCACCCCAACCCTTGTAAGAATATGGCGTACCATCCCCAAATGATCTTTCTCATTATAAGCAGGAATATTATAATCTCTCATAAACTGCAAAACGGTCTCGACAATTTCCCGATTGCATGGATGCTGGATAACACAATCCGTATTTTGAATAATACTGTGAGTTCTGCTGGCATAAAAGCCTGCAATCAAATTGCCATCCTTATCAACCCCGACCGGGAACTGTGCCTTATTTCTATAATAAAATGGCTTGTCCATTGCAAGAATTGGCTCCATCGCAACATCTTGAAACCCACCAATACGCTGTAAGCAATTAAGCACCTTTTCTTGTTTCCACAAAAGCTGCTTTTCATAGCTGCAGTGCTGGAGCTGGCATCCGCCACACTGCTTGGCAACTGGGCATTTCGGCTCTACCCGGTAAGGCGACGGTTCCAATATCTCTAAAAGCCTGGCATAGCCAAACCGTTTCTTTGTCTTCATAACACATGCCTTAATTATGTCCCCTACTAAGGCATCCTTAACAAAGAGGGTATAGCCCTCTAACCTGGCGATACCCTCTCCTTCTGCTCCCATATCTATAATTTCCAATGTCACAATATCATTCTTCTGGCAAACCACCGATTCCGGCACTTTTTTCACCTTTTTTCTATCTGCCATATCTACCTGCTCCTATATTCTCTTTCTATACGCAAAACGGTTCAACGAATTCACCGCACACTGATTAACTGGCACATTGATTTGCCTATTTTTTCGATAGCACATGCCGCCGTAATCTCTATATCCCGCTACGCCGCTGTACAATCAACATGCACTCTCCAAAACTATCCTGCATTATTAAATCTGTTGCTACTATTCGCAATGCATTAAATGCACTTGTTGTCGGAAATAGATGGTTCCTACCATATGCTTCCCAACTATTTCCAAGCGCACCATTACATTACACTAGTTATTCAGATTTTTTACGCTTTTGCACATAACCAGAACTCTGTCTTATATTGGATTCTACCAAACGATTATATCCAAGCCATTCTAATGTCGGCTCCGCCTTGTCATAGACTTCTGTCATTGTTTCCAGCTTCGCATCCGCATTATCTGCAAAATTTAGTGCCATCGCCTCTGCCATCGCCGGCTTTTTCGGAGAACCATATTCTAATTCGCCATGATGCGCCAATATACAATGGCAAAGCTCTGCTGCCAATACCTTTGGAAAACCAGGTATTTGTGCCGCCTCTCTACCCACCAGTTCAGCCCCCATGTAAATATGGCCCAAAAGCTGTCCCCCATCAGTATAATCGTTCGAAGGAAACTCTGAGATTTCCCAAACCTTCCCAATATCATGAAACAATGCCGCTGTAATCAACAAATCTCTGTCAATAATCGGATAATTTGCTGCAAAAAAATCACACATTTTCGTTACCGCAAGGGTATGCTGCAATAGACCGCCCACAAAACCATGGTGAACAGATTTTGCAGCAGAATGCTGCTTAAATTCTTTAATAAAGCTGGTATCTTCTACAAAATATTTTTCAGCCAGCTTTTTCAAATGAGGCTCACCAATCGTGCCTACAATACCCTTTAATTCCTGATACATTTCCTCCCTGTCATATTTTGAAGAAGGTATGTATTCTGCGGGATCATATTCCCCCTCCTGCGCTTTTCTGATACGGCTTACATTAACCTGGCGGCTTCCCTGAAAAGAAGTTACCATTCCATCTGTCATAATAAAGTCCATAGAGTCAAAATCATCTATTCCATTATTCAGCTCCCAGACTTTCGCATCAATGATTCCAGTCTTATCCTGCAAAAGCAACGAATAATATGTTTTTCCTGCCTTTGTCTTAAGAACCTGCTTTGATTTGCACAGATAAATCCCAAAAAATTTATTGCCCTCTTTATATGCTTCGATATACGTCATTTTTACCTCCTATATGTACCACATAGGTAAACACACCTACACAAACAATCTGAAACTCAGGCTCTCTATACAGTAAATTGCAGAAAACCAGACTAAAACATGAATGCCAGCAAGGACAAGAAACCCCTCGTTCCTTGCTGGCGTTACCCCAAGCTTGTTGCTTACGCGAGAATAAATGCGAAACCTCAAAGAAAGGCTTCGCATTTATCTCTTATAATTCTAATGCTTTTTTTACCGACTCAATAACCTTGTGTGCTTCATAAGGCTTTACTATGAAATCAATTGCCCCAGCCGTTACAGCCTGCACAACTTTTTTCTGATTGCCATTTGCAGAACACATAATAATCTTTGCCTGGCTATTTTCCTCCATTATTTTCTCGACTGCTGTAATCCCATCCATCTCTGGCATTAAAATATCCATAATCACCAAATCCGGAGATGACTTTTTATATTCCCTGACCGCCTCAGTCCCTGTGGATGCCTCCAAATATGTAAAATCACACCCAGAATCATCCAATATATTTCTTAAAGACATACGGACAGACATTGCATCATCTACCAAAAGTACTTTCATAGGTCTCCCCCTTATACGTTATTCCAACTCAAACATTCTAAATTAACGTATAAGAGTATACCATATTTCCATTTTCCACACAAGTAGTGTATTAACCTGCTTCATAACATTTTCTAAGTTTTTCCAGAGCCTTCTTTTCAATACGTGATACATAAGAGCGGGATATCCCATAAATCTGGGCAATTTCACGCTGGGTTTTCTCCTTACTTCCCCTCAGCCCATAACGCATCCTGATAATTTCCTTTTCTCTTGCATTTAGGGCTTCTTCGACATATTCCTCCAGACGTGAGATATGTTCTTCCAATGTCACACGTTCTACTACATCTTCATCTGTATACTCAATTACATCGATCAGGCTAATCTCATTTCCTTCTTTATCCGAACCAATCGAATCATACAGATAGACATCCTTCGCCGTTTTCTTCTCCGAGCGCAGCATCATCAACAGCTCATTATCAATACACCGCGCTGCATACGTAGCGAGACGGATATTTTTTGTATCATCAAAGGTATCGATTCCTTTTATCAAACCGATAGTACCAATGGATATCAAATCATCCATATCCTTATCCCCCATATTATACTTCTTAGCAATATAGGCGACCAGTCGCAAATTTTTCTCAATCAGGCAGTTTCTCGCCTCACGGTCCCCTGCCCGACATCTTGCAATGCATTCCTTTTCTTCTTTCGCACTCAAGGGTTTTGGAAAAGACTGCACCAGTGACACCTCTTAATGATATCCTTATATCCTATGCAAAATGGCGCATGTCCGTGCTTTTCCCACAAATTTCCCCTTAAATCCACATTTAACGCATCAACTCATAATCCTCATATACCAAAACAAATTAATATGTCCATGATATTTCTGCCTGACATTTTACGCGTGTTCCAAGGCATATTCTGCCACCCTGACAGCATCATCCAGAGACTCCGCTGCTGCCAAAAAACCGTTTGGATGACAGAAACGGATGCCCTCGATACCACTCATTCTCTTTAAATCCTCCGATTCCGCCCCCCACCATTCCTTTGGGAAATCACATACCAGAGATTTATCTTCCTTGCTGACTGCAACCCCCTGTATACTATAGCCCCCCCTGTTTGATGGGTACACAACAAACTGGTAGCTGCTGCCGATTACTTCATCTTTCCACGGTGCATAGACCGAAAGCACCAGAATCTTTCCATCTGAATCTTTCATTGCCTGCTGCACGATTACCCTGCCACGCTGGATGCCCTCTACCGACTCAAAATGATTCCGGAGTATCCGTTCTGCCATACCGACTGCCCTCCAAAAACACTCGTCATACGACTCCTTCGAGTCCCATCCTGGATTGAATTCACCAATAATCTTAGCCAGCATATTATCACATCCCGTATTATCTGACTCATCCAATGGCTGAATAAACTTTTCATCAAATAAAACTGCCTCTTCCTCCCCTGCAAAGTCAGGGCCATACGCTCTCCAAAGCAGCCCAAACGCAGCATAAGGGCAGCCATTTTCCCTGTATTCCTTGTCTTTCTGGTGGTGGTCAAATTCTCCCCTTCCAATATCATACACAATTCCATCAAAACCGTCCGGCACCTCAAAGCCGCGCTCCACCTGAATTTCAGGATTTAATATCCGCAAAAAAGCCGTGGAAAAGACATCATCAGAATGAAATTGCCCCCCATGTGTAAATCCTTTATCCGGTACATAGCCTTCCTGATATTTTCCCATTTTATCTTACATTCCTTTTTCCAATACTTCACGGATTTCTTTAATAAACTGCTCGCTATTTAGAACTGTCACATCCTTTAAGCTCGTAATAGATGCTAAATCTTTTGTCATCTTTCCGCTCTCAATCGTACCGAGCGTCGCTTTTTCCAGCTTATCAGCAAAATCACAAAGCTCTGGAATCTGATCTAACTCGCCACGTTTGCGCAGCGCACCAGTCCATGCAAAAATGGTAGCAACAGAGTTTGTAGATGTCTCCTCCCCCTCCAAATGCTTATAATAATGCCTCTGCACGGTTCCATGTGCCGCCTCATACTCATATACGCCACTTGGAGATACCAGGACAGAAGTCATCATTGCCAGAGAACCGCAGGCAGAAGATACCATATCGCTCATAACATCCCCATCATAATTCTTACATGCCCAGATAAAGCCGCCCTCCGCCTTCATCACACGGGCAACCGCATCATCAATCAGAGTATAAAAATACTCAATGCCTGCAGCATCAAATTTATCTTTGTATTCCTTATCAAAAATATCCTGGAAAATATCTTTAAAATTATGGTCATAAACCTTTGAAATAGTATCCTTTGTTGCAAACCATAAATCCTGCTTAATGTCCAGCGCATAATTAAAACATGCCCTTGCAAAACTTTCAATCGACTCGTCCGTATTATGAATCCCCTGAATAACTCCTGAACCGTCAAACTCATGAATTGTCTGGCGAATCTCCGTACCGTCTTCTCCAGTAAACACAAGCTCTGCCTTACCTGCGCCTGGCACCTTAAACTCCGTATTTTTATATACATCGCCATAAGCATGCCTTGCTAAGGTTATTGGCTTTTCCCAATTTTTTACACAAGGCTCAATTCCTTTAACCTGAATCGGCGCACGGAATACAGTTCCATCCAGCGCTGCACGAATCGTACCATTTGGGGACTTCCACATTTCTTTTAAATTATATTCTGTCATTCTTGCAGCATTCGGCGTAATGGTTGCACATTTAACTGCAACGCCATATTTTTTCGTAGCTTCTGCTGAATCAATTGTGACTTGGTCATCTGTCTCATTGCGATATTCTAATCCCAAATCATAATACTCTGTTTTTAAATCAATAAATGGCTCTAACAGTTCATCTTTTATCATTTTCCAAAGAATGCGGGTCATCTCATCCCCATCCATCTCAACCAAGGGTGTTGTCATCTGAATCTTAGCCATATTATAATCCTCCATTCATTTCATTATCAATCTTTCAATATCCCTGGCATAACAGATATCTCATTTCTGCCGCACAGGAAGCATAATTAGAATAATCATATCACAATTCCATTGATTTGTGAATCATTTTGTCGTAAACTGGAAACAGTTCATAGTATTGGAAGTTACTATTCATGGCCAATTTCAATAGAGACTTGTAATCATTACGCTTTCACATAAGATGCAGGTACGTTTTCTGAGATTGCCTTTGAATCGTAATTTTAAAAGTAACGCCACATGTACGTGGGAGTAAAGGAGGATTTCGCTATGGCACAAGAAGAAACCATGAAGGATTTTGAAAAAGAACTGGACCATTCCTTTCAGATTCTAAAGGAAGGTGATATTTTAGATGTAATGATTATCGGAATTTCCGAGACAGAGGCTACCGTTGACCTAAACTACTATACAGAGGGTATTATCCCATTAGCGGAGTGCAGCAATGACCCTGCATTCTCCATTAAGAATGACCTAAATATCGGGGATACTGTTAAAGCAATGGTAATTGATTCCGAAAATGCCAGCGGCAATGTTATTTTATCTATGCGTGAGGCAAACGACATTTTCGTCTGGGATGAATTGAAAGAAGATTTCAAAGATGGAACGGTATTCCGCATCAAAATCACGGAAGCTGTCCCAGCAGGTATAACCGGATATGTAAAGGGAATCCGCGCCTTTATTCCTGCCTCGCAAATCGCATTAGAATATGTAGAGGACACCGAGAGCTATGTGGGAATGACACTGGAAGCCGTTATCATAACAGTAGAGCCAAAAGAAAAGAAATTGGTACTTTCCGCAAAAATGATTGCCAGAGAACGCGCTGTAGTAGAAAAAACACAGAAAATCGGGCGCTTAAATGAGGGTGACATTGTAGAAGGAAAGATTGAGCGTATGGAATCCTACGGAATTTTTATCGGAATCGGCGAGGGATTGACCGGGCTCTGCCACATCTCCCAAATTACGAACCGATTTATTAAGTCACCAAAAGAAATCGTTAAACTTGGGGAAAATGTTAAGGCAAAGATATTAAAAATAGAAGGCGACCGGATTTCCCTTAGCATGAAAGCACTGTTGGAAGATACCGAGGAATCTGATTCCTCCTACGAAGTACCGGAAGAATACCGAGGCAGCACAGATGAAAACCACGATGAAAGCCCATTTGCCAAGCTATTACAAGGAATAAAACTATAGAAAAAATATTTGAAATTTCTAGATAGGGGACGTAAAAACGTTCCCTATCTTTTTTGGCATCCACCGCAGGAAGAGCAGCCAGACTCCGCCATATTACCTGACATATGGTCATACATAGATGACAACGCACAAATTGCCTGGGCTGAAATCCCTTCCCCGGCTCCCGTAAATCCAAGTCCCTCTTCTGTAGTCGCTTTTACATTAACCTGATTTTGCTCAATGCCAAGCCCCTGGGAAATATTTTTTTCCATCGCATCAATATACTCCCGCATCTTTGGCCGTTGGGCAATAATCGTAGCGTCTATATTTTCTATCATAAAGCATGCCTCCTCCAACATTTCTCCTACCTGCTTTAACAGCTCTATGCTGGAAGCTCCTTTATATTTATTATCTGTATCTGGAAAATGTTTCCCAATATCCCCCAAGGCCGCTGCGCCAAGCAGAGCATCCATAATGGCATGTAGTAGCACATCTGCATCCGAATGCCCCAGCAATCCCTTCTCATATGGTATTATAACACCACCCAGGATTAATTCCCTGTCCTGCACTAATTTATGAACATCATAGCCCATTCCAACCCGCATAGCCTTCCTCCTGTTCCATCAAAAACATTTTATAATACAAATTATAGTTCCCATCCATTCTTTTATATATTCATTCACTCCACACTGCCTAAAGTCAAGTGCAAAGAAACTTTTAGTTCCCTGCAAGCATTGCGTTTGGCTCGTTGCTTACGCGAGAATATAAGTCTGGTTTTCCTAGACGATTCATGCCATAATAATCCTTTATATTCAAAAAAGCCTTGAAACAAGCCAACTGCTCATCCCAAGACTCTAAAGTAGCGGAAAAGGGATTTGAACCCATGACACTACGGGTATGAACCGTATGCTCTAGCCAACTGAGCTATTCCGCCATATTATCACGCCGTAGAAAATTGAAATGGGACCTACAGGGCTCGAACCTGTGACCCTCTGCTTGTAAGGCAGATGCTCTCCCAGCTGAGCTAAGATCCCGCTTCCGCTTCACACGACTTGTACACTATATCAAATCTGCCAGAGATTGTCAAGCATTTTTCCAAAAAAATATTAAGTCTGCCGCCACAATGTTATGCTTCACCATCATTTACCTAATGATATGAAAAAGGGAACGCTAATGCATTCCCCTTTCGCATAACGGTTAAAACCAGCCCCAAATTTTCCCCAGCCAATATACCAGCCCAAGAAGCCAGCTGCTAAAAATCCCGTACAAAATAACCGGCCCGGCAATCGTAAATATCTTACAACCAATACCGAATACCTGCCCTTCCGCCTGAAACTCAATGGCAGGCGATACTACAGAATTTGCAAATCCCGTGATCGGAACGATACTTCCAGCCCCGCCAAACTGCCCTAGCTTCTGGTAAATATTAAAGCCTGTCAGAATAATACTAAGTGCAATCAGGGATATCGTCCCATAAAGCCCTGCAAGCTCCTTGTCATTTCCAAGGGACTGGTAAAAGGAATTAAATCCCTCGCCAATACAACAGATAATCCCCCCCACCAAAAATGCCTTGGCACAATTCCAGAGCGGGTTATTTTTTGGCGTCATATTTTCAACGTACTGGTTGTACTTATCCTTCTGCTGTTTTTCATCTTTTTCTTGAATGACCTCCTCTATAGAGGGGTTTGTACTGTCTTTTTCGTTCATTTTTAACCTCTTTTCTGCCGGGTGCCCCCGCCTTTCCTACATGCATTCTCATATGGCCTATTTCATTCTGATAAAATAAAGCTGAAATAGGCTTCCCACTGCTTTTCCAACCCCTAATGCAGTAATCAAAATCGGAAGCCCAAACCTTAAGTTTGCCCTCTGGCAAAGTACCGGAACTACTTTTAACGTCTCAGTTAGTGCCATTGCAAGAGAACCGACAAATGCCCCCGCAAATAGACCTATAATAATCAGTCCTGCCATCCCAATCCCCAGATGGACCTGAAAAATAGAAACCACACAGCCTGCAATCCCCCCAGCCGCAATTACTGTCTCCATCTGGTAGATATGGCTTGCAAGGCCCATCCTGTCTGCCATGCGCGGGATAATGCCAAGAATGGAAATAAAAGCAAATACCCCTCCTGCTACCGCAATCCCACCTGAAAAACCGATAACCGACAGTACGATATTTTGAATTACCGCCATTTTACACTCCTTTATTTAATCGTTTTGCCTTCCCTATCTGCATCTTTAATAATCGCCTTATTCATCTCTTCCTCATAATTTCGCATCTCAATATGAATTGGCGTCGGGTCATCATGAAGCTTTTGCCCCTTAAAATGATTGTAAAAACCAAAAATCCCAAGCAGGATTCCCACACTATATGCTATCTCCAGGACAGACCCCGTATTTTTCTTAGTTCCCATAACAAGATAATACAGATTGTCAAACACTTCACCTACACTGACATCTGTATTAAATGTCATAATTGTAAACGCCGCACCCAAAAACACAATAAGCGATAAAATCGCCAATTTCAAATATTCCATACCTTTTTTGGGTGCCACAGGCATTTTATACTCTACTATAAAATCCGGTTCCCCAATATTTACAATCTGCAAACCAGGGTGTTCCTTCTGTATCGCCTCAATTAACTTCATAACAGAAAAAATCAGTTTCTGGTTCTTATCGCCACTGACAGTATATAAAATAATGTTTCCAATCTTTTTTTCCGTCTCCGTGTCCGATGTGTAAATCTCAGCCACATCCTTCAAAAATATTTTTCGGTTTACTACCTGGGCATTCTGCGGAAGTTTCAGATACACCTCTTCTGGTTTCATATGCTATTATCCCCCATGTTGATTCTACATTCCTTATGCCAGTTCCCCAGCCTCCGTGTTTTGTGCCTCCTGGACAAAATAAGTTACGGCATGGCCTGTTCTTTGTACCATACGCCCATTTGCAAATGCTTTTGTCTCATTTACACCAGAACGCCAAAGACAGAATGTTGTCATAAGCATCACGCCAAGCAGCAAAAAAAACCATACTTTTTTATTTTTCATAATCTGCATTTCGATCCCTCGCTTTCTGAAAATACAAATATTGATCGGACAGAATGATTTAATCATCCTAGTTCCAACGTTTATATAAAAAGTATGGCTCTTCTCTCTTTTTTTATGCATTATTTTTAATCACAGCATGACCGTTTCCGCATTTCTTTTAAAATTTTCTTTTCCAACCTGCTTACCTGTACCTGGCTGATCCCAAGGATTTTAGCCACCTGTACTTGTGTCATATCGTGAAAATAACGGTATTCAATTAATTTTCGTTCCTTTTCTTCCAATTCTCCTAGAAGCTGCCGAAGCAGCATATGGTCTATCACCTCTTCTTTCTCCACATCCAACAATGCCCCATTTTGATTCACCATGCTTCCATTTTCGGTATCACTAAACCCCGCATAGCCGAGGCTGCTGCCTTTTCTGCCTACAACCTGGTCTACCATAGAGATGTCCCGCCCTTCGGACTGATAGATTACCCGGTAAATGGAATCCACCTCACTGTTTGCCTCCATCGCTAGCACAATCTCTTCTGTTGTGAGCTCTGTCGCAGCGGCAATCTCATCAATGGTTGCATTTCTGCCAAGCTGCTGGCTTAAATTCTCCGCCGCACGCTTAATCCGAAATCCATTTTCCTTCAAAGTCCTGCTTACCTTTATCATTCCGTCATCTCTCAAAAATCTCTTGATTTCACCTGTTATCATCGGTACTGCATAAGTAGAGAATTTTACTTGAAAGCTCAGATCGAAATGGTCAATCGCTTTAATTAACCCAATACATCCAATCTGAAAAATATCATCCTGGTCATAACCACGCCCGCTAAAACGTTTTACGATATTCCAGACCAAGCCAATATTCTCCTCCACAATTTTATTTCTGGCCTCCATATTCCCTGCACGTGCTTCCTTTAATAGTTCCATCACATCCATTGCACATACCATTTAACAGGTCTTCTTACTTGTCCTGCTCCTTTCCAATCACTTTTCGCATAAAAATGCGCGTGCCCTTTCCAGGCTCAGAGTACACTTCCAGCACATCCATAAACGCTTCCATAAATGCAAAGCCCATTCCAGAACGTTCCCACTCCGGCTTAGTTGTATACAGTGGCTCCATTGCCTTTTCAATGTCGGGAATGCCAACGCCAAAGTCCACAACCTCAATCATCACTTCATTTCCGTCAATTTCACAGATAATTTCAATCTCACCATTTTTCCCAAGATAGCCGTGGATAATACTGTTTGTAACAGCCTCGGATACCGCTGTCTTAACATCCGCAAGTTCCTCTAATGTCGGGTCCAGCCTCGTTATGTACGCTGCGACAACCGTCCTGGCAAAAGCTTCATTCTCAGAAATACTCTCTATTACTAATTTCATCTCTTACTCCATTTCTGCTGAGCGGACACGCCGCTCCTGCTTTACTTTTTTTCTTTTTCTACCCCGTTTTCAGCTTGGCGCCGGCTGTGCTTCATCCCCTCCAACGCATCGGCAACTGTATCATACCGCTCAATAATCTGATATAAACCTGAAAGGGTAAAAATGCGGTTTACAACTTCGCCGACATTTGTCACGGCCGCCCGGCCACCAAGAAACATTACTTTCTTGTATCTCCCCATAATCAACCCAATGCCCGAACTGTCCATAAACCCCACATCTGTAAAATCAAAAATAATATGCTTTACGTTCCCTGCCTCAATCAATCGGTCAGAATACTCCCGAAGCTTTAAAACTGCGTGATGATCCAAATCATCGGATACATAGACAACCAGGCAGTTCTGCTGCACCTCATAATGTACTCTTTCCCTTTCCAACTGCATCATTCCATCTCCTCCCCATTTTCTTTTTATACACAAAAAGGGCACAATCTTTGCTTGCGCCCCAGCAAAAATACTAAAAGAACTTTAGTTTTTTGCATTTCTCATCGGCACGCCACTACACTATGAAAACTTTCCAATAATACAAAAAATCCCTGACAGAGCATACGTAAACTGTATTCTCTGACAGGGATTCCCTATCATCTCATCAAAGGTTTCTATTCACCCAGTTCCCTTAAACGTCGGTTTGCCTCACCAACTCTACTTGATTGCGGATACTCGTCCACAATCTTATTATAGTATTCCTTTGCCTTCTCTGCATCTGACTTCTGCTGATAACACCGCCCCATAAAATAGAGGGAATCTGTATTATCTGGATCAAAATCCAGCGACTTCTGCAGCAATTTAATTGCCTTGTCGTAATCTTTCCTTCCGGCATACTCACCTTCGCCATTATAGGCATCACGCCCCTGCTCAAAATAGCTTTTGGACGTTTCACCAAAGGTATCTTCCTTAATATCTTCGTATACCTTCTTCGCTTTGCTGCCAGTCAGCAATTCCTCATTTACTTTAACTAACTTCTTAGCAGCAGTAATCTTATCACCTGCAGTATGGCTTTCGATTGCAGCCAACAGATTTTCATAAGACATCAGCAGAGTGGAGCCATCCCCGGTGCCATCTCCAGTCAATGCCTCATTTTCCTCCTTCAGGCTCTTTATTTCCTCCTCCAGTTTCTGTTTTTCATTTTTTAACGTCGTTACATCACTGTCACTGGACGCTTTCTGCTCACTGTACTTCTTAAATTCCGAATTTTCCTTATTTGACTTATTCGACTGGATATGCGGGATAATCACAAATCCCATCAATGCCATACCGATCAAAACGCCAACAATGATATTAATAAATGGCATAATAGAGGGTTTTTCCTCCTTATACGGCGTAATCGGCTTATATGCATCCGCTTCCACACGTGGAAGCATTTTGCGGGGCTCCGGTTCCTGTGCCGTAACTTTTTTGGGCACCTGTTCTCCTTTGACCTGCACATCAGACAATTCTTTTAAATACCTGATCGTTGTTGTGTTTGTCACATCAACTTTACTAATATTTGTAAGCAGCTTCTTCGCACGCACTTTATTGTCGCGTTTCCCTGTCATCATATACAGCAGGGCAAGTAGCTGATTAGCACGTACAAATTTCGGATTTAGGTTCACAACTTTTTTTAACTGGATAATTGCCATGTCTCCGTCCCCATGCTGGGCAGAGAATAATGCCGAATTGTACTTTCTGATTGTCTGGTTATACATTTCTAGCTTATTCGGATTTGACTGAACCTCCCGTATATACTTATCTGCATCATTATTTTCTGGCTGAAAATGCTTGCTGATCACCCACTCGCTGAGTGCTGATACAATCTCGCCCTCCTCAAAATATATAACACCAAGCAGATTCCTTGCATTTGTATTTAATTTATTAAATTCCAGACTCTGGCGCAGAGAGCGGATGGCCCCGGATAAATCCCTGACCTTTGCCTGCTCCAACCCTTTATTATACAAAATATTCGATGTACTGACAATCCTGCGGTAATTTTTCAGACTCTGTCCGCAGTTGTCACACCGATTCTTTACAAAAGCTACCTTTGCATTACATCTTGGACAGTTCATGATTCCTCCACCCACTCTACTGTATTCTCTTTCACCGCTTCCCCTGCTCCGCTCAGAATTGACTGCAGCAGGTCTGTTACATCCGTGGTGTTATTACCATAAATTGCATCTTCTGCCTGTTCAATGTCCAGACTAGGTTGAAACTTAGCTAATTCCGCCTCAAAATCCATCTTACACTACCTCCAACTAATCATCAATTATTATCCACCGCAAAGTTCGACGCTCTGCCGGTAGATTATGCCTGCACACAGCAGACAATGCTAAACGATTCCCCTTACTTCAATTACGGAACCCTTTGCGCTGACCTCTGCATGGCTGGCCTCCTGCGTAATTTTTGTGGCTACGCCATTGATACTTACTCGCGTACCTGGATACAATGTCTTTTGGACACTGATCCTTGCAACATTCGCCCTACCCATCTGATCCATAATCTTTTGCTTTTCGCGTACCGCTTCATTGATCTGGTTTTCCTTTGCAACCTTTCCGCGGATCAGTTTTATTTTCTTTTCATTGAGGTCATCTCTTTTTGTCTTTTCTATCAAAAGATTAATCTGTTCAATCCCAGCTACAATCTTCTGCAAAGCCTCCTCCAGAGCTTCCTGCTCCTTTTCTTTTACCATTAATTTCGTGAAGAGGTCTTCCTCTACCCCGGCATAAATTCTTGTCTTAACCTCGGCCATATTACCGATGATTGTAGCCGTTACATAGCGCTCTGCCCGAATCTCACCGCCGATAATAATTCCAAAACGTCCAGATACAATTACATCCTGTACTGCTGTAATATGGCTGTTCATAATAGCATTTGCATTAACACTTCCGCCGGATTCTACTGTCACCTGCTCAAAAAATTTGCCGGAAACATCGCCCCCTGCTTTAATTTTGCCTCTTCCGTTCCCCTGCATACCATTTTTAAGCACTACCTCCTTGGCAGCAGACAACTCGCAAGCTTCTACATAGCCGTCTACTACAATAGAGCCTCTCTCAGATGTTACGGTTACGCCAGTCAAAACATTGCCGCGAATATGTATATCATCCATAAATGTCACGCTGCCTCTGGACAGAGAAACATCCCCTTCAATCACTAATTCATTTTCTACTACTAGACGCTCATTTTCATAGATTGCACGGCCAGAAGTTTTCGCAAAATATATCCAGTTATCTTCCGATAAATAAAATCCTTTCCCCTTTAGCCTTGCAAGTTCTTTCCCTTTTTTTGCTAAAATAGTCTCGCCAAACAGGTTTTCACCATCCTCACTCGCCGTTGCCGGATGGTAGATTACCAGCTTTTGTCCCTCTTCTACAGATGGAACCTCCCCATATTCCGAATAATCCACAGACCCATCTTTTAATATTTTAGGTTTCGTATCCAACTCTGTATTAAACAGAAACTCAAACCATCCGTCCTTTCCGTCAACCGGACTTCTGCCTTCCGCAATCAGATACTGCTTATCACCCTTCTTTTCCTTCAGCATCGCATCAATCACGTCATTCTTAACACCTGTATGGATATTCATATCCTCTAGGTATTTTATGACATCCTGCCGGGTATATTCCTTTTCCATATCCTGTATTGATGCAAAAGTTTTCATCGCATCATCTAAAATAACTATTTCAATCCCGCTTTTGCTTTCTGCGTCCTGTGTTGGCATATTCTCACCCCTTCTCTATTCTACTCATCTATTCTGCTTACTCTCCTGTCAGACAACCTATCTGCCATGGATTGTTCAAAATAATTTCATATCGCAAAACTCCTGCATTTTCAATAGTATATAAAACTTTTAGAAAGAATGCAAGCTGTCACAAAGTTTTAATAAATTCCAAGCAAAATCAGTACCTTAAACACCTTATTGTCATTGTTTCTCTGGCGGTATAAGCATCCACTCCGCACCAGGCTCGCTCTTTTAAGGAAAGAATGTCTTGCAGCGACAAGTTTTTCTGCTAGCTGTAAATTCTGTACTGCCCTGCTTTCAAACTGAAACTTCCTCAAATTTTCCTTTGACAAATCCCCAAAAACGCGCAAAAATTCTTCCGTCTGCCTGCTAATATCATGCCGCCTTCCCCGAAAACGCCCTATCCGTTCCCAAAACTCTGCAAACCGATTACTTTTTGTGCCCACCACATTACCACCGTGCTGCCGATATAAAATATGCGGTGTCTCATCATAAATCACTTCCCCAAAACAGCTTGCCACAAGATAAAGCCACCTATCATGCATCGACGTGAACCCTGGAAGCTCTGGGATCACGAGTTCTCTCAGTGATGGATTAATCACCATAGTACATCCCGTAACTACATTTTCAATTAACGCATTTCCAAAAGAAGGCTGGACAGGTGGCCTTTTAATACCACCCGGAAGCTCCTGCAAATTTGCATCGGTAAGCCTAGGGCGGCAGCAATACAGCCCCGGCATCCCACTTCCCTCCAGCCTCTCAAGTTCACATATTGCAACTCTTACCTTGTCAGGCATCCAATAATCATCCTGATCCGAAAATGCATAGTAATCCGCAGAATGATCCGCCTCTTTAAGCAATGTAAAAAAACTCTCGATCACCCCACAGTTCTCTCCCTGTATCCAGCATATCTTATCTGGATTGTTTTTATGATACTCCTCTAATATCTTCTGAGTCCCATCACGAGAACCATCATCACGGATCAAAACTGACAGTTCCGCAATCCCATGCTCCTCACAATCCTGTTTTAAAATAGAATCCAACTGTTCTCTTAAATATACCGCCCCATTGTAAGTAGACATTAAAACCTGTATCTTTTTCATAATCCCTTTTCCAGCATGATCACCTTTCCATCACGCTTCCATAACTGCCATGCCACAACCCAGCAGCACCACCATAAGTAATTACAAAACCTTTGCCAAAAATTCCTGCAGCCTCGGCGTCCTAGGATTGGCAAAAAGCTCTTTGGGATCATTGTCCTCCTGAATCATCCCGTCATTTACAAACAAAACACGGCTTGCAACCTCTCTGGCAAATCCCATTTCGTGAGTAACAACTATCATTGTCATTCCCTCTGCTGCAAGCTCCCACATAAGTTCCAAAACCTCGCCAACCATCTCCGGGTCAAGCGCTGAAGTTGGCTCATCAAAAAGCATCACATCAGGATTCATTGCCAGGGCACGGACAATAGCAATCCTTTGCTTCTGACCGCCTGACAACTGTTCTGGATATGCCTCTGCCTTTTCCAAAAGCCCGATACGCGAAAGAAGCTCATCCGCTTTGGCTGCTGCCTCCCCTTTTGTCATTTTTCCACATTTTATCGGTGCAAGCATAATATTTTCTCTTACCGTCATATTTGGAAAAAGATTAAACTGCTGAAATACCATCCCCATCTTTTCCCTTATTTTATTAACATCCACCGATTCATCTGTGATATTAACCCCTTCAAAGAAAACTTCACCGCTTGTTGGTTTTTCTAAAAGATTCAGCGAACGTAAAAACGTTGATTTTCCACAGCCGGAAGGACCGATTACTGCAATCACTTCGCCCTTTGACACCTTAATATTGAGTCCCTTTAATACTTTATGGTTTCCAAATGATTTATATAAATTCCTTACCTCAATTAATTCATCCATCTTGCAGCCTCCTCTCCTTATCTCTCATTCTTCCGCAATTTCTTTTCCAGACAGTTGACACCCATAGACAGCAGCATCACAGTTACCAGATAGATCAGTGCCACAGCATACAGTGGCATATATGCTTCATATGTAATACTTCTAATAATGTCGCCGCCTTTTGTCAGATCAATCAATCCAATATAGCCACTGATTGATGTTTCCTTTAATAATACTATAAATTCATTGCAAAGAGCCGGTAAAATATTTTTAATCGCCTGTGGTATGATAATGGACAGCATGGTCTGGTGATAGCTAAGACCAAGGCTGCGCCCTGCCTCAAACTGACCAATATTTACTGACATAATGCCAGAGCGGATTACTTCCGCTACGTAAGCAGCAGAATTTAAGCCAAATGCGACGACTGCAACTACTATTTTATTATGCACTGATGTCAAAATAACATAGTAAATAATTAAAAGCTGAACAACAGCAGGTGTTCCACGCATCACCGTCAGATATATCCTGCACAACAGATTCAAAAACGGTACAGAACCATTCCTATCATAGCTTGTGCGAATCAACGCAATCAAAAGGCCAAATACAATACCAATAACCACTGCAAACAATGTTATCAAAAGAGTATTCCCAAAGCCCTTTAACAGATATTCGTACCTGTTGTCCTTTATAAAATTATCGTAAAAAGAATCACGAAATGACTGCTTCTTTCCAGAAAGCGCTAAATCTTTTACAATAATGACCTGCTTAGAATTTGTATAAGAATCTGTAAAGTCTATACTTTTTAACCGATCCTCTGTTACCGTCATACCTGCAGCACCTACATCTGCCTTGCCAGACTCAACCGCTGTGATAATGGCATCAAATTCAATATTCTGAATCTCTAATTCCATGCCTAGTTTATCGCAGACTGCCTGCATCATGTCAATGTCTGCTCCCACAATCGTTCCCTGATCAAAATATTCGTATGGCGGAAACTCTGCGTTAGTAGCCATAGAAAGTGTTCCATTTTCCCGATTAACCTCTTTTTTCTGATAAGGGTTCTTCCCCTTTACATCCTCTGGGCCTGTATAATAGTCAGCAATCTGCTGTAATGTGCCATCTTCTTTTAGCTCCTGCAGAGCCTTATTTATTTTCTCCTTAAGCTCCTTATTTGATTTATCAACACAAATCGCATAGTCCTCGTTCGCAAACTCTTCTTCAACAATCTTTAACTCTTTATTTTTTTCTACAAACGCTTCTGCGGTCAATATATCAATTATCACACAATCTATCTTGCCCACTTTCAACGCCTGCACTGCATCCGCTCCCTTATTAAAACGCTCCACAGAAGTACCGCTCTTATCGCCTTCGTAATCTTCTGCGTAGATTGCCCCTGTTGTCCCAATCTGGACACCAATCTTTTTACCTGGCAGATCGTTTACACAAGTTATCTCATTTTTCTTTGCTTCCTCTGCCTGCTTTTTTTCTGTTTCCCCCTTATAATAGCTGTATCCGGCAATCGCTGCTACCAGCAGGATCACTGTGCAGATATATACTATAAGCCGTTTTTTCTTTTTCTTATCCATATTCAATCTCCATTCTCTTTTAGGCTGCAAGCCTTGCTAAAACAACCTACCTGCCTTCAGTCAATTTAATACGTTTCCCTCAACCGCTCCTCAAGCCTCTCAAAATCATTGCTGCCAAAAACCCCTATCTGCTGCGTCTGGCTAGCAGCACTTGCCAATATCGACACTTCTCCTCCCAACAGCCCCATCTTGCGCATAAATGGTCCCTGCCGCAAATGAATAAACTGAATCCTGCCATATGGAACCGTCTGCACTGTCTTTGCAAATACACCGCGGGAAATAATAAAATTGCTTTCACCATACAAAATCCCACTTGCACGGTATCTCATGTAGGAAATATAAAGATTCAGGCACCCAGCTGCCACTCCAACCAATCCAGATATCAGAAGAACCGACCCTCCGATTCTTTCCTCCTCAAACAGAGGGTATGTAACTACACATAGCACTGTTGCAATCATTGCATTAAAAAACGCATGCAATCTATATAATCCCATCAATCTTTTAGGCGGCCGCATAAGCCTATCTGTCTCCGGCAATTGGAATTCTGGAAGTAGCATTTGAAGCTTGCTCCCCAAGCCTTCATAAGAATCTGCCAGCAAAAGCTTCATCCCATCCGCTTCCTCCCCCTGGCCTCCAATATTAATCACCTTTACATATGCTTTTCTGCAAAGCCTGCTGATAAAGGTGTACTTTAATGTCACCGCATTAATCTTATCAACCGGCACAACATAGCTCTTCTTTTTAAACAGCCCATAACTAACATAGATTTTATCCTGGCAGCGTTTTGCCCGGAAATGAAAGTCCTGAAGACATCTCCTCAAAATGTCCACCACAATAGAACTAGCAGCAATAAACTGCAAAAACATTGCTGAGATAATAGAAAGAACATCCTTTTTTTCCTGCCCCATGGAAACCCCTGCAGCTATAGTGGAACAGATTAACCCCACTGCCAGAAAACATTCTGACACAGAGATTGTAACCAGGCCATTTATTAAAATCTCCTTGTCTGAATAAGTAATATCATACTCCCCCTGCAAAGCATCAAATTCTTCCTGGGCAGATGGCTCCTCCTCTTTCTTTTTCCCCACATCCTGTTCTTCCTCAAGCTCCCGCAGCATTGTAAGAATTAGCTGCTTTACATGCTCTGCATCCTTTTTCTTCAAGACAATTTCCAGATCAGTCTGATTCGCCGTTGAAAGACTGTTCGTGTCTAATTTTAATTTATATGTTCCTACAATCATCTCAAACAGATTCTGCTCCAAATTAATATTAGAGATATTTGCAATAGACATAGTATTGACACGTCGGTTTAATGTTACCTTCGCCGAAATAACTGTGCCATCCTTTATTGTAAGTGTAGTGTGATACCAACGGTTTACATACCATAGGCTAATCACAATAATCAACAGCAAAACCCCGCCCATTGCCAAAAGCCCCTGTATGATATTACCATTCCGAATTAATTCCATTCCTAACTTAATAGAATCTTCACTTCCCAATAGAAGACATGCAAAAGCCACTAACATACGCCACATCTGTTCAAAAATATAAGTAAAATGATTTCTTAACCTGACAATCTCCTGCTCCTCTTTCATTGCCGCCTCCTATTTTCAGCTTTCCTCCCTGCTTTCTATCGCATATTGATTGATCCTAGCCTTAAGTTTATCCACAATCTTCTCCGCTTCCTGCTCCTCAATAAAATGGATTACTACATCACCTCCGGCTGTTGTGACAATCACCTTGGAAAGACCAAAAATACGGTCAATCGGTCCGCTTTCTAGTGCAACCTTGTGAAGCCTTTCAATTGGCACAATATCACGGTGCTGGAACAAAAACCCCTTCTTCACATCAATATCTTCCTCCGAAAAGCGGTAGCGATACCGATTATACCTGAAAAATGGAGCGGCCACACATAACACCCAGATCACCGCATCCAAAAACCAGAGCAAGATGGCCGGAAAAGGAAGTTCTGTCCCCCGCAAAAAATACTGGATTACTCCAATCACAATTGTACTGATTAATGCAAAGATAATCTCATTAACCAGCATACAGCCCCTTGCATTGACATTTAACTTTTGATATTCCATATCACTCTCCACTAAAATGGCAGTATCTTCCAATACCGGAAAAGAGACAACTGCATATTTCTAGCAATTGCCTCTTTTTTTCATCCCGATATAGCATTACTAACAATGGCACTACTCTGGCCCACCCAAATTTGCATGATAGCCGAAGCAGCAAAATATTGAAAACTTTATCCAAACGAAAACCTAATTTTATGCCATAAATTCTTTTACCTTTGCATAGATGCCCTCAGAATCAAGGCCATACTTCTTAATCAGCTCTACAGCTGGGCCAGACTCACCAAAGGTATCATTAACACCAATCTTGAGAACCTGAGTTGGAGCTTTAGCCGCCAGACAATCACAGACAGCACTTCCAAGGCCGCCGATAACAGAATGTTCCTCAACTGTGACAACTTTTCCAGTCTCCTTTGCTGCAGCTACAATTAAATCCTCATCCAGAGGCTTAATTGTATGAATATTAATAACCTTTGCATCAATTCCATCTGCTGCTAACTTCTCTGCTGCTGCAAGTGTCTCGCCAACCTCAAGGCCAGTTGCAACCAAAGTTACATCCTTACCCTCACGGAGTACAACACCCTTGCCAAGCTCAAACTTATATTCTGGGTTATCATTAATTACTGGCACTGCCAATCTTCCAAAACGGATATATACCGGTCCCTGATAATCAAGGGCTGCTTTTACTGCTGCCTTTGCTTCAATATCATCAGAAGGATTCATAACTACCATACCCGGAATCACACGCATTAATGCAAGGTCCTCACAGCACTGATGGGTTGCGCCATCCTCTCCAACGGAGATACCTGCATGAGTTGCGCCAATCTTAACATTTAACTTTGGATATCCAACAGAGTTGCGCACCTGCTCAAATGCACGTCCAGATGCAAACATAGCAAAAGAGCTAACAAAAGGAATCTTACCTGTTGAGGCAAGGCCAGCTGCTATGCCAACCATGTTACACTCTGCAATACCACAATCAATATGCCTGTCTGGGAATGCCTTCTTAAAGACACCTGTCTTAGTCGCTGCTGCAAGGTCTGCATCCAGTACAACCAAATCAGGATAATCCTTTCCAAGCTCCGCTAATGCATTACCATAACTTTCTCTAGTAGCGATTTTCTTAACGTCTGCCATTTTTTTCCTCCAATCTGCTTATTTCAAGCTATCCCCGATTTTCTCAAGATCTGCAATTGCCTGTGCATACTGCTCATCATTTGGAGCAGTACCATGCCAGCTTGCCTGATTCTCCATGAAGGATACGCCCTTGCCCTTTGTACTCTTGGCAATAATAGCAGTTGGCATGCCCTTTGTCTCTCTGGCTTTCTTAAATGCGCCTTCGATCTGTTCAAAATCATGTGCATCAATTTCGATTACATTAAAGTTGAATGCCTTGAATTTATCAGCAATTGGATATGGAGAACAAACGTCTTCGATATTTCCATCAATCTGTAAACCGTTATTATCTACAATAAATACAAGATTGTCTAGTTTACGGGCACCAGCAAACATTGCCGCCTCCCATACCTGGCCTTCCTGAATCTCACCATCACCAAACAGACAATATACTCTGTAAGAAGCATCATCCAGTTTTCCGGCAAGAGCCATTCCTACTGCTGCAGAACCGCCCTGTCCAAGAGAACCACTAGACATGTCCACACCAGGAATGTGCTTCATATCTGGATGTCCCTGAAGATATGACCCAACATGACGGAGCGTTTTCAAATCCTCAACTGGGAAGAAGCCTCTCTGCGCCAGTGTAGAATAAAATCCTGGAGCAATATGTCCTTTGGAAAGCACAAAACGGTCTCTGTCCTCTTTTTTAGGATCTTTTGGGTCAATATTCATCTCCTCAAAATAAAGATATGTCAAGATATCTGCTGCGGATAAAGAACCACCCGGATGACCGGATTTTGCACTGTGAACGGCAGTCACAACGCCCTTACGTACTTCATTCGCAGTTTTCTTTAATGCTAAAGTATCCATAATTTTCTCCATTCCTGCGCTGCATTTCTAATCCGGTTATGCCGGAACTACAGGCATCTTCCAAGCTTGTGGCGCAGCGCTGACACAAACTTACCGAAATACTACTATGTAACCTGTTGCCCTTATATTACTCACCAAAAACAGCGATATAGTCTTTCTGGAACTTCTCAATACCCTGGTCTGTTAAAGGATGCTTTGTCATCTGCTCAATTACAGAATAAGGAACGGTTGCAATATCAGCGCCTGCCAATGCACAGTCTGTAACATGGATAGGGTTACGTACACTTGCTGCGATAATTTCAGTGTCAATGCCGTAGTTATTAAAGATTGCTGTGATTGTTTCGATCAAATCAATACCAGCTTGTGAAATATCATCCAAACGTCCCAGGAATGGAGATACATATGCAGCGCCTGCTTTTGCAGCAAGGAGTGCCTGGTTTGCAGTAAAGATCAATGTAACATTACACTTAATTCCCTCGCTGGAAAGAACCTTTGTAGCCTTTAATCCCTCAACTGTCATAGGAATCTTAACCACCATATTCTTGTGAAGCTTAGCAATCTCTCTTCCTTCTGCGATCATTCCCTCAGCATCCACAGTTGTTGCCTTTACTTCACCGCTAATCGGGCCATCAACAATTTCAGCGATCTCTTTCAGAACCTCTACCTGGCTCTTGCCACCCTCTTTTGCAATCAAGGATGGATTTGTTGTAACACCACAGATTACGCCCATTTCATTTGCCTTCTTGATGTCCTCAATTTTGGCTGTGTCAACAAAAAATTTCATATTTACTTCCTCCTATAATAAATTATTTTAAAATGCTCAAAACTCCTTTTAAGTATACAACTTTTTCTACCTTTGGTCAACGATAAACACATTGTTCCGTAGGAAGAATTTAGACATTTGCATAAGGCTGCCTGCCTTCTTTAATAAAACCAAAACCCTTTAAAATCTTTCTTATAAACACGGTATGGCCTTTTACTGGTAGAATACTGCCTGATCAGTTTTCCCTCCATATCTGACTCTGTAAAAAGCCCTTCATCACTACAGCAGTAGATAAACGTATCCTTTTGCGAAACCGCATTTCCATCCTTTTTCGTCTGGTCAAGAGGCTTCTTTTCTTTTAATTCGTAAGTACCCGCAACTTCATCTACAAAATAACTATAATAATAAGACTCACCGTTGCTCTTTGTGCCATTGCCAATATTGCAATTTAGCATAGTAATTGTACTCTGCCCCTCTGTGGACCTTTTCTTGTATCCCAATGCTTCCTGCCCAAACTGAGATACAAATGGGTCCTTCTTAACCGGTTTATGCAGGATGTTGTTGATGACCGGAGTCTCTTCCGGTTCCGCATCCTCCCCTGCGGACTTTGTCAGAACCTTTTTTCTGAGACTCTTATATGGGTCATACAGTTTCTTATCTGCAATAATATAATCAACCTTTGTCATCAGGCTTCCAATATTGCTAATCTTAAACACACTAGATAAATTTTTTGCGCTAACAAGCAGTGTTCCCGCATCAACTACTTTTAGGGAATTTAACCCTACCCAGTCTACATTCTGTTTCTTTGTCTTTTTCACTGCATTTTTATATACATTACTTAAAAGACTGTTCATGTCAATCATCTCTGATACTTTTCCAGTCTCCAACTCCATTTTTACAACTTTGCTGCGTGGCACCGCCTTTTTCCGGTTCTCTGATACAATCATAAAGAGATTACCAAAGCCATCATATGTAAACTCCCCATCCTGATAATAATTTCGCATCGGGATTGCTTTTACTACCTGCCCCAGCGCATTAATCTGTGCTACCTGCGTCCGGCTGGATGCGAAAAGCAGCGTATCATACACCTCCTCCAGGTTTTTTCCACAATACCCGTCTGTTGGGATCTCCCCACGCAAGACACCCGAGTTATCATAAAGAAGAATCGCATACTTTTTAGCCCCAGATACTTTATTTCCATCCTGGAACACTACAAACAGCCCATTTGAAATTGAGACCTTGCTTCTGCCTTTTACTGTATTTAAAATTGTAGGCGCCCCCACCCTGCTTTTGGGAATTGTCACGGCAAATGTCCGTACCTCCGAAAGCTCGTCGCTATCGTTATAAAGACGCATCGTAATATAGTTTGTCTGCCCAGGTACTAACCCAGTAATCAGGTACTCATGCTCCTTGGTCAGGTTGCCGGAAATTCCAGACTGGGCTGTCCGAGTAAAATCAGGAATTTTTTTATCTTTCACAGATATCGTGTAACGGCAGTAACACCTGCCGTTAGACTTAAAATATACATACATCGAATTGCGGTTTGTCCCAAATGGGTTATACGCCCACAGAGCATCCTGCAAAGAAAAAATTCTATTTTTCTTAATATTGGTTAGATTTTCCTCTACCTCAGCAGACCTGGCAGCAGAATACACCTCCCTGACACTCTGGAATGTTGTGGTAACAACATTTTTCCGATCACCAGTCATATATAAAGGAATAATATCAACTGACTTCGTCTCATCAATTGCCTTACCTTTTTGCTCCTCCAGAAGATCGCGCTCCTCCCTGACAGCCGCCTCCTCCTGCTCCGCAACTTCTTTTGATATATCATTTAACTTCCACAGAAGCACTCCGGTTCCAATCAATAATAGCACCAGAGTAATAATGATAACCCTTAACTTTCCTTTCATCTCCCTTTTCTCCTTTTCCTATTCTTCAACCATCGCTTTTAGCTTTGAAAACAAATCAGGATATTTTCTTTTCATGCGGATCGGTTTTAGCTCCCGGTCCAAAAAGCAGTGGCCTGTCTTCCCGGTGGTACAAAGCTGCCCTGCTCTCTCTTGATAAATTTCATAGGAAACTTCCATCTTAATCCCATCATATTTTGTTATACGCGTGGCAATCTCCACCTCGTCTTCAAAGCGGAGCGGCACCAGATAGTTGCACTGGACAAAAGTTACGGGAATAATAATCCCCATCTCTTCAAGCCCGCGGTAGTCCATTCCAGACTGCTTCATCAACATAAGCCTTGCTTCCTCAAAAAAGCGGATATAGTTGGAATGATGGACAATTCCCATCTGATCTGTTTCGTAATAATTTATGCTTCTATGATATTTCATATAATTTCTTTCCATTTTAACACATCCTCTCCATGATTTCCATGTTATTTCCCATCTGATATGATAAAAATACTGGAATCTTATTTACAAGCGCAATGATTCAGCTCTTTTCTAAAAAATACTGGGAACAATAACTACTATCTAAAATATAGTAAATTATAGTTTCCGTCAAGTTTCCATCCTAATTTGGAACCTCTTATCTGAGCAAATGCCAGTAAAACAGTCACAGGTGAAAATAGCATGTGAAAAGGCGAACTTTTTCTCACAAAACAGACCGTAATTTCGTTGACACAGTACCATTTATATGATAGATTTAATGTGTTGCTGTTATAAACTGACAGCATAAATATTTTTCAGTTTTAGGAGGCAGTACTATGAAGGGTACAGTTAAGTGGTTTAATGCAAAAAAAGGTTTTGGTTTCATTTCTGACGAGACTGGCAAAGATGTATTCGTACATTTCTCCGCACTTCAGATGGATGGTTTCAAAGTTCTCGACGAGGGCGAAGCTGTTGAATTTGATGTAGTAAATGGAGAAAAAGGACCTCAGGCATCAAACGTAGTAAAGGTTGGTTAATTCATATTCCCAATCTTGCTCAGTTATAATCAATTGATGATATCATTTTAATTTTTATAGATAAGTGTTTTTCGTTTATTTTAAAAGTTATGGATTTTCGGACAGGGTTGTAACTTGCATGGCAGCGGGCTGTGTAAAAAAAGTCCTATTGATGATTATTTCTTCATCAATAGGACCTTTTTTAGTATATTGGTACTTCATTAAAATAGAAAGCTGCCAACAAAAATACTTTCGCTTTTTTGCTAGTGCACAAGCAAAGCCGCTGCACTTTTTTACAGCACAGCCTTTCACTCTTCTGTTTCCTTGACACGGATCAAATCCATTTCATCCGGCGTTTCACTAAACATCACCTGGATTTTCTGCTGTGGATGCGGACAGCTCTCAATTTGATTTCCGCGCTCATCAAGCATCTTTTCAACAGTGACCAGGATATTTTCACCGGAAGGCTTCATAATTTCTACTGTATCCCCCACACTGAACTTATTTCTCTGCTCCATAGAGACATAACCATTCCCATCCACTGTACCTGCTATCCCAAGATACGTATATCTCTTTACATACGTATTATTATCATAAATCTGGGATTCATGTGTTGTCGGCCCATAAAAAAATCCTGTTGTATACTGGCGGTACGTACATTTTGAGATTTCCTCCATATAGTAAGCTTTCTTTGACTCATACAGCTCCGGTGATAAAAAATAATCATCAATCGCCTGACGGTATGTCCTTGCCACATCAGCTACATACAGCGCAGTCTTCATACGGCCCTCAATCTTAAAGCTGTCAATCCCCGCTGTTACCAAATCTGGAATATGCTCAATCATGCACAAATCCTTAGAATTAAATATATAAGTTCCACGTTCATTTTCCTCAACCGGAAGATATTCCCCTGGCCTGTTTTCCTCCATTATATAATATTTCCAGCGGCATGGGTGCGTACATGCACCGAGATTTGCATCCCTGCCTGTAAAATAATTGCTAAGGAGACAGCGGCCAGAATAGGAAATGCACATCGCCCCATGTACAAATGTCTCTATCTCCAAATCATCTGGTATCCTCTCGCGGATTCCCCTGATCTCGTCAATCGACAGCTCCCGCGCTGAAACGACACGCTTCGCGCCAAGCTTCTTCCAGAACAAGTACGTAGCATAATTTACATTATTGCTCTGCGTACTGATATGCACCTCTATCTCTGGACATACTTCCTGCGCAATCATAAACACTCCGGGGTCTGATATAATCAGGGCGTCCGGACCGATTTCTTTTAGCTCCTCAAAATAAGCACGGACTCCTTCTAAATCCTTATTATGCGCTGTAATATTTGCAGTCACAAACACTCTCTTGCCATGAGCATGCGCAAAAGAAATCCCTTCCCTCATATCCTCCATCGAAAAATTTTTGGCCTTGGCACGAAGCCCATACATCTCCCCGCCAATATAGACTGCATCTGCACCATAGATCACTGCAACTCTTAATACCTCAAGGCTGCTCGCCGGAACCAAAAGTTCTGGTTTTCCATTTTCTAACATAGTTCTCCTCATTTCTCTAATTTTTATAAACAGACAGGGCAACGCCATCCCCCACGGGCAAGATGACTGTATCAAGGTTCTCCGAATGAGTCAGCGTATAAAGGTATTCTCTCATTCTCCCGTGAATCGTACGGTCCCTCCTAGTTACTGCAAATCTTGACTGGATAATATCACCGTCCTGCAGTACATTATCCGTTACCAACATTCCTTCTACATTAAGCAGTGCCAGAACAAACGGAAGAAAATTTAGATACTGCCCCTTTGCGGCATCCAAAAAAACAAAATCATATCTCTTCCCTGCTTCCGCCAACTCCTGCAACACCTTAGCTGCATCCCCCTCGTAAAGATGAATTCTATCCATCTTCTGATATTTCTTAAAATTATTCTTTGCCTCTTTGAGACGCATTGGAACCTTTTCAATCGTGTCTATCACGGCGCCCTCGTCAATGCATTCACTAATCAGCATACCAGAAAAACCGATGGCAGTACCAATTTCCAATACCGCCTTCGGTTTTCTTGTGCGAAGCAGGAAACAAAGCAGAGATTGCATGGAACGCCGAATAATCGGCACTTCATGCTCCAAAGCCTCCTTCTCCACTTCCTTTAAATATTCTGGTATATTCCAGTTTAATGAATCAATATACGTTGTAAGCCTTTCATCAACAATCATAGGTAACCTTCCCATTATTCACTCATCGTCAGGACATTTATAATATCCTCATAATCCATGCTGGTGTTTAGGATATACTGTCCTGGACGGAACACCGCCTGATTGTGTTCCATCAAAAAGATCCTGGCATAAAAACTGTATTTATTTTTAATAATGCCATCCTCCTGAAGCCGCTCCGCCATTTGAAAAACTGATTCTGACTTCTTTACTTCAAAATCACGGTCTGCCCCTGGTCCCTCTTCTTCTACAGAAACGGATCCGAAAATCTCATAACAAAAACGATAACTCGTCTGACAACACTTCACAATCCCAAATACGACCAACAGAGCAACCAGCATTTCTACAACAAATACCAGCACATGATAGATCAAGTGAAAAACCACCTGATTACTTTCTGCATGTTTCTGCATTTATTCCTCCAAAAAACCAGTTTCAATCTGCGCGCTTTCTAACAAAATCTCCTGTAAATCGCGAATCATCCGGCAATACTGATGTTCCGCCACAAAGAAATCATTTACCAGTCCATTATTTTGTAAATCACGGAATTCATTTTGCAATTCATTGTTTGCATGAATCGCATTTTCCTTGTCACCCAGCTGCACCCCAATGCTTCTGCGACGGAATTCCCCCACACGGCGATAAAGGTCTGGCTTCGCCTTCAGCCTGTCCAACAGATTTTTATACTGGTTATATTCTTTGGTATCTGGAAGTCTTCTCGCAATATCATTCATTAATTCATTCACTTCATTCATGAACTCACCCTTTCTCCTAAAGCATCCTACTCATTGCTTTATACGAGCAAACAACCTGCTACTTGCGGCGGCATAAATCCGCACTTTATTCGATTTCCATAATAATCGGGAGAATCATAGGATTTCTCTTCATCTTTTTCCAAAGATAATCCCCCAGGCTGTCTTTAATCTCTGTCTTTATCTTTGTCCAGTCCGATACATTATTGTCTAGGCATCTTTCCAGTGCTGCATAGACAATTCCTTTTGCCTCGTCCATAAGATACTCCGATTCCCTCACATAGACAAAACCCCTAGACACAATATCCGGGCCTGCCAATAATTGGCTCGTGTATTTTTCCAGCGTCAGGACAATAATAATCAGCCCATTTTCTGAAAGATGCTGGCGGTCGCGCAGCACAATATTTCCTACATCGCCAACTCCAAGCCCATCTACCATAATTCCCTGCGCCTGCACCTTGCCAACCAGAGCCGCTCTCTCTTGGCTTAATTCCAACACATCACCGGAAGAGAGAATCAATGTGTTCTCCTTTGGTATCCCCATCTGTTGTGCAAGCTCAGCATGTGCTTTTCTGTGCTGGTACTCACCATGCACCGGAATCGCATACTGCGGTTTTGTCAGCGCGTATATCAGCTTCATTTCCTCCTGGCAGGCATGCCCAGACACATGGGTATCCTGCACGATTACATTTGCTCCCTTCTCCGAAAGCTCATTAATTACTTTTGCAACCGATTTTTCATTACCCGGAATCGGACGGGAGCTAAAGATTACCGTATCACCCGGCTCAATTGACACCTTGCGGTGAATATTCGCCGCCATACGGGACAATGCCGCCATTGCTTCCCCCTGGCTTCCCGTGGTAATCAACACCAGCTTCTCCGGCGGATAATCCTTCATACGCTCCATTTCAATTACCAGGTTTTTCGGAATATCCAGATAACCGAGTTCATTCGCTGTCGTCATAACATTTACCATGCTTCTGCCCTCTACGACAACCTTCCTCCCATATTTCTCCGCAGAATTAATAATCTGTTGGACTCGGTCTACATTAGATGCAAAAGTAGCTACAATAATTCGGTGTTTCTCATTTTCTGCAAATATATTATCAAATGTCTTGCCAACCGTTCTCTCCGACATTGTAAAGCCTGGCTTCATAATATTTGTACTGTCTCCCATCAACGCCAGCACACCCTTTTTGCCAAGCTCCCCGAAACGCTGCAAATCTATTGTATCTCCGTTTACCGGAGTAAAATCGACCTTAAAATCGCCAGTGTGCACCACTATGCCTACCGGTGAAAAGATTGCCAAAGCCGCCGCATCTGAAATACTATGGTTGGTGCGGATAAATTCGACACGGAAACAGCCTAAATTAATAGACTGACCGTAACTAACTACCTTCCGTTTAATAGGCTTTGGAAGTACATGCTCTTTTAATTTATTTTCAATCAGGCCCATTGTCAATTTTGTGCTATAAATCGGCACATTTACCTCTTTTAGTACATATGGCAAGGCTCCAATATGATCTTCGTGCCCATGAGTAATCACAAACCCCTTTACTTTTTCAATATTATCTTTTAGATAGGTAGTATCTGGAATAACAAGGTCAATTCCCAGCATATCGTCCTCCGGGAATGCAAGACCACAATCTACTACAACAATACTATCCTCATACTCAAATGCAGTAATATTCATTCCAATCTGCTCTAACCCGCCAAGTGGAATAATCTTTAAGCCCTTTCCAAGCTCAACCGGATCACTTTTTTTCGTTTTGGAGGATACCCTTACCGCCCTTTTTGCTGCAACCTTTGGCTCTGCCGCCAGTTCAGAAGTAGTGACAGCCCCATGCTCTCCCTCTGCCTTTACTGCCGCTCTCCTCACAGGGGTTCTTCGAATCGTGCGTTTTGGCTGTTCTTTTTTCTCTGCATCCCTATTCTCTGCATCCGGGCTCTTTGTCGCTCTTCTCACCACCCTCTTTGCCTTCGCAATTCCTTCGCTTAAAATCCCGTCCTGATTTTCTGTTTCTTTTTTCACTAATCTATCCTGCCTTTCTTTATATCTCAAGCTCCACATCATCTAACAATTCCGCAAAAACTTTAGATAATGCCTCTAATTCCTTATCATCCTCAACAATTTCGTACACAGAATCATTTTCATCACCAGTAATTTCTTTCATAATATAAGCATCCGCCTCATCTTCTTCGCTGTCCGCTGCCAAAAGATAATTTACCCCGCCAATCATTGTCTGCTCTAATACATACAACGAAACCTTTTCTCCATCTTCTGTCTCAAATTCTATACTGTCCAATTTTTCTTCCATAATTAATTATCCCCCATACCGCTTCCAGCGGCTTTCTGCAATCGCTCCCCAATATGTGGACGCATACGGCAAAAGGGCATACTATGCCCCTAATATTTTTTATGATTAATTGTTTTTTTCCGAAATACTTTCCAGATAATTCTCCAAGATAAAACTTGCCGCCAGCTTGTCTATATATTCTTTCCGCTTCTCCTTTGCAACACGACCTTCTTCTAACACTGCATTTGCTGAAACTGTTGTCAGACGCTCGTCCCAAAGTATAACTTCCAGTCCGCTTCTGCGCTCAACCATTTCCGCAAACTCACGTGTTTTTGTACAACGCTCCCCCTCTTCATTATTCATCTTTTTAGGCAACCCTATCACTACTTTTTCTACTTGATACTCCTCCATTAACTCTTCGATTCGCGCAAGAGTTTTTCTTAGTTTCGTCTCCCGTTCCCTTTTAATCGTCTCAACTGGCTGTGCTGTCAAAAGCAGCTCATCACTGATGGCCACTCCTACCGTCTTCGCCCCATAGTCAAGCCCCATAATTCTCATATTTTCCCTCATTTCCGTTAGGTGAACCCAATAAACGGATATATATCATGTATCGCTATTCCGTACAGCTTACCTAAAATTATTATCAATATAATCTTCTAAGAGTAATTCTATGATCTCATCGCGCTCTACCCGGCGAATCAAACTTCTTGCACCTTTGTGGCTGGTGATGTACGTAGGGTCTCCTGACATAACGTATCCCACAATCTGATTCACAGGATTATATCCTTTTTCCGTAAGCGCCTCATACACCTGCGCAATTACATCCTTGACTTCAAAATCCTGGTCTTTCTGTACCTTAAAGTACTGTGTGTTATTAATTTCCTGCATAACGGCACTGACCTCCATTCTCTATCACGTACTCTCATCTACTTACTATAGTAATATATCTGCTACGAAAAAACAACCATTTTTTCGATTCCTTCCAAACAATTCCTACCCACAGGGAGAAATCTATATTGATTTTTTCTAAAAATCTTCTATAATAAAAGATATGTTTTCTTTGAAAATAAAAGTTTGAAACCATATAATTGGTATGCATAGGAACTGTAAATTATTTACACCCCCTTACATAAATCTGCATACAGACAAGAAAGGATATTACCATGAATAAAAGAGCCGTTAACATCAGCAGCCTTGTTATACTTCTGGCACTGCTTTCTCTTATATTGGAAGTCTGCCTATATTATTTTATTCCGCAGCACTACATCACGGTAATCGTTGCGGCAGTCATATCACTTGGATTAACTCATTTCTTTTTGGAGACATCACTTGACTATGACTTCTGTTTTCTCCATGCCGCACTGATGACAATCGCTTCTGTTGCCTTTTGCATGGTAGTTTACCTGATTCAGCCAAATGCCTGGATTTCTTATGACTACTCCCTTTTGGCACTGATTGTGGTAAATTGGCTGATTCCATTTGCATACTGCTTTTTGCGGGATTTTTCTGACAGAGGGCCGCGTTTCTCTGATTACCTATTCTTTTTCCATGGAATGAGTGTACTTTTCCTTGCCGTATATTGCATTGCAATTGTAAAACAATTATTTGTTACACCATTTTTGCCGCCTTATGATCTGCCAGAATTCGGAGCCCATAATTTTGTCCCATTTATGGCAACTGGAAACTATCTGGAACGGGCACTTTCTGAGGGCAAAGATATTAGCGAAATGATTATTTATATATTAGAAATGATTGCTCTTACCATTCCATTCGGTTTTTATGCCAAAGTATATTGCAGGAATTTTCCATTTCTCGGAAGACTTTTTATTTACTTAGTTATCCCGTTCCTGCTAGAGGGTATCCAGTACCTTACCGGAATTGGACGAGCCGATATTGATGATTACTCGCTTGCTATGATCGGCACAGTAATTGGAGTCGTTATCTACCAGATTGTATACTACATTTCGTACGAAACGCATAAACGAGATTTCCTGGAAGACCGCACTGTTGCAAAAAGCCTGCTCTTCCACTTTGGAGGAAATATTTAACTTTTATTTTAAAGTAGGATAAAAATACCCCTTTAGCGGTTTTCGAAACGCTAAGGGGGTATTTACATGTCTTAATATTTTCGATATTCATCAATATCCTTTGCAAGAATCTTTACGCCTCGCACATAGGATTCAAACATTCCTTTTTCTTTAAAAGCGATGATTACCATTCCAACCGGGATTCCCAAGATTAGCCCAAGCATTCCGATCAAGCGATATCCAATAAACATAGAAATCAATGTTGCAAATGGGCTCATACCCACACTGTCGCCAACAAGTTTCGGCTCCAGCAGACGGTGTGCCAACAGACAGATCACATAGGTCACAGCCAATATAATTACATTAACATATTCGCCCGTAATTGCACAGTAAATTGCCCATGGTGTTATTATAATGCCCGTTCCAAGGAACGGAAGAAAATCAAGAAACGCCGTCAGCAACGCCAGAAGCGATGCGTACTTGACATGCATTACTCCACCAAATATTATAAATAAAATAATAAAAACAATAATCATAATCAGAAAACAAGCCCTGATATACCCGACAAGCGCACGTAAGCAAGTGTCCATCGCCATATTCCAGAAATTTTTAATCCCTTGTGGCATATATTGCTTTAAACCTGCACGAATCTCATCACGCTTTGCAACAAAGAAATAAGATATCATCAATGTCAGCACTACAAGCACAAAAATGTCTATAACGGAGCTTGCAAAATTTCCTACTGCCGAGATAGAATCCGTATTTAGTGAATCAAAAAATGATAATACAATTTCATTTAATTTATCATCATTATCATCCAAAAATTGCTGTAAATTTTCCGGGATAAAATGGAACCTCTGGTGAAGCCCATTTAGTGAAACCTGCAAGTTATTCACCACCCGCTCATATACCTCTGGCAAATCCTTAACAAGCGAAGCAATCTGAACGACAAGCGCATGGATTGCCATATAGATAATGCCGCCTACAAGCAACAATATAAAAACAATAACGATCGCAGAACCATGTTTCCGCATTATCTTTATTTTATCTTCTAAAAATGCGACAATTGGATTTGCAATTGTCGCAAGAATCCATGCAACGATCAATGGCATAAAAAAGCTTATTAATCTTGGTCCTACAAAAATAACTGCCAGTAAAATTGTCAGGCTGACAAGCAAATTTACCAAAATCCGTTTGTGCAGCTCTTTTCTCTCATTATCCCTCATATAAATCCCCTTTTCTGTATAAATATATCCATGTCCTTCTGAAAAGAACTTCCAACTGTTCTTTTCTTTTTAATCCCCCAGTTTTAGTGCAACCAGTCCCCCGATGACCAATGCAATAATACTAGTAATAATTGTCATTATGTTAATTCCAAGTGCAAGATTTGTCCCCATTAAAATAACAACTGGCGAGGAAACAACCAGCCCCATAATGGCACAATACGTAAGCCCTTCCCATTTGGCAAGTAAAAATTCAATTAACTTGGCAATCGCAAAAATTCCAAACACTACACCAAGACCAAAAGGAACTAAAGAAGCACTTACTGTCATAACGGTATCCCAATCTCCATGAACTGCCCCTTTTACAAAATCAGTAATAGCTGTCATGATCGGCGTATAATATCCCATTATCATCAACATCATGGAACCACTGACTCCAGGGATAACCATTGTCGCAGATGCAACAATACCAACCAGGAATATCTTAATAAGTGGTATTACCCCGATAACCAGTTTTACATCCATCGTGTTGCTGTTTTTATTGATTATCTCCATCGCGATAATTGCTATGAAAAAGAGAAAGAAAATCAAAATATGCGGTACCCCGACTTTCTCCTTTTTCACACGTTTTAACAGCATCGGTATACTGCCAAGGATCAAACCGATAAATACCATACTTGTCTGTATAGGAAAATTTTCATACAGCGATTTGATTGCAAATGCCAAGCCTACGATTCCAACTGCCATCCCTACAAAGTATGGCAACAGCGTCATAATGCTCTTTTTTAATTGGCTAAACAGATGGGTAATACAATAAATAATGTCATCGTATATCCCCATGGAAACCATCATTGTGCCGCCGCTGACCCCAGGGATCGCATTGGCAACGCCAATCAACACACCCTTTAGTACATCTTTTAAAAACTCCATAACTCACTCCATTCCGCACGCTCAGTGCGCTTTTTACTACATACTTATGTATGTGCCTTCTTAACATTTCTAATTTTTCCCCTAAACTATACCACACTTTATTTTTTCCTACAATAAACATTACCTTAATTTTACATAAGTTCCCCACAAACTGGGCAACTCATTATCATTTCATTTTTGTACTTATGCCATTTCACATTTTTTACACATTCTTTCCAAAATTTTGCCATGATATTCCTATATATTTTTATAATATATAGTTACCATCAGACTGCATTGGGCAGTGCGGATTCTACTTGTATTAGTATAAGATTTCCGCTATGATATAAGATACAAATTTCTTATGCAAACGCACAGTAAAAGAAAGGACATAGATATATGAAGAAAAACATTTTACCAGCATCAAAGGCTGCCCGGGAGTTTGACAGTTGAATATTAAAAAAAGTACTTGCAGGTCGCATAAAACC
>CAJUID010000032.1 GCA_910585905.1 uncultured Lachnospiraceae bacterium
CAGTAAATACAACGGATACAGCGATTTTTTCTTTTGCAAACTGTCAAAGATGGGAATATAACTTATCAAAAATTGCAATTAAAAGAAAATAGGCATTTATAATAGAAAACAATGGATAACAGATAATTATCTATAGGATTGATTGCAAGTCAAATACCCCGCTGCAAGCAACGGGGCATGACTTAGCTTCTTTTTAGCAAGTTCGCCCCAGAGGGGCGGGGTATTTGACCCTCGCGGCAGTCGCCAAATGCGAGCAAGCTCGCGCTTGGCTCGTTGCTTCGCGGGAATAAAAAAGTAAATGCTGTTGCCTGGGAGTTTGACAGTTTCATATTCCTGAACCGGCCAGTAAACGTTCTTCTTACCAGACCGTTTCTGATTTCTGGAAAAACCTTCTTATCAGTTCCAATTCTTCTGGCATAAACCGCAACTTCAGCCTTGCGGCATCCTCCCCGTAATCCACCCTGATGGATTCTTCCGCCGCCTTTGCTGTTTTTGAATTCCAGGGCACGGCTATGATCTATCCCCCTGAAATTAACAAACCTTGCCTACTGTCGTTCTTGGTCTTGCCATATGATTTATCTCATTTACACTTACTATTATATCAAATTAAGTAATTTATTAATTAGTTTTTTACAAATTTAGAAATTATTTGCCAAAAATAAAAAGGACTGGAAAACCAATCCTTTACTTTGTTCTATACGCTATTCACTTACAAGCCCATCACGCAGCACTACTATAATTTACAATAGAAATTTCCTGTGTAAATTGTTTCGCCTGTTTCGTGATTTACTCCAATCTTTTAATAACATCCCCTGTATAGATAACCTCATTACATTTTGTACACTTATAACAAGGAACATTCCGCGCAATCAAAAGGCAGTTTCCCAAGTCTGTTACGTTTGTTGTATATCCTTTTTCGGCTTTCGCTCCACATTCCATACATACCATAATTAACGCCCCTTTCTTGTTTTAAAACCTCTTTCCCACATATCAGGATTGGGAAAGTATGCTGTTATCAAATATATAAAATCTGTATCACAGCTTACTACTATATGAATATATTCAGATTTAACAGAAAATCCTAATATCAAACAACTCGCTTACGGTTTGTCGTCTGGATACTGTTTTATAATTTCACCTGTGTTTATACCATTAACAATATCATCAATACTTATGTTGCGTTCATATAGACGAATTCTAGCATGTTCTGTAATTGCTATGCTTTCAAGCTTATTTAATGCTTTTAATTGTTCTATCGTTATCATTTTACACCAACTTTTCTATTAATATCCTTATTATAACAGATTATTTGAATTTTTCAAATCATTTGACTTTCCCCATCAGGACAAACGTTAATATTCCTTTACTTATATACCTTTTTATGGTAAGATGGCACTATCAATAGTAAATTTCATTCTTATGAAAGGAGGTATTTTCATGAAGGGATTTAAAAAGGCAGTTGCACTGCTTGCGGGCGTAGGTTTGCTTTTTTCCTCCAATGTGGCACTTGCCCATTGTGGACACCACAACAATTGCTACTCTTATGAATCACAACAACACTATTATTACTGCAACGGACATTCCGCCCATTTACATTCAAATGGAATCTGTCCATACTACTCATCCGCTGGCAACGCGGCCAACAGCACATCAAAATACTACAAAGCTGCAACTGTTAAAAAAGTACAGAACAGACTGAACAAATTAGGTTATCACTGTGGCACAGCAAATGGTATCTGTGGAACAAAAACGAAGACTGCTATCAAAAAATTCCAAAAGAAAAAGGGAATCACTGTAAATGGCAAAATAAATAAAACATTACTCAAAAAATTAAATTTACAGATATAATTTCACCAAAAAACGTTACCTGTTGCTATTTTTTGGCATAAAATACAACCCCGCCAAACTGATCATTGCATTTCAAAATGCCTTGACCAATTGGCGGGGTATTTTGTTTCCTTTTTTAGTGGAGTAACTTTGCCTTAGCCATTTCAATATGCATCATAATATGCCCAATATTTCCCTCCCCCGCATATTTTGAGGCGTCAAAAAAGTCATGATCTAAAGACGACCAATATAATTCATTTTCATCACCGGAAACCGGAACATATGTATTTAACTTTCCAACATACACTTCCACATAACACTGATCTAAATAATACTTAAAATCCATTAAATGAGTAAGGATAATATGATCTTTACAGATTGAAGTTTCTTCCTCCAACTCCCGATACGCAGCAACAAGCCCCTCCTCTCCTGCCTCAATCTTGCCGCCTACAAAATTTGATAACCCCTTATACGGATTTTTCCGCCTCCTGCACATCAGCAGTTTTTCCCCTGTCTCATCAAACACAGCAATTACATTGTACCCTTGCATCAGCGTGATTCCATCCTCTCCATAAATTTTTCAATAGCATATGCAGCCCCGTCTTCTTCATTGCTTTTTGTGACAAAATCTGCCGCCTGCTTTAAAGGCTGGACAGCATTTCCCATTGCAACCCCAAATCCTGCCTTTTGAATCATATCCAGATCATTACCATCATCACCACATGCCATCGTATTTTCTGGTGCAATCCCTAACATCTGGGCTAGCTTCAGCATTCCATTGCCTTTCCTTGCTGTTACTGTATTTACCTCCAGATTGTGCGGCGCCCCAGATACCAGCGTAATTCCTTCCACCTGCCCAAGCCTGCCATATACCTCCTGCTTCTTCTCTCTGCCTTCCTCATTTAGATAGAAATTTATAGTAACCTTTTCCACCTGTCTTGACTCCTGCCTAACATACTCTTCTAAATCTGGATAAAATTCCCTGCCAGATAGCAGATAATCCACCATAGCCTTGGCTAATCCCATCTCTGGAATCCATTTTCTTCCATACTCCGGCATATGGCCAACCCCCTGAACAAAACAATCTGGCACCACTGGGTATTCCTTCAATATCCCCAATACCTCCAATACTTTTTCATCCGGCAGCAAATCCTCATATATTCTTTTCCATTTCTTCTGCGCAAAATCTTCAATCTGGTAAATCACTGCACCATTTGAAACCACAGCATATTCAATTCCCGGAACAGACATCATCTCTTCTGGAACGCCTAACATCGGCCTTCCTGTTATTGGTGCCACACAATACCCTCTATTAATCGCTTCCCGTATCGCCTCTCTACTGCCCACAGAAATCCTTTTTTCATTGTTAAAAACAGTCCCATCTAAATCAAGCCCAATAAACCCTTTATAATCTCTCTGTATCATATTTTCTCCTGCTCCTTCTCACTTTTTGCCCTGCTTTTCCCTGAACCAGATCATAACTCTCAGCAATCATCCGTTTAACCACATCATCCGGCACAGTCCCATTTAAAATAATAGTATTCCAATGCTCCTTATTCTGATGATATCCTGGAATAACAGCCTCATAGGTGCTTCTCCACAAATCCCTCCACTCCCTGTCAACCTTCACATTTACACACATGATTCCATTTCGCTCATAGGTCCACGCAAATGCCTTTTTATTCATTTTGAAACGCAACAGCACCCAATTGTCATCTCGAAATGGCTTGTCTATATAAACATCTGGAAAAGCCATACCAAAGTCCAGTATAGCTTGCCTTGTTGTCATATTACACAAATCATCTTTCTTATTCTTCTGCAGGTCTTCCATCTTAATCCCCTCCACACTCATTTCCCAGCTGCACCAGAAAACTGTTTTTTCCAGTGTTCAAAATCATAATTTTCTAAAATATTTTCGCTATAAGGCAAAAACGGCTGGTTTAAAAAAGCCCTAATCGCTTCTGGGGACAATTCTGACAGATTCCTTGGCAAAATAAAGATATTATTTTCATGGTAGAAATCATAATGAACAATATCCTGATTATTCGTTATCAGCTTTTTTGAAAAATAAATGGACTCTAGTACCCTCATAGTAAGTGCTGTCTGTCCCTTCTGATTGATGTCCAGAAGAATGCCATTCCGCTCAAGTTCCTCACAATATTCACTATACTGTAATGGCATATTTATAAGTATATCAGAATACTTCCTCCGGTATCCAGAATCTTTTGACTTTGTAACGACACGGATATCACAGACTAACCCGCTCCTCTCCAGTATCCCCTTTAATGCATGAATATACTGGGCACGTCCCTTATCCATTCCTAAAAAAAATAAATGATTTTGAAACATTCCAGAATAAGGCTTATAATAATCACGCGTATAAAAAATATGATTATATTTCAAATGATACGCTTCACAGCAGCCTTTATCCGTTGAATAAATCGCATTCTTATCTGTAAACAATTTATGGTTCTTCTGCTTTTCATTGATAATATTCCAGAAATACAGATAAACCTTACAAGATGGATTTACTTTTTTTATATAATTCTCCATACCTGCCTGATATCCATAATCAAAAATAATTACCTGCTCCGCCTCTTTTAAGTGCTTTTTCCATTCTCCCCAAAAAATAGAGCAACAGGGCAGCTTTAAAATATAAAGCGCCTTATAAACCAGATAACGGAAACTCCGTTCTGGAACGCCAAATGGAGAAAAAACAATCCCTTTAAAGTGCGGGAAAAAATAAAGCTCCGGTTTCTGAAATATCAAAATAGTATCTCCCCGAATCATGTTATACCACCTGCGGCACTGCCAGACCATAAACCGCTTCTCTCAATACACTAACCATAACTCTCAACCTTTCTCTAACTCTTGATACAGAAACCAGAGGAAGCCGGCAGATAGCAAATCACCTGCCAACACACCTTACTATCTGCTTTTGACCCTAGCATCATAGGTTTATTATAATCCTTTTTTATATTTCATACAACCGCTAGAGCATAATAGAAAATTGCCGAACTGTCGGTTGGAATCAAATTTTAAAGGAAAGCCCTATTGACTTTCCCCCCGCGCTTGCTAAAATAAAAATAAGCTCTAGTACATTTGTAGTTACGTTAAAGATAGTAAGAGTTCAGTCCTCTGTGGTAAGGCAGAAGACTTTTTAACTCTTACAGAAACCTATTTTATTGGGAGGGAGAGCAAAAAATCTGTTATGAAGGAAAAAATACAGTTTTATATAAAAAGAATCCGAGACGGCAGGCTTAAAGAGATGATAAGCCAAACAATCTGGGTATATACATATGTCAGAAAATACTGGCTTTCTATTATTATATATACTGGCATTGGCCTGCTTGGAACAGGAACCTCCCTGGTAATTAGCCTTTTATCGAAAGATTTGGTGGATATTATTACCTTACGCAAAGCATCTGAATTACTAAAAACATTTGTAATGTATATTTCTTTTTCGATGCTGAATGTAATCGTATCACAGATTCTAGATTATATTTCTGCAATGGTCTGTATTAAGGTAGATAATGAGATTAAGGCAGACATTTTTGAGAAGATGCTTCTTACCAGACTGGAACCTTTGATGGCATACCATACAGGAGATCTACTGACAAGGTGGAGCAGTGACGCATCTGCTATTTCAAATGGCGTGTTAAGCTGGGTGCCTAACCTTGTGATCAACTTCGCTAAATTTGTTTCTGCACTAGCGGTTGTACTCTATTATGACCCAATTTTTGCACTTTTGGCAATGGCTGGCATGCCAGTAAGCCTTATTATGTCAAAAACGCTGCTCTCCAGAATGCAGTCGCGCAACCGGGAAAGTGCTGCACTTAGCGCAAAGATGATGGGGTTTAACCAAGAGACATTTTCCAATATACAGACTATCAAAGCATTTGATCTAATCCCCCTCTATGTTAGGCAGCTAAGACAGTTCCAGAAAGATTTCTGGAATCTGAAAAAGAAATATCAGAAATTAGGGATTGTGACATCCATCTTTCTAACTTTTGTGGGGATGGTGGTATCCTACAGTTGTTATGGGCTTGGAATTTATCGTGTATGGACAGGGACAATTTCTTATGGAACCATGACGCTTTTTCTATCTATGTCTGGAACGCTTACGGGGACACTGCATTCCCTGACCGGCATGGTGCCAAGCGCTATTGGCATTACAACATCCGCTGGAAGGTTGATGGACATTTTGGATATGCCACGGGAAGACTATTCGGAACACCGCAATGTGGAGAAATTTTATAAGAGAAACCGGGATGTGGGGCTTACCTTAAATATAGCTGATATGGATTATGCTTATTATAATGGCAATCAGGTTTTTGAACAGACATCATTCCATGCAGCGCCCCATGAAATTGTAGCGTTAGTCGGTCCATCCGGGGAGGGAAAAACAACGCTCCTTAGGATTATTCTGGCTCTTCTGGAACCACAGCAGGGTACCATGGAAATATATGCCGAAGGGCGCAGGGATGATACCATCTCCTATTCGCCTTCTGTCCGTCAGTTATTTTCCTATGTTCCCCAGGGGAATACTATGTTTTCGGGGACGGTGGCGGAGAATATGCGCAATGTAAAACCGGAAGCAACTGATGAAGAAATCATTCATTGCCTCAAAGCTGCCTGTGCATGGGAATTTATCGAACGGCTTCCGGACGGCATCAATAGTATGGTTGGCGAGCGGGGCGGCGGCTTTTCAGAAGGACAGGCACAGCGCCTCTCGATCGCAAGGGCACTGATGAAAAAGTCTCCAATCCTTTTGCTAGACGAGGCAACATCAGCACTTGATGTAGCGACAGAGCGAAGGATTCTCAAAAATATCATGATTGATGAATATCCGAGAACCTGCATTGTCACAACACACCGGCCAACCGTTCTGACAATCTGCAAAAATGTATATGCAATCCGCAACAAACGCTGTGAAAAGCTAACACCGGATGAGGTGGATGCAATGATACATGAATCATAACAACTTATCTGCAAAATAGATATCTCTTTTTAGTGGCATAGATTGAGGAGGACTGATGAAAGCAAGATCAGGATTTATAAAGGCGAAGCTTGGGGAACAAGTCTATGTGATTCCCTATGGACAAAATATTGTAGATTATTGTGATAGCATGTTGCTCAATGAAACGGGGGAAATCCTTTGGGATGGCCTGGAACAACATTCCACAAGAGAGGAATTGGCCAGACTGCTTCTGCAGGAATACCAGCTTGAACCTGACAAAGAAACAGAGCTTCTCAGCGATGTGGATTCCTTTTTGAGACAATTGGTATCTTTGGGAATGGCAGAAGAAGAACAAAGTATATTTTATGGATGGAAAGAACAGTTTTTTACAGCAGGTCCATTAAACGTTTCCTATCAGGGCCCAGAAATTGTATATAACAACTACTTTCAGAAATTTGCCAGCGATAAACAAGATGGGGTATGTGACCTTACTGTCCAAATTTCATGCATGCAGCCACGGTTTCACAAAAATGGTAAAGTAATCCTTAGAAATGAAGAAGTTATTTTAATTGATATAGGTGAGGAATACCTCTTTCTATTTCCAAAGTTTGAGGTACTAAATGAAATGCAGGTAAAAAAAGATGGTTCCTATGCCTTACTTTTTTGCCAGGCGGATTTCATCAATGAACGGGCGGAAGATATATTTCATGTAATCCGTTTTGCATTTCTAATTGCTGCCAGTGAAAAGGAGCTATTTCTTTTACACTCTGCTTCTTTCTTGTATCAAGGAAAGGCATGGCTCTTTTCTGGGAGGTCGGGTACTGGGAAATCTACGCATACGAATCTTTGGAAAGAGTATTACGGCGTGGAATTGCTAAATGGCGACCTAAATATGCTAGGAATAGAGGATGGGCAGGCCGTTGTCTATGGCCAGCCGTGGTGTGGAACTTCCGGGATTTGTACTGCCAAAGCTTACCCATTAGGAGGAATTACTTTTTTAAAACAGGCACCAGAAAATGTCTGTACAGAAATGCCTTTATCCGAAAAGATTTTAGCAATCCTGCAGAGAATGATATCTCCTGCATGGAAGGAACACCTACTACAAAGAAATATAGATTTTGCAGAGAAATTAGGGCGTGCGTGTCCAGTCTGGCGGCTGCATTGTACTCCCGAACGGGAAGCAGCCAATGTAATAAAAAAGGAAATAGACAAAGTGTGCAATCAGAGTACAGAGTTAAAAAATGACATTATATAAAGTAAAAAGAAACGGCTGTCTCTTTCAGCCGTTTCTTTTTACTTGCAAATGATATATGCATGTGATAAAAATCTTTAATGTGTTTTTCAATTAGTGAATTGGATGATTGTATGCACACTGATGGTCACATTCCATCATAGCGCCAGTTACAGCAAGACCAGCTTCTGATGTGACAACAACATCACCAAGACCAATATTATCATTACCATTTTGATGGTAATCAAAAGCAATCCTTAATGTAGATGTGCCATCACCGCTCTTTAATTTAGCACCGCTGCCATTACAGAAAGAGAAATGTACCGGCTGATTAAAGGATAAAGTAAGAATCTGGTTAGCAGAGTGATGCTTATCCCCAGCAGCATGCTGTGCATTTACCTGAATACGGTAATCCTCTCTTCCGGTTTCTGGTTTCTGGTGGATATTGGCTGTCACCGTGAAACAATCAGAACCAGTAGTATCACCACTTGTCATATACACACCTTCCATAAAATCCTCATTAGCAAGTGCAATTGGCTTTGCATAAGCTCTTTTCATAATAATTCCCTCCTAATATAATACGTTGTTGGTTAAATAGTGTTTATGTACGCAGCATGTAAAGAGCATAATCAATCGGAAATTGTACCAAAATGTGCATCTGACGGCTGCGTGTGGGTCAAATACAAGACAACCTGCTGTGGAGTATTTGACAGATGTAATGTTACTACTAGATATACTATGCTGTTTTTGTAATATGTGTCGTTTATATCTTTATAATTAGTATATCGCATAAAATATGAAAAAGCAATAATAAATATCATTTTCTTCCAGAAAAAAGCTCCGCTTTGCTGCGATTTACGGCCATTCTGGACATCATGCATAAAACCTGGCGAGTATGCCGCCTGCTGCTCTATTATATCAAATTTAACGCCTGTTTTGCCAACCGATCTGCCATATCATTATATTTATCACCCGAATGCCCTTTTACTTTTACAAACTGAATACCAAGCTTACCTTCCAAAGAATCATAATATTCTTTGTATGCCTTCGTCCCATCTTTGTTCGCCTTCCATGCACCATTGCACCATTTTGCAATTCCCTCATAATCATGATAGATTACTATTTTTTCAATCTGGTTTGCCACAGCATAGCGCATGGCAGCCTCCGCCCCCTTTATCTCACCCGCAACATTGTGCATCAATGCGAGCTCTTTATCTTGAATCCTCTCACAAAATTTCAATTCCTCTCCACGGTATAACATTACCATGCCATACGAAAAGTCTCCCGAAACTTTGTCAAAACTTCCATCCACATAGGCAACTGCTGTATCTTCATCAACATCATCCAAAGAACCTCCCTGCTCCCCCGCAGTTACAGTGCCTTGAGGACTGCTCCCCGGGGGCATTTCTTTCTCCACCCCTTCTAAAAACTGCATTGCCTCTGCTTTAGATACAAAACTCTTATATTCTGCGCCAGAAAAGCCTGATACCTGTTTCTGGCACTCATCCCACGTACCAAATATCCCCGTTTTTCTGCCCTTTCGGACTGCATATACTTTTTTAGCCATTATTCTCTCCTATGCTGCATTAGTCAGCCTTGATTTCCTGCCCGAATCAGGCATTTTAATGTCTTTAGGCCGTTTATTTTTCAAGCTCTGACAAAAGTTCCCGCCTTCTGGTTCCAACCAAAAGCTCTTTATTATATTTTTGATAGCGCTCACAGTTATATTCCCCCAGAAATAGCGCACACTCAGAAGTTATAGTAAGGTCTGTTACAAAAATGACCATCTCCTCACCATCCAAAAATGCCTCTTCCATAAAGTCAAATGCATGTTCTAGCATCTCACCCGCCAATTTTCTGGCATCCAGAAGCTGATCCCTTTGCCGGTCAAATGCTTCTTTTGCCCGCAAAAAACTCTCCTGTGCAGGGCCATGCTCTGACAAAGCAGCCTCTTTTAGGCACACAAAAAGCCTCTTCCAAAGAGCCTCTTCTTTTCTGGTATACATCCCTGCCGCCTTCCCTCGCTCAAATTCAGCACTTTTAGCAGAAAACAAGGACGCATAACACTCCTTCGTATTCTCTGCCTGCTCCACCTGACCGCGGTATTCCTTCAAAAAAGCATACCATGTATCCGTCAGCCACTTCTCATCCTGCACCTTGCGCATTCCCTGCAGCAGTCCGTCAAACAAAAGATTTACCACACTAAGCCTTTCATCAAATGCAGCCTGCGAAAGCCTTCTAAATACATCACTTTTTGCCCTTCCCTGCAAAATTTCCTCAATGCCATAATCATCCTGGTATTTCTGGTATAGATCAATATAGGCAGCTACATCTTCCGCCACGTCCTGGTGGCGCAAAAATTCATATACCACCTCTGTATTTACTGGAATCCCCAGAGCCTCATAACTTTTTAAAAGTTCACTCAAATCTTCCCAGCCTCTTGCCGTCACAAACTGAAGACCATCCACATCGGCCTCTACCTTATAAAAATTCTTTGGGCGGATTTCCAAATAACTTAACAGTGCATTGTGAACCTGCACATTTCTGGCATACTCTTTCCACACAGTATAATCTGAAGCAATATCCATCCGGCGCACACGGTCTAGCGTTACCATATCAAATTCCCGAACAGAACGGTTGTATTCCGGCGGATTTCCTGCTGCCACAATAATCCACCCCGCAGGAATTGCCTGATTCCCAAATGTTTTGCACTGCAAAAACTGCAGCATCGTCGGCGCCAACGTCTCCGAGACACAATTTATCTCGTCAATAAAAAGGATTCCCTGCGAAAGACCTGTGTCACGCATCCTCTGGTATACACTGGCAATTATCTCACTCATTGTATATTCTGTTACAGAATACGTTTTGCCTCCAAATTCTTCCTCCTTAATAAATGGAAGGCCAACCGCACTCTGCCTGGTATGATGCGTAATTGTGTAGGCAACCAAGGCTATGCCGCACTCCCTTGCAACCTGCTCCATGATCTGTGTTTTTCCAATTCCCGGAGGACCCATCAAAAGAATCGGACGCTGCCTGACGGCAGGAATCCGGTATTCCCCATCTTGGTCTTTTTGCAGATACGCCTGCACTGTATTCTTAATCTCTTGTTTCGCTTCCTTTATATTCATATCAGACCCATTGCCGCATTTTTGCGGTTCACTCCTTCTTTTTAATCTTTTTATAAACCGATATCCAGACAAATATATCAAAATCTTCTTTATTTAATTGCTCTTATTGCACATTGGAAAACTCCTCTTCCTCTAACCGCATTCTAATTGCCCAGACAGGTACATTTTCTTCTTCAAAATCCTCCAAAAAAAGAAATGCCGTCTTATAATCCGGCTTTTTGGCTGGGTAAATTCCCTTTCCATCTGTAAAATATAGCAAACCACACAGATTCTTAAATTCCCCTCGCCCAATTAATTCATCTACATAGGCAAACGCCGGACGGAAATCTGTCCCACCCCCGCCGAGAATCTTAAAATCCAAAAATAATTCGGTAAGCTGCCTCTCATCCTCAATCACAATATCATCGCGCACTTCCTCATCACATTGTACCACATGAAGCTTACAGTGATGAAAGAAACTATCCTCCTGGCTTAAAAGAGAAAATGTTTCCTTTAAAAAATTTTCCACTAGCTGCCCGCTGGTAGAATAACTGGTGTCCACGACCACCACGAACTCCCGGATTTTTTTTATTTCCCTGCTCTCAAGCGGCTCAATCAAAGGCATATTCTGATATAGAGAAAATCCATATGTGTAAAAATTCAAATCAAACTCATCCGGGTCACAGTGAAGCTCCTCCTGTAAAACGGCAAACTTCTTTAAGAAATCACGGTATTTTCTCCGGCTCCTTCCTGCCTTCATCTGAAAAGAAAGCAGTTCCTCCCCTTCCTCCGTCTCATTTCCCCGTCTATTCTGCTCCATCTGCGTCTGCCTTGAAATCTTATCCCAGTTTTTTCTAGCAGACTCCGTCCTCGCATTCTGCTCCTCTTCCTTCGGCCAAAATACATGGTCATCCGCAAAAAACTCCTGATGCAATTCCGCAAGTTCTTCCTCCGTCCGCTCTAACAAAAAACGGTAAACCTTTGCTGCTGATACGCCGCCTTCCCCCTTTAGGGATTCATATGTCTTCTGGCGAATCCAGCCAATGATGCGTTTTGTACATGGTTTTTCCATGAAATCTATTGTATATTCTACCGCGATGTCGCAGGCAATCCCCCAGAGAAACGAATCCCTCTTTCCAGAAATCCAAAGATGAGAAAAAATACAGTGCAACACTGTATGAAGATACAGCCTGTTAAGATACGCAGGATTCTTTTTAAAAACGCGCAGAAGCTGTTCCGAAGAAAAAAATAAGGACGTTCCATCTGTAGCAATTGTAGAAAGCCGACGATCTGTTTTTGGAGTTAATGCAGATAATGCAATTCCCATATAGCGAAGCTCTACATACAATTCATCATGCACAAGACGGAGAATTTTAAGGGACATCTCCTCTTCCCATTCTGTCTGCGTCTGTGCCCGCATAGATTTTTCCACTAGCCCCCTCCTTCCAGTAATTATTGAACCCCTATCATTAAGCTTTACAAAAACGCATCAAAGGCATATTCATCTTGCTTTTCTCCTGCAAACCACCGGCTTTGGTACTGAAGAAGCATCCCAGCGCCCTCTGTCCAGCTCTGTTCCGCCGCATATCGAATACAGCCAGCAATCTCCCGTTCACCAAAATACCCCTGCTCACCAGCAAAACACAATAGCTCCAGATTTTTTTCCTCTACAAGATACTCACCCGCCTTAGCTGCATTCTCTTTGATATATTCCTCATAAACCGCCTTTGGCTCTTCCCTAAGCCCGGCTGGATAATACAAACGGAGCCACGCCATCCGGCACAAAGTCTTTACGCTCTCTTCCGCCCTGGCCTGCAAAAAGATACCATCATACTTTGCCAGGTCTACAATCCCCTCAGAAAAACATTGTCTTGCACGGAACCCCTCGCCTTCAATATTTAACTCAAAAATATGAGCGGGACCTATTTCGTCATAGGTCTCACTATACTCTGGATATAAAAGCATGGCATCTGTCCCAGCCTCTGTTATAAACGATACCTCTGTCTCCATAGCGCGCTGCGCCAAAATCTGTTTTAATCCGCTAGGCTCTGTTATACTCCCATTTATCGTGATCTTTTGCAGACTCCGGCAATTCATAAATGCGTCACTTCCAATTCCCGTCAGGCTGTTTCCAACTACAAGCTGCTCCAAAAAACTGCACTGATAAAAACAAAAGTTACCGATTGACACAATACTTCCCGGAAGCACAACCTTTCTCAGATAAGTTCCTGAAAGCTCTCGTATCTTGCCCTGGCGCAGGATTTTCCAAAACGTTTCCTCTGCCCCTGCTTCTTCAATCCCTTCACAATAAATATAGCAGGCCGTATATTTGCTTTTTTCTGCAAAACAGTAATCCCCAATCTCCGTCACACTCCTCCCTGCGATGCATTCCAGTATCTCCACTTCCGGCGATGCCCCAAACACACGCAGAACACGGGCTGTTCCATCCTTTTTCAGATCATACCAATACCAGTCTGCCATCTATGCCCCCTTTAGAAATGTGCATACCGCAAAATCTCCTCTACAAAACTCAGTCCCACTTTATAAATAACAAATAAAATAGTCACTGCCAAAAATAATACCAAAATCCGGTATAAAATATACGCCCTAGCAAAAGATTTTTTCTGGGGAGGCGTTTTTTTCCGAACCGCCATCACAAGCATATAGAAAAATCCAAACACAGGAATATGCATAAAGCAAAGTAATTGAAACCACTGCCCGACACGGCCGAAGTTGCGCAACCTCTCCTCTGATTTTGTAAGCTGCCGCCCACCTCTCCCAACTGATTCACTCTCCTGTGACCGTTTCTCATCCTTACTGCCATCTTCTACACGTTTTTTTGACAATGCCCAGTCTAATTCCTTTTCAGGCTCTTTTTCCCCTGATTGCACAGAATCTTCCTGCCTCTCTACTACACGCCTCTCCTCCAAAGGCCGCTCCTGCTTTGCGGCTGTCTGGACAAATGTTGTTTCCCTTTTTTGCCCAGATGCCATATCTTTCTGAGGAGGCTGTACAGACTTTTTTTCTTCTTTATCTATTTTTTTTGAATCCATCTGCCATTTTCCTCCTTCCTAGTTTCCATCTCCTGCATCTGGTTCCGGCGTATCCTGCGGTGATGCCGTCTGCTGTGGTTGCGGTGTATTTCCAGGCTTTGGCGAAGCAGTGGCCTCTGGAAGATTCAAAATATAATCCTTATTCCTATCCAATGAAGCTTTTAACGAAGAATATTCTGGATAATCCTTACATGCCTCCACCGCCTTTTCTGCTGCGGCAATCAAATCCCCTGCATTATCCGGCACATACTCGTACACTTTCAGCTTTCGAATCCGTGCCTTCGCCAACCTAATCCTAGTATCCTTCTGTTTCTGCCTGCGCGCCTCTTTAGACTTCAGCGCATTTTCTTGTGCCAGCACTTGATTTTCTTCATTCTGATACTTTTCGTATGCCTTTACTATCTTTGACCATTCGACTGTCTCATCTTTTAAAGAATCGTATTTATTCTTGGCTCGTGTCGCATAAGACTTTCGCACATCATCATCCTTAATAGCCGAAATCATACTGCGAAGCTGCTCATAGCTCTCTTCCAGTACATAGTAGTCCTCCAGGCCATTAATCGTTATGTTTTCAAATGATTTTAACTTCTTTAATACTGTCTTTGCATACTGCACGTCCTCAAGTAATTCTGCATATTCTGACTTTTCTGCCAAAATCAGCGTAGAAAAATACTCTTTTCCTGAAGTCCTCTTATTCGTCCCTGCCTCCTCTGTCCCGCTAACTAATTCCCCTGCGCTGTTATAACTTGCAAGGCAGATTGTCTCTGGCACAGAAAAATCAACTGGTTCTAACTTTGTATGAATCCTATCCATATAATCTTTCCAGATTTTTCCTGAAATCGCTGCACCAGAAGCCCCAGGCATTGCCCTAGGCGTATCATATCCCGCCCAGACAACCGTTGTATAATATTTTGTATATCCACAAAACCACACATCCTTCCCGGAGTTTGTCGTTCCGGTCTTACCTGCACAAATCTGATCATTCTCCAGTTTTAGTGCACGCCCAGTAGCATATGGCTCATTTAAAACACCTTTCAATACATCTGTCATCAACCATGCTGCATCCTCTGAATACACCTGCGTCGTCTCCTCCGAATTCTTATAAACTGCCCCGTCAGAGACATGTTCAATTTTTCGGATGCAAGTTCTATCACTGTAGCTCCCACCATTTGCCAATGCGGAATATCCTTTTGCCATATCCACAACGCGGACACCCTCAGTAAAACCGCCAAGCGAGAGAGCCAGATTATCATTATCCACATAACTAAGATTGTGGAAATGCATTTTATCCAAAAAGGACATGCCAAATTTAGGCGTAATCTTCTGTAACACCTGCCACGCAATCGTATTAATCGAGCGCTCCACCGCCTCCCTGATGCGCACAGCGCCGCGGTAAGACCCCCCGGCATTCTGAGGGCCATTTTCTATCGGTTGGTCTGTCATTAAAGTAGATGGAGAATACACCCCGGACTCAAAGCCAGGAGTGTAGTCAATCAACGGCTTAATAGAGCTTCCTGACTGCCTTGCAGAAAGATATGCCCTATTATAGGCATCCTTTGTGCCGCGCCCCCCTACAATGGCAACGACATAGTTCGTATTATTATCCACACAGACTGCTGCCCCCTGCAACGCATATTTTCCAGACTCCTTATTTTTTTCCTGATTATAGGCAAGCCCCTGATTTACTGACTGCTGCAGCTTTTTCTGCTTCTTCATATCTATGGATGTATATAGTTTATATCCACCGGAACGGATCATATTACACTTCCGGCTGTAGGCATCACTGTACGCATCCTTATATGTTTCATAATCCTTTTTATTTGCAAATGTATACTGGAATTTAAACTCCTCCTTCTCCATCAGTGCCAGAGCAGCACAATGAATCGCATAGCTTGTCACATAACTCTCATTTGTGCCATCCTCTGCAATCTGGAGTGCCTTAATCTTTTTCTTTCTGGCAGTATTATATTCCTTTGTGGTAATTACCTTTTCCTCATGCATTGTTTCTAAAATCTCATTCCGCTTCTTTAATGCATTTTCCGGATTTGCCACTGGGTCATACCGGGAAGGGCTATTGGATAATCCAATCAAAAGTGCCGCCTCATGCGGCTCCAAATCTGCACTGCTCTTTCCAAAATAGTATTGGCTGGCCGACTCCACACCATGGCAGCGGTTTCCATAAAAGTTGCTGTTACAGTAAAATTCCATAATTTTATCCTTGGAAAACTTGGCCTCTACGGTTGGCGCCAATATTATTTCTGCTATTTTTCTGGTAAAACTCTGATTCTGAGTTAAGAGATTATTTTTGATGACCTGCTGGGTAATCGTACTTCCACCCTGCGTAATTTGCATATTATGCTTTAATAGAGAAACTCCGGCACGCAGCGTTGCCAGAACATCTACACCGCCATGGGTTTTAAAACGCTTGTCCTCCACAGCTATGTAGCCATTGTAAAGATAAGGAGAAATATTTTTAATTTCCACATAAGTATAACGGCCGGCATTCACCGAACCCACTTTATTTCCCTTCGCGTCATATACAATGGTGTCCTCATTCATAATGAAGTCTTCTTCACTTAAATTTACCAGTTTGTCGAACACTTCCTCGCGCGCCTCCGTCAGCATCGGCAGCATTTTGATGTAGACACAGATGCCTGCAACAACACAGACTACTAAAATCGACGCAAGAATTCCGAGCATCGCGCCAAGCACATTAGACACAACACCCATATAACCGCCAACTGTGCCTGCAATTAGGCGCAGCCCGTCCGATATCTTTCTAAATATACTTTTTGTACCATCCATAGAATGCCCCTCCATTTACCAATACATATACCTTTCTATTATACTTCCTAACAACAATTTTTTCAAGTTTTCCGCCGCTATTGACACACATTTCTTCCTTCGTTAAAATAGAACTATCAATCTAAAATGGAGAGATCACATATGAATCAATTAAAAACACGTTCCTGCTTTGGATTTATCGGATTTGGGCTAATCGGCGGTTCCATTGCCCATGCCCTTCGTATTCTCTATCCAAGCAGTGAAATACTTGCATACAATTATTATGGAAACAGACCACATGAGAAGCTAGAATTAGCCAAAAAGGAGGGGACGCTTTCAAAAATCTGCACTTCCCTGGCGGATTTTTCCGCCTGTGAAGTGATTTTTTTGTGTGCGCCTGTTATCACCAATGTCTCTTACCTCAAAGAACTTGCGCCATACCTTGACAAAGACTGTATCCTGACAGATGTTGGAAGTGTCAAAGGAAATATCCACAAAGCAGTAGCAGAGCTTGGGCTAAACAGACAGTTTGTAGGCGGACATCCTATGACTGGCTCCGAAAAGACAGGATATATAAATTCCGACGCCTCTTTCCTAAAGGATGCATACTATCTTCTTACACCAACCCAAGAGACAGAACCAGAATATTTAGAATGGATGAAAGTTTTCATAAACTCTGTCGGATCAATCTGCATGGTTCTAGATTATATCTCCCATGACCGTGTTACCGCAGGTATTAGCCATGTACCGCATATCATGTCGGCCGCCCTGGTTAATGCCGTTGCCGCACGGGATCACAATGGTAATTATGCAAAACTCGCCGCTGGAGGTTTCCGTGATACGACCCGTATCTCCTCCTCCTCCCCTGAAATGTGGCAAAATATCTGCCTGACAAATCCTGAAGGAATTCTTGATTTTTTAGATGATTACATAGAGCGGCTCGTACAGGTAAGGGCAGAAATCAAAAATGGCGACGGCGAAGCACTGACTAAATTTTTCTCAGATGCAAAAGCATACCGCGATACCATTTGAACCTTAATACGATATTTAAAAATGGAGTCTGTGTCTATGCGCACTTGGCACAGACTCCATTTTGTGACTTGGCAAGTCAAATCCTCCGCTGCAAGCAACGGGGCATGACTTAGTTTCTCTTTATTCAAATACCCCGCAGCAAGCTATGGGGCATGACCTGGCTTCTTTCTAGCAAGTTCGCCCCGAGGGGCGGGGATAAAACGTGCGCAGAAATGAGGAATATTATGCATATTTTGGAAGGCTTAAATCCTGAACAGGAAAAAGCAGTAAAACACTTTAAAGGTCCCCTTTTAATCCTTGCCGGGGCGGGTTCCGGCAAAACAAGGGTCCTGACACACCGCATTGCATACCTGATATCAGAATACAATGTAAATCCTTGGAACATTTTGGCTCTAACCTTTACAAACAAAGCGGCAGGCGAAATGCGTGAGCGCGTTGACCAGATCGTTGGCGAATCAGCCGGTGATATCTGGGTCAGCACATTCCACTCCGCTTGCGTCCGCATTCTTAGACGCCATATTGAAGCAATCGGCTATGAACGCAGTTTTACCATTTATGATAGCGATGACCAAAAATCACTGATGCGTGATATCTTAAAATATCTTCAGTTAGATCCTAAGAAATTCAGGGAACGTACTGTCCTTAGTGCCATTTCCTCCGCAAAGGATGAATTAATATCGCCAGAACAGTATGAAAGCCGTGCCCAAGGTGACTACACAAAAGAAATCTATGCGCGCTGCTATCGGGAATATGCAAAGCGGCTCCATGATTCAAACGCCCTGGACTTTGATGATATTATCTGTAAAACCATTCAGATTTTTGAAGAAAATGAGGACATCCTCTCCTATTACCAAAACCGCTTCCGCTATATCATGGTTGACGAGTATCAGGACACAAACACCGCACAGTTCCGACTAATCAGCCTGATGGCAAGCACAGCCGATGACGATGGCACTATTTTACATAATCTCTGCGTTGTAGGTGATGATGACCAGTCCATCTATAAGTTCCGCGGCGCAAACATATACAATATACTAAACTTTGAAAGCCAGTATCCAGAAACTAAAATAATTAAACTGGAAGAAAACTATCGCTCTACCCAAAATATTTTGGATGCGGCAAACGCTGTTATTAAAAATAACACGGTCAGAAAAGACAAAGCACTCTGGACAGAGAAACCAAAGGGAGACGCTATCTACTATACGCGTTTTGAAAACGAATACGAGGAATCCGGCTGCATCGCAGATGCTATCGCAAATGTTGTCTCTGCCGGGCTTGCCGCCTATAAAGACTTTGCCATTCTCTACCGCACGAATGCACAGTCCCGCGTATTTGAAGAAAAACTGGTCCTCCATAATATTCCATATCGCATTGTCGGCGCAGTTAATTTCTACCAGCGCCGGGAGATAAAAGACCTGCTTGCCTATCTGCGCACGATTGAAAATGGTATGGATGACATAAGTGTCAAGCGGATTATCAATGTCCCAAAACGCGGAATCGGCCTGACTACCATTGACCGCGTTACAAACTATGCTCTGGAGCATGAAATCAGTTTTTATAATGCATTAGAAAACTACGAATACATTGATGGCATCAGCCGCAGTGGGACAAAACTTGGTTCTTTTGTCAGCCTGATTGATTCCTTCAAACGCCATCTGGAAGAACCAGGTTACAGCTTAGAGAGCCTGATCCGTGAGATTATCGAAGAAACCGGATATGTCAGACTGCTGCAGGAGGAAGACAGCGACGAGGCAAATGGTAGAATTGAAAATATTGAAGAATTAATCAGCAAAATAGTTGCCTATGAGGAAAACTGTGAGGACGAACCAACTCTCGGCGGATTTTTGGAGGAAGTTGCCCTTGTCGCAGATATTGACAATGTAGATGAAAGCAATGACCTTGTTCTGCTTATGACGCTCCACAGTGCAAAGGGACTTGAATTTCCATATGTCTACCTTGTTGGTATGGAGGACGGCATCTTCCCTGGCTACTCAGCCATTATGTCAGACAACGAGGAAGAAATCGAGGAAGAACGCAGGCTCTGCTATGTTGGCATTACCCGCGCCATGAAAAAGTTATCCCTAAGCTGTGCCCGCTCGCGATTCCGAAACGGTGAACAACAGTTTAACCGCCCTTCACAGTTTATTAATGAAATTCCTCGTTATCTTTTAAAACAGAGTGGAGTTTCATCTACCAAAATCTCCTCCTCGAACACATCTGGCCTAAATACAACGCCTTTGAAACCAGACAAAAAAACAATGCCAGGCATTCAAAAGTCTGAAAAAGGTGGTGCCCTTTTTGCTGGAAATCCGTACATATCAAAAGGTTTTGGAACCACAAACCAAAGTGCGGGTTCAGTAAATTATTCCGTTGGTGACAGGGTATCTCACGCTCGCTTCGGCGAGGGGACGGTCACAGAAATGAAAGAGGTTGGAAACGATTATCAGGTCTCTGTTGCTTTTGATAATGAGATCAACCGGAAAATGATGGCTTCATTTGCTAAATTAAAAAAGATATAGATATTATAGACAAAATATGGTATAATAGAGATACTTGTATATCAAAAAAGAAAGGATGTGTTCATTATGTCAAGCAAAGTAGAGGAATTATTAAATGCTGCAAAAGTAAATGAATTACTTCACAAAAAGGAGTTAGAAGAGAAAAACAAAAATACAATCGTGATTGCCCTCGCTATTATCGGCGCTGTTGCTGCTATTGCTGCAATCGCATTCGCTGTATACAAATACCTGACACCGGACTATCTGGATGATTTTGATTCCGATGACATGTATGATAACTTTGATGATGATTTCATCGAGTTTTCTGACGATAAACCAGAAGCAGAAGACTAATTTTAACAGCCATCGGCTGATTATGCAGACAAACACAATACCGAAATGGAAATTCCATTTCGGTATTTCGTCGCTTTCGGCTATTTTTGTGATTTTTGATGGATTCACTGTAAAATTACGAGATAAACTTAAACAATTATGATCATATGAGGAGGATTTCTATGAAACTTTGGGGCGGACGCTTCACAAAAGAAACAAATCAATTAGTACACAATTTCAATGCTTCTCTTTCTTTTGACCAGAAATTTTATGAAGAAGACATTGCCGGCAGTATTGCCCATGTTGCTATGCTTGCAAAACAAGGTATTTTGTCTGAGGAAGACAAAGAAGCCATCACTGCAGGGTTGAATGGCATCCGTGAGGATATCCAGACAGGCCGTTTAGTGATTGATGAAGAACATGAGGATATCCACAGCTTTGTGGAAGCCCATCTGACCAAACGGATCGGTGACGCCGGAAAACGCCTGCACACTGGGCGCAGCCGCAATGACCAGGTCGCTTTGGATATGAAACTCTATACCCGCAAAGAGGTATTAGAGATGGACGCACTGTTGAAGAATCTGCTGCAAAGCCTCCTTACTATTATGAAAGAACATACGGACACTATTATGCCTGGATTTACCCACTTACAGAAAGCACAGCCAATTACACTGGCTCACCATATGGGTGCCTATTTTGAAATGTTCAAAAGAGACCGCTCCAGGCTTCATGATATCTATGAGCGGATGAACTACTGCCCTCTTGGTTCTGGTGCACTGGCTGGGACAACCTACCCCCTGGACCGCGACTATACGGCCTCTCTGCTTGATTTTTATGGACCTACGCTTAACAGCATGGATTCTGTCTCTGACCGTGACTACTTAATTGAATTCTGCTCAGCAATGTCCATAATCATGATGCACCTTAGCCGCTTTTGTGAAGAAATCATTATCTGGAACAGCAATGAATATCAATTTATTGAAATTGATGATTCTTATTCTACCGGAAGCAGCATTATGCCACAGAAAAAAAACCCGGATATCGCTGAACTTGTCCGCGGAAAGACTGGGCGGGTATATGGCTCCCTCATCTCACTGCTCACAACTATGAAGGGGCTTTCCCTTGCCTATAATAAGGATATGCAGGAAGACAAGGAATTTGTTTTTGACGCCATAGATACAACAAAGGGATGCATTGTGTTGTTTCACGGAATGTTAGATACTCTTTCCTTCCGAAAGGACAAGATGCGCGCCAGCGCAGAGGGCGGCTTTACTAACGCCACCGATGCAGCTGATTATCTGGTAAACCACGGCGTTGCTTTCCGTGACGCCCATGGTATCGTAGGGCAGCTTGTCCTCTACTGCATTGACAAAAATATCTCTCTGGGCGAAATGACTTTAGAAGAATACAAGGCAATCAGCTCTGTGTTTGAGGAAGATATTTACGATGCGATCAGCATGGAGACCTGCGTATCAAAACGAAACACCATCGGCGCGCCTGGACAGGAGGCAATGGCAAAAGTAATCGAACAAAACGAAAAATATCTTGCAGAATCCTAGAATTTCATATTGAACGACTTACTAAAATGCGATATACTATTAGAAATGAGTACCGTACTATGACTAGGGGAAGGAGGAAATCAATATGGGGGAGCCCTTTGTGACAAATGTTCTTTCAAATAAATACGATACTGCTCTTGATTTTCATGTTACCATGTACGACAATTTGCCATACCAGCGCGATTCTGATTACTGCAATATTGAAAAAGTAACACTGATAAGCGGGCGCGTTATCAAATTTTACTTATGCTTAAATCAGCCAGATTTTTTTGCAATTGACAATAAAGATGATATAATTGAAGATATTTTGGCAGAGGCACAGATTGAGAAAAAACAGTATGACGCCACAAAACGCAAGCAATTAACTGACAAAACCGCAAATTCCGGCGTCAGCGAAGAACAAATCCAGACACTTCTTGATGATCATGGCGAACCAATGGCAGGTTATGATGAAATGGACGAAGACGACGAACTTGCCGCACCGGAAGATTCCGTAAATGCATTCGCTGATGTAGAAGATTGGTAATGATATCATGCTTATTTAATTTTTACAACACACAAAATTAATAAATAAACGAGAAAATAACTAGAGCGTGTTTGAACATTAATGTTCAAACACGCTCTAGTTATTTTCTCTTTAAGATACCGAAGGTTTTGAAAGGCAATACCCTTATTCAGTTAAAAGTATATCTCCCTTTTCCACATTTAACTTTGGCCGTCTCACCAATCACGTTTTCCAATGGCAAACGTCCCATACTATTCCATATGTTATTTCTTTCTCTTAAATCCTTTTTTCTTTGATTTATTATCAGAAGAAGCATCGCTTTCCGTTCCTTCTGTTTCCTTGCTCTCCTCCGCGGTGCTGCCATACATTGCTCTATCAAATTCCTTTAACCGCTCTTTCTGCTCATTTGTCATCTTGGTTGGCACCTGGACAACAAGTGTAACATAATGGTCACCGCGTATTGATTTATTCCGCAGGGACGGCACTCCCTTTCCACGCAGGCGGACTCTGGTATCCGTCTGGGTTCCTGCTTTTACAGTATAAATAACCTCCCCGTCAATTGTCTTTACATGGATATCACCGCCCAGCGCAGCCTGAGCAAACGTAATCGGTACGGTAGAATAGATATCCCTGTCCTGACGCTTAAATATCGGATCATTTCCAACCAGTACCTCAACTAACAAGTCACCTCTCTCACCGCCATTTACACCTGGTTCACCCTTATCGCGGATTCTGACACACTGTCCATTGTCAATTCCTGCTGGGATTGTAACTGCAATATTCTTTCTCTTACTGATATATCCAGAACCGTTACAATCTGGACAGCGGTCTTTTACAATCTTTCCAGTTCCATGACAATCTGGACAAGACTGCACATTGCGGACTACGCCAAAAAGAGACTGCTGGGTAAATACTACCTGACCCTTTCCACCACACTTTGAACATGTCTGTGGTGATGTACCCGCCTTCGCACCGCTTCCATGACAGGACTTACATTCTTCTTTCAGTACAATGTCAATTTCTTTCTCTACACCAAAGCAGGCTTCCTTAAAATTAATGCGGACAGAAACCCTTACATTCTGCCCCTTCATAGGGCCATTACTCCTACTCCGCGAAGAACGTCCGCCACCGAAAAAGTCACCAAAAATATCGCCAAAGATATCACCCATATCCATGCCGCTAAAATCAAATCCTCCAGCACCACCGGCGCCGCCCTCAAAGGCAGAATGACCGAATTGATCATATTGACGACGCTTGTCGGCATCACTCAGGACGGCATATGCCTCTGATGCCTCCTTAAACTTTGCCTCAGCCTCTTTATCTCCAGGATTGGTATCTGGATGATATTTCTTTGCCAACTTACGGTATGCCGACTTTAGCTCAGAATCAGATGCATTCTTCCCTACGCCTAAAACCTCATAATAATCTCTCTTTTCCGCCATAACTAACACTCCTGCCTTCATTCTATGTTGGATAGGCTACTGCAGATATAATACAGTAGCCTATCTCTCAATTTATCGAACTAAAATCCCAACTAGTACAACCCACTTTAAATTGCTTTATATTCTGCCAGCATTTTGGTCTGATTTATTCTTAAACCTCACGGAAATCTCCATCAACAACATCATCTGCTGCATCCTGGCCGCCCATGTCCGGGCCTGCGCCTGCGGCACCCATATCTGGACCTGCACCGCCTGCAGCCTGCGCACTCTCATACATCTTCTGGAAAACATTCTGGGCACTTGCCATAAGCTTTTCTTTGCCCTCATTTAACTGTGCTACTTCATCCGGTGAAATTGAATCTGGATTTGTCTTTTCCACAATCTCCTTCAGTGCATCAATATCAGCCTGAACTGTTGCCTTCTCAGAAGCGTCAATCTTATCGCCAACCTCATCAAGCGCCTTCTGTGTCTGGAATACAAGGCTGTCAGCGTCATTTCTTGCATCAATGCCTTCCTTGCGCGCTTTATCCTCAGCCTCAAACTGTGCTGCTTCTTTGACAGCCCGGTCGATTTCATCATCTGACATGTTAGAACCTGCCGTAATCGTAATATGCTGTTCTTTTCCGGTTCCTAAGTCCTTTGCAGATACATTTACAATACCATTGGCATCAATATCAAATGTAACTTCAATCTGAGGAACACCTCTTCTTGCAGGAGGAATACCATCCAAACGGAACTGGCCAAGTGACTTATTGTCCTTAGCAAACTGGCGCTCACCCTGCAGTACATTGATATCTACCGCACTCTGGTTATCTGCTGCTGTCGAGAATACCTGGCTCTTCTTTGTAGGAATCGTCGTATTTCTCTCAATCAACCTTGTAGCAACACCACCCATTGTCTCAATGGAGAGAGAAAGCGGAGTTACATCCAGAAGAAGGATATCGCCTGCCCCTGCGTCACCTGCAAGCTTGCCACCCTGAACAGATGCACCAAGTGCAACACACTCATCCGGGTTCAATGACTTGTTTGGCTCATGGCCAGTAAGCTGTTTTACTTTATCCTGAACAGCTGGGACACGTGTAGAACCGCCGACTAACAGAACCTTTCCAAGCTCTGAAGCTGTAATCCCTGCATCGCGGAGTGCATTGGAAACCGGTGTTGCTGTCCGCTCTACCAGGTCATGTGTCAGCTCATCAAACTTTGCCCTAGTAAGATTCATGTCAAAATGCTTTGGCCCTTCTGGAGTTGCTGTGATAAATGGCAGGTTAATATTTGTTGTTGTCGCAGAGGATAATTCTTTCTTTGCTTTCTCTGCTGCTTCTTTCAATCTCTGAAGTGCCATTTTATCTGTAGAAAGGTCAACACCCTCTGCATTCTTAAATTCTTTAATCATATAATCTGTTATCTTCTGGTCAAAATCATCACCACCCAGCCGATTATCACCGGATGTTGCAAGAACCTCAATAACACCGTCGCCGATTTCAATAATAGATACATCAAATGTACCACCGCCCAGATCATATACCATAATCTTTTGCTCTTTCTCATTGTCAAGGCCATATGCCAGAGCTGCGGCTGTCGGCTCATTAATAATTCGTTTTACATCAAGACCGGCAATCTTTCCCGCATCCTTTGTTGCCTGACGCTGGGCATCGTTAAAATATGCCGGAACAGTGATAACTGCCTCTGTCACTTTCTCACCCAAATAGCTCTCAGCATCTGACTTTAATTTCTGTAAAATCATTGCGGAGATTTCCTGTGGAGAATACTTTTTATCGTCAATATTTACACGGTGGTCTGTACCCATATGCCTCTTAATTGAAGAAATTGTCTTGTCAGCATTTGTAACTGCCTGACGCTTTGCCGGCTCTCCGACCAGCCTCTCGCCATTCTTAGAAAATGCTACAATAGATGGTGTTGTCCTTGCTCCTTCTGTATTCGCTACAACAACTGGCTTTCCACCTTCCATTACAGCGACGCATGAATTTGTTGTTCCTAAATCAATACCAATAATCTTACTCATTGTGATTACCTCCTAAAATAAAAACACTTTGCTTTCATAAACTATAACTAAAATTTAATTTACAACCTTAACCATACTGTGTCTGACAACGCTCTCTTTGTACAAATAACCTTTCTGCATTTCCTCGGCTACCGTACCGCTCTCTAAACTATCATCATCCACCATCATAACCGCATTGTGCAGATTCGGGTCAAAAACCTCGCCCACCGCCTCAATCGGCTTTACACCAAGCTCCTCAAATACCGTTAATAGCTGTTTATATACCAACTCCACTCCCTGAACGAACGGGGTGTCCTTTTCCTCTTCTGGAACGGCAAGAAGGCCGCGCTCAAAATTGTCTATAACTGGAAGCAGTTTTTCTACAACCGTCTTGGCTCCAATCTCAAACATCTGGGACTTTTCTTTTTCCGAACGCTTTCTAAAATTCTCAAATTCAGCAAGCTGGCGCACTCTCTTATCCTCAAGCTCTGCAAGCTTATCTTCAAGCTTTTGGATTTTCTCTGCATTCTTATCTTTCTTTCTGCCCAGATGCTTTTTCTCCTCTTTCTTTTCCTCTTCCTGCTGTTCTGGCTCTTCCGCCTGTGCCTCCTCCCCGGCTGGGGCAGTTTCCTCTGCAGCTTCCTGCATTACCTGATCCTCTAAATCCTTCTTTTCTTCTGCCACGTCATTACCACCTCTCAAATTTACTTCTTTTCTTTAAATATATCATCTAACTGGCCCATCAGGGAATTTAATGTCCCCACTACCTTGTCATAATCCATTCTCTTTGGCCCAACAATGCCTATTTTTCCATAAACGCCTTCCTGTATCCTATAGGTTGCTGTCACCATAGAACAGTCCTTCATTGTGTCCATCTGCGTCTCATCCCCTATATAAACCTGGATATCATGGCTCTCCTCACTCTGCTTCCGGTCTGGAAGCCCAAGCCAATTATGGAGTATCTTCTTTTCCTCAAACGCACCTAAGATTTCTGCAGCCTTAGTTTTATCAGACAATTCAGGATACTTTAAAATATTAGTTGCACCACTGGTGTAAACCTCCAAATCATCTTCTTCCACTAATGTCCTGCCAATCACTTCAATTACCGAATCAATCACCTGCGTATGCTCGCCAAGCTGCTCCTTTAACCCCTGGATGACCGCTAAGTTAATTTCTAAGACATCCAACCCATTTAGCGTCGTGTTCAAAATAAAATTTAACTTAACTACCATCTCCTGGCTGACCGGCTCATCAATCCGAATCATCTGATTCTTGACTACATTGTTGTCTAACACGATAACTGCCAGCAGGTGTTCCGCATCTACCGATGTTATCTGGATAAACTTCACTTTTTTTGTCTGATACCTTGGCCCGGAAACCATTGTAGCATAATTTGTGTTGGCCGCCAGGTACTTTGCAACCTTCTGCAGCACCTCGTCAATTTTTTCTGCTTTCTCCTCCAGTTCCTCTTTAAGGCTCTGAACCTCACTTTCCCTGGCATCTAACATCGTGTCTACATAAAGGCGGTAGCCTTTATCAGAAGGAATCCGTCCTGCAGAGGTATGCGGCTGGAGAATATATCCTAACTCCTCCAAATCCGACATCTCATTCCGAATGGTCGCGGAACTTAGATTTAAATCCGTGTACTTTGAAATTGTCCTGGAACCCACCGGCTCACCGGTATCCAGATACGTCCGGATGATTGCCTGAAGAATTTTCAGTTTCCTTTCATCCAGTTCCATCTCACCACTCCCTTCTTCCTTGTTAGCACTCAATAAAGTGGAGTGCTAATTTCTATAAAGTAAGATAGCACGAGACAAAATTATTGTCAAGAGGTTTTTGAAAAAAAGATAAATATTCATGCTGTTCACCATTACTATTCATGGCCATTCTATATATCATACATAAAACCAGCAGCTTTTGTTTTACTTATGCTATTTAGAAGCATATAATAATGGAACAATCTCTAATATAAGAAAAAGACTATTACCAATTTGATAATAGCCCTCTATCTTCCTTTTACTATAATACATTCTGCCGCTAATCCATCATATTTATTTATGATATGGCTCTCCGTGGATAATCCGGTATGCCCGGTATATCTGTTCCAATAGCACCACGCGCATAAGCTGATGCGGAAATGTCATTTTTGAAAAACTTAAAAGCTCGTCCGAAGCTTTCAAAATCTCTGGGTCAAGCCCAATGGAACCGCCAATTACAAATATAATATGGCTTTCCCCATGAAGCCCAAGTTTATGAAGTTTTTCTGCAAACTCCTCAGACGGGTACTGCCTGCCCTCAATTGCGAGCGAAATAACATACGCCCCTTCTTTTATGTACTTTCTAAGACGTTCCCCTTCCTTTTTACGGACTAGTTCTTCCTCATGCTTACTGGCATTTTCTGTGGTCTTTTCATCCATAACTTCTATTATTTCCAGCTTGCAGTAACGGCTAAGCCGTTTGCTGTACTCCTTCACTGCTTCCGTAAAATATCTTTCCTTTAATTTTCCTACCGCAAGTACCGTAATTTTCATTGATTCCTCCCAGTTATTGCTAAGGCGGTCCATGCACGCCCTCACTTTCCCCTTCTGCCTAGACATGTTCTGCAAGGCTCCTTGGACTTTCCAATGCAAGGCTGACACACAGCGCATGGTTAATCTTATCTAAAATCTCATCATCCAGATGGCATACCTTTTCCCGAAGCCTTGATTTGTCAATTGTACGGATCTGTTCTAATAAAATAACCGAATCTTTAATCATATCATATTTATTTACTTCCAAGGCAATATGCGTCGGAAGCTTCGCTTTATTTAATTTTGATGTAATCGCTGCACAAATCACCGTCGGGCTATGTCTATTTCCCATATCATTCTGTATAATAAGTACCGGACGGATTCCGCCCTGCTCAGACCCAACCACTGGCCTTAAATCCGCAAAATAAATATCTCCACGTCTGATCACCAAAACGTTCACGCTCCAATCTTCAATTATATTTCTCACATCATCTATGTAAGTTTCCTTTTCCTATCTTTTCCATTTTTGAGAGAAGTATTCGCAAACGTTTCTAAATTTTTTAATTTATTTTGGGTAAAAATCTTTTGTCCCGACAACCTTTCCATTTTGGTAAAATACTCGTGGCACTCTTTTCCCTACATCACATACAAATTCATAATTAAAAGAATGGGACATACCAGATATCTCCTCAACGCTAATCTGTGCTTCGCCATCCCTGCCAAACAAGGTCACTTCATCCCCCTCTAAGACCCCTTCTATATCCGTTACATCCACCATGAACTGGTCCATACAGACACGGCCGATAATCGGCGCGCTCTTCCCACGGATCAAGACACGCCCTGTATTAGAAAGGCAACGCGGATAACCGTCGGCATATCCTACCGGAACGGTTGCAACCTTTGTCTTGCGGGATGTTGTATAAGTTCCCCCATACCCAATCTCCACCCCTGCCTCTAATTCCTTCACGTAAGATACCCAGGCTTTTAATTCCATCGCAGGAATCAGGGGCAATCTGTCTTTCTGCACCTCTTCCGATGGATAAAGACCATAAATACAGATACCGTCCCGCACCATATCCAGATGTACTTCCGGTGCTTCAATAATTCCTGCGCTGTTTGAAATATGTTTTATCGGAATGCGAATCCCAGCATCCTCCAAACGGCTTACAAAACTGCAAAAACGTGAAAACTGCTCCATTGCCCTTGTCTTATCTGCCTCATCCATTCTGGCAAAATGAGAAAAACATCCCTCTATCCGAATTCCAGGAAGCTCAGCAATTTTTAAAATATCTTCGAGAGCAGCATCATCCAACGCAAAACCGATCCTGCTCATTCCGGTATCTAATTTTAGATGAATCCCGGCACTTTTCCCCCCCATAACTGCAGCCTGTGATAATCTCTCCGCCATGTCAAGCTGGAAAACCGCAGTTGAGATTTGATAGTCAATCATCGCCTTGTATTGTGGCTGTGGCGTAAAACCTAGTATCAAAATAGGCTTATCAATACCAGCCCTGCGAAGCTCAATCCCTTCTTCTAAAATAGCCACACCATATGCATCCACCAAACCATCAACCGTCTTTGCAATCTCTACAGCACCATGACCATAACCGTCCGCTTTAATCACAGCCATCAGCTTCGTTTTAGGGCTCAAAAGCTGCTTTGCATTTCTCACGTTATCATATATTGCATCCAGATTAATATTTGCCTGTACCCGATAGTATTCTCTCATAATCTTCTCCATTCCGCACATATTACTTTGAATATTAAATCCCCCAGTTCTTACTTGTCTTGGCTAAATTTTCAAATACATTCCGCTGGAAGACTCCACGCAGCACCAGTAATTTCCCTCCAAACATACTGTGTATCTAAATTTATCATTTTTTATCTAAGGAACTAACGCAGGCAGTCTTTCCAAGATATCGGTAGCAAGCATGGTAGAAAAACTTCCTTCTTTAACATATTCTTCTGCAGTCAAACCGTGCAGATACACGCCAAGGGCTGCCGCCCGGAATGGCTCCATCCCTCTTGCTAAAAGTCCGCCAATCATGCCGCTTAACACATCGCCGGAGCCTCCCTTTGCCAACGCATTATTTCCAGACTGATTTAGATAAATGCGGGTTCCGTCTGACACCACAGTCCTGGCATCTTTTAATACAACTACAGCTCCTTTTGTATAGCGGCAGGCTGTATCAATCAGGTTATCTTTGATACTTTCCACATCACTGCCCAAAAGCCTGCTCATCTCTTTTAAATGCGGCGTCAAAACAAAATTATCTGTCAGCTGGATTCTTCCGTCTTCATTAAAATATTCTGGAAACCTTGGCAGTAAATTCAGGGCATCCGCATCCATCAAAACAGGAATATCTGTAATTTTTAGCACTTCATAGAGAAGCAACTCTGCCATACGGGAAGTGCCAAGCCCAGGACCGATCACAACCGCAGAAGCCCAGCAAAGTTCATTTTTTAAGCATTTGACAAATTCCTCGCTCTCGCCCTTCTCAGAGTCCTGCTCCAAAAAAGGAACCGCCTCCCTTCCTCTCTCAAAAATATCATCCATATAATCTGCGGGAAGCCTTTCATTCCCTTGATATGTATAGAGAAGCGCCTCTGGAAGCTTTGTTTGCAGCATAATTCGGTTATTTTCATGTGTAAACACCTTAACCAGGCCGCTCCCCATCTGGTATGCTCCTGCAGCCGTAAAGTAAGCAGCCCCGCTAATCTGCTTAGATCCGGCGATTACCAGCGTCTTGCCATAATTTCCTTTGTTGCTCCTCGGAAGCCTTTTGGGAAATAGCCTCTTAATATCACTTCTCTCATAGGATATCACAGCAGGCGAAACCTCATGGACCGCCTTTTCAGGAAATCCAATATCCTCAACCAAAACTTTTCCTGCATACTGTGTCCCTGGAAAAAGAACCAGCCCTCTTTTATTGACACCAAATGTAACTGTATAATCTGCATGCACCGCCACACCAAGGATTTTTCCTGTAGACGCATCAATACCGGAGGGAATATCAACTGATACAATGACCGCATCCGTATTATTTATCTCGGCAATCCATCCCGCGTAATCACCAGAAATGTCCCTGGACAGCCCAATTCCAAATATTGCATCAATAATTACAGTATATTCTGCTATCACTGGTTCGGTGATAACCGGAATAGAAAGATTTCGTGCTATCTGAAGCTGTAATTTCATCTCCTTGCTGGCCTTTTCCTCATTTCCAAGCAGCGCTATGACAACTTCATATCCCCATTCTTTCAAAATCCGGCCTGCTGCCGCCCCGTCACCGCCATTATTGCCAGAACCGCAGGCAACTAAAATCCTGCCCTTTTTCCCCTCCATAATCCGTCTGACACATTCTGCCACTTTCAAAGAAGCCCGCTCCATTAAAACGAAAGATGGAATCCCTATTTTCTGAATAGAAATCCCATCAATCTCCTTTGCCTCCCTCGCATCCGCAATGTACTTCATATACATCCCTCCTATCCATCACTGCATCAGTCATCCTCCGCCTTATGATCCATGCTGATATCACCTTTCCAGACCTTATGCTCTTTGTCAAAAATTTCCACAATTTTTGCCCCAAGCAGGTCATGCATAAATTTATATGTCTCTGTATTCCGAATCTCTTTTTCCTGCTTTACCAAAATATGCTCTTTTAATTCTTCCCTAGTTTTTCGGATCCATTCTTCCTCCCATTCAATATCCCTTGTATTGGCGATTAACGTTTCATAACAGATACGCATACTCTCAATCAAAAGTTCCTGGTTAGCAAAATCAATTTCCCTTGGGAGACGCCTCTGCAGAGCCTGTGTCTCCTCAATTTTCTCACCTAACTCATCCAAAAGCTGCTGGTTTTTCTCCTGTTTTCTCCTGCGGAGCAGGCTATCGCTCTCCTGCCCATCCGTCATATTATTCAAAATATTATTCATCAGCACTTTTCGGGCCTTTTCGTACTCCTTTAAATCATTAGCCGCCTGTCCCTGCTGCTTAATCAGCTTATTTAATTCCTTCTCTAGCTTTGATAACTGCCTTGTCTTTAAATGTTCTGGAAAGAGCTGATGCCACCTCGCATCCAATGTCAGCATAGGTACCTTAACTTTCCTAAGCTCCCTTAAATATCTCTCTTCCGCCTCTATCTCTTTTTTATCACTGCGAAACATAATTACCCCCATTCCTGCGCATGTCCTAATACAAAAAACTATACAAATTGTCCCACTGCTATTTCGGCGTTTCCATCCATGTTCTAAATACAGTATACTCCAATCCGGGCAGGCAGGCAATGAAATTTTGGTTGCCGATGGCATATTTATCCATTATAATGTTACTGTCCGCGCCATCGGGAAAATACAGAAATCCGTAAATTCCTAGAGCGTGTTTGCAAAATGCTTTCTGACAAATGTGCGTCAAAATTTGTGGGAAATTTGTGCCTTTGCGCTGCCTGACACAAACCCATGATGCACAAAAAGCAGCGCAGGAATGGAGAATACTATGAATTTTGAAGAGACAAGGCAAAAATTAGAAAAATATAATCAGCAACATCTTCTTCGCTACTATGACACATTGTCTGAGACAAAACAGGCTGATTTCATACAACAGGTTGCAGAAACAGATTTTTCTGTGGTAACCCGCATCGGAAAAAAAGAGGCTGCCAAAAAAGAAAGCTCTATATCCCCAATTGCCGCAATGACATTAGATGAGATATATGCTGAAAAATCGCATTATGAAGAAACAGGCATTGAGGCAATCCGCTCCGGCAAAGTCGGTGCAGTCCTGCTAGCCGGGGGCATGGGCACAAGGCTCGGCTCTGACAATCCCAAGGGAATGTACGATATTGGTATTACAAAGCCTATCTATATTTTTGAGCGCATCATTAAAAATCTGTTTGATGTAGTCGACCAGACAAAGGCATGGATTCATCTTTTTGTTATGACCAGCGACAAAAACCATGAGATTACTATGGCATTTTTTGAGGAACACGAGTATTTCGGCTATGACAGGAAACATATCCATTTTTTCAAACAGGACATGGCTCCGGCTTCTGATTATAGTGGAAAAATATTTTTGGAAGAAAAATGGAAGCTGGCTGCTTCCCCAAACGGAAATGGAGGCTGGTTTTCTTCCCTGATGAATGCCGGGCTTCTTGATCTGATGAAACGCGAAGGAATCCAGTGGCTAAATGTGTTTGCTGTAGATAATGTATTGCAGCGAATAGCAGACCCTACTTTTATCGGGGCTGTGATTGAAAAAGAATGCGAATCGGGAGCGAAAGTTGTGCGCAAAAACCATCCAGATGAAAAAGTTGGCGTTATGTGCCTTGAGGATGGACATCCCTCTATCATAGAATATTATGAATTAACAGATTCTTTAAGGGATACCAAGACAGAAACTGGAGAACCCGCCTATAATTTCGGTGTTATCCTAAATTACCTATTTCGAATTGACTGTCTGGAGGATGTCGTAAATAAAGAGCTGCCACTTCATATTGTAGAAAAAAAAATACCATATCTGGACGGGCAGGGTAAACTGATAAAACCAGAGAAGCCAAATGGATATAAATTTGAAACATTAATTTTAGACTTAATCAAACTACTAAATTCCTGCCTTCCATTTGAGGTGGAACGTTCTAAAGAATTTGCCCCTATTAAAAATAAAACTGGGGTCGATTCTGTAGAAAGTGCTAGGGAACTTTTACAACAAAATGGCGTAGAACTATAAATATACACTGCCTGCCCCGCGGAAAATTTTCTATTAGCCAAAAAATATTACTATAAATAGTTGTAAAAACTTTAAAAAAAAGGATACTCTGCGGTTATCCATAGGCAGAGTATCTCTTCATAAAAAATGGGGAAAGTCAAATAGCTTCATGGGTGTTCTCAAAGATTTTCCATTCTTCTTTTAAAACAGGTCTTGAGGGATAAACTATTCTCATTTGGGCGTGAAAATACAGTCCACCAAAACGCTGTTTTTTATTAGGCAGGCTATAACTTCAACTGCGAACCTTATCCCAAGGACTTCAAATTATCTCTATATTCCCGCATCTCCCTTTCGTCCGTGTTATCTAAAACAAATTGTAGTTCGTTTATTACCTTTTCACGGTCATAGGGAAGATACGCCGTTACTGGCGTAAAATTAGATACAGTGTTCGCCAAGTTCTGCCTGTAAAGTGCATGATTGCTCCTCCTTCCTAATTCCTGCGCTGCGTTTTTCGCATATAGGTATACCCGCAGGATGCTTCACTTACAGATGATGAACGCTTTTTCTATACCGCTGTAACTCTTCTTCGCTGACATTTCCTATGATTTCATCGAGAAATACCAACAGCTTTTTCTTGTCTTTCGGCAGTTGCCCATGAAATTGGTACGCATTAGAAGCTCCCATTGCCGCAAAGATGGTAGGTATCTGTAAATTTTCAATGAGTGTCCGTACTTCTTTGTATTTTTCAAGTTCGCCCTCCTCCTGCCAGTTCCCATGCTGTATTTCCGTATAAAGCTCTGAATCGGGATAAATCGTAAGCATATTTGCCCCGATAAGTGTAGGATGTATCTGATTGCATAGTTCTGCCGTCAATTTTGCTCCGATTTCTCCACGACCTGCCCCAGAAATGCTCACCAAGTAAAAGAAACTGTAATGAATTCCTGCTGCATCTAATCTCTGGCATTGCTCTATGATATCAGCAGAGGTATATCCCTTATTCATAAACTGCAGGGCTTCATCATCGCCCGTTTCTATTCCTATTGTCAGACCGTCATATCCCATAGCCCGCAGTTTGGCAAGCTCCTCATCGGTTTTAAGGGTAACATCTGTAATCCTTGCAAACGAGCCGATAGATTT